>NZ_JAIZRT010000003.1:0-1038950 GCF_020420065.1 Burkholderia sp. AU31624
TTGCATGTGTAAGGCATGCCGCCAGCGTTCAATCTGAGCCAGGATCAAACTCTTCAGTTTAAACCTGTTACTGTTTTCGGTTCAGTTAAGAACCGGTCGCTCACTCAAAGCTGACAGGAATATGAATTACTTCATAAACCTGACTTACTTTAGTGTGAGACTCTTGATACTTTCGCTATCTGATCCGAGGATCAGCTCGCTTTCATCAAGCGCCCACACTTATCGGCTGTTAATTTTTAAAGAGCATTCTGCGAGGAACTTCGTGTTTCCCGGCAGCGCTGCGTTTTCAGCAGCAGAGAAGCGAGATTATGAACCGTGTTTCGCAGCTCGTCAACAACTTTTTACACTACATCGTTGCGACTGCGGGGCTCAACTTCCAGGCCAGTTGTGCGCTCCTGACTCCAGCACACCGCCAACCCTGCTTCCCTCTTCCGCGCTGCGTTTCCGTTAGCGCGAAAGAGGCGTGATTGTAGGTAGCTCGCGACATTCGCGCAAGGGGTTTGAAGCAACTTTTTTACAAACGCTGCGATTTGGCCAGCCGGCCATGTGTCGGCACGAGACCGCTTATGGTGCAAAGAACGGACTAGAATGTGAGGCTCTTCGCCTCTTTCTATATACGTCTTTAATATGCGCCAGCGAATCGCCAAACGCCTCCCCCCCGATGCCGACAAACTGGTCGGCCTGTCGCTTGCGCTCTTCGCCTCGGGCAGCCGCATCGAGGACCGCTTCTGGGAAGCGAAGCTCGATGCGCTGCTCTCCAAGATTGTCCGCAACGGCAACCAGACCACGCTCGACGCAGCGCTCGACCATCTGCAGCAGAATCATCCCGACGCCTACGGCGCGCTCGCCGACATGGCCGAGACGCACAGCGAGTCGATGGTGATCGAGCACGACGGCCAACCGTTCGATGCGCTGCTGGTCGCCGTCCCGGTTCTCGCATGGACGCGCTACATGATTCCATCGGGCCCGCTCAAGGGCGACGTTGCCGACGCACTTCGAACGCACCTGCAGGCGCACGTCCTTGCGAACGGTACCCTCGTCGGGCTTGCCCCGTTCCTCTACAGTATCGACCAGTTGCCGCGGCACCACGTCGAGACCTACCGGCTCGCCCAGCAGCTCGCACATGGGGCGATCAGCCAGCACACGCCCAAGCTCAGCTTCGGCGACCTGCCGGAAACCTCGCCGATCCTGGCCGACCCGCGCTTCCTGCTCGCCGTCGTCGCGGCCCCCGCCGGCGCACCGCTGTTCCGCTGGCAGGAAGAAGAAAACGGCAGCCGGATCGAACGCGGCCAGTGCCTCGAGCAATGGACGGCCCAAGGCGGCCCGAACCTGTCGATCGCGCTGCCCGGCTGCGAATTCGAATGCCTACTTCCGGACGCGTACTATTCGGCCTGCCGGGATGCGGACGAACGTATCCGTCCACATACGGTCCGAACGGCCATTCGTTATCTATTCGACACACTTGGTGCGGCACCGCAAGAGCTGCGCGCGGTGGTCGCCGGCTTCGGCGAACGCCGTATCGACGAGTACCGTGTCGGCTTCACGCGGCGTGCGAACAACGACGTAATCTACGGCGTCGTATGGCCGCTCTACGGCCGTGAAAACGGCGATATGTCGATCGACAGTGCGACGCTCGAAGGCGAAGCGCCGATCGAAGGCCCGGTCGAGGAAATCGTAAGTCTGCTGAAGGAATGCGGCGTAACCGACGTCCGGCGGCACGCGGGCCGCTTCGAACCCGAATATTGCGATGACTGCGGCGTGCCGCTCTACGCAGATCCGCTCGGTGAAATCGTCCACGCCGAAATGCCGGAAGACGCGTCCCCCGCCCAGCCGCACTTCCACTAATCCGCAGCACAACAGGCCCAACGGCCTGCCCACCTGAAGCCGCTCACGGTTCCCGCCGGAGCGGCTTTTTACTTGTCTGTCCTCCCGCCGCCCGAAATTTCATACTTTTCCTAAGCCTTTCAGCCAAGCAGACATCGTGTAAGGTCTTTGTCATCATCAGACCCAAGGCATGCCAGACGGCAGATCAATGGCTCACATTACGGAGGTTGAATATGCGGTTCCTGATGCTCAATTCAGACGCCGAGCGGCGTGACGGACTGAAGGCCCTGTTGCGACAGATCGACCGTCACGCCGGCATCAACGATGTGCCCGACAGTTTTCAGGCGCGCAGGCTGCTGCGCAACCAGCGTTTCGACCTGGTCGCGATCGACTGGCTCGACGTCGGCCGGCTCAGCGAGCTTCAGGCGCTCTGCAGCGCGTGCTCGCCGACACCTGTCGCCGTCCTCGTCGACGAAACATCGCCGGAGGCCATCCAGCGCTTCTTCAACTACGGTGTCGCCGGCGTGATCCCACATTCCACGCGGCCACACCTGATCGTGCGTGCGCTCGAGATCGTG
Organism: Burkholderia sp. AU31624; assembly: GCF_020420065.1. NCBI lineage: Bacteria > Pseudomonadati > Pseudomonadota > Betaproteobacteria > Burkholderiales > Burkholderiaceae > Burkholderia > Burkholderia sp. AU31624. The sequence continues at coordinate 2,403 of NZ_JAIZRT010000003.1, forward strand.
CTGCTGGGCGGACACTACATTCCGCCGATCGCGCTCCGCCTGCTGCCTTCCACTGCTGCGGCGCGCTACGATGCCCATTTCCAGACGCTCGCCGGGTCGCTTCCCCGGCGGCCGCCGAGCGGCCTCCTGTCGCCGCGGCAAGCGCAGATCATGCGCTTCGTCCACATGGGCAGCACCAACAAGATGATCGCTCGCACACTCGGCATCAGCGAAGGCACCGTCAAGATCCACCTCGCCAGCATCTTCCAGCAGCTTGGTGCCGCCAACCGGGCCGCCGCGGTCGCAATCTACAACGGGTGGCTGTCGCCCCACCTCGAGGTGCTGTTGGCGAACCGCAGTCGTGCGCGCAAGCCGCCCATCGGCGAACAGGGCCCGGTTCCGCTGCGTACGCAACGGAGTGAACGCCCGTACCCGTTGCCGGCCTCGATCGATAGCGCGCAGGACCTGCCGATCGCCGCCGAGCCGCCGGCGCGGTTCCGGCGCGAACGCTAGCCAAACAGTCTCGATATTGCGACGGTCGGTGTGTGCGGATTCCCACCTTTGATGCTCAACGAGTAATATGGACGCATGGGTTTTCTTTTCACACCGCTTCCGCTCTGGGTTGGCGTCGGTGGCTGGATCGCCGCCGCGGCTCTGCTCGCGCTCGCGATCTGGAATCGTCCCTTCGTGCGCCTGCAGGACGCCACGCTCCAGCACGTATGGCTCGCGCTCGTCACCGCCATTGCGGTCCTCTGGGCCTCGAATGCGTGGCTCGACGATGGCATCGTCATGCATCTGCTTGGCGCGACGCTGCTCGTCACGCTGTTCGACTGGACACTCGCACTGATCGCGATGGGCGCCGTCACGGCGGTCGCCGCGATCATCTTCGATGCGCCCTGGCAGGGCATTGGCCTGACCTATCTGATCTACGGCGCGCTGCCGGTCGCCGTGTCGGCATTGCTGCAGCGCGCCGCACTCGCATGGTTGCCGCACAATCTCGCGTCGTTCATTACCGGCCAGGGATTCCTGTCGCCCGCCATCGCGATCATCGCGGTCGCCGCTGCCGCAGCCGGGGTTCAGCTCGCGCTCGCGGATGGCGTTCCCGTCGTGATTCCTGCCGGCTATCTGCTGAACACCGCGCTGCTCGCACTCGGCGAAGCGTGGTTCACCGGCATGGCGACCGCACTCATCGCTGTCTATCGTCCCACGTGGGTCACGACCTTCGACGTCCGGCGCTATCGTCTCGGCGGCCCGCGCGCCTGAATTGTCCTCCGGCGGCGGCGCCGTCATCACGCGCCGGCACTCCCTCGCTCAGTACGGCAGGATGCGACATCTACTGCCGCACAACTTTTTTACGCTAAGATTGAACTCCGGTTCTTCATCGGGCATCTATACGTGCCCGATGTCTCATTCGCTCCTCACCAATAACCAGATGGACAGCTCTCCTGCGTCGCTCCGGATTTTCCGGGCGCTCGGCAAGCTGGCAGCCTGCATTGCGGGCCTGTCGCTTGCGCTTCCGACACCGGCATTCGCCGATCTGCTCGACCAGCGCTCCGAACTGATCAACAAATTCGTCAACGAAATGCATGCCGATCCGCTCGCCGCCGATTGTGCAGCGCACGGCAGCTTCATCGCCAGCACGTCGTCGGCCTTCGACCGCGTGGACTTCGCGCCGAACGCATTCGACAGCGGCAACGCGACGATCACGCCATGGAACGACTCGTTCGACCAGGGCAAGCAGCGCGTGAAGGTCGACAATATCGTCACGGTCGACGGCCTCGGCATCCACAGCGACGGCAGCGACCCGACGCCGCTGAAATTCCGATGCGGCTATGTCGGTCAGCAAATGCTCGCGTTCAGCTGGAACGACCCGGTTCCGCCGCTTAAGCCGCGCGTCGAGCGCTCCTCATCCTCGACGAAGAAATTCAAGGGCAAGTCGCACCGAGGCAAGGGCAAGGCAAAGGCATCAGGCCGTACCGGCAGCAAGAAGGCCGTCGCAACGAAAAAGTCGAGCGGCCAGAAAAAAGTCGTGAAGAAGACCGCGAAGAAGTCCTGATCCGCCGAAACGACATCCACAGAAGTAAAAAAGCCGGGGCATCCTGAGATGCCCCGGCTTTTTCATACGGCGACGCTACGCTTACGCGAACGTGTCGACGTGCACCAGGATCGCCGCCAGCATCGCCGCGCCGAGCGCCGCGCTTCGCTCGCCGTTCCAGCCGACGCGTTCGTCGGGCAGGTTCGCGTTGTCCTTGAACGGCATCTCGAGCGTCAGCGACAGACAGCCGAACTGATGGCCGATGTACTTCGATGCGAGCTTGAGCGCGTCCTCCTTGTACTTGCTCGCGGCATAGCCGTGTTCAGTCTGGAAGTCCGGGCTCGCGACCTTGAACGCTTCGATGAACGCGGTCTGCTCCTTGCCCTGCTGCTCGGTAAAGCTCGGCAGCATCTCGGACCCGGCAACGAACACATACGGCAGATCCTCGTCGCCGTGGATGTCGAAGAACATGTCGCAACCAATCGCATGGATTGCATCGCGCACAGCCAGCACCTCGGGACTGCGCTCGGCATCGGGCGCCATCCACTCGCGGTTCAGGTTCGCGCCTGCGGCATTGGTGCGCAGGTTGCCATGCACGCTGCCGTCCGGGTTCATGTTCGGGACGATATAGAACGTCGCACGATCATACAGCTTGCGCGCGACCGGATCGCCGGCCCAGTCGCCCCATCCGGCCAGCCGCTTGACGAGACCTTCGACGAACCATTCGGCCATCGACTCGCCGGGATGCTGGCGCGCGATGATCCACACCTTCTTCTTCGGCGCGCCGCCGGATTCCGGCGTACCGAGCGTCAGCAGCGACATCGGGCGACCTTCAACCGTGCGGCCGAGTTCGACGACGCTCGCCTGCGGCAACTGCTGGACCGCGCCGAGAAACGCCGCGTGACGCTCTTCCGAGTATGGCTCGAAATACGCGTAGTAGATGCTGTCGAATTCCGGCGTATGGTCGATGGTCATCGTCTTGCCGTCGAACGTCGTCGGCACGCGGAACCAGTCGACCCGGTCATAGCTCGCCACCGCGCTGTAATTGCGCCAGCCCGACGGATACGCGCATTCGGCAGCATTCTCGAACGTCATCACGCAGCGCTCGCCGCGCGCGCCCGTCAAGCGGTAGTAAAACCATTGCGCGAATTCCGAGCGGGTGTCGCCGCGCACGCGCAGCCGAATCGCATCTGGACTGTCGCACGACACGACGTCGATTGCGCCTGCGTCGAAATTGCTGGTGATCGAAAGGGCCATCTGTCTCTCCTGGGGCGACCGGAACAGGCGGTGTAGCCCTTGCCCGGCCTCATGCATGCGCCGGCCGTCTCGTGAACGGCCGGCAGGGTCACTCGCCGACTCGCCGGCGATATACGTAAGTCGAATCGTTCGACGCGGCCGCATCGAACGCATAGCCTTCCGTCGCGAAATCCTTCAACGCCTTCGGGTCGGTAATACGGTTTTCGACGATAAAACGCGCCATCAGGCCGCGCGCACGCTTCGCATGGAAGCTGATGATCTTGTAGCGGCCGCCCTTCCAGTCCTCGAACACCGGCGTGATGACCGGTGCGGCCAGCAGTTTCGGCTTGACCGACTTGAAGTATTCGGTCGACGCGCAGTTGACCAGCACGCGCGCCGTGCCGCTGCGCGTCTCGAGCTGTTCGTTCAGCGCCCGCGTGATGCGGTCGCCCCAGAACGCGTACAGATCCTTGCCGCGCGCGTTCGCGAAGCGCGTGCCCATCTCGAGCCGGTATGGCTGCAGCAGGTCGAGCGGACGGAGCAGCCCGTACAGGCCCGACAGCACGCGCACGTGCTGCTGCGCATAGTCGAGATCGGCGGACGACAGCGATTTCGCGTCGAAACCTTCATAGACGTCGCCGTTGAACGCGAGCACGGCCTGCTTCGCGTTGGCCGGCGTAAAGGTCGACGACCAGTCGGCATAGCGCTGGAAATTCAGGCGCGCGAGCGGATCGGAGATATCCATCAACGTTGCGATGTCCTGCGGCGACAGCTTGCGCAGGCCGTCGATCAGCTCGGACGCGTCGTCGACGAATGCAGGCTTCGTGTAAGACTGGACGTGCGCGGGCGTATCGTAGTCGAGGGATTTGGCTGGAGAGAGAACGATTATCATAGAGGCTCGCTGGCACGCCGTGCCTTGCGGTCAGACGAAAACCACCGATTGTAACGAATGACCCGCTCTCTCGCCCCGCACGCCGCGCATCGCGTCGTGCTCGACTCGAACGTCTGGATCGACATCCTCGTATTCGACGACCCCGCTACGCGCCCGATCCGGGCCGCGCTGGAACGCGGCGCGCTTGCCGCCGTGATCGACGGCCGCTGCCTGACCGAGCTCGAATACGTGCTCGACTATCCGCAGTTTCGGTCTCGCGCCATCGACAAGGCGGCCGCACTCGCGACCGTCGCACGGCTCGCGAGCCTCGTCGAGCCGCCGCCCGTCGACGCCGACGCGCCGCCGCTGCCGAAGTGCAAGGACCGCGATGACCAGAAGTTTCTCGAACTCGCCCGCGCCGCCCAGGCCGAGTGGCTCGTGTCGAAAGACCGCGCGCTGCTGAAGCTCGCGAAGCGCACCGCACGCGACTTCGGCTTCCGGATCGCGCAGCCCGCGCCATTTACCGAGGCCTGCTCGCTCGACGCCGCGCCGGACACGACGACCACGCCGGCCTGACCTACGCCGCACCACCCGATTTCGACCGTATCGATGAACGCTCCTTCAGACATGCCAACGACTCCCGTTTTCCCCTCGCGCCTGCCGAACGTCGGCACGACGATCTTCACGGTCATGAGCGCGCTTGCCGCAGAAAAAGGCGCGGTGAACCTCGGCCAGGGCTTTCCGGATTTCGACTGCGATCCGCGCATCGTCGATGCGGTTGCCGCCGCGATGCGCAACGGGCACAACCAGTATCCGCCGATGGCCGGTGTCGCGCCGCTACGCGACGCGATCGCGGACAAGATCGCACAGGTCTACGGCCGGCGTTACGATCCGGCGACCGAAATCACCGTGACGGCCGGCGCGACGCAGGCGTTGCTGACCGCGATCATGTGCACGGTGCATCCGGGTGATGAAGTGATCGTCGTCGAACCGACCTACGACAGCTACCTGCCGTCGATCGAACTCGCGGGCGGCAAGCCCGTGTTCGTCACGCTGGAGGCGCCCGACTACACGATCCCGTTCGACCGTCTGGCGGCCGCGATCACGCCGAAAACGCGCATGATCCTGATCAACACGCCACATAACCCGACGGGTACCGTGTGGCGCGAGTCGGACATGCGCAAGCTCGAGGAGATCGTGCGCGGCACCAACGTGCTGATCCTGTCCGACGAGGTCTACGAGCACATGGTCTACGACGGCGCGCGCCACGAGAGCGTCGCGCGCTATCCGGAACTCGCCGCGCGCAGCTTCATCGTGTCGAGCTTCGGCAAGACCTATCACGTGACGGGCTGGAAGGTCGGCTATGTCGCGGCGCCTGCCGCGCTGACCGCGGAATTCCGCAAGGTCCACCAGTTCAACGTGTTCACGGTGAACACGCCGATGCAGATCGGGCTCGCCGACTACCTGCGCGACCCGGCGCCGTACCTGACGCTTGCCGACTTCTACCAGAAGAAGCGCGACTTCTTCCGGGCCGGCCTCGAGCGCACGCGCTTCAAGTTGCTGCCCTGCACGGGCACGTACTTCCAGTGCGTCGATTATTCGGCGATCAGCGACCTGCCGGAAGCGGAATTCTCGAAGTGGCTCACGTCGGAGATCGGCGTGGCCGCCATTCCGGTGTCGGCGTTCTATCACGAGCCGCACGAATCGGGCGTCGTCCGATTCTGCTTCGCGAAGCAGGAAAGCACGCTCGCGTCCGCGCTCGAACGGCTCGCCCGCCTGTAAGGCCCGCACGGGCGGTCGCACGCCGCCCTGCGGGAACCGCGCTTACGAACGCGCGGCGCTCGTCGCGTCGATATACGCCTTGCGCTCGGCCGCCACGCGCTGCGCGGCAGGGCGCTCGCCCACCTTCTTAGCATGCGCCTTCCAGTCGATGCCCGCATCGAGCAGGAAATCGCGCCCGAATACGGCTTTCGTCGCCATGCCGATGACCGGCAGATGGACCCACGCGGCGATGTCCGCGAGGCCGAACGACTCGCCGAGCACATACGGCGAAAACCGCGTCATCTGCTTGAATGCATCAATCGCGCGCGGCAGGCGCTTCTCGACGTGTGCCTTCATCCCGTCGCTAACCTTGCCGCCGAAAAACGCTTCGGTGTAGACCTCGCGCGCCATCCATTCGAGATACAGTTCGAGCGTCTCGATGAGTTCGCGCAGCTTCGCGGCCGCGAACGGGCTCGCCGGGAAAATGCCTTTTTCGGGATAGCGCGCCGCCAGGTACTCGATGATCACCTGCGACTCGAACAGCGCGCCTTCTTCGGTCTTCAGAAAGGGAATCTTGCCGAGCGGCGAATCGGCGAGCTGTGCCGGATCGCTGACCGGCAATCCGCAAACCGACTCCTCGAACGGAATGTCGTGCTCGAGCAGGACGAACTTCACCTTGTTGTAATAGTTGGACAACGGAATACCGCACAGCTGTAGCATCGGAGTCTCCTTCCTTGCTGAAGCGCGGCCGCATCGGTGTCGGCCGCATCGGGATTCATCGTGCTGAAAAGCACGTTCGTGCTAGTCTAAAGCAAGTTTCGCGTCCGTCACGACAACAATACCTCTGCTGCGACATCGCCCGCATCAGCACGCGCTATGTGTCCGCTGCCGCAGCCCTGCCATCCGATGGAGACACGCTCGCATGAGTGCTGAACTGCTGGCCTCGCGTCCGCCCGAGAGCGAATCGACGCTCGTCCTCACGCTATCCAACCCCGGCGCGCGCAATGCGCTGCATCCCGACATGTACGCGGCCGGCATCGAAGCGCTCGCCACCGCCGAACGGGATCCCGGGATTCGCGCGGTCGTGCTCACCGGCGCCGATCGCTTCTTCTGCGCGGGCGGCAATCTGAACCGGCTGCTCGACAACCGCTCGAAGGATCCGTCCTACCAGGCCGACAGCATCGATCAGCTCGCCGCATGGGTAACGGCGATCCACGCTTCGACGAAGCCGGTGATCGCAGCGGTGGAAGGCGCCGCGGCCGGCGCGGGCTTCTCGCTCGCGCTCGCGTGCGACCTGGTCGTCGCCGCGCACGATGCGAAGTTCGTGATGTCGTACGCGCGCGTCGGCCTGACGCCCGATGGAGGCGGTTCGTGGTTCATCGCCCGCGCGCTGCCGCGTGCGATCGCGGCCGAGATCCTGTTCGAAGGCAAGCCTGTTGCGGCCGAACGTCTGCACGCGCTCGGCGTCGTCAACCGGCTCGCCGTGCCCGGCGCGGCACTGACCGATGCCGTGGCATGGGCCGACGCGCTCGCCGGCATCTCGCCGAACGCACTCACGCGCATCAAGTCGCTGCTCGACGACGCGACGACGCAACCGCTCGACGCGCATCTCGCCACGGAGCGCGATCATTTCGTCGCATCGCTGCATCATGCGGACGGGCTCGAAGGCATCACCGCATTTCTCGAGAAACGCCCGCCCCGCTACAAGCGCTGAGCGGTCGCGCGCTTTCGAATTGACCTGTTGCCACCGCATCGACCCGATGCGGCACGGCGACGCCGCCATCTCGACGACTCGGGACGACACGCAATCGCCCCCGGCACCACTTAGCGCAACACGCAAGCACACGCATCGGCACGCACGTTCCCGTCGCCAGCAGCCCGCATCGATCCATGCTCTAATGACCGCCTGTCGCGGCGCTGCCTGCGCCGTTTCCGCATGCAACAAAGGAGTTCACGATGATCGACGTCTATAGCTGGGCGACCCCGAACGGCCACAAGGTGCACATCATGCTCGAGGAAACGGGCCTCGCCTATCGTGCCCTTCCGGTCGATATCGGTGCGGGCGACCAGTTCAAGCCGGCATTCCTGAAGATCAGCCCGAACAACAAGATCCCCGCGATCGTCGATCCGGACGGCCCCGGCGGCCAGCCGATCTCGCTGTTCGAATCGGGTGCGATCCTGATCTACCTCGCGGAGAAGACCGGCAAGTTCCTGCCGACCGATCCGGCCGCACGCTACGCGACGCTCGAATGGCTGATGTTCCAGATGGGCGGCGTCGGCCCGATGCTCGGGCAGGCGCACCACTTCCGCCTGTATGCGCCGGAGAAGATCGAGTATGCGGTCAACCGCTACACGAACGAGGCAAAACGCCTGTACAACGTGATGGACAAGCGCCTCGGCGAATCCGAATATCTCGCAGGCGACGCGTACACGATCGCGGACATTGCGACGTTCCCGTGGACGCGCTCGTGGCAGAACCAGGGCATCGTGCTCGACGAATTGCCGAACGTGAAACGTTGGCACGACGCGATCGCCGCGCGACCGGCCGTGCAACGCGGTGTCGAAGTGCTCGCGTCGATGCGCAAGGCGCTGCAGGACGACAAGGCACGCGAGGTGCTGTTCGGTGCGACGCAATACGCGAAGCACTGACACGCATGTGACGGGCGGAGCGGCATCCGTGCATGCCGCTCCCCGCTTCAGAAGTAATGCAGCGTGATGAATTCCGCCGCGCAGACGGGCAGCGGCACATCGGGACGCTCGACCTGCATCGTCACCGACCACGTCACCTGCACACCGTCCCGCGCGGCCTCGGCGGTTTCCTTTACCGCAAACAGCGCACGCACACGCGCACCGACCGGCACCGGCTTCAGGAACCGCACGCGGTTCAGCCCGTAGTTCACCCCCATCTTCTGCTCGAAACGCATCGCATCGGCCATCAACGCCGGAATCAGCGACAGCGTCAGGAACCCGTGCGCGATCGGGCCGCCGAACGGCGACTCGCGCCGCGCGCGTTCGGGATCGACGTGAATCCATTGATGATCGCCGGTCGCATCGGCAAAGCCATCGACACGACGCTGGTCGATCGCGATCCAGCCGCTCGCGAGCGGCTCCGCGCCGACTCGCGCCTGCAGCGCCTGCGCCGACGCGATCAGCGGCAAGGTCACGTCGGTCATGCCTGCGTACCTCCCGGATGGCGCAGCCCGAAGATCACCTTGGTATGCACGGTGATCACCGTCTCGCCGGCGCCGTTCACGCCGACCCATTCCGTCGACACGATGCCGCGATCGGGCTTGCTCTCCGATACGCGTTTGTCGTGGACCTTCTGATACATCGTGATCGTGTCGCCGGCGCGCACCGGCTTGAGCCAGCGGATCGAATCGATGCCCGGCGAGCCCATGCTCGTCGAGTCCGCCCCGAGCTTCTTGATGAGCAGGCTCATGAACACCGAACACGTATGCCAGCCGCTCGCGACGAGCCCGCCGAAATGCGATGCTTTTCCGGCTTCTTCGTCGAGGTGGAACGGCTGCGGGTCATAGCGTTGTGCGAACGCCTTGATGTCGTCCGCTTCGAACGTGTAACGGCCCACTTCGGTGGTACTGCCGACCACCAGGTCTTCATAACTGATGCCCACTCGGTGTCTCCTTGTCTGGTGCGCTCGCGCGTCGCCGTCATGCTGCGTCGGTCTGCGCGAAATCGGGCAGCGCCGCGATGCGGGCAAGATGATGATCGGTGTCGCCGAGCGTCGTCTCGATGATCGTCAGCCGCTTGAACAAGTGCGCGGCGGCGACCTCGTTGGTCACGCCCATGCCGCCGTGCAGCTGGACGGCCTGCTGGCCGACGAAGCGCGCGGCGGCGCCGACACGCGCTTTCGCGGCCGACACGGCCTTGCGCCGCGCATCGGCATCGCCGCTCGCGTAGCGTACGGCTGCCAGGTAGGTCAGCGAACGCGCCTGCTCGGCATGGATCAGCATGTCGACCATCCGGTGCTGCAGCGCCTGGAAGCGCGCGATCGGCACACCGAACTGTTCGCGCGTCTTCGTGTATTCGACCGTCGCGCGATTCAGTTCGTCGAGCACGCCGACCGCTTCCGCGCACAGCAGGAACGTCGCGTAATCGGCCACCTGCTCGAGGGCCGCAGCGTCGCGCGCACCGCCCGTCAGCAGTCGCGCCGGCGTTTCATTGAACTCGATCGTCGCGGCCCGCTGGCCGTCGATCGTCCGGTAGTCGACCACCTTCGCGTTCGCGGCATCCCGTTCGACGACGAAGAGGCCGATGCCGCCACCGTCGACGCGTGCGGGCACGATCCACGCATCCGCCTGTACGCCATGCTGGACGACCGACTTCGTGCCGGTCAGCCGGTACGTGCCGCCCTGCTCGCGCGCGTGCGTGTCGAGTTCGAACAGGTCGTAGCGCGCATGCGGTTCGTGGAATGCGACTGCCACACGCTTCTGCCCCTGCGCGACGGCTTCCAGCAGCGCCGCATCCTCACCCGCGCCGGAACCGGCAATGCGCAAGGCCTCGACGCCCACCGCCGTTGCCCAGTACGGCTCGATCACGAGCGCACGGCCGAGTTCCTGCATCACGACCAGCATGTCGACCGGGCCGCCGCCGAAGCCACCCTGCGCGTCCGGCACGGGCAGCGCGGTCAACCCCAGTTCCGCGAACGCACTCCATTGCGTGTCCGACACACCCGCATCGCTGCGCACGATTGCCTGGCGCGCTTCGAAGCCGTATTGCTCGCCGAGATAACGGCGCAGCGCGTCGGCAAACTGCTGCTGCTCATCGGTAAAGCTGAAATCCATGGTTGTCTCCGTTCCCTGATCACAGCCCCAGAATCATCTGCGCGATGATGTTCTTCTGGATCTCGTTCGAGCCGCCGTAGATCGACGTCTTCCGATAATTGAAGTAGTACGCGGCAAGGGGTGCCGCATCGTCGTCGCCCGCGATGCTGTGCTCGCGCTGGCCGTCGAGGAACGGTACGTCGAACGGTGCGGCGAGCGGGCCGATCGCGTCGACCATCAACTCGGTGAGCGCCTGCTGCACTTCCGTGCCCTTGATCTTCAGCATCGACGCCTCGGGGCCGGGCCCCTTGCCGCTCGTCTCGCGGCTGACGACGCGCAGCACCGTCACCTCGAGCGCCATCAGCTCAACCTCGAGCGCCGCGACCTTCGCGGCGAACACGGGATCGGCGAGCAACGGCTTGCCGTTCTTGCGCTGCTTCGAGGCCACACGCTTCAGGAACGCGAGCTCGCGCTTCGACCCGCCGACGCGCGCGATGCCGGTGCGCTCATGGCCAAGCAGGTATTTCGCGTAGGTCCAGCCGCGGTTCTCGTCGCCGACGAGATTCTCGACCGGCACCTTCACGTCCTCGAAGAACACCTCGTTGACCTCGTGGTCCTCGTCGAGCATGACGATCGGGCGCACCGTGATGCCGGGCGTCTTCATGTCGATCAGCAGGAACGAGATGCCCTCCTGTTTCTTCGCGGCCGGATCGGTGCGCACGAGGCAGAACATCATGTCGGCGTACTGGCCGAGCGTCGTCCAGGTCTTCTGGCCATTGACGACGTAGTGGTCGCCCTGGCGCTCCGCGCGCGTGCGCAACGACGCGAGGTCGGATCCCGAACCCGGCTCCGAATAGCCCTGGCACCACCAGTCGGTGCCATCGAGAATGCGCGGCAGATAATGACGTTTCTGCGCTTCGCTGCCGTATTTCATCAGCACCGGCGCGACCATCGATACGCCAAACGGCAGCACGGTCGGCGCACCGATCCGCGCGCACTCCTCTTCCCAGATGTGTCGTTGCGTCGCGTTCCAGCCCGGGCCGCCATATTCGACCGGCCACGCGGGCGCAGACCAGCCGCGCTGGCCGAGAATCCGGTGCCAGCTCGCGAAATCCTCGCGATCGAGTCGTTTGTGATCGAGTACTTTGGCGCGCAGTGCGTGAGGCAGGTTGGCCTCGAGCCAGGCGCGGACGTCGACGCGGAACGCGTCGTCCGAGGGGGAATAATCCAGATCCATGCGCAGTGTCTCCTGTCGACCGGAGTTAGCGCTTCAGCGGTTAGTCCGGTCCCATGCAAGGCTGTCCGCAGCCGTCCGGCCCGGCAAGGACTCACTGCAATGTCATTGCAGCGGTTCTTTGAGCGCGGCAGGAATCGGCAGCGGCATCACGTCGATGCCTTCTTCGGCCAAGGATTGCGCATCTTCAGGCGTCGTGACGCCACGAATGCTGCGTGCCGGCGCCTCGTTGTAATGGATGCGCCGCGCTTCCTCGGCGAAGCGCTCGCCCACATTCTCGGTTTTCTCCAGCACCTCGCGCAGCGCACGCATTACCTGCGCCTGCAGTGCACGCGAATCGACCGGCTGGGCCTGCGTCGCGCCCGACAGGTTCAGGCGCGGCGCCGACGGCAGACGGTTGACCTCGGTCGTTCCGCACACCGGACATTCGACCAGCTTGCGGGACAACTGCGCTTCGAATTCATCGGCGGAAGCGAACCAGCCTTCGAACCGATGACCGTGCGGGCACTGTAAATCGAGGACCTTCATGCTGAATCAGGGCGTGTGGCGAGTGTAGCGCAAAAAGCGGTTTTGTGAACGGTCGTGCTAAATATCGATCGCGCGACGGCGTGGCGCCGCGTCACCGGATTGTAACGCGGCGCCCCACCCGCCGCTGACGCTGCGCTCAGGGCGTCAGGACCGGCCCGAGCGGCCACGTCCCGGACAGCACCTTGTCGAGCCACATCGTGCCGATGATCGTCTTCACGTCGGAGATCTGGCCCGTGCGCACCCATTCCTGAAGGTCGGCCTGCGTCGCAATGAAGGTCTCGAGGAATTCGCCTTCATCGAGCTTGCGTTCGCCGGCCGTCAGCCCGCGCGCCAGGTACAGGTCGATGAATTCGGTCGAATAGGAAATGATCGGATGAATCCGGGCCAGGAACACGTACTCGCGTGCCGTGTAGCCGGTTTCCTCGCGCAGTTCGCGCACCGCGCATGCGAGCGCGCCTTCGTTCGGATCGAGCTTGCCGGCCGGGAATTCGGCCATCACCTTGCCGATCGGGTAGCGATACTGGCTTTCCATCAGCACGCGGCCGTCGTCGAACAGCGGGATCACCATCACCGCGCCCGGATGCTGGACGTATTCGCGCGTGGCTTTCTTGCCATCCGGCAGACGGACGGTATCGCGCTTGAGCTTGAGGAACGCGCCGTCGAAGATCGCCTCGCTTTCGAGGCAGGTTTCGGTCAGTGCGGCGTCGTGATTGGGTAGTTCGGCCATCGGCGGCTCCAAAATTGAGCGCGACGGACGGCCGGAGCCGTCAGCGTCGTTTGACGAGATACTGGAACGTGAAGCCGGGAAACGCGAACACGATGAAGAGACTGAACGTGATCGCGTAGAACTGCCAGCCCTGTTCGAAGCGGTTGCCGGCGCGCGACTCGAGCCAGAAGCCGAGCGCGCCAACGATGAAGTACAGCACGATCAGCTCGCCGATCCGCACCCACCCGCTCTTCTTCGCCGTGCCGAACGGCACGACGGCGAAGAGGCGTTGGTTCAGGAACGGCAGGTTGGCGCAGACGAGCGCCAACAGCACGATAAACCAGCCGGCTGCCGACATTACAGCGGCAGCGTGTGACGAATTGCCTGCAGGCAGGCCGTCAGCAGCGGGCTCGGGATCAGGCCGAGCGCGACGACCGCGAGGCCGTTCAGCACGAGGATCGTGCGCTTGCAGAAATCGCCCGAGATCGGCGTCGTATCCTGCGGTGCATCGAAGTACATCAGCTTCACGATGCGCAGGTAGTAGAACGCGCCGAACAGCGACGTGATCACGGCCAGCACGGCCAGCCACGTGAGGCCCGCGTTGACGGTCGCCTCGAGCACGGCGAGCTTCGCGTAGAAGCCGACGGTCGGAGGAATACCGGCCAGCGAGAACATCATGACCATCATCACGAACGCGAACACCGGGCTGCGCTTGTTGAGGCCCTTGAAGTCGTCGATCGTTTCGGCTTCGAAATCGCGGCGTGCGAGCAGCATCACCACGCCGAACGAGCCGAGCGTCGTGATCAGGTAGACGATCGCGTAGAACATCGCCGAGCTGTATGCATTCGCCGGTGCCGTCGCGTCGCCCTTCACGATGCCCGCGAGCAGGCCGAGCAGCACGAAGCCCATGTTCGAGATCGCCGAGTACGCAAGCATCCGCTTGATGTTGCGCTGGACGATACCCGTGATGTTGCCGACGATCAGCGACAGCGCGGCCAGGATCACGAGCGCGGTCTGCCAGTTCTGTGCGAGCGGCAGCAGACCCATCACCAGGAAGCGCAGGCCCCACGCGAACGCGGCAACCTTCGGGCCGCCGCCGACGAACAGCGTCATCGCGGTCGGCGCACCCTGGTAGACGTCCGGCACCCACATGTGGAACGGCACGGCGCCGAGCTTGAACGCGATACCGGCGACGATGAAGACCACGCCGAACATCAGCACGGCTGCGTCGGTGTTGCCGCCGACCGCCTTGTACACCTCGCCCAGCTCGAGCGAGCCGGTCGCGCCGTACAGCATCGAGATGCCGTACAGCACGAAGCCCGATGCGAGCGCGCCCAGCACGTAGTACTTCATCGCGGCTTCGCTCGACTGCGCGGCATCGCGGCGCAGCGCGATGACGGCGTACAGCGACAGCGACATCAGTTCGAGACCGAGGTACAGCGTCAGGAAGTTGTTGCCCGACACCATGACCAGCTGACCGAGCAGCGAGAACATGCCGAGCAGGAACACGTCGCCGCGGAACATGTCGCGATCTTCGAGGTACTTGCGCGAATAGACGAGCGAGACCGCGAAACCGAACGACACGACAGCCTTCATCATGCTCGCGAACGAGTCGACGACGACCATCTTCGAGAAGAAGTAGTACTGCTGCGGGTCGAGTGCCTGCACCGCGAACCACACGCCGGCGACGACCGACGAGACGACCGCGATCAGATAAGTCAGGCGGCGGCCGGAGGCGCCGGTAAAGGTGTCGTTCAGCCATGCGACGACGATGGCGGCCAGCACCAGCGCGTCAGGCAACAGGACATTCATAGGGGCGTTTTGCATGATCTTGAGTTCCTCCGCTCGCGATTACTGGGCCAGCGGCAGCTTCGACTGCGCGACGTGGGAGAGGAGGTTTTCCACGGAAACGTGCATCACGTCGGTGAAAGGCTTCGGATACAGGCCCATCAGCAGCGTGAACGCGGCAAGCACGGCCAGCATCAGGAATTCGCGACGGCCGATGTCCTTCAGCTTGGCAACGTGATCGTTCGCCACCGCGCCGAAGTACACGCGCTTGTACATCCACAGCGTGTAGGCAGCACCGAGGATCAGCGTGAATGCCGCGCCGAATGCGATCCAGAAGTTGTACTGGACGGCCGCGAGAATCACCATGAACTCGCCGACGAAACCCGACGTGCCCGGCAGGCCGCAGTTGGCCATCGAGAACAGCATCGCGAAGGCCGCGAACTTCGGCATCACGTTGACGACGCCACCGTAATCGGCGATCTGGCGCGAGTGCACGCGGTCGTACAGCACGCCGATACAGAGGAACATCGCGCCCGACACGAAGCCGTGCGAGATCATCTGGATGATCGCGCCTTCGACGCCGAGCTGGTTGAAGATGAAGAAGCCGAGCGTGACGAAGCCCATGTGTGCGATCGACGAATACGCGACCAGCTTCTTCATGTCGGCCTGCACCATCGCGACGAGGCCGATGTAGATCACCGCGATCAGCGACAGCGTGATCACGACGGGTGCCAGGAAGTGGCTCGCGTCAGGCGTGATCGGCAGCGAGAAGCGCAGGAAACCGTATGCGCCGAGCTTCAGCATGATCGCAGCCAGCACGACCGAGCCGCCCGTCGGCGCTTCCACGTGCGCGTCCGGCAGCCAGGTATGGACCGGCCACATCGGCACCTTCACCGCGAACGCGAGGAAGAACGCAATGAACAACAGTATCTGCGGCGTCATCGCGATCTTGGCGTTCTGCCACGTCGCGAGGTCGAACGAATGCGTTTCCGTGTACAGGTAGATCAGCGCGACCAGCATCAGCAGCGAGCCGGCCAGCGTGTACAGGAAGAATTTGAATGCCGCATACACGCGGTTCGGGCCACCCCACACGCCGATGATGATGTACATCGGGATCAGGGTCGCTTCGAAGAACACGTAGAACAGCAGGCCATCGGCCGCCGAGAAGACGCCGATCATGATCCCGGACAGGATCAGGAACGCCGCGAGGTACTGCGCGACGTTCTCGGTGATCACTTCCCATGCGGCGATCACGACGATCACCGTGATCAGCGCGGTCAGCACGACGAACCACATCGAGATGCCGTCGACGCCGAGGTGATACGCGATGTCGAAGCGTTCGATCCAGGTCGACTTCTCGACGAACTGCAGCGCAGCCGTGCTCGAGTCGAAGCCCGTGATCAGCGGGATCGTGACCGCCAGGCCGAGCAGCGAACCGATCAGCGCGATCCAGCGGGCCGTCCCCGGATTTTTGTCGTTACCCACCGCAAGCACGAGGAGGCCGAAAACGATCGGCAGCCAGATCGCGGTACTGAGAATCGGAAAAGCGTGCATTAAGTTGTCCCCCGCCTTATTTGCCGCCGAGCGTTACAAACAGGGTCAGGAGCCCCAGCATGCCGATGATCATGGCGAACGCGTAGTGATAGATGTAACCGGATTGGAGGAAGCGGATCACGCCGGCGAACCAGCCGATGAACCGGGCGCTGCCGTTGACGAGGCCGTCGATCACCACGACGTCACCTTCCTTCCACAGGCCGCGGCCGATCGCCACCGAACCACGGGCGAACACCACTTCGTTGATCTTGTCCATGTAGTACTTGTTGTCCAGCAGCGTGTAGATCGGGCCGAACGCGCGGCGGATCGACGCCGGCAGTTCCGGACGCTTCAGGTACAGGAACCACGCGACAACGACACCGGCGAGCGCGAGCCAGACCGGCAGGCCCGACACCGAGTGCAGGCCCATGCCCACCCAGCCGTGGAACTCCTCGGCCATCTCGGCCAGGGCCGGATGGTTTTCGCCGATGAAGATCACCTTGTCGAATGCAACGCCGTGCTGGAAGAAGTCTCCGAACAGCATCGGGCTGATCGCGAACGCGCCGATGATGACCGACGGGATCGCCAGCAGGACCAGCGGCACCCACACGACCCACGGGGTCTCGTGCGGTTCGTGCGCGTGGTCGTCATGACCGTGGCCATGGCCGTGGTCGTCGTGGCCGTGCGCAGCCGCCATGCCCATCGGCGATTCCGGATGCTTCGGCTTGCGGAAGCGCTCTTCGCCGTGGAACACCAGGAAGTACATGCGGAACGAGTACAGCGCCGTGACGAACACGCTCGCGACGACCGCGAAGTACGCGAAGCCCGAACCCGGCAGGTGCGACAGCTTCACCGCGTCGATGATCGAGTCCTTCGAGTAGAAGCCCGAGAAGAACGGCGTGCCGATCAGCGCGAGCGAACCGACGAGCGACGTGATCCACGTGATCGGCATGTACTTGCGCAGGCCGCCCATGTTGCGCATGTCCTGGTCGTGGTGCATGCCCATGATGACCGAGCCTGCGCCGAGGAACAGCAGCGCCTTGAAGAACGCGTGCGTCATCAGGTGGAACACGGCGACCGGGTAAGCGGACACGCCGAGCGCGACGGTCATGTAGCCGAGCTGCGACAGCGTCGAGTACGCGACCACGCGCTTGATGTCGTTCTGGACGATGCCGAGGAAGCCCATGAAGAGCGCCGTGATCGCGCCGATCACCGTGATGAACGACAGCGCGGTATCCGACAGCTCGAACAGCGGCGACATGCGCGACACCATGAAGATGCCGGCGGTCACCATCGTCGCCGCGTGAATCAGCGCGGAGATCGGCGTCGGGCCTTCCATCGAGTCCGGCAGCCACACGTGCAGCGGGAACTGTGCCGACTTACCCATCGCGCCGATGAACAGGCAGATACAGGCAACGGTCAGCAGGCCCCAGTCGGTGCCCGGGAAGTGCAGGCTCGCGAGTTCCGCGCGCTTCGCGAACACTTCGCCGTAGTTCATCGAGCCGGCGAATGCGAGCAGCAGGCCGATGCCGAGCAGGAAGCCGAAGTCGCCCACGCGGTTCACGAGGAACGCCTTCATGTTCGCGTAGATCGCGCTCTCACGCGTGAAGTAGAAGCCGATCAGCAGGTACGACACCAGACCCACCGCTTCCCAGCCGAAGAACAGCTGCAGGAAGTTGTTGCTCATCACGAGCATCAGCATCGAGAACGTGAACAGCGAGATGTACGAGAAGAAGCGCTGGTAGCCGTCTTCTTCCGCCATGTAGCCGATCGTGTACACGTGCACCATCAGCGAGACGAAGGTCACGACGACCATCATCATCGCGGTCAGCGAATCGACGAGGAAGCCGACTTCGAGCTTCAGCGAGCCGACGTTCATCCATTCGTAGACGGTCGCGTTGAAGCTTGCGCCGCCCATCACGTCGAAGAAGACTTTCGCCGACAGGAGGAACGCGATCATTACGCCGAGGATCGTGATCCGGTGTGCGCCCTTGCGCCCGACTGCGTTCCCGAACAGCCCCGCAATCAGCGAGCCGGCCAGCGGAGCGAGCGGAATCGCCAGCAGCAGGTTTTCATTGAGTGTCGTTGACATAACAGCGTTGCCTGAAATTAACCTTTGAGCTGATCGAGATCCTCGACATTGATCGTGTCGAGCTTACGGAACAGGGTCACCAGAATCGCGAGGCCGATCGCGGCTTCCGCTGCGGCGACGGTCAGCACGAAGAACACGAAGATCTGGCCGTGCACGTCGCCGAGGTAATGCGAAAACGCGACGAAGTTGGTGTTCACCGCCAGCAGCATCAGTTCGATCGACATCAGGATGATGATGACGTTGCGGCGGTTCAGGAAAATCCCGACGATCGCGATCGCAAAGAGGATCGCGCCGAGCACGAGGTAATGAGCAAGAGTCAGCATGTTTTCTTTTCCTCCGCTTAGCCGTTGGTGCCCGAACCGGCTTCGCTCTGCGCCGTTTCCGGCTGCGGCTTTTCCGCGTCCATCTTCACGAGGCGCACGCGATCGTTGCGGCGCACCTTGACCTGATCCGACACGCGCTGGCGCTTGCTGTCCTTGCCCTTGCGCTCGGTCAGCCCGATCGCGGCAATGATCGCGACCAGCAGCACCAGGCCGGCGATTTCAAACGCGAAGATGTAGTCGGTGTAGATCACCTTGCCGATCAGGCGCGTGTTCGACCAGTTGGCCATCTCGCCCGTCGCCATCGCATGCACCGTCTGCGTGTCGCCGTAGCCGCGCCACAGGATCAGCGCGGTTTCGATCACGATGATCGCGCCGACCACGGTCGCCATCGGGACGAAGCGCTTGAAGTCGCGGCGCAGGTAGTCGATGTTGATGTCCAGCATCATCACGACGAACAGGAACAGCACCATCACCGCGCCCACGTAGACCAGCACCAGCAGGATCGCGAGGAACTCCGCTTCCAGCAGCATCCAGATCGCGGCGGCGTTGAAGAACGCCAGCACAAGGAAAAGCGCAGACGCCACCGGGTTGCGCGAAGTGATCACCTTCAGCCCTGATACCACCAGGAGCAGCGCGAAGATGTAGAACAGTACGGTCGTGAATTCCATGATTACCGGTTCATCGTTAGGCCATAGTCAGGCGCGGCTTGCGGGACGCTCTCGCGTGCCGCACCCGTCGCGGCGGCTCGGCCCTGGCTTCGGGCCGGCACTGCAAACACAATCAACGATACGGCGCGTCGGCAGCCTTCGCCGCGGCGATGTCCTTCTCGTAGCGATCGCCCACCGCGAGCAGCATTTCCTTCGTGAAATACAGGTCGCCGCGCTTTTCGCCGTGGTACTCGAGAATCTGCGTCTCGACGATCGAATCGACCGGGCAGCTCTCTTCGCAGAAACCGCAGAAGATGCACTTCGTCAGGTCGATGTCGTAGCGCGTCGTGCGGCGCGTGTTGTCCGCGCGCGTTTCCGATTCGATCGTGATCGCCATCGCGGGGCACACGGCCTCGCACAGCTTGCACGCGATGCAGCGCTCTTCGCCGTTTTCGTAGCGGCGCAGTGCGTGCAGCCCGCGGAAACGCGGCGAAATCGGCGTCTTTTCTTCCGGGAACTGCACGGTGACCTTGCGCTTGAACGTGTAACGGCCGGTCAGCGCGAGCCCCTGCAGCAGCTCGGTCAGGAAGAAGGTCTTAAAGAAGTGTTGGATTGCGCTCATGATTTCGTCCGATTACTTCACCCAGATGTTGAGCGGCGACATCATCCAGAAGCCGACCACGACCACCCAGACCACCGTGACGGGCAGGAACACCTTCCAGCCCAAGCGCATGATCTGGTCGTAACGGAAACGCGGGAACGTCGCGCGAACCCAGATGAACACCGACAGCAGCGCGAATATCTTCAGCACCAGCCAGAAGATGCCCGGAATGAACGACAGGAATTCGAACGGTGCATCCCAGCCGCCGAGGAACAGCGTCGCGGTCAGCGCCGAGATCACGATCATGTTGATGTACTCGGCGAGGAAGAACAGCGCGAACGCCATGCCCGAGTAATCGATCATGTGACCCGCGACGATTTCCGACTCCCCTTCCACCACGTCGAACGGGTGGCGGTTCGTTTCGGCGATGCCCGAGATGAAGTACACGACGAACGCCGGCAGCAGCGGCAGCCAGTTCCACGACAGGAAGTTCACGCCGTGGCCCGCGAAGAAGCCGTGCTGCTGCGAACCGACGATTTCCGACAGGTTCAGGCTGCCGGCCGTCATCAGCACCAGCACCAGCGCGAAGCCCATCGAGATTTCGTACGACACCATCTGTGCCGCGGCGCGCATCGCGCCGAGGAACGCGTACTTCGAGTTCGATGCCCAGCCGGCGAGAATCACCGCGTACACGCCGATCGACGAGATCGCCATCGCGTACAGCAGGCCCGCGTTCACGTTCGCGAGGACCGCTTCGGCCTGGAACGGGATCACGGCCCACACGGCGAACGCCGGCACGACGGTCATCACCGGTGCGATCAGGTACAGCCAGCGGCTGGCGGCGCTCGGCTGAATGACTTCCTTCAGCAGCAGCTTCAGCACGTCGGCGATCGGCTGCAGCAAGCCGCCGGGGCCGACGCGGTTCGGGCCGAGACGCACGTGCATCCAGCCGATCAGCTTGCGTTCCCACAGAATCAGGTACGCGACGCACAGCAGGATGACGACGGAGACGACGAGGATGCGCACGATTGCCCACACCGTCGGCCATGCGAAGCCGAGAAGCTGGGACCCGCCCGCGTTGATCGTATCGAACAAGCTCATTTACGCCTTCTCCACCACCAGTTCACCGGACAGGCTGCCGAGCGCTGCGCCGGCAGGCGTCGCCGCCGACACGCGAACGACGGTCTCCGCAAGATTCGCGTCGCGCACGGCCGGCAACTGCACCGCACGCTCGCCCTGGCGCACGCGCACCGCGTCGCCTTCCTTCAAGCCCAGCTTGTCGAACAGCGCGGCCGGCAGCGCTGCGGCATTCGCCGCCTTCGCGGCGGCCGTCAGGTGCAGTGCCCCTGCGCGGCGCACGAGTGCGTCGGCGTGATAGATCGGCACATCGGCCAGGCGCTCGAAGCCGCCGTTCGCGGCATTCGCCGCGACGCGCCCCGGCGCGACCGACGTCTGGTTCGACAGGCGGCTCGCGACGCCGGCGTCGCCGAGCGCGGCGAGACGCACTTCTTCCGCGGTCTCGTATTCGAAGTTCGGCAGGCCGAGCAGGCTGCCGAGCACGCGCAGCACCTTCCAGCCCGGACGCGTGTCGCCGAGCGGGCGCACGACGCCGTTGAAACTCTGCACGGTGCCTTCCGCATTCACGTATGTACCGGCCGTTTCCGTGAACGGCGCAACCGGCAGCAGCACGTCGGCGTAGTCGAGGCCGTGCTTGAACGGCGACATCACGACGACCATCTCGGCCTGGTTCAGCGCGGCAAGCGCCTGCGCCGGATCGGCGGTGTCGAATTCCGGCTCGACGTTCAGCAGCACGTACCCCTTGCGCGGCTGCTCGAACGCTTCGCGTGCGTTCAGGCCGCCTTCGCCCGGCAGTGCGCCGACGACGTGCGCGCCGACCGTGTTCGACGCTTCCGTCAGGAAGCCGAACGTGGCGCCGGTGTTGTCGGCGATCCACTTGGCAACGGCGTGCAGCTTCGCGAATTCCGGATGGCGGACCGCGACGTTGCCGAGCAGCACCGCGCGGCGTTCGCCGTTCGCGAGCGACTGGGCGACAGCCTGCGCGGCCGGCGATGCCGTGACGCCCGCGAGCGTGTCGGGCAGTGCGACGCCGCGCAGTTGCGCGACGGCCGCGGCGATGCCGGCCAGCTGGTCGAGCCATGCCGACGGTGCGGCAACGATGCGCTGCGCGGTCGGGATCAGGGCGTCGTCACCGGTTGCGTGCAGGAAATGCAGCTTCGCGCCGTTCTTCGCGGCCTGACGCAGGCGGGCGGCGAACAGCGGGTGGTCGCGGCGCAGGAACGAACCGACGACGAACGCGGCGTCCACGTTCGACAGGTCGGCGATCGGCATGCCGAGCCACGGTGCGCCCTGAACCGGCGCCGAGAAATCCTGCTGACGCAGACGGAAGTCGACGTTCGGCGTCTTCAGTTCGTTGGCGAGCTGCTTCACGAGGAACAGCTCTTCGGCCGTGCTGTGCGCGCTCGCGAGCATCGCCAGCGCGTTCGCGCCGTGATCCGCGGCGATGCCCTTCAGGCCCTTCGCGACGTATTCGAGTGCGGTCTGCCAGTCGGTCTCGATCCACTGGCCGCCCTGCTTCAGCATCGGCTTCGTCAGGCGCTCTTCGCTGTTGAGGCCTTCATACGAGAAGCGATCCTTGTCCGAGATCCAGCATTCGTTGATGGCTTCGTTCTCGAACGGCAGCACGCGCATCACGCGATTGTTCTTCACTTGAACGACGAGGTTCGCGCCGACGGAATCGTGCGGGCTCACCGACTTGCGGCGCGACAGCTCCCACGTACGGGCGCTGTAGCGGAACGGCTTGCTGGTCAGCGCGCCGACCGGGCACAGGTCGATCATGTTGCCCGACATTTCGGAATCGACCGTCTTGCCGACGAACGTCGTGATTTCCGAGTGCTCGCCGCGGCCCAGCATGCCGAACTCCATCACGCCGGCGATTTCCTGGCCGAAGCGGACGCAGCGCGTGCAGTGGATGCAGCGCGACATTTCTTCCATCGAGATCAGCGGGCCCACGTTCTTGTGGAACACCACGCGCTTCTCTTCCGCGTAACGCGACGACGACTTGCCGTAACCGACCGCCAGATCCTGCAGCTGGCATTCGCCGCCCTGATCGCAGATCGGGCAGTCGAGCGGGTGGTTGATGAGGAGGAATTCCATCACCGACTGCTGCGCCTTCACGGCCTTGTCGGATTGCGTATGGACGATCATGCCGGCCGACACGGGGGTCGCGCAGGCAGGCACGGCCTTCGGCATCTTCTCGACTTCGACGAGACACATCCGGCAGTTGGCCGCAACCGACAGTTTCTTGTGATAGCAGAAGTGAGGAATGTACTTGTCCGCCTTGTGCGCAGCCTGGATCACCATGCTGCCTTCGGGCACCTCGACCTTCTTGCCGTCTATTTCAAGTTCAACCATGATGGTGAATGGTCCTTAACCTATTTCCGCCCGTTCGCGCCTTCGCCCGACCGTGCGCTCAAATTCCGCAACCGGGTTCGCTTCAGGCTGCCGCCGCGTGCGCGTGGCCGCCGACCATGCAGTGCTTGTGCTCGACGTGGTACGCGAATTCGTCCCAGTAGTGC
The DNA here is from genome assembly GCF_020420065.1 of Burkholderia sp. AU31624. NCBI lineage: Bacteria > Pseudomonadati > Pseudomonadota > Betaproteobacteria > Burkholderiales > Burkholderiaceae > Burkholderia > Burkholderia sp. AU31624. Next base: position 26,114 of record NZ_JAIZRT010000003.1, read on the forward strand.
TTGAGCATCCCGCGTACCGGCATCGCCGCCGCATCGCCGAGCGCACAGATCGTGCGGCCCATGATGTTCTCGGCCACCGAGTTCAGCAGGTCCAGATCTTCCTGGCGGCCTTCGCCGTGCTCGATACGGTTCACGACGCGATACAGCCAGCCGGTGCCTTCACGGCACGGCGTGCACTGGCCGCACGATTCCTCGTAGTAGAAGTACGACAGGCGCAGCAGCGAGCGCACCATGCAGCGCGTCTCGTCCATCACGATCACCGCGCCGGACCCGAGCATCGAGCCCGCCTTCGCGATCGAATCGTAGTCGAGATCCGTCTGCATCATGATGTCGCCCGGGATCACCGGCGCCGACGAACCGCCTGGAATCACGGCCTTGATCTTCTTGCCGCCGCGCATCCCGCCGGCGAGCTCCATCAGCGTCGCGAACGGCGTGCCGAGCGGCACTTCATAGTTGCCAGGACGCTCGACGTCGCCCGACACCGAGAAAATCTTCGTGCCGCCGTTGTTCGGCTTGCCGATCTCGAGGTAATTCTGCGGCCCGATGGACAGCAGGAACGGCACCGCGGCGAACGTCTCGGTGTTGTTGATCGTGGTGGGCTTGCCGTACACGCCGAAGCTCGCCGGGAACGGCGGCTTGAAGCGCGGCTGGCCCTTCTTGCCTTCGAGCGACTCGAGCAGCGCCGTTTCCTCGCCGCAGATGTACGCGCCGTAACCGTGGTGCGCGTGCAGCTGGAATGAGAATTCCGAGCCCATGATGTTGTCGCCGAGGAACCCCGCGGCGCGCGCTTCATCGAGCGCGGCTTCGAAGCGTCGATACACTTCGAAGATTTCGCCGTGGATGTAGTTGTAGCCGACGGTGATGCCCATCGCGTACGCGCCGATGGCCATGCCTTCGATCAGCGCGTGCGGGTTCCAGCGCAGGATGTCGCGATCCTTGAACGTGCCCGGCTCGCCTTCGTCCGAGTTGCAGACGAGGTACTTCTGCCCCGGGAACTGGCGCGGCATGAAGCTCCACTTCAGGCCGGTCGGGAAGCCCGCACCGCCACGGCCACGCAGGCCCGACGCCTTGACGTCGGCGATCACCTGCTCGGGCGGAATCTTTTCTTCGAGAATGCGGCGCAGCTGCTTGTAGCCGCCGCGCGCGACGTAATCTTCGAGATGCCAGTTCTCGCCGTTCAGACCAGCGAGGATCAGCGGTTTGATGTGACGGTCGTGGAGGGACGTCATTTCGAGAGCTCCTCAAGCAGCTGGTCGATCTTCTCGCGGCTCATGAAGCTGCACATTCTGTGATTGTTCACCAGCAGCACCGGCGCATCGCCGCACGAGCCCATGCATTCGCCTTCCTTCAGCGTGAACTTGCCGTCGGGCGTGGTCTCGCCGAAGCCGATGCCCAGCTTCTGTTTCAGGTAGTCGGCAGTCGCTTCCGCGCCACCGTCCGGGCCGAGCTGGCACGGCAGGTTCGTGCAGAGCGTGATCTTGTGCTTGCCGACCGGGTTGAGCTCGTACATCGTGTAGAACGTCGCGACTTCCTGCACGGCAACGGCCGGCATGCCGAGATAGTCCGCGACGAACTGCATCAGTTCGGGCGACAGCCAGCCGTGCTCTTCCTGAGCAACGGCCAATGCCGACATCACGGCGGACTGTTTCTGATCGGCGGGATACTTCGTCAACGCTCGATCGATTTCCTTCAGGCCTTCAGCTGAGATCATTTTCAGACACGACTCTTTCAATTCCTACCGAACGAACAACCTGCCGCACACTGGGGTGCATGGACGGCAGACCTGGCGCTCACTCTGTTGACAGCTTGCGAAGCCGCGCCGGTTCAGCGCGCATCGCGTGTGACTTGCTGCTCGCCGCCCGCTCTCGCGGGCGGCGCTAACCATTAGCGATCGATTTCGCCGAACACGATGTCCTGCGTACCGATGATCGTGACGGCGTCGGCGATCATGTGACCGCGCGCCATTTCGTCGAGCGACGCCAGGTGCGCGAAACCCGGTGCGCGAATCTTGAGGCGATACGGCTTGTTGGCACCATCCGACACGAGGTAGATGCCGAACTCACCCTTCGGATGCTCGACCGCCGCGTACGCTTCGCCTTCCGGCACATGGAAACCTTCGGTGAAGAGCTTGAAGTGGTGAATCAAGTCTTCCATGTTGGTCTTCATGCCGACGCGCGACGGCGGTGCAACCTTGTGATTGTCCGTCATCACGGGGCCCGGATTCTTGCGGAGCCACTCAATACACTGTTTCGCGATGCGGATCGACTGGCGCATTTCTTCGACGCGCACCAGATAGCGGTCGTAGCAATCGCCGTTTACGCCGACCGGCACGTCGAAATCCATGCGATCGTACACTTCGTACGGCTGCTTCTTGCGCAGGTCCCAGGCGATACCCGAGCCGCGCAGCATCGGGCCCGTCAGGCCCATCTGCAGCGCACGTTCCGGGCTGACCACGCCGATCCCGACCAGACGCTGTTTCCAGATCCGGTTGTCGGTGAGCAGCGTTTCGTATTCGTCGACGCACTTCGGGAAGCGCGTGAAGAAGTCGTCGATGAAGTCGAGCACCGAGCCGCTGCGCGCTTCGTTCATCTTCGCGAGCGCCTTCTCGTTGCGAATCTTCGACGCCTTGTATTGCGGCATTGCATCAGGCAGATCGCGATAGACGCCGCCCGGACGATAGTACGCCGCGTGCATCCGGGCGCCGGACACCGCTTCGTACACGTCCATCAGGTCTTCACGCTCGCGGAACGCGTACAGGAACACGGCCATCGCGCCAACGTCGAGCGCGTGCGCGCCGATCCACATCAGGTGGTTCAGCACGCGCGTGATTTCGTCGAACAGCACGCGAATGTACTGCGCGCGCTCCGGCACTTCGATGCCGAGCAGCTTTTCGATCGCGAGCACGTAGCCGTGCTCGTTGACCATCATCGACACATAGTCGAGACGGTCCATGTACGGCACGGACTGGATGAACGTTTTGGATTCCGCGAGCTTTTCCGTCGCGCGGTGCAGCAGGCCGATGTGCGGATCGGCACGCTGGATGACTTCGCCGTCGAGCTCGAGCACGAGGCGCAGCACGCCGTGCGCTGCCGGGTGCTGCGGGCCGAAGTTGAGCGTGTAGTTCTTGATTTCTGCCATGACGCCCCCTTAATGTTTCAGACCGCCATAGCGATCCTCGCGGATCACGCGCGGCGTGATTTCGCGCGGCTCGATCGTCACCGGCTGATACACGACCCGCTTCTCTTCCGGGTCGTAACGCATTTCGACATAGCCCGACACCGGGAAGTCCTTGCGGAACGGGTGGCCGATGAAGCCGTAGTCGGTGAGGATGCGGCGCAGGTCGGGGTGGCCTTCGAACACGATGCCGTACAGGTCGAACGCTTCGCGCTCGTACCAGTTCGCGGAGGTCCAGATGTCGACCAGCGATGCCACGATCGGCAGGTCGTCGTCCGGCGCGAATGCACGCAGGCGCAGGCGCCAGTTGTTCGTGACCGACAGCAGGTGCGACACGGCCGCGAAACGCGGGCCGTCGTAGGCGCCGTCGCCGAAGGTCTGGTAGTCGACGCCGCACAGGTCGATCAGTTGCTCGAAACGGAGCTTCGGATCGTCGCGCAGCATCTTTGCGACTTCGAGGTAATCGCTCGCCTTCACGACGAGCGTCAGTTCACCGATCGCTTCGGTGAGGCTCACCACGCGCGCGCCGAGCGCGGCTTCGAGGTTTGCCTTGAGGGTCTCGATTTTGCTTGCCATATTGAGGGGACGCTCGGGGCTTTATTGACGGGCGATGGTATTGGTGCGGCGGATCTTCGCCTGAAGCTGGATCACGCCGTAGACCAGCGCCTCGGCCGTGGGCGGACAGCCCGGCACGTAGACGTCGACCGGCACGATCCGGTCGCAGCCGCGGACCACCGAGTACGAGTAGTGGTAGTAGCCACCGCCGTTCGCGCACGACCCCATCGAGATCACCCAGCGCGGCTCGGCCATCTGGTCGTACACGCGGCGCAGCGCGGGCGCCATCTTGTTGCAGAGCGTGCCGGCGACGATCATCACGTCCGACTGGCGCGGGCTCGGGCGGAACACGACGCCGAACCGGTCCAGGTCGTAACGGGCCGCGCCCGCATGCATCATTTCGACGGCGCAACACGCGAGCCCGAACGTCATCGGCCACAGCGAGCCGGTACGCGTCCAGTTGATCAGCTTGTCAGCCGTCGTGGTGACAAACCCTTCCTTCAAGACCCCTTCGATACTCATTTGCTTTCCACTCCAGACGAGCGACCGAGCGTGGCCGCCCATGCAAACCGGCGATTAACCCATCACTCCCAGTCGAGGCCGCCTTTCTTCCAGATATAGGCAAAGCCCAGCAGGAATTCGAGCAGAAAAATCATCATTGCGATGAAACCCGGCCAGCCGATATCCCGGAGCGCGACGCCCCACGGAAACAGGAATGCGGTTTCGAGATCGAAGATGATGAACAGGATGGCGACGAGGTAGTACCGGACGTCGAATTTCATCCGGGCGTCTTCAAAGGCTTCGAAGCCGCACTCGTACGGTGCGTTCTTCTCGACGTCCGGCTTGTTGGGACCAAGGAGCTTGCCGATGCTGACCAGCGCTATACCTAAACCAGTGCCCACGAGGAGGAACAACAAGACGGGGTAATAGGCTGCGAGGTTCAAGGCAATCCTCTATCGGTTGGTTCTGAGCGTCCGGAGAATACCACTTCCGGCGGAAGGAATCATTTCGGAGTGCAGGCGATCGCAAGACAACCGCAAGCACACCCCAGAAATGAAAAATGCCAGCCACTAGAAGCGGCTGGCATTGAGTAACTTTGGTGCCGACGGCGAGACTCGAACTCGCACAGCTTTCGCCACTACCCCCTCAAGATAGCGTGTCTACCAATTTCACCACGTCGGCACTGCATGCAACCGGGGTTGTAACTACTTGTTTCCCGCGAATCGCTTCAAGAATTAAATTCTAACCCGACTTCGAGATTTGTTCAACGCACAATCGCAAAAAATTTAACTTTTTATTTCGGGACGTCCTGGCCCGGCGCGCTTGCAGCCGAACCTGCGGCAGCGGATGCCGCGACGGCCGGCGCCGATGCCGCAGGCGCCGATGCCGGTGCGGTCGCGACCCCACCCAGCACGCCCGCCGACGGCGTCGACTTGTACGAACCGAGGTACGTCAGCGCGAGCGTCGCGACGAAGAAGATCGTCGCGAGAATGCCCGTCGTACGCGACAGGAAGTTCGCCGAGCCCGTTGCACCAAACAGGCTGCCCGACGCGCCGCTGCCGAATGCAGCGCCCATGTCGGCACCCTTGCCGTGCTGCAACAGCACGAGACCAATCACACCCAGTGCAGACAGCACCTGCACCACAATAATCAGCGTCTTGAATAACAGCATCACACCCACCCGAATGGATCAGGCGACCGGACCGACCGGCCGCCGTCATGGTTCAATTCGATCTCGGACCGCTCAGCGCGCGGCCCGGCAGATCGCCAGGAAATCTTCCGCCTTCAGCGACGCGCCGCCGATCAGGCCACCGTCGATGTCCGGCTGCGCAAACAGCTCTTCCGCGTTGTCCGGCTTCACGCTGCCGCCGTACAGCACGGACACGTCCGCCGCACCCTTTGCCGCGAGACGCGCACGCAGGAACGCGTGCACGTCCTGCGCCTGCGCCGACGTCGCGCTCTTGCCCGTGCCGATCGCCCAGACCGGCTCGTACGCGACGACGATGCGCGCAGCCTCGTCGGCCGTCAGCACGGCCAGCACTGCGTCGAGCTGCGCGCCGACCACCTGCTCGGTCGCGCCCGACTCACGCTCGTCGAGCGTCTCGCCGACGCACACGACAGGCGTGAGCCCCGCCGCGAGCGCGCGCTGCGTCTTCGCCGCGACCGTCTCGTTGCGTTCGCCGTGATACGCGCGGCGCTCCGAGTGACCGACGATCGCATAGCGTGCGCCGAACTCCGCGACCATCGCAGCCGCGACTTCACCGGTGAATGCGCCCTGCTCGTGCGCCGACACGTCCTGCGCGCCCCAGGCAACACGGCCGCCGTCGAGCTGCGCCTGAACCTGCGCGAGATACGGGAACGGCACGCACACGCCGACCGACGTTTCGGCCGCCACCGCGCCCGCGCCCTGCACCACTTCGTTCAGCAACCCCTGGTTGCCGGCCAGCCGGCCGTGCATCTTCCAGTTGCCGATCACACGCTTAGTTCTCTGTTTCGACATCGTGTCTGTCTCGTCACCGCTTGGTCATTAACGCGCCGGAAACCGGCCGTCAGGTTTGATCTGGCGAAGCAAACCGGCGATTTTACTGCGCGCGGCTTGAACCGGTCAAACCGCGCATGTCAAGCCCGGCCGCATGGGCCGTCAGGCGTTCGTACCCCAATCGAGCACGATCTTGCCGGTGTGCTCGCTGCTTTCCATCAGCGCATGCGCCTGCGCGGCATCCGCCGCCGGCAATACGCGATAGATCACCGGCTTGATGCGGCCGTCGGCGAGCAGCGGCCACACGCGCGCCTTCAATTGCGCGGCGATCTGCGCCTTGAATTCGACCGGACGCGGGCGCAGCGTCGAACCCGTGATGGTCAGCCGGCGACGCAGGATCTCGCCCAGGTTGACGTCGGCCTTCGCGCCGCCGAGCAGCGCGATCAGCACGAGGCGGCCCCCATCCGCGAGCGCGGACAGTTCGCGCGGCACGTACGAGCCCGCCACCATGTCGAGGATCACGTCGACACCGCGGTCGTGCGTCAGCGACTTCACGACCTCGACGAAGTCTTCCGTCTTGTAATTGATCGCACGCTCCGCGCCGAGCGCCTCGCACGCGCGGCACTTGTCGGCAGTACCGGCCGTCGCGAACACGCGAAAGCCGAGCGCATGCGCGATCTGGATCGCCGTCACGCCGATGCCGCTCGAGCCGCCCTGCACGAGCAGCGTTTCCTGCTCGCCGCCCTCGCCCGCGCCGAGCTGCGCGCGGTCGAATACGTTGCTCCACACCGTGAAAAACGTTTCGGGCAGCGATGCGGCCTCGATATCGGTGAGCCCGTCGGGCACCGGCAGGCATTGCGGCAGCGGCGCGACCGCATATTCCGCATAGCCGCCGCCCGCGAGCAGCGCACATACGCGATCGCCGAGCTTCAGGCCGAACGGGTTCTGAGCGGCGTCGGACAGGTCGCCGCCGACGATCTCGCCCGCGACCTCGAGGCCCGGCAGATCCGACGCACCCGGCGGCGGCGCATAGGCGCCCTTGCGCTGGAACACGTCGGGCCGGTTCACGCCGGAAGCCGCCACCTTGATCAGCACTTCGCCGCGCTTCGGTTCGGGGCGCGGACGCTCCGCAAGCTTCAGCACGTCGGGGGCGCCGAACTCGGTGATTTCGATGGCTTTCATGGTGAGGGTCGCTCCAGGATCAGGATCGGAATCGGATGGCGCGCCCGCACGCGGCACGGGCGCCTTGCGGCGCTGCTGCGCCGCACAACGATGCTACAGAAAAAACGGCCGGCACGCTTTCGCACTGCCGGCCGTTGATCCGCCTATCCGCTTACTGCTGCGGCGGCGTGTCCGACTGCGACGCTGCCGCCGCTTCGTTCAGCAGCGCCTTCGCCGACAAACGCACGCGACCCTTTTCGTCCGTCTGGATGACCTTGACCTTCACTTGCTGGCCTTCCTTCAGGTAGTCGTTGATGTCCTTCACACGCTCGTTGACGATTTCCGAGATGTGCAGCAGGCCATCCTTGCCCGGCAGCAGGTTCACGATCGCGCCGAAATCGAGCAGCTTCAGAACCGTGCCTTCGTACACCTGACCGACTTCGATCTCGGCCGTGATCTGCTCGATGCGCTTCTTCGCTTCGGCCATGCCGTCGCTGTTCGTGCTCGCGATCGTCACGACGCCGTCGTCGGAGATGTCGATGGTCGTGCCGGTTTCTTCCGTCAGCGCGCGGATCACCGAACCGCCCTTGCCGATCACGTCGCGGATCTTTTCCGGGTTGATCTTGATCGTGATCATGCGCGGCGCGAATTCCGACAATTGCGTGTTCGCACCCGAAACCGCCGACGTCATCTTGCCGAGGATGTGCATGCGGCCTTCCTTCGCCTGCGCGAGCGCGACCTGCATGATTTCCTTCGTGATGCCCTGGATCTTGATGTCCATCTGCAGTGCCGTCACGCCTTGTTCCGTGCCGGCCACCTTGAAGTCCATGTCGCCGAGGTGATCTTCGTCGCCGAGGATGTCGGTCAGCACCGCGAACTTGTTGCCTTCGAGGATCAGGCCCATCGCGATACCCGCGACGTGCGCCTTCATCGGCACGCCGGCGTCCATCAGCGCGAGGCAGCCGCCGCACACCGATGCCATCGACGACGAGCCGTTCGATTCGGTGATTTCCGACACGACGCGGATCGAGTAGCCGAATTCGTCGGCGCTCGGCAGGCACTTGACCAGTGCGCGCTTCGCGAGGCGGCCGTGGCCGATTTCGCGGCGCTTCGGCGAGCCGACGCGGCCCGTTTCGCCGGTCGCGAACGGGGGCATGTTGTAGTGGAGCATGAAGCGCTCGCGGTACTCGCCTTCGAGCGCGTCGATGATCTGCTCGTCACCCTTCGTGCCGAGCGTCGCGACGACCAGCGCCTGCGTCTCGCCGCGCGTGAACAGCGCCGAGCCGTGGGTACGCGGCAGCACGCCGGTACGGATTTCGATCGGGCGCACGGTGCGCGTGTCGCGGCCGTCGATGCGCGGCTCGCCATTCAGGATCTGCGAACGGACGATCTTGGCTTCGATGTCGAACAGCACGTTGCCGACCGTTGCCTTGTCGGCTGCGACCGTACCGGCTGCCTGCGCATCTTCCTCGAGCTTCGCCGAGGTTGCCGCGTAGACTTCCTTCAGCTTGGTCGAGCGTGCCTGCTTGTCGCGGAGCTGGTAAGCAGCGAGCAGGTCGTTCTGTGCCAGCTCGGTCACGCGTGCGATCAGCGCTTCGTTCTTCGGCGCCGGCTGCCAGTCCCATTCGGGCTTGCCGCCTTCGCGGACCAGTTCGTGGATCGCGTCGATCGCGACCTGCATTTGCTCGTGGCCGAACACCACGGCGCCCAGCATCACGTCTTCCGACAGCTGATCGGCTTCCGATTCGACCATCAGCACGGCACGCTCCGTACCTGCGACGACGAGGTCGAGGCTCGACGCCTTGATCTGGTCACGCGTCGGGTTCAGCACGTATGCGTTGTCGATGTACGCCACGCGTGCGGCACCGACCGGGCCGTTGAACGGCAGGCCCGACACGGCGAGCGCAGCCGATGCGCCGATCAGCGCGGGGATGTCCGCCGGGATTTCCGGGTTCACGGACAGCACGTGGATCACGACCTGGACTTCGTTGTAGAAGCCTTCCGGGAACAGCGGGCGCAGCGGACGGTCGATCAGGCGCGACGTCAGCGTCTCGTGCTCCGACGGACGGCCTTCGCGACGGAAGAAGCCGCCCGGGATCTTGCCGGCCGAGTAGGTCTTTTCGAGGTAGTCGACGGTCAGCGGGAAGAAATCCTGACCCGGCTTCGCCGACTTCGCGCCGACGACGGTTGCCAGCACGACGGTGTCTTCGACGTCGACGATCACGGCGCCGCTTGCCTGGCGGGCGACTTCACCGGTTTCGAGGCGCACCTTGTGCTGGCCCCACTGGAATTCCTTCACGACCTTGTTGAACATGGACATGGTTGCTCCTTTGAATTCATGCATTTCATTCGCCGCGCCGGCCATCCCGCGCGGCGGCGTCCCGACCGAATCACCCGGAGCAAGGTGTGTTTTTTATGCCATTCCAGCGCGGCGCTCGCGCAGCGACGCGCTGGAATGACACAAATCCTGCCCCGGTATCAGTCGTTGCGGCAGCCCGGCACAACCGTGCCGGACGGCCTGCGGTGCGCGTGACGCTACGCACCGCGCAAAAACAAAATGCCTGTATCAGCGGACTGACACAGGCATCTTGCTGGCGGCAATCGCCTCGATTACTTACGCAGACCCAGCTTCTCGATCAGTGCGCGGTAACGGTCGGCATCCTTGCCCTTGAGGTAGTCGAGCAGCTTGCGGCGGCGGCTCACCATGCGCAGCAGACCGCGGCGGCTGTGGTGATCCTTCGCGTGGGTCTTGAAGTGACCCGTCAGTTCGACGATACGCGCGGTCAGCAGTGCGACCTGGACTTCGGGGCTCCCCGTGTCGTTGGTACCGCGGGCGAACTGAGCAACAACTTCCGACTTCTTGATATCTGCAACAGACATGTGATTTCCTTTCTAACTGAACAGGCGGACACGGAAGAATGGCCGTGCCGTGACTTACAACCGGCGCGCATTGTAGCACAACTCCGCGCCGTTCTTACCGCCTCCTGTCACGGGCGCGTCATCGAACAGGCGGACGGCATCTCCGTGCGCGGCGCCGGCACCGCGAGCACCGTCCGGAAACCGTAGCCCGAGCCCTCGTTGTCGAAGCGCACGCCCGGCGTGCCGACCTTATCCATCTCCATCACGTAAAGGGGCTGGATCAGCTGGTGATCCTGCGCGCGCATCTTCGATGCGTGGAAGCCGTCGTCGAACGACAGGCCCTCGAGCGCGCGTGCGACCGCGACGGGGTCGGCCGACCCCGCGCGATTCATCGCGGCGGCCAGCATCTCGATCATCAGGCTCATCCGTCGCACCGGATAGTCGTCCTGGGCGGCCGGAAAACGGCTCCGGAACGCGCGGTAAAACGCATCCGATTTCGCGCCGCCCGCGTTCGGGTGCCAGTCCGCCACGGCCACGACCCGTCCGACACCGGCATCGCCGAGCGCCGCCGGCGCGCCGAGGCTGTTGCCGTAGAAGGTATAGAACTTCGCATTCAGCCCCTGCTCGCGTGCCGCCTTCACGAGCAGCGTGAGGTCGTTGCCCCAGTTGCCGGTCACGACGGCGTCGGCGCCGCTCGCGCGGATCTTCGCGATGTACGGCGAGAAATCCTTGATCCGGCCGATCGGGTGGAATTCGTCGCCGGCGATCGTCACCTCCGGACGCCGCGTGGCCAGCGCCTGTCGGGCGAGCGCGCTGACGTCGCGGCCGAAGCTGTAGTCCTGGTTGAGCAGATAGACTTTGCGGAGCGCGCGGTCGCGCGCCATCACGTCCGCGAGCGCGGCCATCCGCATGCCCGCGTGGGCATCGAAACGGAAATGCCAGAAACTGCAGCGCGCACCGGTCAGCGCCGGATCGTCGGCCGAATAGTTGAGGAACAGCATCCGGTTGTCCGGATCGCGCGCGTTCAGCTTGTCGAGCGCCGCGACGAGCGCGGCGGCGACGGCCGAACTGTTGCCTTGCGTGACGAACCCGATATGGCGGTCCGCGGCCGCGCGCAACTGCACGAGCGCCTCCTCGGGGCTCCCTTTGCTGTCGAGCACCACCAGTTCGAGCGGATGCGCACCGTCGCGCAGCTTCACGCCGCCCGCCGCGTTGACCTGCTCGACGCCGAAGCGCAGGTTGCGTTCGACCGCCGCACCCGCATTCGCGAACGGGCCCGACATCCCTTCGATCAGCGCGATCCGCACCGGCTCGCCGCCGGCAAACGCCGACGACACCAGCATCCATCCCGCGCTCAACGCGAGCGCACAACGCTTCCACCCCTGCATCGGCCACCTGCCCTTCAATCTGCCCGAGAAGCGCGGATCATAGGCCGGCGCCCACGCCGCCCGCAAGCGCGACGCGCCCGGCGATCCGCACCGATTTTTTCCGCGCGATGCGCCGTCGCACGCCGTCCGTGATAAAACGGGACTTGTTTCCGTGTTCTGGAGAATCCCCATGCGCATTCGCATTTCCGCGCGCCTGCCGGTGCTGGTCGCCAGCGCCGCCGCGCTGCTGGCCGGTTGCGCGCAACCGTGGCAGCAATACCAGGCCGGCCAGGACGAGTCGGCGATCGTCGCACGCATGGGCCCGCCGCGCGAAATCTACGACCTGCCCGGCGGCGGCAAGCGCCTGATGTGGCCGACCCAGCCGATGGGCGAAATCACCATCGCGGCCGACGTCGACGCGGCCCACAAGATCGTCAACGTGCGCCAGGTCCTGCAGCCGAACGAGTTCTATCGCGCGGAGATCGGCAAGTGGACGAAGACCGACGTCCTCGTGAACTTCGGACGCCCCGTCGAGACGTCCTACTTCCCGCTGATGAAGCGCGAGGTGTGGACTTACCGGTATCTCGAGGACAACGTCTGGTACATGATGTACAGCTTCTACTTCGATCCGCAGGGCATCCTGCGCATCACGCAGAAAACGCCCGACCCGCTGCACGACCCCGACCGCCGCAACCTGTTCTGACCGATTACGCATTTACGCGCAATTTTCAGCATGGCCATTCACGAATCATTGCGTGAATGGCCATTTCCTTTTTTCCGCTTCCCGATTAATTCGGAAAATGCGACGGAAATCTTTTCCGTTCGATGACATTCCGATGGCACCTCGCTGACATCCCCGTCATGCGGGCCTTTGCGCGGAAACAGGCATGCGCAGCGCATGTCATGCGGCGAATTGGTGCACGCCATGCACTACGCCAAATCAATTTGAAACAAATTGTTTCAGCACCCCCGAAGTGCTAGGGCATACCCCTAATATCAGTCGAAAACCAACCTTTCAATTTAGAAAGAATGCCATTGCGACATTTTTGCCGATATTCGTTTGCCTTTATCACAAAGGAGTCCTCATGAATCGCCCCAAGAGCATGCTGGTTGCCAACATCGCCTGGGCCCGCGAAACGCGTGAATACACGCCCGGCTTCTTCGACGCGCTCGCGCGCGGCCAGAATCCGCGCGTGCTGTGGATCGGCTGCGCCGACAGCCGCGTGCCGGCCGAGACCATCACGCACTGCGCGCCCGGCGAGCTGTTCGTCCATCGCAACATCGCGAACCTGTTCCATCCCGACGACGACAATTCCGCCAGCGTCCTCGAGTACGCGGTGCGCGTGCTGCAGGTCGACCACGTGATCGTGTGCGGGCACTACGGATGCGGCGGCGTACGCGCGTCGCTGCTGCCGCCGCCGTCCGACCTGCCGCACGTCGCGCGCCGCATCGCGCCGCTCTGTGCGCTCGCGCGGCGCCATCGCGACACGCTGGACGGGCTTGACGACACGGCCGCCGCCGACCGCCTCGCCGAACTCAACGTGCTCGAACAGGTGAGGCTGCTGCGCGCGTCCCCGATCGTGCAGGGCCGCGAACGACCGCCGCTCGTGCACGGCTGGATCTTTTCGCTCGCCGACGGCCGCCTGCAGGAACTCGATTCCGGCTACACCACGCCGCCCGCCGACGTCGAACCCGTGCAGGCCGCGACGGCCGGCGCGCTCGGCTGACCTACCCCGCCCCCAAGCCAATGAAATCGCCCCAACCATGAAACTGAACGAGCGCCTGTCCACCCTGCCGCGCGACATCGTCGCCGGCGTCGTCGTGTTCCTCGTCGCGCTGCCGCTGTGTCTCGGCATCGCCAATGCATCCGGCGTCGAACCGTTCGCCGGGCTCGTGTCCGGGATCGTCGGCGGCATCGTCGTCGCGCTGCTGAGCGGCTCGTCGCTGTCCGTCAGCGGGCCGGCCGCCGGCCTCGTCGTGATCGTCGTCGAAGGCATCGCGCAACTCGGCAGCTTCTCCGCGTTCCTGCTCGCGGTGCTGCTGTCCGGCGTGCTGCAGTTCGGGTTCGGCATGCTGCGCGCCGGCCGCTTCGCCGCCTATGTGCCGTCGCCCGTCATCAAGGGCATGCTCGCCGCGATCGGCCTGCTGCTGATCGTGAAGCAGATTCCGTTCGCCTTCGGTATCGGCGGCTCGGCGGCGCAATCGTTTGCGAACTGGCCGGGCCTGCCGGTCGCGTGGGCCGCGACGGCCACCGCGCTCGCCTCGCTCGCGCTGCTGGTCGCGTGGGACACGCCCGTGCTGCGCCGCTTCGCGCTGGTGCGCGCGGTGCCGGCCCCGCTTGCGGTGGTCGTGCTGGGGATCGGCGCCACGCTCGTGTTGAGCGTCGTCGCACCGTCCGTTGCGCCGGGCGCCGCCCATCGCGTGACACTGCCCGAACTCGGATCGTTCGCGGCCTTCGCGGCGTCGCTCAAGCATGCGGAACTCGGCCCGAACTTCGCGCAGCTCGTCAATCCTGACGTGTGGCGGGTTGCGATCACGCTCGCGGTCGTCGCAAGCCTCGAGACGCTGCTGAGCCTCGAAGCGGTCGAGCAGATCGACCCGAAGCGCCGGCCGACCCAGCCTGACCGCGAACTCAAGGCCCAGGGCGTCGGCAATCTCGTCGCGGGCGCGGTCGGCGGATTGCCGATCACGTCGGTGATCGTGCGCAGCTCGGTGAACGTCAATGCGGGCGCGCAAAGCCGGATGTCGGCGATCGTGCACGGGATGCTGCTGCTCGCGAGCGTGTTCGCGCTCACCGGCCTGATCAACCTGACCCCGCTCGCGAGCCTGGCCGCGATCCTGATCCACACCGGCTTCAAGCTCGCGAAACCGGCGCTGTTCCGCTCGGTGATGAAACAGGGGCCGGCCGCATTCGTGCCGTTCGCCGCGACGATCGCCGGCGTGCTCGCGGTCGACCTGCTGTTCGGCATCGCGCTCGGCCTCGCGTGCAGCGTGCTGGCGGTCGCCGTCGCGAACCTGAAGAGCCCCGTCACGCTCGCGCAGCACGACGATCACTTCCTGCTGTCGTTCCGCAAGGACGTGTCGTTTCTCGGCAAGGTGCAGGTCAAGCATCACCTGCGGCACATTCCCGACCGGGCCGCGGTGATCATCGACGCGACGCGTGCCGACTATATCGATCACGACGTGCTCGAGCTGCTCGATGCGTTCGTCGCCGATGCGCCGAGACGCGGCATCGCGGTCGAGTTCCGGCGGCGCAGCCCGGCGCCGCGCACGGCCGCGCGCCGCTGGCTGTTCCGCGCGCCGGCCGCCGAATGAGCAGTGGATGAGTGGGTAAATGAAAAAACGCCCCGGCGGCGCAGGGCCGCACGGGGCGTTTCGGTGACGCGCAGCGCGCTGCGCTTATGAGCGCTGCGGATTGACCTTGTCGTCCTTCGAATGCAGCTTGTTCAGTGCGGAGATGTACGCCTTCGCGGATGCGGCGACGATGTCCGGATCGGTGCCGACGCCGTTGACGATCCGCCCGCTCTTCGACAGCCGGACGGTCACTTCGCCCTGCGCCTGCGTGCCGGTCGTGATCGCGTTCACCGAATACAGCAGCAGCTCGGACCCGCTGCCGACTTCGCCCTCGATCGCATTGAACGTAGCATCGACCGGGCCGTTGCCGCGCGCTTCACCGGTCACTTCCTTGCCTTCGACCGCGAACACGATTTTCGCCTGCGGTTGCTCGCCCGTCTCCGAACGCTGCGACAGCGACACGAACTTGAAGTGCTCCTGCTCGTGCGCGAGCGCCGATTCCTCGGACACGATCGCGATGATGTCTTCGTCGAAGATCTCGGCCTTGCGATCGGCCAGATCCTTGAAGCGCATGAACGCGGCATTGAGTTCGCTCTCGCTGTCGAGCGCCACGCCGAGCTCCTGCAGGCGCTGCTTGAACGCGTTGCGGCCCGACAGCTTGCCGAGCACGATCTTGTTCGCGGTCCAGCCCACGTCTTCCGCGCGCATGATCTCGTAGGTGTCGCGCGCCTTCAGCACGCCGTCCTGGTGAATGCCCGACGCATGCGCGAACGCGTTCGCGCCGACCACCGCCTTGTTCGGCTGCACGACGAAGCCGGTGATCTGCGACACGAGCTTCGACGTCGGTACGATCTGCGTCGTGTCGATGCCGACGTCGAGGCCGAAGTAGTCCTTGCGGGTCTTCACGGCCATCACGATTTCTTCGAGCGACGTGTTGCCCGCGCGCTCGCCGAGGCCGTTGATCGTGCACTCGATCTGGCGCGCACCGCCGATCTTCACGCCGGCGAGCGAGTTCGCCACCGCCATCCCGAGATCGTTGTGGCAATGCACCGAGAAGATCGCCTTGTCCGAGTTCGGAATGCGCTCCCGCAGCGTCTTCACGAGGTTGCCGTACAGCTCCGGCACGCCGTAGCCGACCGTGTCCGCAATGTTGATCGTCGTCGCGCCTTCCGCGATCACGGCTTCCAGCACGCGGCACAGGAAGTCGAGATCCGAGCGGCTGCCGTCTTCCGGCGAGAATTCGACGTTGTCGGTGAACTTGCGCGCGAAACGCACCGCGAGACGCGCCTGCTCGAACACCTGGTCGGGCGTCATCCGCAGCTTCTTCTCCATGTGCAGCGGCGACGTCGCGATGAACGTGTGGATCCGCGCGCTGTTGGCCGGCTTCAGCGCATCAGCGGCGCGCTGGATGTCCTTGTCGTTGGCGCGCGCCAGCGAGCAGATCGTGCTGTCCTTCACGAGACCGGCGATCGTGTGGATCGCGTCGAAATCGCCGTTCGAGCTGGCTGCGAAGCCGGCCTCGATCACGTCGACCTTCATCCGCTCGAGGTGCTTCGCGATGCGGATTTTCTCTTCCTTCGTCATCGACGCACCGGGCGATTGTTCGCCGTCACGCAACGTCGTATCGAAAATGATCAGCTTGTCTGTCATGGGGGGCTCCAGGGCTCTTTATACGGAAGTCAAACGTAACGAGATCGCGCCACCGCTGGCGACGCTCGACAACAGACGAAGCTTGACGGGGGGCGAGAACGGTCAGCGCGGCAGGCGCGCCGAAGCTAGCGCGCGTAGCGGCGCACCGGCTAGAAGGAGGGAGAGGCGGGAAAATGCAGTCATGCCAAAGACTATAGCGGCATTCCGTTGGGTGCGCAATCGGACGGCACCCGGGGTTTCCGGCCGCACGGGCCGAACCAGGGACAAATGAAAACGGCGACCCTGGGGCCGCCGTTTCCGGGCAAAGCATGCGCGTGCGTCAGTGATCGCGCTGCGACGAGCGTGCCGGATTCGCGCGCCCGCGGATGGCCATGTAGCCCCAGAACACGTAGCCGGACAGCCCGTACAGCACGAACAGGCAGAACAGCATCAGCGGCGGATCGGACGACACGAGCACGAACGCGACGACGACCAGCAGGATCGCCGCGAACGGCACGCGGTGCCGCACGTCGAGCGCCTTGCCGCTGTAGAACGGCGCGTTCGACACCATCGTCACGCCCGCGTAGATCGTCAGCACGAACGCGACCCACGGCAGCCAGCCGAGCTTCATCGGCACGCGGTTGTCAGTGGCAAGCCACACGAAGCCCGCGATCAGTGCGGCCGCGGCCGGGCTCGGCAGCCCCTGGAAGAAGCGCTTGTCGACGACGCCGATGTTCGTATTGAAGCGCGCAAGGCGCAGCGCGGCGCCCGAGCAGTACACGAACGCGGCGAGCCAGCCCCAGCGGCCGAGATCCTTCAGCACCCACTCGTACATCACGAGCGCGGGCGCGACGCCGAACGACACCATGTCCGACAGGCTGTCGAACTGCTCGCCGAACGCGCTCTGCGTATGCGTCATGCGTGCCACGCGTCCGTCCATTCCGTCGAGCACCATCGCGACGAAAATCGCGATCGCGGCGATCTCGAAGCGCACGTTCATCGCCTGCACGACCGCGAAGAAGCCGCAGAACAGCGCGGCGGTCGTGAACGCGTTCGGCAGCAGGTAGATGCCGCGCGTCTTCAGGAACCGCTGGCGCGCGGCGCGGCGGCTCTCGATAGGCACCGGATCCTGTGCCATCACCTTGTTGCGCCGGAACGGGCGTGGCGTCTGGCCGGCGCCGTTGCGCGGCCGACGCGGTTTGAATGCGGCCATCGTGCGCCTCGCCGCTTACTGTTCGAGTTCGGCGAGGATCGTCGACGACGCGTAGACCTTCTCGCCGATCGACACCTTCGCGCGGCTGCCGAGCGGCAGGTACACGTCGACGCGCGAACCGAAGCGGATGAAACCGTAGCGCTGGCCGCGCGACAGCGGTTCGCCCGCGCGCACGTAGCAGAGGATCCGGCGCGCAACGAGGCCGGCGATCTGCACCGCGGTCACGGTCTTGCCGCTCGCCGTCTGGATCACGACCGCATTACGCTCGTTCTCGGTCGACGCCTTGTCGATCGCCGCGTTCAGGAACGCGCCCGGGAAGTATTCGACCTTGGAGATCGCGCCATCGACCGGCGAACGCTGCGAATGGACGTTGAAGACATTCATGAACACGCTGATCTTCAGCGCTTCGCGGTTCGCGTACGGGTCCTGCGTGGTCTCGACCGCGACGATGCGGCCGTCCGCCGGGCACAGCACCGCGTTCGGCTGCGCCGGGATCGGACGCTGCGGGTCGCGGAAGAACTGGACGACGAAGACGAGCAGCAGCCAGAACGGCCACGCGAAGCCGAAGCCCCCGACAGCATGGATCAACAGCGCGATGACGGCTGCAATCGCGATGAACGGCCAGCCTTCGCGCGCGATGATCGGATGAGGATAGTTCATGGATTCGTTCTGTGTTCGGTGAATTGCAAAGCCCGTAGGATAGCAAAAGCCGCCCGGGGCACTGCTGCCTTCGGGCGGCTTTTTGGTACCGGCCCTCTATTCGAAGGGCCGGAACAGCACGCGGTGCTTAGTTCTTCGACTGGTCGACGAGCTTGTTCTTCGCGATCCACGGCATCATCGCGCGCAGCTTCGAGCCGACTTGCTCGATCTGGTGCTCGGCCGTCAGGCGGCGGCGCGACTGCAGCGTCGGTGCGCCTGCCTTGTTCTCGAGAATGAAGCTCTTCGCGTACTCGCCCGTCTGGATGTCGGTCAGGCACTGCTTCATCGCCTTCTTCGTCTCTTCCGTGACGATGCGCGGGCCCGTCACGTACTCGCCGTACTCGGCGTTGTTCGAGATCGAGTAGTTCATGTTCGCGATGCCGCCTTCGTAGATCAGGTCGACGATCAGCTTCAGTTCGTGCAGGCACTCGAAGTACGCCATTTCCGGCGCGTAGCCTGCTTCGACCAGCGTCTCGAAGCCGGCCTTGATCAGCTCGACGGTACCGCCGCACAGCACGGCCTGCTCGCCGAACAGGTCGGTTTCGGTTTCTTCACGGAAGTTGGTTTCGATGATGCCCGCACGGCCGCCGCCGTTCGCTGCCGCGTACGACAGCGCGATGTCGCGTGCCGCGCCCGACTTGTTCTGCGCAACCGCGATCAGGTGCGGCACGCCGCCACCTTGCGAGTACGTGCCGCGAACCGTGTGGCCCGGTGCCTTCGGCGCGATCATGATCACGTCGAGGTCGGCGCGCGGGATCACCGCGCCGTAGTGGACGTTGAAGCCGTGCGCGAATGCCAGCGCCGCGCCCTGCTTGATGTTCGCGTGGACTTCCTTCGCGTACACGTCGGCGATCTGCTCGTCCGGCAGCAGCATCATCACGACGTCGGCGCTCTTCACCGCTTCCGCGACTTCCTTGACCGACAGGCCTGCGTTTTCGGCCTTGCTCCACGACGCGCCGCCCTTGCGCAGGCCGACCGTCACGTTCACGCCGCTGTCCTTCAGGTTCAGCGCGTGTGCATGGCCTTGCGAGCCGTAGCCGATGATCGTGACTTGCTTGCCCTTGATGAGGGAGAGGTCAGCGTCTTTGTCGTAGAAAACGTTCATGATGGTTCCTTCGCTAATTCAAAAATTCAACAATTCGTTCGGATGGAGTACTGCGGGCCGGGACATGACGGCGCACCCGGCGTGCCTGTCTGGCATCACACCTTCAGGATGCGCTCGCCGCGTCCGATGCCGGAGCTGCCGGTGCGCACGGTCTCTAAGATCGCGCCCGCGTCCAGCCCCTGGATGAATGCGTCGAGCTTGTCGCTCGCGCCCGTCAATTCGATCGTGTAGGTCTTTTCGGTCACGTCGATGATGCGGCCGCGGAAAATGTCCGCCATCCGCTTCATTTCTTCGCGCTCCTTGCCCACTGCACGTACCTTGATCAGCATCAGCTCGCGTTCGATGTGTGCACCGTCGGTCAGGTCCACCACTTTCACCACCTCGATCAGGCGGTTCAGATGCTTCGTGATCTGTTCGATCACGTCGTCGGAGCCAATGGAAACGATGGTGAGCCGCGACAGCGATTGGTCTTCGGTCGGCGCCACCGTCAAGGTTTCGATGTTGTAGCCGCGTGCGGAAAACAGACCGACCACGCGCGACAGCGCGCCCGGTTCGTTCTCCAGCAGGACGGAAATGATGTGTCTCATGTTCGCTTCTTCCAGAATGTGTCCGTGTCGATTCTCTCGCGCCGCGCGCTGCCGCGTGCCGCGCCGCCCTTCGTGAAGGCGGCCGCATCGGGCTCAGGCGCGCGTCGCGCCGTTACAGATCTTCCGATCCGAGCAGCATCTCGGTGATGCCCTTGCCGGCCTGTACCATCGGCCAGACGTTTTCGGTCGGATCGGTCTGGAAGTCGAGAAACACGGTGCGGTCCTTCAGGCGCAACGCTTCCTTCAGCGCCGGCTCCACATCCGAGGTCTTTTCGATCCGCAAGCCGACATGGCCGTACGCTTCGGCGAGCTTCACGAAATCAGGCAGCGCATCCATGTACGAATGCGAATAGCGCTTGCTGTATTCGATCTGCTGCCACTGGCGAACCATGCCGAGATAGCGGTTGTTCAGCGAAATGATCTTCACGGGCGTGTCGTACTGCAGGCAGGTCGACAGTTCCTGGATGCACATCTGGATCGAGCCTTCGCCCGTGATGCACAGCACGTCGTCGTCCGGGTGCGCCATCTTGACGCCCATCGCTGCCGGCAGGCCGAAGCCCATCGTGCCGAGGCCGCCGGAGTTGATCCAGCGACGCGGCTTGTTGAAACGGTAGAACTGCGCCGCCCACATCTGGTGCTGGCCGACGTCCGAGCACACGAACGCATTGCCGTCCGTCAGCTCCCACGCCTTCTCGACCACGTACTGCGGCTTGATGATCTCGCTCTCGCGGTCGTACTTCAGGCAATCCTTCGAGCGCCAGCCCTCGATGTCCTTCCACCATTGCGCGAGCGCCTCGGTGTCGGGGCCATGCTCGGCCGTCTGCAGCTGCTCGATCAGCTCCTTCAGCACCTCCTTCACGTCGCCGACGATCGGGATGTCGACCTTCACACGCTTCGAGATCGACGACGGGTCGATGTCGATGTGGATGATCTTGCGCGGACGCGACGCGAAGTGCGCCGGGTCGCCGATCACGCGGTCGTCGAAGCGGGCACCGATCGCGATCAGCACGTCGCAGTGCTGCATCGCCATGTTCGCTTCGTAGGTGCCGTGCATGCCGAGCATGCCGAGGAATTTCTTGTCCGACGCGCGATAGCCGCCCAGGCCCATCAGCGTGTTCGTGACCGGGTAGCCGAGGAGATCCGCGAACTGGTTCAGTTCGCGCGACGCGTCGGCGAGGATGATGCCGCCACCCGTGTAGATGTACGGACGCTTCGCCGTCAGCAGCAGCGACACGGCCTTGCGGATCTGGCCCGAATGGCCCTTCGTGACCGGGTTGTACGAACGCAGCGACACGCTCTTGACGGGCTCGTATTCGCACGGCGTCTTCGAGATGTCCTTCGGGATGTCGATCAGCACCGGGCCCGGACGGCCGGTGCGGGCGATATAGAACGCCTTCTTGACGGTTTCCGCGAGGTCGCGCACGTCCTTCACGAGGAAGTTGTGCTTCACGCACGGACGCGTGATGCCGACGGTGTCGCACTCCTGGAAGGCATCCTGGCCGATCGCGGCCGTGGGCACCTGGCCGCTGATCACGACCATCGGGATCGAATCCATGTACGCCGTGGCGATGCCGGTCACCGCGTTGGTGACACCGGGGCCCGACGTCACGAGGCAGACGCCGACATTGCCGGTGGAACGCGCATACGCATCGGCTGCGTGCACGGCCGCTTGTTCATGGCGCACCAGCACGTGCTGAATCTTGTCCTGCTTGTAAAGCTCGTCGTAGATGTAAAGTACCGAGCCGCCGGGGTAGCCCCAGATGAATTCGACGTTTTCATCGGCCAGTGCCTTCATGAGCACGGTACCGCCGATGGAGTCGCTATCGGGAGGGGAAAGGGGTTCCGACGTGGAGAATTCCGCGCTGGGCATGTTCATTTTGACCTTTCGAATTTTCGGCAAAAAATTGATCGGGTGCTCTCTGCCGGGCTTGTGGCTCGGGTTCAAGCGGCGCGTCCAGTTTGAAGGGCAGGCTTCTTGGGCCAGCCTCAAATGAGACCATCACTTCATGTTGCGAATCATTGACGATAGCGGGTCGCGAGGGGGTCGTCAAGCAAAATATCCCGCAGCGCATCATGGGCGCCGCCCGGCACCCGCCGCCGCGGCTCGCGCGCAACGTGCGGCGGCCAACCCGGTGCCAAGCGGCGCGAAAATTTGATAGCATCCGCGGGTTTTACGAAATTTTTCGCCCTTTTACACCACGCAGCGGCCCGCAGCGCATACCTTCACGGAATGGCATCAGACAAGGAACTCGCCGACTTTCTGGCGGGCGTCGAAAGGCGCGCGTTCAAGCAGGCTGCGTACGCCGTGCGTGACGACGATGCGTCGCTCGACATCGTGCAGGACGCGATGATCAAGCTTGCGGAGAAGTACGGCGACCGGCCGGCGGCCGAGTTGCCGCTGCTTTTTCAGCGGATCCTGCAGAACGCGATCCACGACTGGTTCCGTCGGCAGAAAGTCCGCAACACGTGGGTCACGCTCTTCTCGTCGCTGAACAGCGGCGACGACGACGACTTCGACCCGCTCGAAACACTCGAATCCGCGGACGACAACGCGGGCGTCGAAAGCAGCGAGCACCGCCTCGAACGAGAGCAGGTTCTGGCCCTGATCGACGAAGAAATCCAGAAGCTTCCGGCGCGTCAACGGGAAGCGTTCCTGATGCGTTATTGGGAAGATATGGATGTCGCCGAGACTGCCGCCGCGATGGGGTGCTCCGAGGGCAGCGTGAAGACGCACTGCTCACGGGCCACCCACACGCTGGCGCATGCGCTCAAGGCCAAAGGAATCACGCTATGAGCTCCGCTCCCGCAAATCGAGAACACGAATTCGCGTTGAAGGTGCGCCGCGCGCTGGACGAGTGCGCGGCCGACCTGCCTGCCGCGACCACCGACCGTCTGGCCGTCGCCCGCCGGGCCGCGCTCGCGCGCAAGAAGCCCGAAGCCGCGACCGTGCCGGTGTTCGTGCCGGCCTTCGCCGGCGCGGCCGGTGCGTACGGCACGGCGCCCGCGAGCCGCCCGCAGGCGTCGCTCGCGCGCCGCCTGCTGCGCGCGTGGCCGCTGGCGCTGCTGCTCGCGGGGCTCGTCGGCATCGCCTACTGGGAAGACATGCAGCGCACCGCCGAACTCGCCGACATCGACGCGGCGATGCTCAGCGACGACCTGCCGCTCAATGCGTATCTCGATCACGGGTTCAACGCGTATCTGTCGCGCGCTCACTAACAGACAATAACGAGGGGATCGCACGGGTGAGTCAGAAGCGCGGCCTGGCCGTATTTTTCGGATGCGTAATCGCGATCGCCGTTTCCTACGTCGCCACTTACCCACGATTCCACCCGGCCCCCGCGACGACCGCCGCCGCGGTCAGCAGCCCTGCCGCGCCAGCATCGGCCGCGACCGGGCTGAGCACCGAACTCCCCCCGCTGCCCCTACCCCTGCCGCTGCCGGCCGCTACCGGCCCGTTGTCGTGGGCGCGCCTCACGCCGGCGCAGCACGCGGCGCTCGCGCCGTTCGCCGACCAGTGGGACGGCTTCAGCGATGCCCGCAAGCGTAAATGGCTGAAGATCGCATCGCGTTTCGCGAAGTTGACGCCCGATGACCAGAAGCGCCTGCAGGACCGGATGACCGAATGGGCCAAGATGACGCCCGAGCAGCGCCGCGTCGCGCGCGAGAACTACCAGAGTGCGAAGGAGCTTTCCGCACAGGCGCGCGAGCGGGCGTGGAAGGCATACCAGCAACTCCCGGAAGAGCAGAAGGAACGGCTCGCGGCCGCCGAGCGCCGCCGCCGGCCGAGCGTCGTCAGTGCGCCGCCGACCGTCGCCGACCGGGACGTGCGCCGCCTCGTCAATTCGCACGAACACCCAGCAAGCGGCCCGGCCACCGTACCGGCGCCCGTCTCGGCTGCCGTCGCGCCGCCGGTACCCGCATCGTCGACGGCCGGCACCGCATCCGCGCCGGCTGCCGTGGCGCCGGTGTCGCCCGCCGACGCGCCCTCGCTGTTCAAGGGCTCCTGAGCGCCCGTGGCGAACGCCCACGCACCTGAAACTCCGACCGCCGCGCCGTCCGTGCGACGGCGTCTCGCCGCGCTGCTCTACGAAGGTGTGCTGCTGTTCGGCGTGGTGTTCTTCGCCGGGCTCGCGTTCAGCCTCGCGACGCAGCAACGCAACGGCCTCGTCCATCACAATCTGCTCGCCGCCTGGATCGCGCTCGTGGTCGGCGCGTACTTCGTCTGGTTCTGGACCCACGGCGGCCAAACGCTGCCGATGAAGACCTGGCGGCTGCGGCTCGAATCGTCGAGCGGCCGGCCGCTGAGCGCGGGCCACGCGCTCGTCCGCTATGTGCTCGGCTGGCTGTGGTTCCTGCCGCCGCTCGCGCTGCATCCACTCCTCGGCCTGTCGGTACCCGTCACGCTCGCGCTCACCGCCGCATGGATCGCCGTATGGGCAGGCGCCGCGCGACTGCATGCCGAGCGCCAGTTTCCGCACGACCGGATCGCCCGCACGCGCGTCGTCGCGATACCGCGCTGACGCACGGCATTCGCCTGATGAAAACACCTCGCCGAGGCGACTTCCGCCCGGCCCGGCAGCCTTGCCCGACAATGGCGAGCCGTTCCGTACGGCACATTACGCAACGCCCGGTCATTCACTGCTAAACACCCTGCAGCGGTCGTAATAAGAACGTCTCGTGACTGTCATGGCACAGTCACGCCCGCATGGCGGAATGCCGGTAATGTCAACCGGCGCGAGTCATGCATGGGCCAGAAAACGTCCGCGACCTCCCTGTTCCGTCACCCCATCGGCGCCCGCGCCGCCACAGCATTCCTGTCCGGTTCTGCCGCAACCGATGGGCTAGTATCGCAAGACCCGCCTGCCGGGCACGCCGCGCAGCATGACGACCCCGACTCGTCGGCCCACCGCTACCGCACCATCTGGCTGTCCGACATCCACCTCGGCTCGAGCGGCTGCCAGGCGCCGTACCTGCTCGACTTCCTGCGCCACAACGATTCGGAGTACCTGTACCTCGTCGGCGACATCATCGACGGCTGGCAGCTGAAGAAGGGCTGGTACTGGCCGCAGGCGCACAACGACGTCGTGCAGAAGATCCTGCGCAAGGCACGCAAGGGGACGCAGGTCGTCTACATCCCCGGCAACCACGACGAAGGCGCGCGGCAGTTCTGCGATCTCGCGTTCGGCGACATCCAGGTGCGCGGCGAGGCGTTCCACACGACGCTCGCGGGCAAACGTTTGTGGATCGTGCACGGCGATCTGTTCGACGGCGTGATCCAGCACGCGAAATGGCTCGCGTACCTCGGCGACACGCTCTACACGCTGATCCTCGTGCTCAACCGCTGGTTCAACCGGATCCGCAGCCGGCTCGGCTTCCAGTACTGGTCGCTGTCGCAGTACCTGAAGCACCAGGTCAAGAACGCCGTCAACTTCATCTCCCAGTTCGAGACCGTGATGACCGACGAGGCGCGCCGCCGCGGCTGCGACGGCGTCGTGTGCGGCCACATCCACAAGGCGGAGATCCGCGACATCGACGGCGTGCTGTACTGCAACGACGGCGACTGGGTCGAAAGCCTGTCCGCACTCGTCGAAACGATGGAAGGCGAACTGAAGATCGTCTACTGGACGGTGATGCGCACCGCACCGACGGAGACCACGTCGCGCAAGGCCAAGGCCACTGCCTGACACCCCCCTACTTACAGGACAAAGCCGCGATGAAGATCATGATCGTCACCGACGCGTGGGAACCGCAGGTCAACGGCGTCGTGCGCACGCTGAAGAGCACGTCGCGCGAACTCACCGCGCTCGGCCACCGCGTCGAACTGCTGACGCCGCTGGAATTCCGTACGGTGCCCTGCCCGACCTACCCGGAGATCCGCCTGTCGATCCTGCCGTACCGCAAGCTGCGCGCGCGAATCGATGCGTTCGCCCCCGACGCGCTGCACATCGCGACCGAAGGCCCGCTCGGCCTCGCCGCGCGACGCTACGCGCGATCGCGCAAGCTGCCGTACACGACCGCGTACCACACGCGCTTTCCGGAATACGTGCAGGCGCGCTTCGGCATCCCGCTCGCCGCGACCTACCGCTTCCTGCACTGGTTCCACGGCCCGTCGCTCGCGGTGATGGCGCCGACGCCGGTCGTCAAGCAGGACCTCGAGAAATTCGGCTTCACGAACGTCGTGCTGTGGACGCGCGGCGTCGATCTCGACGTGTTCCGGCCGATGGAATCGAAGGTGCTCAACACCGCGCGGCCGATCTTCCTGTACGTGGGCCGCGTCGCGATCGAGAAGAACGTCGAGGCATTCCTGCGCCTCGACCTGCCCGGCTCGAAATGGGTCGCGGGCGAAGGGCCCGCGCTCGCTGAGCTGAAGTCGCGCTATCCGGAAGCAAACTATCTCGGCGTGCTGTCACAGGCCGAGCTCGCCAAGGTGTATGCTGCGGCCGACGTGTTCGTGTTCCCGAGTCGCACCGACACGTTCGGCCTCGTGCTGCTCGAGGCGCTCGCCTGCGGCACGCCGGTAGCCGCGTATCCCGTGACGGGCCCGATCGACGTGCTCGGCGAAGGCGACGCCGGCGCGATGCACGAAGACCTGCAGGAAGCCTGCCTCGAGGCGCTTAAGATCGAACGCACCACTGCGCGCGCGTGGGCCGAACGCTTCTCGTGGCGCGCGGCATCCGAGCAGTTCGCGTCGCATCTGAAGCCGCTGCCGAAGACCGCGTACTCGCCAGCAGAAGGTGCCGCCGTTTGAAACGAGACCTGAACGACAAAATCCCGCCCCCCGACGCAACGCCGCAACGGCACCGCCCGTTCGACGAGGAAGAGCCGCACGCCGACGCGGACGTGCACGCGCACGAGCCGCTCGGCCCCGACGATCGGCTCGCGCCGCTGCCGCCGAACCCGTACAAGCGCCATCGCGGCATCACGCGCGCCTGGTACGCCCTCAAGCATTCGCTGAACGGCTTTCGCGTGGCGATTCGCGAGGAGAGCGCGTTTCGCCAGGAGCTCACGCTCGCTGCGCTGATGCTCCCGATCGGCGCGTTCGCACCGGTGCCGGCGGCATCGCGTGCGCTGCTGATCGCGTCGGTGCTGCTCGTGCTGATCGTCGAGCTGCTGAACTCGAGCGTCGAGGCCGCGATCGACCGCATCTCGCTCGAGCGTCACGAACTCTCGAAGCGCGCGAAGGATCTCGGCAGCGCAGCCGTGACCGTCGCGCTGTTCGCGTGCGTGACGACGTGGGGCTTCGTGCTCGGCCCAGTCGTCGCACGCTGGCTCGGCTTCTAGAGAACTGCCCTGCGGGTACCTGGCGCACCGCCCGCGTGCGGCGCTGCACCATGCGCTGCGCGGGGCGGCGATCACGAAATGCCCCGATGTGGCGAAACCCCGGTTTATAATCGTCCGCTAGACATAGAACAGCAACCCGCGCCGGACGAATCACGCAGCATCGATTGCAGCGCCCGCCAGTCCGGCACACACAGGGCCGGACGACATGGAAGCGAAACCTCCCCGCCGCACCCGCGAACGGATTCTCGAGTTGTCGTTGAAACTCTTCAACGAGATCGGCGAGCCGAACGTCACGACCACGACGATCGCCGAGGAAATGGAAATCAGTCCAGGCAACCTGTACTACCATTTCCGCAACAAGGACGACATCATCAACAGCATCTTCGCGCAGTTCGAGCAGCAGATCGAACGGCGGCTGCGCTTTCCCGAAGATCACCGTCCGACGATCGACGAAACCTGGTCGTACCTGCAGTACATGGCCGATTTCATGTGGACCTACCGGTTCCTGTATCGCGACCTCAACGACCTGCTCGCCCGCAACCGCACGCTCGAGACGCACTTCAAGCAGATCATCAGCCACAAGGTGCGCTTCGCGCGCGACATGTGCGAGCTGCTCGTGTCCGACGCCGAGATGGTCGCGACGCCCGCCGAGATCGAGGTCATCGCCACCAACATGGCCGTCATTTCGACGTACTGGCTGTCGTATCAGTACGTGATGCATCCGCGCAAATACAACGACCAGGACGCGATCCGCGAGGAACTGCACCAGGTCAGCATGCACGTGATCTCCGTGATGGCGCCGTACCTGCGCGGCCGTTCGCGCCAGCTGTTCGACGACCTGGTTTCCGGCAAGCTGCCGAAGCGCCAGTTCACCGACTACCTGCCGCCGCGCGACGGCTCGCCGCGCCCCGCCGACAGCCCCGTCGTCACCGGGCAGGCACCCGCCAAGGATGCCAAGCAATGAAGGCTGTTTGTGTTTACTGCGGCTCGTCGTCCGGCGTGCGGCCCGTCTATACCGACGCCGCGCGCGCATTCGGCCGCGCGCTCGTCGACGCAGGCCTCACGCTCGTCTACGGCGGCGGCCGGGTCGGCCTGATGGGCGTGATCGCCGACGAAGTGATGGCGGCCGGCGGCCGTGCGGTCGGCGTGATCCCCGAACTGCTCGTCGACAAGGAAGTCGGCCATACGGGGCTGTCGGAACTGCACGTCGTGCCCGACATGCACCACCGCAAGAAAATGATGGCCGACCTGTCCGATGCGTTCGTCGCGATGCCCGGCGGCGCCGGCACGCTCGAGGAGCTCTTCGAGGTCTACACGTGGGCGCAGCTCGGCTATCACCGCAAGCCCGTCGCGCTCTACAACATCGATTCGTTCTACGATCCGCTGATCGCGCTGCTGCGCCATACGGTCGACGAGGGCTTCATGCGTCCGGCCTATTTCGACGCACTGTGCGTCGAATTGGAACCCGTCGAGCTGATCGAGCGACTGCGCCGCTACCAGCCGCCCGCCCGCGACAAGTGGGCGCCCGACGCGGCCAAGTAACCGTCACCGGAACCCGCACGCGATGACCGCACCGTCCGAGCGCAAGGCCGTCCTCATCACCGGCGCGAGCCGCGGCATCGGCCGCGCGACCGCCGTGCTCGCGGCCGAGCGCGGCTGGGACGTTGGCATCAACTACGCGCGCGACGCGGCGGCGGCCGAACTCACCGCGCAGGCCGTCCGCGACGCGGGCGGCCGGGCGTGCGTCGTCGCGGGCGACGTCGCGAACGAAGCCGATGTCGTCGCGATGTTCGACACCGTCACGGCCGCATTCGGCCGCGTCGACGCGCTCGTCAACAACGCGGGCATCGTCGCGCCGTCGATGCCGCTCGCCGACATGCCGGCCGACCGGCTGCGGCGGATGTTCGACACCAACGTGCTCGGCGCGTATCTGTGTGCGCGCGAAGCCGCGCGCCGGCTCTCCACCGACCGCGGCGGCCGCGGCGGCGCGATCGTCAACGTCTCGTCGATCGCCTCCCGGCTCGGCTCGCCGAACGAATACGTCGACTATGCGGGGTCGAAAGGCGCGGTCGACTCGCTGACGATCGGTCTCGCGAAGGAACTCGGCGCGCACGGCGTACGCGTCAACGCGGTCCGACCCGGCCTGATCGAGACCGACATTCACGCGAGCGGCGGCCAGCCGGGCCGTGCGGCCCGCCTCGGCGCCACGACACCGCTCGGCCGCGCGGGCGAAGCGCGGGAGATCGCCGAAGCGATCGTCTGGCTACTGGGCGACGCGGCGTCCTACACGACGGGCGCCCTGCTCGACGTCGGCGGCGGCCGGTAATTCCGCACTGCGGCGCATCCAAAACCGCCGTCCGAAGCGATCCGTCGTCACGACACCACAAATCTCCACAATTTCGTGACACGAACGGTAATCCACCGTAACAATTCCGTGGTCTACTAGCGGACATTCAGACAGGTGTCATAAACACCCGTCCGTTGGCCTTTGATATGGCCCCAATCGGTCCTGCCCACGTCGCCGGATCCGCTCGACTCGACCCGAGATTCCTTCCATGCCTGGAACCGCAGCGCCCAGCCGGCGACGCACGTCTGTGCCCGCTCCGGCCCAGTACACCCATTCGACCGCCGACGCCGATCTCACCGCAACGCTCGACGCCGCCGGCACGCCCGTCGCCGCCTCGACCGCCGTCACCAGCACGACGCGCGAACGCTCGCGCCTGCTCGGCTGGCGCGCGTGGCTGTTCGTCGCCGCGCTGATCTGCGCGTATACGCTGCCGGGCGTGCTCGGCCACGACCCGTGGAAGCAGGACGAAACCTACACGTTCGGCATCATCCAGCACATGCTCGAGACCGGCGACTTCGTCGTGCCGACCAATGCCGGCCTGCCGTTCATGGAAAAGCCGCCGCTCTACGCGTGGGTCGCGACCAGCCTCGCCTGGCTGCTGCAGCGCGTGATGCCGCTGCACGACGCGGCCCGGCTCGCGAGCGCGCTGTTCGCCGCACTGGCATTCGGCTTCATCGCGCGCGCGGCGCGCGTCGCCAGCCGCGCGGACGCCTGGTTCGACCTGCGCGTGATCGGTCCCGTCGTGCTGAGCGCCGGCACGCTCGTGGTCATCAAGCACGTGCACGACATGATGACCGACGTCGCGCTGTTCGCCGGCACGGCAATCGCGTTCTGCGGACTGCTCGAACTCGTGATGCAGCACGTCGCGCGTGCGCAGCAGATGCGGCACGGGCTACCGGTCCGGCCGTCGGGCCGCTGGGCCGCGCCGATCTTCGGCGCGGGCGTCGGCATCGCACTGATGACGAAGGGGCTGTTCGTGCCGCTCGTGTTTGCCGCCACGCTCGTCGGCGCGATGGTGCTCTATCCGGCCTGCCGCACCCGCGCGTTCGCGCGCTCGCTCGGCGTCGCCGCACTGGTGTTCGCGCCGTTCGCGCTCGTCTGGCCGACCGCACTGTTCCTGCGCTCCGAGACGCTGTTCATGACGTGGTTCTGGGACAACAACGTCGGCCGCTTCTTCGGTTTCTCCGTCCCCGAACTGGGCGCGGAAAACGACAAGCCGTTCTTCATCCTGCGTGCGTTCCTGCTCGTCGGCTTCCCGGTCGCGCCGCTCGCGATCGTCGCGCTCGCGCGCGGTGCGTGGCGCGACTGGCGCACGCCGCGCATCGCGCTGCCGGTGATGTTCACGCTCGTCGGGCTCGTCGTGCTGCAAGTGTCCGCGACGTCGCGCCAGCTCTACATCCTGCCGTTCTTCGCCCCGCTCGCGCTGGTCGCCGCACAGGCCATCGACCGC
Organism: Burkholderia sp. AU31624; assembly: GCF_020420065.1. NCBI lineage: Bacteria > Pseudomonadati > Pseudomonadota > Betaproteobacteria > Burkholderiales > Burkholderiaceae > Burkholderia > Burkholderia sp. AU31624. Next base: position 57,314 of record NZ_JAIZRT010000003.1, read on the forward strand.
CTGCCGCGCCAGCTGCATCTCGCGTGGGACTACCTGAGCCGCATCCTGTTCGGCACGGCCGCCGCGCTCGCCTGGGCCATCTGGGCGGTGATGGCCGATCCGGCGGCGTCGCGCAAGGATCTGACGCTGCTCGGCCGCTGGCTGCCGCTCGACTGGACGATGCCGATCGAACCCGCGCTCGTGATCGGTGCGCTCGTGCTGACGGTCGGCTGGCTGACGCTGCTGCCGAAGCTGCGCGCGACGGGCGTCTGGCGCGGCGCGCTGTCGTGGGGCGCCGGCGCACTCGTCGCATGGGGGCTCATTTACACGCTGCTGCTGCCATGGCTCGACGTCGCGAAAAGCTACCGCTCGGTGTTCGACGACCTGAACGCGCATCTCGCACTCGAATGGAACGACGGCGACTGCATGGCGAGCCTGCACGGGCTCGGCGAATCGGAAGCGCCGATGCTGTACTACTTCTCCGGCATCCAGCACACGCCGATCGACGACGCGAAGACGACACGCTGCACCTGGATGATCGTTCAGGGCGTGCGGGCCGTCGATCCGGCACCCGGCGACGAATGGAAACTGTTCTGGACGGGCTCCCGCCCGGGCGACAACGAGGAACTGCTGCGCGTGTACGTGCGCACGCCCGAACAGCACGTTGAGTAAGGCGGGGGAGCGACGGCGGACGCGCCGCCGTGCTTGCCCTCGTACCGGGCGTGGCGTGGTGAGCACCACCGCCCGAGCAGCGAACAGCCATCGGGAAATGCGCGCCGCCGCCCGGCGTGCCCTGCCGCCACCGTGCCCGCGTGACTCCGCGGGCCTTCCCTCTTCCCGCGTCACGCCGCTGCCCGAATCGTCAGAACGACGAACCAGGCTCGCGAAGAAACGCCGTCTCCTCGTCGCTCGATACCCGACCGAGAATCGCGTTCCGGTGCGGAAAGCGGCCGAAGCGCTCGACGACGGCCGCATGCAGCAACGCGAAGCGGTGATAGCTCTCGCACCCTGCTTCGTCGCGAATGCCTGCGCACAGGCGCACGGCCTCACGCTGGCTCTCGACCGACTCGTCGTGCTCGAACGGCAGATACGCAAACGCGCGGTGATGTCCGCTCGGCAACTGCGCGTCCCAGTCGGCCGCGACGACGCGGCGCGCAAGCGCGAGCGCTTTCGGATCGGCGGCAAACGCGCGCGGCGTGCCGCGATGGATGTTGCGCGAGAACTGGTCGAGCACGACGATCAACGCCAGTGCCCCCGACGGCGAGCTTGCCCAGTGATCGCAAGCGCCGTCGCACGCGGCGTCGAGCAACGCGCCGTAGCGCGTGCGCAGCACGTCGTCGAATGCCGCGCCGCCGTTGAACCAGACCTTGCGGTTCTGCCCGAATTCGGCCGAGCCCGGCTCGCCGAACCAGAAATCGAGAATCTCCCGCGCTTGCGGATCGAGCGCCGCCGCGCCCGCGTGGGGGGTGTCAATCGTCATGCAAACTCCAGTACGAGGCGCCGGGTGCGCGCGCTCTTCTTTTCCAGTTTCGCGACCCGCAGCTCGCCGATTTCGGACGTATTGCGCACATGCGTGCCGCCGCACGGCTGCAGGTCGACCTGCTCGATGCGCAGCAGCCGCACGCGGCCGAGGCCCATCGGCGGCTTCACGCTCATCGTGCGCACGAGGTCCGGCCGCGCGGCCATCTCGTCGTCGGTGATCCATTCGGTCGTGACCGGATGCGCGCCGCCCACCAGGCCGGCGAGGCGCCGCTCGACGTCATCGCGGTCGATCGCGTCGGACGTCGCGAAATCCAGCCGCACGTAGTCGGCCGTCACGCTGCAGCCGTCGACCGCGTACGGCAGCACCGCGCACATCAGGTGCGCCGCGGTATGCAGCCGCATGTGGCGATAGCGGCGCAGCCAGTCGATCTCCGCGACCACGCGCGTGCCGGGCTCGAGCGCCGCGACACTCGCCTCCTGCCCCGGTGCGGGCACGTGCACGGCGTCGTCGGGCGTCGCGCCGTCGAACTTGGCCTTGCGCGTATCGGCAATCGCGATCGTGCTGCCGTCGGGGAGCGTCAGCGTGCCTGTGTCGCCGGCCTGGCCGCCGCCGAGCGGATAGAACACGGTGCGGTCGAGCCGGATGCCGTCGTCGCCGACGGCCAGCACGACCGCGTCGCATTGCGTGAGGTACGCGTCTTCGCGAAACAGCGCTTGTGTCGTCATCGGGCGAGCCTCGTATCGATTGGGGGGAAGCGGCCAGTGTCGCGCCGCGCGGCGTGCGCGCCCAGACGCAGATCGTCGCGCGCGCGGGCGGCGGCGTACCGGTCGATCAACCGGGCCGGTTGCGCATCCAGTCGGCCGTGTCGTAGAACGAATGCATGAGCCGCTCGCGCAGCGGCTCGGGCAGCCCGATGTCCTCCATCGCCCACGCCATGCAGCGCAACCACTGGTCGCGCTCGACCGACGCGATCGGGAACGGCAGGTGCCGCGCGCGCAGCCGCGGATGGCCGAACCGGCTGATGTAGTGGTCGGGGCCGCCGAGCCACCCGCACAGGAACCAGAAAAACTTGTCGCGCGAACCGTCGAGCGAATCCGGGTGCAGCGCGCGAATCTGCGCGAACTCGGGCTCGAGATCCATCAGGTCGTAAAAGCGGTCCACCATTTCGCGCACGCGGGCTTCACCGCCCACGAGCTCGAACGCCGTCGGTTGCGACGGCGCATCGTCATTCACATCGGTCATACGGATAGTCGGAAAAAACGGGATCTTCGGGGCCGCCGGCGACGCTCATGCGTCGCGCAGCGACTGCAGCGCGGGGCGCCGCAGCACATTATGCAGGCTCAGCCAGCCGGCCGCACCGGCGCACGCGACGCCGGCCGCGATGCCGGCCGGCACGAGCCACGGATCGACGGCGAGCTGGAAATCGAACACGCGCGACGCGAGCACCCAGCCGACCGCGATCGCGCCCGCCGACGCCAGCGCACCGGCCAGTGCGCCAACCACGACGAACTCCGCGCGCTGCACCGCGTTGACCTGCGCGCGCGACGCGCCGAGCGCGCGCAGCAGCGCGGCCTCGCGCACCCGCTCGTCGCGCGTGCCGGCGAGCGCCGTGTACAGCACGAGGACGCCGGCCGCGAGCGTGAACATGAACAGGAACTGCACCGCGCCGACCACCTGCAGCATCATCCGTTGCAATTGCGCGAGGATCGGCGCGACGTCGATCGCGGTCAGGTTCGGATAGCGCGCGATCAGCGGATCGAGCAGCGCGGCATTCGATGCCGGCAAATGGAAGCTCGTCAGGTACACGGCCGGGAAATCCTTCAGCACCGGCGGCGGCATCAGCACGAAGAAATTGACGCGGAACGAACCCCAGTCGAGCTTGCGCACGCTGGTGACCGGCGCGTCGACCGTCAGCCCCGTCACGTCGAAGCGCAGCACGTCGCCCGGCTTCACGTTCAGCGTCTTCGCGAGGCCGGCCTCGATCGAGATCTGCGGCGTCGCCGCGGTGCCGAACCAGTCGCCTTCGACGATCCGGTTGTCGGACGGCAACTGGGTCGTATAGGACAGGTTGAACTCGCGGTCGACGAGCCGGCGCGCCTCCTCGGACGGGTAGGCGTCCGGATTCACCGGCTTGCCGTTGATCGCGACGAGGCGGCCGCGCACCATCGGCTCGGGCACCGCGTCGCGCACGCCGTGCGCGGCCAGATAAGCCGCGACGTCGGCGCGCTGGTCGGGCTGGATGTCGATCAGGAACTGGTTCGGCGCATCGGGCGGCGTCGACTGCTGCCAGCCCGCGACGAGGTCGTTGCGCGTGATCGCGATCAGCAGCAGGCACATCAGGCCGAGCGCGAGCGCGGTGATCTGCAGCGCGCTCGCCGTGCCGCGCCGGTGCAGCGACGCCAGCGCGTAACGCCAGCCCACGCCCGCGGCCACGCGCGCGTTGCGCACCGCGCGCGCGGCGGCGAACAGCACGAGCCGCGCGATCAGCGCGAAACCGACCAGCGCGCCGGCGAACCCGCCCGCGACGATCAGCCCGAGTTTCAGGTTGCCGGCGGCCACGATCAGCAGCCCCGCGAACAGCACGACGCCGACCGCATACGCGGCCCACGCCGTGCGCGACGCGTCGCCCCACTCGCGCCGCAGCACGCGTACCGGCGGCACGCGCGTGAGCGGCACGAGCGGCGGCAGCGCGAAACCGAGCAGCAACACGAGCGCGGCGCCCATGCCGATCAGCGCCGGCCACAGCGTGGGAGGCGGCAGCACCACGTCGATCAGGCCGCCGAGCGCGGCCAGCAACGCCCAGTGGCCGCCATAGCCGAGCACCGCGCCTGCGGCGCCGGACACGATCCCGATGCCAACGAATTCGAGTGCGAACAGCGCGCCGAGCGTGCGGCGGCTCACGCCGAGGCAGCGCATCGTCGCGCAGCCGTCGAGGTGGCGCCGCATGTAGCGCTGCGCGGCCATCGCGATCGCGACCGCCGCGAGCAGCGCGGTGAGCAGCGCGACGAGCGTCAGGAAGTGGCGCGCGCGATCCAGCGTCTGCCGCACCTGCGGCTGGCCTTCCTGCAACGACTCGAGACCGACGCCGCGCAGCTTCCCGCCGTCGACACGTGCGTGCGCATACACCTCGAAACGCGCGACGGACTGCTGGTCGCCGGCAACCAGCAGCCGGTACGTGACACGGCTGCCATAGCCCGTGAGCCCCGTCGCGGCCAGCTCGTCCGCGCGCATCATCAGCCGCGGCGAGAAATTGACGAAGGAAAACCCGCGATCCAGCTCGCGGGAGATCGACGCGGCGACCTTGAAGGTGCGCAGGCCGACGCGCACCGTATCGCCCGCCTTCAGGTGCAGCGCATCGAGCAGCGCCGGATCGGCCCATACGGTGCCGGGCGCGGGAATCGCGACCGCCTTCTGCGCGGTGGCCGCGCCGGCCGGCAGGATCTCGACCGCGCCGCGCAACGGATAGCCGGGCGACACGGCCTTCACGGCCGCGAGGCGCGAGGGCGCCGCGTCGGTCGCCTGCCCGCCCGTGGCGGACGCGATCATGCTCGGGAAGATGGCGGTCGTCGCAGTACGCAGGCCGAGCGCGCGGGCCTGCTGGTCGAACGACGGATCGACGGGGCGATCGGCCCGCACGACGAAATCGGCGCCGAGCATCTGGCGCGCGTCGCGCTCGAGCCCCTGGCGCAGCCGGTCGGCGAGGAAGCCAACGCTCGTCAGCGCCGCGACCGCGAGCACCAGTGCCAGGACGAGCAGCGTCAACTCGCCCGCGCGCCAGTCGCGCGCGGTCATGCGGGCGGCCTGGCGGATCAGGTCGCGCAGGCCGAAGCGGCCGGCATGCGCGTTCACCTCATGGCCGGATTGCCCGGCCGGCGGCTGCGCCGCGGGTTGCCGCCCCTTCAATCGCGCTTCCCCCCGATCGAGTTGAGCCGCGACACCATGTGGTTCGCCATCCCGCGAAAGCCGCCGGAGACACCGCGCCACAGGCGCGGGAGCGCCCACGCGGACGCCGCGATGAAGGCGGCAAGCAGCACGAGGAACGCGAGCGGAACGAAGAACGCGAGCACGAGCCCGCCGACCACGAGGCCGTCCTCGGTCGACGACGCGATCCAGTTCGAAATCGGTTCGGGTGACAGGTTGATCATCGCGCGCGTGCCGGCCTTCGCCACGTGCGCGGCACCGGCCAGCGAGCCGCCGGCGAGCCCCGCGACCGCGAGCACGGTCGGATCGGCATGGCCGAGCGCGCCGGCGGCGAGCACGGCACCGGCGGGAATGCGGATGAAGGTGTGCACGGCATCCCACAGCGAGTCGAACGCGGGGATCTTGTCGGCAAGGAATTCGGTGACGGCGAGCACGGCCGCGGCGCCGATGACCCACGGCGACATCAGGACGGCCAGCGTGTCGGGCAGGTGGAGCCAGCCGAACCGCGCCAGCACGCCGGCGATCAGCACGGTCAGGTACAGGCGCAGGCCGCTCGCCCACGCGAGCCCCGCGCCGAGCGAAATGGCTTCGATCATGGCCCTCTCCTTGCACTTTCCGTGCGCTTTGCCGATTGATCGGATCGGGTCGGACAGACCGGCCGCGCGGCGCGTGGCGACCGGCACCGCGTGCCGCGAGAAGCACGACGGTATTCAGGCCCGAATGCGTTCCATTATAGACAGGCCAGGCGCGCGGCCGGCGCAATTCCGCGGTGCGGCAACCGGGTGCGCGCGCCCGGGTGCCATTGTTACGCAGCCGACGACAGCTTCAGGCCGATCAGCCCCGCGACGATCAGCACGGCGCTCGCGACGCGCGCGACGGTCAGCGCCTCGCCCATCATCACGATGCCGAACACGAACGCACCGACCGCGCCGATGCCGGTCCATACCGCGTACGCGGTGCCGAGCGGCAACTGGCGCATCGCGACCGCGAGCAGCCCGAAGCTGGCCAGCGCCGTCACGATCGTAAACACCGACGGACCGAGCTTCGTGAAGCCGTCCGACGATTTCATGCCGGCCGCCCAGGCCACTTCCAGCAAACCGGCAATGAACAACAATACCCACGCCATCTCGACGTACTCCGTATCGGATGGGGCCGTCCCCGTTGAAGCGAATGACCCGGGGTCGTCCCCGGGCGGCGCCGAGTATAACAAGATGCTTACGGACACGGCGCGTGGCCGGCGGCCGATCGGGGGCGCGATCGGCCAGGCCCGCTCAGTTCGACACGCGCTTCGGCGTGACGCCGGCGACGCAGCGGTCGTCGCGGTACAGCGCCCACTCCTCGCACACGCGGCCATCCTTGAACACGCACATGCCGACCTGCCCGCTCGACAGGTTGCGGGTCGTGTGACGGCCGCCGAGCTTGGCGCAATTGACCGACGCGGGATTGGCCATCGCCTGCTGCTGCGACGACGGTTGCTGCCCGGGCGGCAGCGGTTGGGCGAACGCGCCAGACGCGGCAAGCGCCAGCGCACAGATGACGACCAGACGGACGGACATTGCACGCTCCTCGTTTTCGTTCGCGGAACGGTCAGGATAACGGGGAATGAGCGCCGGGTGTGCAACGCGCGTGCCGGCCGCGAGACTGTCGCGCCGGCGCAACCCTGCCGGCACGCGACGTCACGCGCACGGGCGCCGTTGCGCCCCGGCTACGCCCGTCATGCGGCGCCGACCAGCCGGTAACCGACGCCCGTCTCGGTCACGATGTACTCGGGCTGCGCCGGGTCGCGCTCGAGCTTCTGGCGCAGGTGCGCCATGTAGATGCGCAGATAGTGGTGGCTTTCGACGTGCGACGGCCCCCACACGTCGCGCAGCAGCTGGCGGTGCGTGAGCACGCGCCCCGCGTGCCGCACGAGCGTCGCGAGCAGCCGGTATTCGAGCGGCGTCAGGTGCACGATCTCGTTGTCGCGCCACACCTGGCGCAGCGCGAGATCGACGGTCACGGTGCCGAAGGTCGCCTTCGGCGACTCGTTCGCGCCGCCCTGGTTGCGCCGGCGCAGTTGCGCGCGGATCCGCGCGCGCAGTTCGGACACGCCGAACGGTTTGGTCAGGTAATCGTCGGCGCCCGCATCGAGCGCCGCGACCTTCTCTTCTTCCTGCGTGCGCGCGGACAGCACGATCACCGGCACCTCGGACCAGCCACGCAATTCCCGGATCACGTCGAGGCCGTCGGTATCGGGCAGGCCGAGGTCGACGATCACGAGATCGGGCTTGCGCGTCGCCGCGTCGATCAGCCCCTGCTTGCCCGTCTCGGCCTCGAACACCGCGATGTCCTCCTCCTCGAGCGCGGCGCGCACGAAACGGCGGATCTGCTTTTCGTCCTCGATCAGGACGACGGTCAGGCTGGGTTCACTCATGATCTGGCAATGATTCGGATGGGGACGACGCACCCGGCACTTCGGGTTCGTCGTCGGGTACGGCAGGCGCGGCAGGCGGTGTCTCGACCGGCAGCGTGAACCAGAAACGCGCGCCCGTCACGTGGCCGTCGGGTGCCGTACGGTTGAACGCGCCGATTTTACCGCCGTGCGCTTCGACGATCGCGCGGCAGATCGCGAGGCCGAGGCCGATGCCCGGCGTCGCCGATTCCTTCTCGCCGCGCGTGAACTTGTCGAAGATCCGCGTTTCCATCCCGGCCGGCAGGCCGGGACCGTAATCGTCGACGAGCACGCGCACGAACGGCAGCCCGTCGTCGCTCACGCGCTCGGCGCCGATGTCGAGCGGCGTATCGGCCGGCGTGTACTTCGCCGCATTCTCGAACAGGTTGGTGAACAGGCGCTCCATCAGCACCGCGTCCATCTGCAGGAGCGGCAGGTCGGCCGGCAGCACGACGCGCGCCGGATGGCGCGCAAGCACGCGCTTGCAGGCGGCGAGCGCGGCGCCGACGGTTTCCTCGAGCAGCGACCACTGGCGCTTCAACTGCAGGCTGCCGGCCTGCAGCCGCGCCATGTCGAGCAGGTTCGTGACGATGCCCGTCATCCGCAGCGCCTCGTCGTGGATCGCGTCGACGAGTTCGCCCTCGCGCTGCGCGAAGCGTTCGGCCGCCGCGGCGTCGCCCCCCTGCGCGGCCGCGCGCCCGTTCGCGAGCATCGACGAGAAGCCGACGATCGTCGTGAGCGGCGTGCGCAGGTCGTGCGAGATCGCCGACAGCAGCGAGTTGCGCAGCCGCTCGGATTCCATGTTGACGAGCGCGTCGCGCGCGATCTCGACGTAGTGCACGCGTTCGAGCGCGAGCGCGATCTGCGCGGCGAACGCGTCGAGCATCCGCTGCTGCTCCGGCACCTCGAGTTCGCGCGGCTCGCGCGACGCGACCGCGAGCACGCCGCGCGTACGCATCGGCGCCTTCAGCGGCAGGTACAGCGCGGCCGTCGCGGGCAACGTATCGGTGCCGCGGCCGGCCGGCTTCTGCTGGTCGTATACCCACTGGCCGACGTCGCTGTCGAGATCGGCGCCCGTCAGCGTGACGGCCGCATCGGGCTCCTCGATCTTCTGCCGCACCTTGTCGGCACTGTCGGGCAACAGGAACGCGACGCGCGCGCGGAACACCTCGCCCACGTGACGGCTGCCGATCTCGACGATCTGCTCGGTCGTCAGCGCCGCGCCCAGCTCGCGCGCCATCGCATAGATCGCGCCGGTGCGGCGCTCGCGGCGCTGCGCGACGCTCGCCTGGCGCGTCAGCGTCGACGTCAGGTGACTGATCACGAGCGACGTCAGCAGCATCCCGAAGAAGGTCAGCAGGTATTGCGTGTCGCTGACCGAGAACGACATGCGCGGCGGCACGAAGAAGTAATCGAACGCGGCCACCGACAGGAACGACTGCAGCACGCCCGGGCCGCGCCCGAGCCGCACGGCCGAGAACACGACGCCGAGCAGGTACAGCATCACGAGGTTCGTGAGGTCGAGCCGCTCGGACACGAGGCTCGCGACGACCGTGATCGCCGCGCAGATCGCGGCCGCATACACGTAGTGCCGCGGCGGCGAACGGTGCGTGCCGAACTGCGCGAACGCGTCACGCCAGTCGCGCGCACGTGCGTCCAGCGGTGCCGCGCGCGCCTCGTCGCTCGCGGACGCACGGATCAGCATCAAGTCGACGTCGCCCGCGCGTTCGGCAAGCTTCTCGCCGAACGGCCGCACGACTCGGCGCACGAGCCCGACCTTCGGCGAGCCGCCCGCGACGATCTTCGACACGTTGCGCACCTTCGCATAGCCGATCAGCGCGGCAACCGCGTCGGCGCCGGCGAGCGTGGCCGTCTCCGCGCCGAGCTCGGCCGCGAGCTTCAGCGCATCGAGCGTGCGCTGCCGTCGCGCATCGGGCAGCCGCTGCAGGCGCGGCGTCTCCACATAGACGGCGATCCAGTCGGCCTTCAGGCTCGCGGCGAGCCGTGCGGCCGCCCGCACGAGCGTCGGCGCCTCGGGGCCGGGACCGACGCACACGAGCAGCCGCTCGCGGGCCTGCCAGATGCGCTGGATCGAACGGTCGGCGCGGTATTCGCGCATCTGCGCGTCGACGCGATCGGCCGTGCGCCGCAGCGCCAGTTCGCGCAGCGCGATCAGGTTGCCCTTGCGGAAGAAGTTACGCACCGCGCGCTCGGCCTGCTGCGCGAGATAGACCTTGCCGTCGCGCATCCGCTCGAGCAGCTCCTCGGCCGGCAGGTCGACGAGCGTGACTTCGTCGGCCGCGTCGAACACGCGGTCGGGCACGGTCTCCCACACGCGGATGCCGGTGATCGCGCCGACCACGTCGTTCAGGCTTTCGAGGTGCTGGACGTTGACGGTCGTGTAGACGTCGATGCCCGCGTCGAGCAGCTCGTACACATCCTGCCAGCGCTTCAGGTGCCGCGCGCCCTGCACGTTCGAATGCGCGAGTTCGTCGACGAGAATCAGTTGCGGCTCACGCGCGAGCGCGCCGTCGAGATCGAATTCGGCGAGCGTGCGGCCGCGATAGTCGATGCGCGCGAGCGGCAGCACGTCGAGGCCGTCGAGCAGCGCGGCGGTTTCGCTGCGCCCGTGGGTCTCGACGATGCCGACGACGACGTCGACGCCTTCCTGCAGGCGCTGGCGCGCGGCCTGCAGCATCGCGTAGGTCTTGCCGACACCGGCCGATGCGCCGAAGAAGATCTTGAGCTGGCCGCGCCGCTGCTTTTCTTCGTCACGCTGCAGCTTGTCGAGGAGTTGGTCTGGATCGGGACGATTCATGCGTCAGAAAGGCGGAGCGCCCGGATGCGCGCGAGTACGAGCATTGTTGTTCCAAATCGCCGCAAAAGGCAAAGACGGCGCATGCGCCGTCGGGAAAAGACGCGTCCGGCGCGGATCGGGCCGCGCCGGACGCCGGTTGCCGCCGGAAACCCGGATGCGCGGTCAGTGCGCAGCCTGCGCCGCGTCGAGCGCGAGGTTCAGCTGCAGCACGTTCACGCGCGGCTCGCCGAACACGCCGAACTGGCGGCCCTTCGTGTTCGCGGCGACGAGCTGCGCGACCGCGTCGGGCGCCAGGTTGCGCGCCTTCGCGACGCGCTCGACCTGGTACGCGGCGGCGGCCGGCGTGATTTCCGGATCGAGGCCGCTGGCCGACGCCGTCACGAGGTCGACCGGCACCGGCTTCGACATGTCGGTGCCCGCGTCGCGCAGCGCGGCGATGCGCCCCTTCACCTGGTCGGCGAGCGACGGGTTCAGCGGGCCCAGGTTCGAGCCGCCGGAGCCGGTCGCGTTGTACGGCATCGGCGTCGTGGCCGACAGGCGGCCCCAGAAGTACTTCGGCGCATCGAACGGCTGGCCGATCAGTGCGGAGCCGACCGCCTTGCCGTCCTTCTCGATCAGGCTGCCGTTCGCCTGCGACGGGAACACGGCCTGGCCGAACACGGTCATCACGGCCGGGTAGGCGAGCCCCGTCACGGCAGTCAGGACGACAAAGAGCACGACGAGCGGACGAATCAACGTTTTCATGATGTTTCCTTCAAATACGGCCGGCTCAGGCCCAGCCGAGTGCAGCGAGCGTCATGTCGATCAGCTTGATGAACGGGAACGGCAGCAGTACGCCGCCGAGGCCGTACACCAGCAGGTTGCGGCGCAGGAGCGACGCCGCGCCGAGCGGCCGGTACGTGACGCCCTTCAGCGCCAGCGGAATCAGCGCGACGATGATCAGCGCATTGAAGATCACCGCCGACAGGATCGCCGACGCCGGCGACGTCAGGTGCATGATGTCGAGCACGCGCAGCTGCGGGTAGGTCGTCACGAACGCGGCCGGGATGATCGCGAAGTACTTCGCGATATCGTTCGCGATCGAGAACGTCGTCAACGAACCGCGCGTCATCAGCATCTGCTTGCCGATCTCGACGATCTCGATCAGCTTCGTCGGGTTCGAGTCGAGGTCGACCATGTTGCCGGCTTCCTTCGCCGCCTGCGTACCGGTGTTCATCGCCACGGCGACGTCGGCCTGCGCGAGCGCCGGTGCGTCGTTGGTGCCGTCGCCGGTCATCGCGACGAGACGCCCTGCAGCCTGGTGCTCGCGGATCGTCGCGAGCTTGGTTTCCGGCGTCGCTTCCGCGAGGAAATCGTCGACACCCGCTTCCGCTGCAATCGCCGCGGCCGTCAGCCGGTTGTCGCCCGTCACCATCACGGTCTTGATGCCCATCTTGCGCAGTTCCGCGAAGCGCTCCTTGATGCCGCCCTTCACGATGTCCTTCAGCTCGATCACGCCGAGCACGCGCGCCGCGCCGTCATGCAGGTCGGCGACGACGAGCGGCGTGCTGCCGCGGCGCGCGACCTCATCGACCGCGCGGCGCACTTCTTCCGGGAAGCGGCTGCCATGCGTCTCGACGTAGTTGCGGATCGCGTCGGCCGCACCCTTGCGGATCTCGCGGCCGGGCAGATCGACGCCGCTCATCCGCGTCTGCGCGGAAAAGCCGATGAACGTCGCGTGCAGTTGCCCCATGTCGCGCTGGCGAATGTTGAAGCGCTCCTTCGCGAGCACGACGATGCTGCGGCCTTCCGGCGTTTCGTCGGCGAGCGACGACAGTTGCGCGGCATCGGCCAGCGCCTCCTCGGTCACGCCCGGCGCCGGCACGAACGTCGATGCCTGGCGGTTGCCGAGCGTGATCGTGCCGGTCTTGTCGAGCAGCAGCACGTCCACGTCGCCGGCGGCTTCCACCGCGCGGCCCGACGTCGCGATCACGTTGGCCTGCATCATCCGGCTCATCCCGGCCACGCCGATCGCGGACAACAGGCCGCCGATCGTCGTCGGGATCAGGCACACGAGCAGTGCGACGAGCGCGGTGATCGTCACCACGTGGCCGGCCTTCATCGCTTCGACCGAGAACATCGAGAACGGCAGCAGCGTCGCGGTCGCGAGCAGCATCACGATCGTCAGCGCGACGAGCAGGATCGTCAGCGCGATCTCGTTCGGCGTCTTCTTGCGCTTCGCGCCCTCGACCATCGCGATCATCCGGTCGAGGAACGCCTCGCCCGGGTTCGCGGTGACCTTGACGACGATCCAGTCCGACAGCACGCGCGTGCCGCCCGTCACCGACGAGAAGTCGCCGCCCGATTCGCGGATCACCGGCGCGGATTCGCCGGTGATCGCCGATTCGTCGACCGACGCGACGCCGTCGACCACCTCGCCGTCGGCGGGGATCACATCGCCCGCTTCGACCAGCACGACGTCGCCACGGCGCAGCTCGGTCGCGGTCGTGATGCGGATCGGCGACTTCGGATGCGGCTCGTTGAGCTTCTTCGCCATCACGTCCTTCTTCGCGCTGCGCAGCGACGCGGCCTGCGCCTTCGAGCGCCCTTCGGCGAGCGCTTCGGCGAAGTTCGCGAACAGCACGGTGAACCACAGCCACAGCGCGATCGCGAGGATGAAGCCCGCGGGCGCCTCGGCCTGGCCGGCGAGCGCCGCGATCCACAGGATCGTGGTCAGGATGCTGCCGACGTACACGCAGAACATCACCGGATTGCGGAACTGCGTGCGCGGCGTGAGTTTCTTGAACGAGTCCACGATCGCCGGGCGCAGCAGCGCCGGATCGAACATGGACCGTGTTGCGGAATGTTGAGTCATTGCGATCTCTTCAATCTCTTCAGTCTTTTCAAGGTGTCGCCATGCGGGCGCGTATCACGCGCCCAGCCACATCATCAGGTGCTCGACGCCCGGGCCGAGCGCGAGCGCCGGCACGTAGGTCAGCGCGCCCACCAGCAGCACGGTGCCGAGCAGCAGCACGACGAACAGCGGACCGTGCGTCGGCAGCGTGCCGCTCGTCGCCGCGATGCGCTTCTTCGCGGCGAGCGAGCCGGCGATCGCCAGCACCGGCACGATCGTGCCGAAGCGGCCGAACCACATCGCGATCGCGGTCGTCCAGTTGTAGAACGGCGTGCCGACCGTCAGGCCCGCGAACGCGCTGCCGTTGTTGTTGGCGGCCGAGCTGAACGCGTACAGGATTTCCGAGAAGCCGTGCGGCCCCGGGTTCGCGATGCCGGCCTTGCCCGCATCGGCGAGCACGGCGATCGACGTGCCGACCAGCACCAGCAGCGGCGTGAGCAGCACGACGATCGACACCATCTTCATCTCGTACGACTCGATCTTCTTGCCGACGTATTCCGGCGTGCGGCCGATCATCAGGCCGGCGACGAACACCGCGAGCAGCGCGAACACGAGCATCCCGTAGAGACCCGAGCCGACCCCGCCGTAGATCACTTCGCCCAGCTGCATCAGCAGCATCGGCACGAGGCCGCCGAGCGGCGTCAGCGAATCGTGCATCGTGTCGACGGCGCCGCACGACGCGGCCGTGGTCGCGACCGTGAAGATGCCGGTCTGCGCGATGCCGAAGCGCGTTTCCTTGCCTTCCATGTTGCCGCCCGGCTGCAGCGCGCTCGCCGACTGGTCGACGTGCAGCGCGGCGAGCGTCGGGTTGCCGGCCTGCTCGGCGCTCACCTCGAAGCCGATCGCGAGCACGAACGCGACCGTCATCGCCGCGAGCACGGCGATGCCCTGCCGGCGGTCGCCGATCATGCGGCCGAACACGAGACACAGCGCGGCCGGGATGATCAGGATCGCGAAGATCTGCAGGAAGTTCGCGAACGGCGTCGGGTTCTCGTACGGGTGCGCGGAGTTCGCGTTGAAGAAGCCGCCACCGTTGGTGCCGAGCATCTTGATCGCTTCCTGCGACGCAACCGGGCCCATCGCGAGCGTCTGCTTCGTGAGCGGGGTCGGCACCGTGACCGGGTTGCCCTTGTCGTCCTTCACCGGATTGCCCTGTGCGTCGAGCTTCGGCGCGGCGTAGGTGCTCGCCTGCAGCACCGGCACGTCCTGGTACGACTTCATGTTCTGGATCACGCCCTGGCTCATCAGCAGCGCGGCGATGATCATCGACATCGGCACGAGCACGTACATCGTCACGCGCGTGAGGTCGACCCAGAAGTTGCCGATGGTCTGCGCGGTATGACGCGCGAAGCCGCGGATCAGCGCGATCACGACGACGATCCCGGTTGCCGCCGACAGGAAGTTCTGCACGGTCAGGCCGAGCATTTGCGTCAGGTAGCTGACGGTCTGCTCGGGCGTGTAGTCCTGCCAGTTCGTGTTGGTGACGAAGCTGACGGCCGTGTTGAACGCGCCGTCGACCGTCATCGCACCGAACTGCTGCGGGTTGCCGGGCAGGAAGCCCTGCAGGCGCAGCAGGCCGTAGAGGAACAGCGCGCCGAGCGCATTGAACGCGATCGTCGCGATCGCGTACTGCTTCCAGTTCATCTCGCTGCCGGCGTCGACGCCGGCGATGCGATACAGCGCGCGCTCGAGCGGCCCGAACACGCGCACGACGCGCGCGCTGCCGTCCATCACCGCGGACAGATAGCGCGCGACAGGCACGGCCGCCGCCAGCAGCACGACAATGAAGAACAGCGTCTGAAAGAGATTGTTCGCGTTCATTCGATGTCCTCCGCGCGCAGCAGCGCAAAGACGAGATACGCGAACAGCAGGGCCGTCGAGGCGCCCGCCAGCCAAAGCATCCAGGTCATGCTCGCCCCCCGCGACCGTATTGCACGAGCTTGTCGCAACCAGCAATCAAACCGAGGATCAGCGCGGTGAAGAGCACCAGTGCGCCGATAAATACCCCATCCATTTTTCTGTTCTCCATCGTCGAAATCAGACGACTAGAACCTTATGGGAACGCACGTAAAGGACGGGTCAAAGGTATCGGGGCGCGTATAAAAAACGCGTAAACGCGGAATTCGGGGGAGGACGACGGGAACCGGGAGGCGGGAGGCGGGACGGACGGCGCCGTGGCGCCGCCCGGACCCGCCCGGGCCGGCATGGCGCCGGCACGGGGAGGCAGGTCAGGGAACGAGGATCGTCGAGCCGGTGGTCTTGCGCGCTTCGAGATCTTCATGCGCGCGGCCGACTTCAGCGAGCGGGTAGCGCTGGTTGATGCTCGTCTTCACCTTGCCCGACAGCAGCACGTCGAACAGTTCGGCGGCAGCGGATTCGAGATCGGCGCGCTTCGCGATGTACGAGAACAGCGTAGGCCGCGTAAAGAACAGCGACCCGCGCGACGAGAATTCCTTCGAGTCGATCGGCGGCAGCGGGCCCGATGCGTTGCCGAAGCTGACGAAATAGCCGAGCGGCGCAAGGCTATCGAGCGAGCCGATGTAGGTGTCCTTGCCGATCGAGTCGTAGACGACCGGCACGCCGGCGCCGTTCGTGATCTCCTTCACGCGCTGCGTGAAGTTCTCGCGCGTGTAGACGATCGGATGGTCGCAGCCGTGCGCCTTCGCGAGTGTGGCCTTCTCGTCGGAGCCGACCGTCCCGATCACGGTCGCGCCGAGCGCCTTCGCCCACTGGCACACCAGAAGGCCGACACCGCCGGCCGCCGCGTGGATCAGGATCGTGTCGCCGGCCTTCACCGGATACGTGCGGCGCAGCAGGTAGTGCGCGGTCAGGCCCTGCAGCATCACCGACGCCGCGTCGTCGTAGCTGATGCCGTCCGGCAGCTTCACGAGCCGCTCGGCCGGCATCACGCGTTCCTGCGCGTAGGCGCCCGGCGGCTGCCCGACGTACGCGACGCGGTCGCCCGCCTTGAACGTGGTCACGCCTTCGCCGACGGCCGTCACCTCGCCTGCCGCCTCCATCCCGAGACCGCCGGGCAGCGCTTGCGGGTAAAGGCCGGTACGGAAATAAACGTCGATGTAGTTGAGGCCGACCGCGTGCTGCCGGATGCGGACTTCACCTGCCCTCGGTTCGCCGACCTCGACATCGACCCACTTCATCACGTCCGGGCCGCCCGGCTGGTCGTATCGGATTGCTTTCGGCATCGTTTCGCTCCTCGTTTCTGATTCGGTCAGGGAAAAATCCGGGTCGCCGATCCGCGGAGCCGGCCTCATCTGGGTACCGGGCGGCAGGCGCGCGTCGCGACGCACGATTCTCGCGCGCCGCGGCCATCCGTGCATGGCCCTGCCGCCAGCAGGGGCAATCGGGCGCGGGCCGCCCTCAGCAGACGTCCTGCATGTTGCGCGCCAGATCGTCGAGCAGCATCCGCGCGGTGGCGACGTTGGTCGCGACCGGCACGTCGTGCACGTCGCAGGCGCGCACGAGCGCGGTGATGTCGGGGTCGTGCGGCTGCGCGGTCATCGGATCGCGCAGGAACACGACGATGTCGATGCGGCCGTCGGCCAGTTCCGCACCGATCTGCAGGTCGCCGCCGAGCGGCCCCGACAGCTTGCGCTCGACCTCGAGCCCGTGCGCGTCCGCGATGCGGCCGCCCGTCGTGCCGGTCGCCACCAGCCGGCATTGCGCGAGCGTCGTGCGGAATTCGCCCGCGAGCGCGACGATCTCGTCCTTCTTCGCGTCGTGCGCAATCAATGCGATGCGGGGTTTGCTCATCTCCAGATCCTTCGTTTCAGGTGGTTGTCGTGAAAGGCGGCGCGTGCGTCAGAACGTGCCGGGATACGAGCCGCCGTCGAGCAGCCAGTTCTGCCCGGTGATGTAGCCGGCGTGCACGCTGCACAGGAACGCGCACGCCGCGCCGAATTCCGCACGCGTGCCGAGACGGCCGGCCGGGATGTCCTTCGTGCGCCGCGCGCGCATCTCGTCGACCGTCACGCCCTGCGCCTTCGCCGACGCGGCGAGCGTGGTCGCGATCCGGTCGGTGTCGAACAGGCCCGGCAACAGGTTGTTGATCGTCACGCCCTGCCCCGCGACCTTGCGCGACAGCCCCGCGACGAAGCCGGTCAGCCCCGAGCGCGCGCCGTTCGACAGCGCGAGCACGTCGATCGGCGCCTTCACGGCCGAGCTCGTGATGTTGACGATCCGGCCGAAGCCGCGCGCGATCATCCCGTCGACGGTCGCGCGGATCAGCTCGATCGGCGTCAGCATGTTCGATTCGAGCGCGCGGATCCAGTCGTCGTGCGAGAAGTCGCGGAAGTCGCCGGGCGGCGGGCCGCCGGCATTCGTCACGAGAATGTCCGGCTGCGGGCACGCGGCGAGCGCGGCCGCGCGCCCGTCCGGCGTCGTGATGTCGCAGGCGACCGCGGTCACCGACACGTTCGCGCCGGCGCGGATCTCCTCCGCGGTTTCCTCCAGCGTGGCGCGCGTGCGCGCGACGATCACGAGGTTCACGCCCTCGGCGGCCAGCGCTTCCGCGCAGCCGCGACCGAGACCCTTGCTGGCCGCGCACACCAGCGCGGTCTTTCCTTCGATGCCGAGATCCATCGTCGATTCCTTGGTGGCGACACGCGCCGGCTCGGCCCGATCACGCCGGCGCACGGACCCCGGACGGGTCAGGCGGGCAATCGGGCGGGCGCGGGCGCGCGGATTGTCGTGAGACGTCGATATTATCCGGATCATGCGGCGCGCCTTGGTAAAATTGCGGACATAAGCGCGCGGCCGGCTTGCGCCCGCCGCCGCCCCCGATCCTCTTTTGCCGCCAAGGCGCCTCCGTCATGAAACAGGACAGCCGTTTCCCGAATCTCTTCATCACCGATCACCCGCTGATCCAGCACAAGCTCACGCACATGCGCGACAAGGACACGTCCACGCGCACGTTCCGCGAGCTGCTGCGCGAAATCACGCTGCTGATGGGTTACGAGATCACCCGCAACCTGCCGATCACGACCAAGCGGGTCGAAACCCCGCTCGTCGAGGTCGACGCGCCGGTGATCGCGGGCAAGAAGCTGGCGATCGTGCCCGTGCTGCGCGCGGGCATCGGGATGTCGGACGGCCTGCTCGACCTGGTTCCGTCCGCCCGCGTCGGCCACATCGGCGTGTATCGCGCCGACGACCATCGCCCGGTCGAATACCTGGTGCGCCTGCCGGATCTGGAAGACCGCATCTTCATCCTGTGCGACCCGATGGTCGCGACCGGCTACTCGGCCGTGCACGCGGTCGACGTGCTGAAGCGCCGCAACGTGCCGGCCGCGAACATCATGTTCGTCGCGCTGGTCGCGGCGCCCGAAGGCGTGCAGGTGTTCCAGGACGCGCACCCGGACGTGAAGCTGTTCGTCGCGTCGCTCGATTCGCACCTGAACGAGCATGCGTACATCGTGCCGGGCCTCGGCGACGCGGGCGACCGCCTGTTCGGCACCAAGAACTGAGCGCCTGTACGGCCGCGCGGCGCGCGGCCCGGCTCGCGACGGCCCGCCTGGCCGTCCGGCCATGCGCGGCGGCCCCGATCCGGCGGTCGCCGCGTGATAAAATCTCGATCCACTCGACACGCGCGGCCCCGCGGCTTCATGCCCGCCGAAACGGCCGCCGATTCAACGACACATTGAAACAATCGCCCGCGCTGTGCGCCCGGGCACGGAGAAAGGTATGGCTGGTCATTCGAAATGGGCCAACATCAAGCATAAGAAGGCAGCGGCCGACGCGAAGCGCGGCAAGATCTGGACCCGCCTGATCAAGGAAATCCAGGTCGCGGCGCGCCTCGGCGGCGGTGACGTCAACTCGAACCCGCGCCTGCGTCTGGCGGTCGACAAGGCGGCCGACGCGAACATGCCGAAGGACAACGTCAAGCGCGCGATCGATCGCGGCGTCGGCGGCGCGGATGGCGCGAACTACGAGGAAATCCGCTACGAAGGCTACGGCATCAGCGGCGCGGCGATCATCGTCGACACGCTGACCGACAACCGCACCCGCACGGTCGCGGAAGTCCGCCATGCGTTCTCGAAGTTCGGCGGCAACATGGGCACCGACGGCTCGGTCGCGTTCATGTTCGATCACGTCGGCCAGTTCCTGTTCGCACCGGGCACGTCGGAAGACGCGCTGATGGAAGCCGCGCTCGAAGCCGGCGCGAACGACGTGAACACGAACGACGACGGTTCGATCGAAGTGCTGTGCGACTGGCAGGCATTCTCGGTGGTGAAGGACGCGCTCGAAGCCGGCGGCTTCAAGGCCGAGCTCGCCGAAGTGACGATGAAGCCGCAGAACGAAGTCGAATTCACCGGCGACGACGCGGCGAAGATGCAGAAGCTCCTCGACGCGCTCGAGAACCTCGACGACGTGCAGGACGTGTATACGAACGCCGTCATCGTCGAGGAATGAGGTGCCGGCCGCCGTGTTCCTGTCGCGGCGGCGGCCCGACCGAATCCGCGGCCGGCGCGCCTGAGCGTGCCGGCCGCCCTGTTTTCTAGTCTGCGGGGAATCCCATGAAACTACTCGTCGTCGGTTCCGGCGGCCGCGAACATGCGCTGGCGTGGAAGCTCGCGCAGTCGCCGCGCGTCCAGATGGTCTACGTCGCGCCCGGCAATGGCGGCACGGCGCAGGACGAGCGCCTGAAGAACGTCGACATCACGGCGCTCGACGAACTCGCCGATTTCGCGGAACGCGAAGGCGTCGCGTTCACGCTCGTCGGGCCGGAAGCGCCGCTCGCGGCCGGCATCGTCAACCTGTTCCGCGCGCGCGGCCTGAAGGTCTTCGGCCCGACCCGCGAAGCCGCGCAGCTCGAGAGCTCGAAGGATTTCGCGAAGGCGTTCATGAAGCGCCACGGCATCCCGACCGCCGAGTACGAAACGTTCTCCGACGTGGCCGCCGCGCACGCGTACATCGACGCGAAGGGTGCGCCGATCGTCGTGAAGGCCGACGGCCTCGCGGCCGGCAAGGGTGTCGTCGTCGCGATGACGCTCGAAGAAGCGCACGAAGCGGTCGACATGATGCTGTCGGGCAACAAGCTCGGCGACGCCGGCGCGCGTGTCGTGATCGAGGAATTCCTCGACGGCGAGGAAGCGAGCTTCATCGTGATGGTCGACGGCAAGCACGCGCTGGCGCTGGCGTCCAGCCAGGACCACAAGCGCCTGCTGGATGAAGACCGCGGCCCGAACACCGGCGGCATGGGTGCATATTCGCCCGCGCCGATCGTCACGCCGCAGATGCACGCACGCGTGATGCGCGAGATCATCATGCCGACCGTACGCGGGATGGAGAAGGACGGCATCCGCTTCACGGGCTTCCTGTATGCGGGCCTGATGATCGACAAGGAAGGCAATCCGCGCACGCTCGAGTTCAACTGCCGGATGGGCGACCCGGAAACGCAGCCGATCATGGCGCGCCTGAAGAGCGATTTCTCGAAGGTCGTCGAGCAGGCGATCGCGGGCACGCTCGACACGGTCGAGCTCGACTGGGACCGCCGCACCGCGCTGGGCGTCGTGCTGGCCGCGCACGGTTATCCGGACGCGCCGCGCAAGGGCGACCGCATCAACGGAATCCCGGCCGAGACCGAACAGGCCGTCACGTTCCATGCAGGCACGACGCTCGACGGCGACAAGCTGACGACGTCCGGCGGCCGCGTGCTGTGCGTGGTCGGCCTCGCCGATTCGGTACGCGAAGCGCAGCAGCATGCGTACGAGACGATCAACCAGATCAATTTCGAAGGCATGCAGTACCGCCGCGACATCGGCTTCCGCGCGCTCAACCGCAAGAGCGCCTGACGTTGCAATTGCCGCCCCGCCCGCGCGCGGCGGCGGCCCCTCTGCCGGGGTTCGTTAGAATGCCCGGCAGAAGCCTTTTTTACGGCCCCCGCTTCGGGCGGGGGCACCCAGCCCAGACATGACCGATTCGACCTACGACGTAGCGCGCGTGCGCACGTACCTCCAGGGCCTGCAGACACGCATCGCCGACGCGCTCGGCGCGCTCGACGGTACGCCGCTCGCGACCGACGCATGGCAACGCGGGCCGGCCGAACGCCTGCGCGGCGGCGGCTGCACGCGGATTCTCGAAGGCGGCCGCGTGTTCGAACGCGCGGGGATCGGCTTTTCCGACGTCGCGGGCGATGCGCTGCCGCCGTCGGCGAGCGCGGCGCGCCCGCAGCTCGCGGGCCGCGGCTTCGAGGCACTCGGCGTGTCGCTGGTGCTGCACCCGCGCAATCCGTATTGCCCGACCGTACACATGAACGTGCGAATGCTGATCGCGACGAAACCGGGCGAAGAGCCCGTGTTCTGGTTCGGCGGCGGCATGGATCTGACACCGGTGTACGGTTTCGAGGACGACGCCCGGCATTTCCACCAGACCTGCAAGGACGCGCTCGACCCGTTCGGCGTCGAGCTCTACCCGCGCTTCAAGAAATGGTGCGACGAGTATTTCTTCCTGAAGCACCGCAACGAGATGCGCGGCATCGGCGGGATCTTCTTCGACGATTTCTCGGAGCCCGGTTTCGAACGCTCGTTTGACATGATGCAAAGCGTCGGCGACGCGTTCCTGCAGGCCTACCTGCCGATCGTCGAGCGCCGCGCCGAGCTGCCGTACGGCGAGCGCGAGCGAGACTTCCAGGCGTACCGCCGCGGCCGCTACGTCGAATTCAACCTCGTGTTCGATCGCGGCACGTTGTTCGGCCTGCAAAGCGGCGGCCGGACTGAGTCGATCCTGATGTCGATGCCGCCGGTCGCGAACTGGCGCTACAACTGGCAGCCCGAGCCGGGTTCGCCGGAAGCGCGCCTGTACAGCGACTTCATCGTGCCGCGCGACTGGGTCTGACCCCTGCCTCAAGCAAAGGACGCGTTTCTGGACACCACCGCCCGCCCCGCCCCGCTGCCGCGTCGTATCGGCTTGCTGGGCGGCACTTTCGACCCGATCCACGACGGCCATCTCGCGCTCGCGCGTCGGTTCGCCGAACTGCTCGGCCTGACCGAACTCGTGCTGCTGCCCGCCGGGCAGCCGTACCAGAAGCGTGACGTGTCGGCCGCCGAGCATCGGCTCGCGATGACGCGCGCGGCCGCCGGCTCGCTGTCCGTGCCGGGCGTGACCGTGACCGTCGCCACCGACGAGATCGAGCACGCCGGCCCGACCTACACGGTCGAGACGCTCGCGCGCTGGCGCGAGCGGATCGGCCCAGGCGCATCGCTGTCGCTGCTGATCGGCGCCGACCAGCTCGTGCGCCTCGACACGTGGCGCGACTGGCGCAAGCTGTTCGACTACGCGCACATCTGCGTGTCGACGCGCCCGGGGTTCGACCTCGGCGCGGCGCCGCCGGACGTCGCGCAGGAAATCACCGCGCGGCAAGCCGGCGCCGGCGTGCTCAAGGCCACGCCGGCAGGCCACCTGCTGATCGATACGACCCTTTCGTTCGACATTGCCGCGACCGACATCCGCGCCCACCTGCGCGAATGCATCGCGCGCCATGCGCAAATGCCCGACGCATCGGCCGAGCATGTGCCGGCCGCCGTATGGGCCTATATTCTTCAACATCGCCTCTACCATTCCTGAATCCATGGATATTCGCAAACTGCAGCGCGTGATCGTCGATGCCCTCGAAGACGTCAAGGCGCAAGACATCAAGGTGTTCAACACCAGCCACCTGACCGAACTGTTCGACCGCGTGGTCGTCGCTTCGGGCACCTCCAACCGCCAGACCAAGGCGCTCGCGTCGAGCGTGCGTGACAAGGTCAAGGAAGCCGGCGGCGACATCGTCAGCTCCGAAGGCGAAGACACCGGCGAATGGGTGCTCGTCGACTGCGGCGACGCGGTCGTGCACATCCTGCAACCGGCCCTGCGCCAGTACTACAACCTCGAGGAAATCTGGGGCGACAAGCCCGTGCGGATGAAGCTCGGCGGCGGCAAGGGGAACGGCTTCGCCACGGCCAGCGAAGGCGACGACGAAGAAGAGGAGGAAGCCGCGCCCGCACGCCCGGCGCGCAAGACGGCCGCTCGCCGCCGTTGAGCCCCGAGTCGTCAAGCGTCTTCCGATGAAGCTTTTCATCCTTGCGGTCGGCCACAAGATGCCGGGCTGGATCGCATCCGGCTTCGACGAATACACGAAGCGGATGCCGCCCGAGCTGCGCATCGAGTTGCGCGAGATCAAGCCCGAACTGCGTTCGGGCGGCCGCAGCGCCGAGAGCGTGATGGCGGCCGAGCGGCAGAAGATCGAGGCCGCGCTGCCGAAGGGCGCGCGCCTCGTCGCGCTCGACGAGCGCGGCCGCGACTGGACCACGATGCAGCTCGCGCAGGCGCTACCCGGCTGGCAGCAGGACGGCCGCGACGTCGCGTTCGTGATCGGCGGCGCCGACGGGCTCGACCCCGAACTGAAAGCGCGTGCCGACACGCTGCTGCGCATCTCGAGCATGACGCTGCCGCACGGGATGGTGCGCGTGCTGCTCGCCGAACAGCTTTACCGGGCGTGGAGCATCACGCAGAATCACCCCTACCACCGCGCATGACGTGTCGTCCTCGAGACGCGCGCCACGCGCGCACACCGAGATAACGACACCATGCCGTCCAGCACGCCCCCCGCGCTTTTCCCGACCCTTTACCTCGCTTCGCAAAGCCCGCGCCGCCAGGAGCTGCTGCAGCAGATCGGCGTACGCTTCGAGTTGCTGCTGCCGCGCCCCGACGAGGATGCCGAGGCGCTCGAGGCCGAACTGCCCGGCGAAGCCGCCGATGCGTACGTGCGGCGCGTGACCATCGCCAAGGCCGAGGCTGCGCGTGCGCGCCTCGTCGCAAGCGGCAAGCCGGCCTCGCCGGTGCTGGTCGCCGATACGACCGTCACGATCGACGGCGCGATCCTCGGCAAGCCGGCCGACGCCGACGACGCGCTCGCGATGCTCACGCGCCTCGCCGGCCGCGAGCACGCGGTGCTGACCGCCGTCGCCGTGATCGATGCCGACGGCGAACTGCTGCCGCCCGCGCTGTCGCGCTCGTCGGTGCGTTTCGCGGCCGCGTCGCGCGACGCGTACGCGCGCTACGTCGCATCGGGCGAGCCGTTCGGCAAGGCCGGCGCGTATGCGATCCAGGGGCGCGCCGCCGAGTTCATCGAGCGAATCGACGGTTCCCATTCAGGTATCATGGGTCTGCCCCTTTTTGAGACTGCCGCGCTGCTCCGCACCGCGCGCGTCGCCTTCTGAACCCACCATGAACGAAGAAATCCTGATCAACCTCACGCCGCAGGAAACGCGGGTCGCACTCGTCCAGCAAGGCGCGGTGCAGGAGCTTCACGTCGAGCGCACGCTGTCGCGCGGGCGGGTCGGCAACATCTATCTCGGCAAGGTCGTGCGCGTGCTGCCCGGCATGCAGTCGGCGTTCATCGACATCGGCCTCGAACGCGCGGCGTTCCTGCATGTCGCCGACATCTGGCATCCGCGCCTCGCGGGCGAGCCGCAGTCGGGCACGCCGCACCAGCCGATCGAGAAGATCGTGTTCGAAGGCCAGACGCTGATGGTCCAGGTGATCAAGGACCCGATCGGCACGAAGGGCGCGCGGCTGTCGACGCAGGTCAGCATCGCGGGCCGCACGCTCGTCTACCTGCCGCAGGAGCCGCATATCGGCATCTCGCAGAAGATCGAGAGCGAGGCCGAACGCGAGGCCGTGCGCGCGCGCCTGACGGCCGTGATCCCGCCGGACGAGAAAGGCGGCTACATCGTGCGCACGATCGCCGAGGATGCCACCTCCGACGAGCTCGCCGGCGACGTCACGTACCTGCGCAAGACGTGGGCGACGATCGTCGCCCAGGCACAGCGGCTGCCGGCGACGAGCCTGCTGTACCAGGATCTCGATCTCGCGCAGCGCGTGCTGCGCGATTTCGCGAACGACGACACGACCCGCATCCAGGTCGATTCGCGCGAGACGTACCAGCGCCTGTCGGAATTCGCGGGCGAATTCACGCCGGCCGTGAGCCCGAAGCTGCACCACTACACGGGCGAGCGTCCGCTGTTCGACCTGTACAACATCGAGACGGAGATCCAGCGCGCGCTGTCGCGTCGTGTCGACCTGAAGTCGGGCGGTTACCTGATGATCGACCAGACCGAGGCGATGACGACGATCGACGTGAACACGGGCGGCTACGTCGGCGCGCGCAACTTCGACGACACGATCTTCAAGACCAACCTCGAGGCCGCGCATACGATCGCGCGGCAGCTGCGGCTGCGCAACCTCGGCGGGATCATCATCATCGACTTCATCGACATGGAGAACGCCGAGCATCGCGACGCGGTGCTGTCCGAGTTGAAGAAAGCGCTGTCGCGCGACCGCACGCGCGTGACCGTCAACGGGTTCTCGCAGCTCGGGCTCGTCGAGATGACGCGCAAGCGCACGCGCGAATCGCTCGCGCACGTGCTGTGCGAACCGTGCCCGACCTGCCAGGGCAAGGGCCAGGTGAAGACGTCGCGCACCGTGTGCTACGACATCCTGCGCGAGATCCTGCGCGAGTCGCGGCAGTTCAACCCGCGCGAATTCCGCGTGATCGCCGCGCAGCAGGTGATCGACCTGTTCCTCGACGAGGAGTCGCAGCATCTCGCGATGCTGATCGACTTCATCGGCAAGCCGGTGTCGCTGCAGGTCGAATCGAACCTGAGCCAGGAGCAGTACGATATCGTGCTGATGTAACGTTCCGTCCATCCGCCGCCGGCATCGCCGCGCGGCGCTTCGATGCGGCGCCCGGGCCGCCCGCGCATGTCGCGCCGGCACCCGCCGCCGCCCTTTCACCCTACCCTTTTCGCATTCACCACACACCATGAGCCAAGGCCACAACCGCCGCCAGCGCAAGAAACTCCACATCGGCGAATTCCAGGAACTCGCGTTCAACGCCACCGCGCATTACCGCAACGAAATGACCGACCTCGAGCGCGGCGAACTGATCGATGCGTTCATCGACTTCGTCGAAGCGAACGGGCTGCTGACCGTCGCGTCGGCGGACGAAGGCATCGGCGCTTACGTGATTTCCGGCGCGCCGCGCGGCACGACGACCGACGCCGACCGCGAGCTCGTGCGCGGCTGGCTGGCCGCACGGCCGGAACTGACCGACGTCAAGGTCAGCGAATTCACCGACGCGTGGTACCCGGAAGCCTGAGTTTCCGGCTCCACGCCCGTCACGCAGCGCCCGCGCCTGCCCGCCGCCACGGCGGGTGAGGGCGGCGCCGCCCCGTTCCCTCCGCCTCGCCTCCCCACCCTCTCCCGCCATCGCGCGACATCCGCGCCACCGGCACCGACTCACACGATTTCCGCCGCGTCGACGGTGATTACCCCGATTTCGGCAGTGAATCGGACGCTTACTTCAATTTAACGTTGCTTAAAAGACGTCTCGCGCCGGCAGACCTACTCTGATCGCCAGGAATCCGATGTTTTCCGGTGCGATCGGCAAGCAAGACGAAAGAATGCAAACCGCTCGCCCGACCGATGTTCCGGATTCCGGTACGGGCGAAAGCGCGACACGGCGACAGGTCAATCAGGGAGACAACCAACCATGCGCCAGCCGCTTCCCCATCGCAGCGACACATTGACGCACGCGAAGGCCGCCTGACCCCACTCTCCAACGAATACGAGGACGACATGGATACGCCGACCACCCATCAGGCAGGATTCCGAATGATCATGATCGCGGCTGGCGTCGCAGCGCTGGTGTCGCTGTCCGCGTGCGGCGGCTCCGGCTCGCTGAGCCAGGGCACCGGCGGCGCAGGATCGGGTTCGGGCGACACGACGGCCACGACCGGCGGCACGAGCAACGGCTCGGGCAACGGTTCCGGCAGCGGCTCGACCGTCGGCAGCACGGGCAGCGGCAGCGGCTCGGGCACCGGCTCGGCGGGCAGCGGCGCATCCGCCAATGCGCTCGGCCAGACGATCGACTCGTCGAGCAACATCGTGACAGCTGCGGGCGGCGCGGTATCGAGCGTCGGCACGACGATCGCGGGCCAGTCGGTGCCCGGCGCCAATGCGTCGACCACGCAAGGTCTCGGCACGGTCGTGCAGGATGCCGGCGCGGCCGTCACGACGCTCGGCACCGGCCTCGGCTCGGGGCTCGGCCAGCTCGGCGCATCGTCGAACCCGGTCGGCACGACGGTCGCGAGCACCGGCGGCGTGGTCACGAACCTCGGCGACGCGATCGCCGCGACCGGCGGCGTCGTGTCGAGCCTCGGCGCCAGCGGTTCGGCGCTGGCACCGCTCGCGCCCGTCACGTCGCCGGTCGGCGGCGCGGTCACGATGCTCGGCAATACGATCGCCGGCGGCGGCGCGACGCTCGGCACGCAGTTGTCGACCGGCCCCGTCGCGCAGGTCACGGGCGCCGCCAGCTCGGCGATCACGCCGATCACGATGCAGGTCGGGTCGGTCACGCAGACGGTCGCGTCGAGCACGCCGCTCGGCGCACCGCTCACGAACCTCGTGACGACGGTCGGCAACGGCGTCGCGAACGCCGGCACGACGATCGCGAAAACCGGCGGGAATCCGGTAACGACCGGCGTCGGCAACGTCGTCACCGCGACCGGCAACACGGTGGCCACCGCCGGCACGGCACTGCTGGGCGGTGGCGGCGCCGCGACGAGCCCGCTCGCGCCGGTCACGGGGCTCTTGTCGACGGGCGCACTCGGCGGCGCGACGGGTGGCAGCAACCCGGCAGGTGCGCTCACGTCGGCGGTCGGCACCGTGACGGGAGCGGTGTCGGGCGCAGCCGGCAGCTCGCCCGTCGCGGGGCTGACGGGCGGCAGCGGCACCGGTGCGCTCTCGAAAACGGGCGGCGGCGTGCTCGCCCCCGTGACGACGACGCTCGGCGCGCTGGTCAAGTAAGCGGCAGGCCGGCACGGCGCCCGCATCGTCGCAGACGATCGGGCGCCTTAGCCTTAGCCTTAGCCTTAGCCTTAGCCTTAGCCTTAGCCTTAGCCTTAGCCTTAGCCTTAGCCTTGGCCTTGGCCTTGGCCTTGGCCTTGGCCTTGGCCTTGGCCTTAGCCTTAGCCTTGGCCTTGGCCTTGGCCGGCATTCAACCCCCTTCCCCACCCCGCGATCCCTTCCTTTTCCCGACAGTCCGCCTCCAGCCAGCCATCGACATCGGACCTGAAAGCAAGACACGTTAAAATCTCACCTCGCGTGGTGCGCCGCCCGCACCCGCCATCCATCGCCAGCCGCGTGCCCTCGGGCCGCCCCCGACCCATGGAGTGAGTGTCAATGAGCGGCGGACTTCCGTTTCCCGCATCCCGCAGCAAGTCGTTGCCGTCCTCGACGGTTTTCCTGATCCTCGCCGCCGCCACGCTGCTGTCCGGCTGCGGGCTGCTGCCGGTGCAGAATCCGCCCGCGCCGATCAGCGAGGCGCTCGTCGAGCCCGTCGAGGAAACCGCCGGCGAACCGCTGACGATGCCGCCCGTGCCCGCGCCGACGCACCCGGAGGAGCCGGAAGCGCCGAAGAAGCCGCACCGCGAAGTCGCGCGGCCGAAGCCCGTGCAGCGCCCCGAATCGCCGACACCGGCGCCGACACCGCCGCCGCCGATCGTCGCGACGCGCCCGCTCGACCGCACCCAGATCCATGCGCTGCTCGACAGCGAGGTCGCGCGCCGCAACGGCAAGGTGATCGGCCGCGCGGTCGACATGGTGACCGACGCGAGCGGCAAGCCGCGCGAGATGATCGTGAACCTGCAGGGCTTCATGGGCGTGGGCGACCGCAAGGTCATCTTCCCGTGGAACGTGTTCCGCTTCACGCCGGGCGGCAAACAGGAGCCGATCGTGCTCGACGTGCCGTCGGGCGACCTGCCGCCGGCCGCCCGGCCCAAGGCCGTGCCGCTGTCCGGTTCGGCAGCCGCCTCGCCCGCGACGCGGCTGCCGCTGCTCGACAGCGACGTCGAGCGCCCGAACGGCACGAAGATCGGCCGGATCGTCGACGTACTGATCGACCGCGCATCGCAGCCGCAGGCGGTCGTGCTCGACCTCGGCGGCCTCGTCAATACCGACCGCCGTTCGATCGCCGCGAGCTGGGGCGCGCTGCGCTTCGTCACGCGCGACAAGGCGCTGCATCCGCAGCTCGACCTGAACGACGCACAGATCAAGGCGTCGCCGCCCTACGCGGCCGACAAGCCGATCGTCGCGGTTTTCCCCCCGCCCGTTGCCCCGGCACCGGCTTCGTCTGCGAGCGCGACCCGATGACGATCAAGCATTCCGTCAGCGCACGCAGTCTCCGGTCCCTCGACTGGCTCAACTTCTTCGTTGCAAACGTTCAAACAGGGTTCGGTCCGTTCATCGCGTCCTACCTCGCGTCGCACAAGTGGACGCAGGGCGAGATCGGCATGGTGCTGTCGATCGGCACGATCAGCGCGATGGTCAGCCAGGTGCCGGGCGGCGCGGCCGTCGATGCGCTGAAGAACAAGAAAGGCGCGGCCGCGTGGGCGATCGCGGCCATCATCCTGTCCGCGGTGCTGCTCGCGTCGAGCCCGACGATCGTGCCGGTGATCGCCGCCGAGGTGTTCCACGGCTTCGCGAGCTGCATGCTCGTGCCGGCCATGGCCGCGATCTCGTTCTCGCTCGTCGGCCGCGCCGACCTCGGCGACCGGCTCGGCCGCAACGCGCGCTGGGCGTCGATCGGCAGCGCGGTCGCGGCGGGCCTGATGGGGCTCACCGGCGAATATTTCTCCGCCCGCGCGGTGTTCTGGCTGACCGCCGTGCTCGCGCTGCCCGCGCTGTTCGCGCTCGCGATGATCCAGCCGACCCACGAGGTGATCCCGCAATCGTCGAAGCCCGACGATCGCGACGAAGCCGGCGAACGCGAAACGCTGCTCGAACTGCTGCGCGACCGCCGGATGCTGATCTTCGCGGCGTGCGTCGTGCTGTTCCACCTGTCGAACGCGGCGATGCTGAACCTCGCGGCCGGCGAAGTCACGGCCGGGATGGGCGAGAACGTGCAGCTCGTGATCGCCGCGTGCATCATCGTGCCGCAGGCGATCGTCGCGATGCTGTCGCCGTGGGTCGGCCGCTCCGCGCAACGCTGGGGGCGCCGGCCGATCCTGCTGCTCGGCTTCTCGGCGCTGCCGGTGCGCGCGCTGCTGTTCGCCGGCGTGAGCAGCCCGTACCTGCTGGTGCCGGTGCAGATGCTCGACGGCATCAGCGCGGCCGTGTTCGGCGTGATGCTGCCGCTGATCGCGGCCGACGTCGCGGGCGGCAAGGGCCGCTACAACCTGTGCATCGGGCTCTTCGGGCTCGCGGCCGGGATCGGCGCGACGCTCAGCACGGCCGCGGCCGGCTATGTCGCCGATCACTTCGGCAACGCCGTGAGCTTCTTCGGGCTCGCGGGCGCCGGTGCGCTCGCGGTGCTGCTGGTCTGGCTCGTGATGCCCGAAACGCGCGTCGCGAACGGTGATGCGGCCGCCGACGAACCGGCCGCCGCATCGCCGGAACAGGCGCGCTGACACCGGCGCGCCGCCGTTACCCGCTTCTTGGCCAACGCATGATGGATACGATCAGGACACTCAACGAAGCCCGCCAGCAGATCCAGCAGTCGATCTTCGACCTGTTCAAGGGGCTGTCATTCAGCGAGCGGCTCGCCCAGGGCGGGCTGATGGCGCTGCAGGCCGTGTGCGGCGCCTGCCTCGCGTACGTGATCGGCCGCGCGCTGCACACCGAGCAGGCCGTGTGGGCGGCGATCACCGCGATCGCCGTGACGCAGCACAACTACTCGGACACGATGTCGCTGTCGCGCGACCAGTTCGTCGGCGCGATGGTCGGCGGCGTGCTCGGCTTCGCCGGCGCGGCGCTCGGCGGCGACCGCCTCGTCGCGTATGCGATGACCGTCGCGGTCGTGATCGTCTGCTGCTGGTGCCTGAACGTCGGCAGCGCCGCACGGCTCGGCGGCGTGACCGCGACGATCGTGCTGCTGTTTCCGGGCAACGGCCCGCTGTGGGACATTCCGCTGATGCGGCTCGGCGAGGTGACGCTCGGTACCGTATGTGCGCTGGGCGTGTGCTGGGTGATGTCGAAAATCGAGCGCCGCTGGTTCCGCCACGCGGCGGCGAAGTGACGCGTTGATCCGGTTGCCCGGCGCGCATCGCGGCATCGCGCGATCCGTGCCGGGCCGTCGGCCAGGTCAGTTACCGATCCGCAGCACGATGCCGGAACCGATCTGCACCAGCAGGTGATCCCCGCCGACGCCGACCCATTGATAGCCGCGCGGCGGCGGGCTCAGGCGATAGCCGCGCCAGTCGTCGATCACGTACTGGCGATCGCGGAACTCGGGCGGAAGCCGGTCGCCCTTGTGCCATTCGCGGCGCGGCTGGTCGGCCCAGCGCGGCGGCACGTCGTCCTCATGGCGCATCTGGCCGGGCGGCATGTGTTTCGGGCCGTGGCCGCGCTGCATGCCATGGCCGCCCTGGTCGTCGTGGTGGTCGTGGTCCTGCGCCATCGCGGCCGGCGCGGCGAAACCCGCCGCGATCAGCGCGGCCAGCATCATCCCGTGCATCTTCTTCATCGTGCCTTCCCTCCGTGTTGTCACGTCGAACGAAACCACTCGGACTGCCCGATGAAGACTAGCACACGGTATCGCGGGGCCACATGACCGCGCATATGACCGCGCGTTACGCCGCCTGCTGCTGGTACTGGATCCGGTGCAGGTGCGCGTAGAGGCCGCCGTGGCGCAGCAATTCCTCATGGCTGCCCTCCTCCACGATCTTGCCTGCCTCGAGCACGAGGATGCGGTCCGCGCGCTCGATCGTCGACAGCCGGTGCGCGATCACGAGCGTCGTGCGGCCTTCCATCAGCCGTTCGAGCGCGGCCTGCACGTGGCGCTCCGATTCCGAGTCGAGCGCCGACGTCGCTTCGTCGAGGATCAGGATCGGCGCGTCCTTGTAGATCGCGCGCGCGATCGCGAGCCGCTGGCGCTGGCCGCCGGACAACCGCATCCCGTTGCCGCCGACGAGCGTGTCGAGCCCGTCGGGCATCGCGGCGACCGCATCGGCGAGGTTCGCGGCCTCGAGCGCGGCCTGCACGCGCGCGCGGTCGGGCGTCTGCCCGTACGCGACGTTCGCGGCGATCGTGTCGTTGAACAGCACGACGTCCTGGCTGACCATCGCCATCTGGCCGCGCAACGCGTGGAGGTCGTAGTCGGCCACCGGCACGCCGTCGACCAGGATCGCCCCGTCGGTCGGGTCGAAGAAGCGCGGCAGCAGGTTCACGAGCGTCGTCTTGCCGCTGCCCGACGGGCCCGCGAGCGCGATCATTTCACCGGGCGCGACCTTGAACGAGATGCGGTCGAGCGTCGGCCGCTCGGCCGCGCCGTAGTCGAACGTCACGTTGCGGAACTCGATGTCGCCACGCGCCTGGGCGAGCGGCCGGCCGCCGCCCTGCGGCTCGGCCGGTTCGTCGATCAGCCCGAAGATCAGTTCGGCGGCCGTCATCCCGCGCTGCAGCGGCTGGTTGACGTCGATCAGGTGCTTGAGCGGCGAGATCACCAGCAGCATCGACGTGACGAACGCGACGAAACCGCCGACCGTCGTCTGGTCGTTCGACGACTGCACGACCGCGATCGTGATCACGACCGCGAGCGCGATCGACGCGAGGAACTGCGTGAGCGGCTGCGCGAGGCCGCCGGAGATCGTCATGCGCATCGCATAGCCGCGCAGGCGCTTGCTCATCTGCGTGAAGCGGTCCATCTCGTACGCTTCGCCGTTGTGCACCTTGACGACCTTGTAGCCGCCGACCGTCTCCTCGACGATGTACGACAGCTCGTTGGTCAGCGTCTGGTGCTCGCGGTTCAGGCGGCGCAGGCGGCGGTTGATCTTGCTGACGAGCCAGCCGATGCCCGGCAGGATCACCGCGACGATCAGCGTGAGCCGCCAGTTCAGGTAGAACAGGTAGCCGAGCAGGAAGATCACCGTCAGCGAATCGCGCACGAGCGTGACCATCACGCCGGTC
Organism: Burkholderia sp. AU31624; assembly: GCF_020420065.1. Lineage (NCBI taxonomy): Bacteria > Pseudomonadati > Pseudomonadota > Betaproteobacteria > Burkholderiales > Burkholderiaceae > Burkholderia > Burkholderia sp. AU31624. Next base: position 90,798 of record NZ_JAIZRT010000003.1, read on the forward strand.
AGCACCGACAGGATCTGGTTGACCTCGAACACGATCGCGTTGATCACCGTGCTCGCCGTCTCGCGCTGGAAGAACGACGCGCCCGTGTGCAGCATCCGCTGGAACATCTCGAGCCGCAGTTGCAGCAGGATGCGGTTCGACACGTAGTTGAGCAGGTAATTCGACGCGTACTGCGACACGCCGCGCACGAGCGCGAGCCCGATCACGGCCATCGGCACGTACCATTTCGCGCGGTCGCTGCCGTGCGAGCCGAAGCCGTGATCGAGCAGCGGCTTGAGCAGCGCCGGGATCCCGGCCTCGGTGGCCGCGACGACGCCCATCGTCATCACGGCGAGCACCACGATGCCGATCAGCGGCCGGATGTACGGCCACAGGCGCTTGAGGACCGTCACGGGCGAGGTGCCCGTGCCGTCCATCGGTTTGCGAAGAGTGTTCTGGGTTTCCAAGGCAATCCTTCTTGAGCCGCGAAGCGGCGCCCGGACGTGGCCGCCCGGGATGTCGCCCTGTCGGGCGGGTGCCGAAAAGGGCTCAACATTATAGCCGCACCGCCCCGGCCGGCACGGTCATGGCCGCTGCGGGCGGCGGCCGGGCCGCGGGTATACTGCCGCTCACCGTTTTCTCCGCCTTTTCCGACGATTTCATGGCTGAACCCTCCCTCGGCGTCGCCCTCATCGCCCTCAACGCGTCGGCGCGGCTTGCGCAGTGCCTGGCCGCGCTGTCGTTCGCCGACGACGTCGTCGTCATCGACGGCGGCAGCACCGACGATACCGTCGCGATCGCGCAGGCGCACGGCGCGCGCGTGATCGTCGAGCGCGACTGGCCCGGCTTCGGCCCGCAGAAGAACCGCGCGCTCGACGCGCTCGGCACCGACTGGATCCTGTCCCTCGATACCGATGAAGTCGTCACGCCGGAACTCGCGCAGTCGATCCGCGACACGATCCGCGCGCCGGCCGCGCAGGTCTATGCGGTCGACCGCCTGTCGAGCTTCTGCGGCCAGTGGATCCATCACAGCGGCTGGTATCCGGACTGGATCCCGCGGCTGTTCCGGCGCGGCGCCGCGCGCTTCTCCGACGATCTCGTGCACGAGCGCCTCGTGTTCGACGGCGCCGCGCTGCGGCTGTCCGGCAAGCTGATGCACTACTCGTACGAGGATTTCGAAACCGTCGTGCGCAAGCTCGACGCCTATTCGACGGCCGGCGCGCGCCAGCGTCGCGCGGCCGGCCAGCGCGGCGGCTTCGGCAAGGCGCTCGCGCGCGGCGCCTGGGCGTTCGTGCGCACCTACGTGCTGCGCCGCGGCTTCCTCGACGGCCGCGCCGGCTTCATGATCGCCGTGTTCAACGCGGAAACCGTGTACTACCGCTTCCTGAAGCTCGGCCACGAACGGGCCCGCTGAGCGCCCGCCCGGCAGGGAGCCGGCCCGGCGTTACAATGCCGGGCTGCCCGCGCCGCGCGTGCCCGCCCGACCGGCGGCGCCACACGGCGCCCGCCACGACGACTACCGAATCCGACCGCCATGTTCTCCATCATCATTCCGACCTGGAACAACCTGCCGTACCTCAAGCTCGTCGTCGACAGCCTGCGCCGCCACTCGGCGTACGACCACCAGATCATCGTGCACGTGAACGACGGCTCGGACGGCACGCTCGACTGGGTGCGCAGCGAAGGGATCGAGCACACCGCATCGCCGACCAACATCGGCATCTGCCACGCGGTGAACTGGGCCGCCGCGCGCGCCACGCGCGACTACGTCGTCTACATGAACGACGACATGTTCTGCTGCCCCGGCTGGGACACGGCGCTCGTGCGCCGCATCGAACAGATGCCGACCGACCTCTTCATGCTGTCGGGCACGATGGTCGAGCCGGTCGACACGCGCAACCCGTGCGTCGTGGTCAGCAACTTCGGCCGCGACGCCGAACATTTCGACGCGGCGGGCCTCGTCGCGGCGGCGCCGAAGCTCGTGCGCGCCGACTGGCTGGGCTCGACCTGGCCGCCGACGCTCGTGCACCGCGACTGGTGGAACCGGATCGGCGGCTACAGCAGCGAGCTGTCGCCCGGCATGAGCAGCGACAACGACTTCTCGATGAAATTCTGGGATGCCGGCTGCCGGATCTTCATCGGGGTCGGCGACAGCCTCGTCTACCACTTCCAGCAGAAGAGCACGGGCAAGATCGTCAAGAACGATGGCCGCCGCCAGTTTCTGAACAAATGGGGCATGACCCAGGCGACGTTCGACCGCCACTACCTGCATCGCGGCGAGCCGGCCGGCACGCGCGTCGCGCTCGACACGCCGGCCGTGGAAGGCAGTCTGAAGCGCGCGCTGCTGCGCTCGCGGATCAAGCGCGCGTTCAGCTGATCGCGCCCCGAAAACGACACGGAAACGCGCGCTGCTTCGCGTATACTCTGCGCCGTTCGTCCCGGATCTCCCACCGGGGCGCGCGGCGCGCAGCACGACGTACGCAAGCCGCATTCGTCCATTCGACAGGTTCCGATGCTTTCGTTTTCCGCTCCCGCCTCGCGGCGCCTGACCGCCGCCCGCGCATTCGCCGTCGCCGCGCTCTGCATGGTGCCCATCTCGACCGCACTGACCAACGTGTTCTGCGGGCTGTTCGCCGCCGCGCTCGTGATTTCCCCCGAATTCTGGCGCGACCTGCGCTCGTTCGTCACCGACCCGGCCTCGCTCGCCGCGCTGCTGATCCTGGCCGCGCTGGCCGCCAGCGTCACCTATACGGTCGCGCCGCACAACAAGGCGTGGAACTGGGTCGCCAAGTACGACAAGCTGCTGCTGCTGCCGTTCGCCGTGCTCGCCTTTCGCCACTCGAACTGGGCGCCGATCGTGCGGCGCTGCTGGTTCGGCACGCTGTGCGTGGTCCTGCTGCTGTCGACCACCAACTATCTCGGCCTGACCGCGATCGGGCCCGCGCACGCGACCGAGCTGCCGCTGTCACGCGCCTGGGTGTTCAAGAATCACATCGCCGCCGGCATGTTCGGCGCGCTGCTGTTCTACCAGGCGGCCGATCTCGCGCTGGCAGCCCGCACGGCGCTGTCGCGCGCCGCGTATGCGGGCGTCGCCGCGTGGTCGCTCGTCAACGTGTTCGTGATGTTGCAGGGTCGCACCGGGCAGGTCATCGCGCTGCTGCTGATCCTCGTCGTCGCCGTGCGTTTCGTGTTGTTGCTGCGCCGGCAATCGGCGCTGCGCGCGGGGCTCGCCGCCGGCGTGTTCGTGCTGGCCGGCATCGCGCTCGTGATCGCCGCGTGCACGGTTCACAACGGCCGGCTGACGAAGGTCGTGACGGAAGTGCAGCAATACCGGCAGAGCGACGCGGCCACGTCGACCGGGCTGCGCCTCGAGTGGTACAAGAAGGGGCTCGAACTGTATCGCCAGCGCCCGGTGATCGGCTACGGCGCGGGCGGCCTCGAATCCGAATTCGAGCGACTCACGGCCGGCAAGACGGCGGCCGAAGGCCAGCTCACGTCGAACCCGCACAACGAATACCTGCTGATGGCCGTGCAGCTCGGCACGCTCGGCCTGGTGCTGTTCGTCAACCTGATCGTGCAGATCGCGCGCGGCAGCCGCACGCTCGATCCGCGCTCGCGGCACCTGCTGCTTGGCTGGCTCGCCATCTTCGCGATCGGCAGTCTCGCGAATTCGCTCCTGCTCGATTTCGCCGAAGGACACCTGATCGTGCTGCTGGCCGGCATCCTGCTCGGCTGCGGCGAGCGCGCCGAGGCGCTGCCGCGCGAAACGTCGGCGATCCGGCGCAGCGCGTAACGCGCAGCGGCCTGCGCTGCGCTGGCGGCCGGCTTCGACCACCGCAGCGCTCTTCACGATCGATCTTCGACGAAAACGGGCCGGGCGGCTGGCTCGTCGCCAAACAAGCCGCCCGGTACCGGACAACCGCGTGAGAACGCGCGTCGCCCGCGCGTCAGTCGGATCCGGTGCGGTGCAGTCGCGACGTATCGACGACCGTCTCGGCCGGGCCCGGCGGATTCAACCCGAGCATCTCGGCCGCCGCGGCTTTCACGCGCTGCGCACCGAGATTGACGAGGCAGTCGCTATGGCTGTCGACCTTGCGCTCGCAGCCCTCGTGCCGGCACGGCACGCAATCACCCTCCCCCTGCAGCAGCCACACGTTCCCGTGCCGCCCCGAGCCACGCAGCGGCCACGGATTCTCGGTCGCCGGCCAGTGCTGCGGCCACGGCCCCCAGCGCACGGGGTCGGACGGGCCGAACAGCGCGATCGTGTCGGTGCCGGTCGCGGCCGCGACGTGCGTCGCGCCGGTGTCGGGCCCGATGAAAAGCCGTGCCCGCCGCACGAGTTCGGCGCTTTCGCCGAACGTCAGGCGGCCGACCAGGTTCAGCACGTCGCCGCCCGCGTCAGCCGCGACCTGCGCCGCATACTCGCGTTCGCTGTCGGCCGGGCCGCCCGACAGCGCAACCGCGAAGCCTTGCTCGCGCAGCCATCCGATCATCTCGACCCAGCCGTCGAGCCGCCATTGCTTGTAACGGAACATCGGATACGGATGCAGCACGACCAGCGGCTTGCCGGCGCGGATCGCCGGCGATTCGGCCAGCCACGCGTCGAAGCGCGCGCGCCGCGCCGGATCGTCGCCGATGCCGGGCGCGACGACCTCGGACACCGGCTCGATGCCGATCACGGGGGCGAGCGCCAGCGTGCTGACGACCGTATGCGCGGATTCGTGGTGATTGATCGCGATCCCGTTCAGCATCATCCGCGTGAGCCACGTCACGCGGTTCGGATCGACGAGGCCCACCCGCTTGCGGCCCGCGAACCAGCTGTAGAAGCGCGGCCGGTCGGAGCTCAGCGCCGCGCACGCGAGATCGTAGCGGCGCCACATCGACAGCGCGTCGCGCAGCCGCTCGCGGAAGCCCGCGCGTTGCGCGACGACGATCACGCGCCGCACGTCCGGATTGTGCTCGAGCACGCCTTCGGTGCCGCGAAACACCAGCATGTCGATCTGTGCTTCAGGCCAGCGGGCCTTCAGCGAACGGACGAGCGGCGTCGTCAGCAGCACATCGCCGATACGGCGCGGCGCGGCAACGAGGATGGTTCTGGGCGGGCGGGCGGAAGAAAACAGGGCCACGGCGGGTGTGTCTGGCTGGCTGAACAAGGCTGGCAATGTACAGGATTTTGCAGCAGCCGGCGCGACAGGGCGAATCGGCCGTCCGGTCAGCCTGATGCGGCCCCGTTCACGAGGTGCTGCGCGGCAGGCGCACCGCGCGCCGCTGGCGTACGCGGTGCCTGCGATACCCGTGGCGCTACGAAGCGATGGTCATGATCACCGGCGTCGCAGCGGCAGCCGCCGGCTGCGTGTGTGCTGCGTCGATCAACCGTTCGTCACGTTGGGTGGCCTGCGGCAGCAGGTGATTCACCGCACGCTCGACCGCGTCGACGCCGATCGCGTCGACGGTCGCGCCGGCGCGCACGATCACGTGCGGCACACCGAGCGGATGCCAGCGCAGGTATTTCTCGGGACGATCCTCGAACAGCGCGGCGACGGGCACGCCGAGCGCCGACGCGAGGTGCACGGGGGCGCTGTCGGCGGAGACGATCGCATCGAGCAGGCTCGCCGCGGCCACCAGGTCGGCGACCGACGACGGCGCAACATGGCGCGCGCACACGTCGCGCCACGAGTCGTCCTCGGGACCATGGCCGACGGCCGGGTCGCGGAACACGATCACGTCGGCATGCGGCGCGAGACGCTCGGCGAGGTCGCGCCAACGATCGGCCGGCCAGCGGCGCTCGACCGCCTTGTTCGTGACGAACAACCCGACGCGCGGCTTCGTGCGCGCGCCGAGCAGCCGGTACCACGCGTCCTGCAGCGCGCGGTCGGGATGAACCGACAACGCGAGGCGGTCGACGTCGGCGCGGCCGAGTTCGGGTACGAGCCGGAAACCCGACAACGCCTCGTGGCACATCGGCCGCTCGGCGACATGCTCGGGCTTGCGATCGTCGAATTCCGTCTCGGCATCGTGCCAGCGGCAATCCTTTGCGCCGATCTGGCGCGCGAACTGCATGCTGCTGCGATGCATGCCGCCGTTCGGCACGACCACGAGGTCGAACCGCAAGCGACGCAGGCGACGCACCAGCCGCAGCCGGTCGAAGAACGCGCGCATCCGCCCGGGACGGTCGTTGCGCTCGCATTGACGGCTATAGACGTAGGTGTGGATCGCGTCGACGTCCGGGTTTCCGGCCAGCGCGGCCGCGTTGTAGCGGTTCGCGACCACATGGAGTTCCGCGCCGGGCCAGCGCTCCTTCAGCGCGCGGAGAAACGCCGTCGTGCACAGCATGTCGCCCAGAAAATCGATCCGGATCACGAGGATCCGCTGCGTCGGGTTCACATTGGCCATGGTCATGTGGGGACTGTCAGTTTTTGTCGTCGCGACGAGCCGTTTCACGGCATCCGGTTCCGGGACGGCCTGGTCGCCTATCGCGGCTCGCCGCATGGATCCGCCCCCGCTTATGTGCGCGATATCGGCGCGATCCGCCGGACAAGCGGCGGTCAGCGCCGCGTTCGTGCGGCTAGCGCCGGATTGTATAGCGTCCGGATGGCCAGCCCAAGACCCGCTTGCGTGAACCTGCAAAAACGGCCCGCCGCACCGCACGATGGCGATGCGACGGGCCGCATGGCGCGACAGCCGTTCGGCAAAGGCGCGATCAGTACGTGATTTCGACGACGCTGCCGTCGAACGTCGCTCGCAGCTCCGCGAGCAGCACGTCGCTCGGCTTGACGCGCCATGCGTCGCCGAGGCGCATTTCACCCTGTGCCCGTGTGTTGCTGTAGTGGACCTGGACCGCGAGCCCGTTCGGCAGCGGCGCCTGTGGGCGACGACCGCCATCGCGCCCGCCGCCGCGCGGCGCCGGCGCCTCGACCACGTTCGCCGCCGGATCGTCCTTCGACACGTGCGGCTCGAGCACGCGGCGCAATGCGGCCGCGTCGGCGTTGCCGTTCATCGTCAGCCGGACGGCCTGCGCATAGCGGCTGCGCGCGCGCTCGAGATCCATCACGGTATCGGCCGTGAAGCGGATGCCGCCCGTGAACGCATCGTTGCGCGCCTGCCCCTGCACGATCAGCAGCTCGTCTTCCTTGAACAGCGCCTTGTTCGCCTCGAACTGCTCGTTGAAGATCGTGATCTCGCACTGGCCCGAGCCATCGTCGAGCAGCGCGATCAGCATCTTGCCGCGCTGGGTCATCTGCGTGCGCAGCGACGCGATGATGCCGGCCACGAGCTTGTCGCGCCCTTCCTTCAGGTCGCCGACCTTCTGCCGCACGAAGCGGCGCACCTCGTCGCGATACGCGTCGAACAGGTGGCCGGACAGGTAGAAGCCGAGCGCGCCCTTTTCCTCCTGCAGGCGGCGCTTGTCGTCCCACGCGGGCTCGTCGACGAGCGCATGCGCGTGCGGCGACTCGGCGCCCATGTCGAACAGGCCGGCCTGCATCGCGTTCGCCTCGGCCTGGTCGGCCGCTTCCATCGCCAGCGGCACCGACGCGATCAGCTGCGCACGGTTCGTGTTCAGCGAATCGAACGCGCCGGCACGGATCAGCGCCTCGACCGTGCGGCGGTTGACGACACGCCGGTCGATCCGCTCGCAGAAGTCGAACAGGTCGGTGAACGCCTTTTCCTCGCGGGCGCGCAGGATTTCCTCGATCGCATTCTGGCCGCTGCCCTTCACCGCGCCGAGCCCGTAGCGGATCGTGCGCGAGCGCTTGCCGTCGGCTTCGGCGACCGGCTCGAAGCGGTAATGCGACTGGTTGATGTCCGGCGGCAGCACGACGAGGTTGTTCACGACGCAGTCGTCGAACAGGATCTTCACCTTGTCGGTGTCGTCCATCGCGAGCGTCATGTTGGCCGCCATGAATTCGGCCGGATGGTGCGCCTTCAGCCACGCGGTGTAGTACGCGAGCAGCGCATAGGCGGCCGCGTGCGACTTGTTGAAGCCGTAGCCCGCGAACTTCTCCATCAAGTCAAAGATCTCGTCGGACTTCTCGCGCGTGAGGCCGTTCTTCGCCGCGCCCTCGGCGAAGATCTCGCGGTGCTTGGCCATCTCCTCGGGCTTCTTCTTGCCCATCGCGCGACGCAGCAAGTCCGCGCCGCCGAGCGAGTAGCCGCCGATGATCTGCGCCATCTGCATCACCTGCTCCTGATAGACCATGATGCCGTAGGTCTCTTTCAGGACGGGCTCGACGCGTGGATCCGGATACTCGACCTTCTCGCGGCCGTGCTTCCGTGCGCAGAAGCTCGGGATCAGGTCCATCGGGCCCGGACGGTACAACGACACGAGCGCGATGATGTCCTCGAAGCGGTCGGGCTGCGCGTCCTTCAGCATGCCCTGCATCCCGCGGCTTTCCAGCTGGAACACCGCGACCGTGTTGGCCTTCTTGAGGATCTGGAACGACGCGGGATCGTCGAGCGGCACCTGCGCGAGCGACCAGTCGGCCTTCGACGGATCGAGGCGGCGGATGTAGCGCTCGGCCCAGTCGAGGATCGTCAGCGTCGTGAGGCCCAGAAAGTCGAACTTCACGAGGCCGACGGCTTCGACGTCGTCCTTGTCGTACTGGCTGACCACGCCGCCGTCGTCGCCCTGCGTGTACAGCGGGCAGAAATCGGTCAGCTTGCCGGGCGCGATCAGCACGCCGCCCGCGTGCATCCCGACGTTACGCGTGAGGCCCTCGACGCGCTGCGCGAGATCGAGCAGCTGGTGCACTTCGTCCTCGTGGTCGTAGCGCTCCTGCAGTTGCGGCTCTTCCTTCATCGCGTCGGCGATCGTCACGTGCTTGCCCGGCTTGAACGGGATCAGCTTCGCGATGCCGTCGGTGAACATGTAGCCGAGGTCGAGCACGCGGCCGATGTCGCGCACGGCCGCCTTCGCGGCCATCGTGCCGAACGTGGCGATCTGCGACACGGCGTCCGCGCCGTACTTCTCCTTCACGTACTGGATCACGCGGTCGCGGCCGTGCTGGCAGAAGTCGATGTCGAAGTCGGGCATCGACACGCGTTCCGGGTTCAGGAAGCGCTCGAACAGCAGGTTGTAGCGCAGCGGGTCGAGGTCGGTAATGCCGAGCGCGTACGCGACCAGCGAACCGGCGCCCGAGCCGCGGCCCGGGCCGACCGGCACGCCGTTGTTCTTCGCCCAGTTGATGAAGTCCGCGACGATCAGGAAGTAGCCCGGGAAGCCCATCTTCGTGATGGTCCCGCACTCGAATTCGAGGCGCTTGTAATACGTGTCGCGCTGCGCGTCGCGCTCGGCCTCGACCGGATACAGCTGCGCGAGACGGGTCTCGAGCCCTTCCTTCGACAGCTGGACCAGGTAGTCGTCGAGCGACATGCCGTCCGGCGTCGGGAACAGCGGCAGTTTCGGCTTGCCGAGCTCGAGCTTCAGGTTGCAGCGCTTCGCGATTTCGACCGTATTCGCGATCGCCGACGGCAGGTCGGCGAACAGCGCGACCATGTCGTCCTGCGTGCGGAAATACTGGTCGGTCGTGAAACGCTTCTGGCGCCGCGGGTTCGCGAGGATGTCGCCTTCCGAGATACACACGCGCGCCTCGTGCGCGGTGAAATCGTCGTCGGTCATGAACTGCGTCGGGTGCGTCGCGACGACCGGCAGCTTCAGCGCGGCGGCGAGCGTCGCGGCCTGCTGGATGTACGCCTCCGCGCCCGGCTGGCCGTAACGCTGCAGCTCGACGTAGAAGCCGCCCGGGAACACTTTCGCCCAGCGCTCGGCGTGCCGGCGCGCGGCTTCTTCGTTGCCTGCGGCAAGCGCGAGCCCGATATCGCCCTGTTGCGCACCCGACAGCGCGAGCAGCCCTTGCGAGCGCTCGCCGTCGAGCCAGCTCGCGTCGAGTTCCGCACGGCCGCGGTACTGGTTCGTGAGCCACGCCTTCGACAGCAGCTCGCACAGATTCAGGTAGCCGACCTTGTCCTTGACGAGCAGCAGCAACCGCGACGGCTTGTCGCGGTCGTCCGGATTGGCGATCCAGACGTCGCAGCCGGCGATCGGCTTGATGCCCTTGCCGCGGGCTTCCTGGTAGAAACGGACGAGGCCGAATGCGTTGCCGAGATCGGTGAGCGCGAGCGCGCCCTGACCGTCCGCGGCCGCCGCCTTGACGATGTCGTCAATGCGCACGATGCCGTCGGCAATCGAGAATTCGGAGTGAACGCGAAGATGGACGAAGCGAGGATCTGACATGGGCGCTATTGTAGCCGCCTCGCCGCGCGGGCTGCCCAAAAAATCCCCGCGCTGGCCGTTCGGCCGATGCGCGCGACCGCACGTCGCGCGGCTGGCCAGACGGCAGGGTGCCGGCCCGGGCGCGGTTTGCGGGATAATACGGTTTTTCGAATCCACGCCCCGGCTTCGCACCCTTTTTTGCGGGCCGCCGTGCGGCCGTTTTCCCGTCGGACCATCATGACCATCGTCAACCTCGCCGCCTACCACTTCGTGTCGCTCGACGCGAACGAGCAATGGCGCCCGCTCGTCACCGCCCGCTGCAACGAACTCGGCCTGCGCGGCACGATCCTGCTCGCGCCGGAAGGCATCAACCTGTTCATCGCCGGCACGCGCGAAGCCGCCGACGCGTTCATCGCTTACATCCGCCACGATCCGCTGTTCGAGGGCAAGTTCGCGTCGCTGCAGTTCAAGGAGAGCCTGTCCGACTCGCAGCCGTTCCGCCGCATGCTCGTGCGCCTGAAGCGCGAAATCATCACGATGAAGAAGCCGGCGATCAAGCCGGAACTCGGCCGCGCGCCGTTCGTCGATGCGCGTACGCTGAAGACGTGGCTCGATCGCGGCCACGACGACACGGGCCGCCCGGTCGTGATGCTCGACACGCGTAACGCCTTCGAAGTCGACGTCGGCACGTTCGACGACGCGCTCGACTACCGGATCGACAAGTTCAGCGAATTCCCCGAAGTGATCGACGCGAACCGCGCCGACCTCGAAGGCAAGACGGTCGTGTCGTTCTGCACGGGCGGCATCCGCTGCGAGAAGGCCGCGATCCACATGAAGGAAATCGGCATCGAGAACGTGTACCAGCTCGAAGGCGGGATCCTGAAGTACTTCGAGGAAGTCGGCGGCGCGCACTATCACGGCGACTGCTTCGTGTTCGACTACCGCACCGCGCTGAATCCGCAGCTCCAGCCCACCGAGAACGTCACGTGCTTCGCGTGCCGCGCGGTCGTCACGCCGGAAGCGCAACAGTCGTCGAGCTACGTGCCCGGCAAGTCGTGCCCGGCTTGCGCACCGGCGGCCAGCGCCGCGTAAGCGCGCACTGCCCCGCGCTCCGATGACCGGCTATCGCGGCCGCTTCGCGCCGTCGCCCACCGGCCCGCTGCATTTCGGCTCGCTGGTCGGCGCGCTCGCGAGCTGGCTCGATGCGCGCGCGCACGGCGGTGCATGGCTCGTGCGCATCGAGGATCTCGACGGCCCGCGCACGGTGCCGGGCGCCGCCGACGACATCCTCGCGACGCTCGCGCATTTCGGCATGACGCCCGACGAGCCGCCCGTCTGGCAAAGCACGCGCGATGCCGCCTATACGGCCGCGCTCGAACGGCTCGTCGCGGCCGGGCTCGTCTATCCGTGCGGCTGCACGCGCAAGGAAATCGCCGATTCGCTGCGCGCCGCGCACGAGCGCCATACGACGCTCGCGTACCCGGGCACCTGCCGCACCGGCCTGCACGGCAAGCCCGCGCGCGCGTGGCGGCTGCGCGTGCCGGACGGCAGCGACGCACTCGTCACGTTCGACGATCGCTGGCAGCACACGCAATCGCAGAACCTCGCGACCGAAGTCGGCGATTTCGTGCTGAAGCGTGCGGACGGCCAATGGGCCTACCAGCTCGCGGTCGTCGTCGACGATGCCGACGCGCACATCACGCACGTCGTGCGCGGCGCCGACCTGCTCGACTCGACCGCACGCCAGATTCACCTGCAGCACTGCCTCGGCGTGCCGACGCCGCAATACCTGCATGTGCCCGTCGTCGTCGATGCGAACGGCGAAAAGCTCAGCAAGCAGACGGGCGCGACCGCGCTCGAACGCAACGATCCGCTGCCGGCGCTGCACGCCGCGGCCGCGCACCTGGGCCTCGCGCCCGACGGCACGCTTGCAGGCGCGACTCTCGATACGTTCTACGCCGCCGCCACGGCAGCATGGGCGAGGCGCTTCGGGCCGCAGGCCGGCTGACGCACGCAGCGCGCCGATGTCGCGGCGACCGGGCCCAAGCCGGATGCCGACTGCATCCCCCCGCCGACGCCGCACGCCCGCCTCCCCCGTCAAATCGGAGCCCCAATGAAAAACGGGCACATGCTCATCGCATGCACCCGCTTCTCCAGCAGCGCTCGCGCGCCGCGCCGTCACGTTCGCCCGGCTTATGCCGACGGCTTGCGCGGCATCCCGAACCCGCCGAGCAGTGCGGCGACCTGACGCTTCGGCCCCTTTTTCTCGGGCTGCTGCGCCGGCTGCGCGTCGTCCTGCTGCTTCGCCGGCGCCGACGGCTCGTACGGCTTCAGGAAGAAATCGTCGACCGGCGCTTCGTGGCGACGGTGATGACCGCGCTCGGAACCGCCCGGCCGGCGCCCCGATGCACCGCGATGCTCGTCGCGATCGCGACGGCCGCCTCGTTCACCGCCCCGCTCGCCACCGCGCTCGCTGTTGCGATCGCCGCCGCGGTCGTTGCCGCGCTCGTCGTGACGGTGGCGTGCCGGCTTGTCGAGCGCGAGCGTCTGCACTTCGAGCGGACGCTTGATCAGCTTCTCGATATCGGCGAGCTGCTTGCGCTCGTTCGGGCTGCACAGCGACAGCGCATCGCCCGTCGCACCCGCACGGCCGGTACGGCCGATCCGGTGCACGTAGTCTTCCGCGCTGAACGGCAGGTCGAAGTTGATCACGGCCGGCAGTTCGGCGATGTCGAGGCCGCGCGCGGCCACGTCGGTCGCGACCAGCGCCTCGATCTCGCCGCGCTTGAACGCGTCGAGCGCCTGCATCCGCTCGATCTGCGTCTTGTCGCCGTGGATCGCCGACGCGACCACGCCGTCGCGCTCGAGATTGCGCGCAAGCCGGCTTGCGCCGATCTTGCTGTTGCAGAACACGATCACCTGCTTGAGGCCGCGATCGCGCAGCAACTGCACGACGGCCGCCTGCTTGTCGCCTTCGGCGACGTCGTAGACGATCTGCGTGACGTTCGCGTTCGTCGAGTTGCTGCGCGCGACCTCGATCGTCTGCGGGTTGCGCAGGTAGGTCGACGCGAGCTTCTTGATTTCGCCCGAGAAGGTGGCCGAGAACAGCAGCGTCTGGCGTTCCTTCGGCAGCAGGTTCAGGATGCGCTGCAGGTCGGGCAGGAAGCCCATGTCGAGCATCCGGTCGGCTTCGTCGAGCACGAGGATCTGCACCTGGCCGAGATTCGCCGTCTTCTGCTGCACGTGGTCGAGCAGGCGGCCCGGCGTCGCGATCAGGACCTCGACGCCGCGGCGCAGCTCGGCCATCTGCGGGTTCATGTCGACGCCGCCGAACACGACCGCGCTGCGCAGCGGCGTGTGCTTCGCATACGCGTGCACGTTCGCGGCGACCTGGTCGGCGAGTTCGCGGGTCGGCGTGAGGATCAGCGCACGCACCGGGTGGCGCGCCGGAGACGCGCTCGTGTTGGCCTGCGGCAGCAGGCGCTGGATGATCGGCAGCGAGAAACTCGCGGTCTTGCCGGTGCCCGTTTGCGCGGCGCCCATGACGTCGCGGCCGGCGAGCACGACCGGAATGGCCTGCGCCTGGATCGGCGTCGGCGTCGTATAGCCCTGCTCCGCAATGGCTTTCAGGATATCGGCGGCAAGGCCGAATTGATCGAAGGTTGCGTCGACGGGCTTGGCGACAGAATCGGACATGGTGGCGTTTCGCTCAAAAGGCGCGGCGGGGACATCGTGCGTCAGGCCAGCCGGGCCTGCGCTCATCACAATTCGGAAATAGACGGAGCCGCGGCGCGCCGCGCGGCGCCGCTCTGGCGCTTGGGACCGGTTCAATGTGAACGCTGGACGCCAGGCCGTGCGGACTCCGTTCGGCGCGAATGCCGGCGGAAAGGGCCGTATTGTAGCACTGCGCGGCCATCTGTCCGTGACAACGCGGCGAACGGCCACAACGGCGGTTCGCGCGACGGGCCCGGGGTGGCCCGCGCGCTAGACGGATGACCTGATCGGACTAGCCCGATGGGCCAGCGGGTGATTTCAGGGCCCGATCCCTGATCGCCAGGCCCGATCGCCCGCGGCCAGGCCGCGTACCCGGCCGTCAGGCCCGGGAGCCGGGCGCACGATCCCTGTTCCCGCCCGGCGCTCAGCCCTTCTTCTTTTTCTTCTCCACCTGTACGCAGTCGCCCAGCAGCGGCGGCGCGCTCTGGTCGGCGATCTCGTCGCGCAGCGTCGCCTCCTTGCCCTTCGTCCACCACGTATAGCGGCCGGCCTGGTAGCGCGCGCCCGACGCCGACACGGTGTCGACGAACAGCATCTGCTTCCCGTTGACCGGCACGAGCGCGAAGCTCTGGCCGTTGCCCGCGAGCCAGTACGACACGCGCACCGGCTGCTTCTGGTTCGCGCACTGGTAGACGGTGAACTGACGCGAATCGGCGTCGATCTCTTCGACGGTCAGCTGTGCGGCATGCGCGACGGAAACGGCCGTGCCGGCGAGCGCGAGCGCGGCGAGGGTTTGGCGAATCATGCAGGTCCTCTCACGAGACGGGTGGAAACGCGCCCTCGCAGGGCACGTGATTATTGTTGGCGATCGGGTCGGGTAGCGTGATCAGGGATCGATGACGTCGGCACACGCGTCGGTCGGTGCGGCCGCGACATGGCCGACGAGCGGCACGATCTTGAGCCCGGCCGAGGCCACCCGGCACGGTGCGGCCGCGAGCCCGCAACCCGCGAGGTTCACTGCAAGCGCCAGCGCGACGGCCAGCTTTCCGATACGCAGCCACTTCGGCGTCATCGTCCTCTCCTGATTACGTCAGCGGGCCGACACCGGCCGGACGGCCGCGGCGGCGCGCTTCGCGCGTTCGCGGGCTTCGTCGACGGTCGCGCCGGTCGCCAGCGCGACGCCCATGCGCCGCTTCGCGAAACTTTCCGGCTTGCCGAACAGGCGCAGGTCGGCGCCCGGCACGGCAAGCGCGTCGCGCACGCCCTCGAACGCGATCCCGCGCTCGTCGAGCCCACCGTAGATCACGGCCGACGCGGCAGGCGTACCGAGCGCCGGATCGACCGGCAGCCCGAGAATCGCACGCGCGTGCAGCTCGAATTCCGACTGGCGCTGCGACGCGAGCGTGACGAGGCCCGTATCGTGCGGCCGCGGGCTCACCTCGGAGAACCACACGTCGTCGCCGCGCACGAACAGCTCGACGCCGAACATCCCGCGCCCGCCGAGCGCCTCGGTGACCTTGTGCGCGATCTCGCGCGACTTCTCGAGCGCCACCGCGCTCATCGGCTGCGGCTGCCACGATTCGACGTAGTCGCCCGCGACCTGCACGTGGCCGACCGGCTCGCAGAAATAGGTGCGCGTGGCGTTCGTCGCCGGATCGATCGCGCGCACGGTGAGCTGCGTGATCTCGTAGTCGAAATCGACGAAGCCCTCGACGATCACGCGGCCGTGGTTCACACGCCCGCCCGCCATCGCGTAGTCCCACGCCGGCTTCACGTCGGCCTCGGTCTTCACGACCGACTGCCCCTTGCCCGACGACGACATCACGGGCTTGACGACGCACGGCATGCCGATCTTCGCGATCGCCGCGCTGAACGCCTCGAACGAATCCGCGAACGCATACGGCGAAGTCGGCAGGCCGAGCTCCTCGGCCGCGAGCCGGCGGATCCCTTCGCGATTCATCGTGAGCTGCGTCGCGCGCGCGGTCGGGATCACTTCGGCGAGGCCGGCCGCCTCGATCGCCGCGAGCGCGTCGGTCGCGATCGCCTCGATCTCCGGCACGATCAGGTGCGGGCGTTCGGCTTCGACGATCGCGCGCAGCGCGGCGGCGTCCGTCATGTCGATCACGTGCGCGCGATGCGCGACCTGGTGGCCCGGTGCGTCCGGATAGCGGTCGACCGCGACGACTTCGACGCCGAGCCGCTGCAACGCGATGATGACTTCCTTGCCGAGCTCGCCGGCGCCGAGCAGCATGACGCGCGTGGCCGAGGGTGAGAGCGGCGTACCGAGCCGCTGACCGATCTGCATGTGATTACCCGCTTCTGGTGGAGGACGAAAACGGCTCCGATGTTAACACGCGCCACGGCGCCGGTTTTGCGCGTTTCGCCGCGCCGGCGCCCGGCCGCGGGCCGCTCGCGAGCAGGCTGCGAACGTTTTCACGCGTGAAGTGTCGGCTCGCCTGCCGCGGCACGGGTGCGTTACTCTTACGCCTTGATCAGAATCCGATGAGGAACGAGGCTCATGTCCCACCTGTCCGCCGCCGCACGCGCCCGCACCGGCCTGCTTCGCCCGCTGCGCGCGCCGCTCTGCGCGTTGACGCTTGCCACGCTTCTCGCCGCCTGCGCGATGCCGACCCACCCCGATTCCGCCGCCCCCGCACCCGACCCGTACAACCCGGCGGCCGTCCAGCTGCTCGACGACACGAGCTGGGAACTCACCAGCTGGCTGAATGCCGACGGCACGCAGCGCGCGATCCCGCACGGCGACAACGGCGAGCCGATCAAGCTCGCGCTGTCGACCGACTCGGGCATCCGGCGCGCCAGCGGGTTCTCGGGCTGCAACCGCTACATGGGCACCTACGCGATCAAGAACGGCCTGTTGAGCTTCGGGCCGCTCGCCGGCACGCGGATGGCCTGCCCGAATACGCTCGGCGGCCAGCTCGAAACCGCGTACCTCGACGCACTCGCCCACGTCGACAAGACCGGCGTGCAGATGCGCGAGCCGCAGCAATTGCAGATCGTGACCACGTCCGGCGCGACGTTGACCTTCACGCACCGGAGCCCCTGATGCAGGGCGCGCGCGAAGGCCGACCGACCGCCTTCGCCTGGCGCGCCACGCGCGTGTGCCGCGCACACGCGTCGCGCGGCGTGAATCGGATGCACGCCGCGTTAGAGTCTTGTTCGCCGGCCGGTTAAACTCGGCGGGTCGCGCCCCGCGCGCCCCTCCCCACTCCTGTTTCAAAGCATGCACACGGTTGTCTTCGGCTGGTTCGGCATCTCCGCCGTCTGGTTCCTCCTTCTCTTCTGGCGTCTCGTGCAGGCGATGCTGCCTGGCGGTGTCGGGCTTGCCGGCCGCGGCTCGATCCGTCTGTGGCTCGGCTTCGCCGCGGTGTTCGTGGCGAGCTGCACGCTGACGAGCCCGCTGTCGGGCCCCGATACGAACGCGCTCGGCCATGCGTTCTCGACAGGCTTCGCCCACGTGCTCGGCCCGATCGGCACGCCGGTCGCGATGGTCGTGCTGTTCTTCGCCGGGCTGCCCTGGCTGACCGGCATCGGCTGGCGGCAGTTCGCCGCGTGGGTCGATACGTCGTTCGGCGTCAAGCTGGCGCGGGACGGCGGTGACGACGAAGCACGCGGCATCGCCGACCTGCCGCGCAGCGCATTGCATCGCGACGACGACATCGTCCAGCCGACCACCGCGCATACCGTCAATTCGATGGCGCCCCGCCAGAACGGCCGGTATTCGCGCCCGACGCTGTGGAAACCCGACCCGCAGGCGCGGCCGAAGCCGCGCAGCAGCACGCCTGCGCGCCCGCACGTGGAACCTGTTGCGCCGTCGGGCTGGTTGAAGCCGGCCGCGCCCCAGCGCAGCATGCCGACACCGCCCGCGCCGATCACGCCGGCCAGCGCGATGCCGCCGCCGACGACCGGCAGCACCGCCAGCCTCGCGCGCGCAGCCGCGAACGCGCAAGTCCCGCGCCCGGATCCGGCCCCGCTTCCTGCCGGATTCGAACCTGTCCGCCCGCGGCCGACTGCCGCGCGGCCGGCTACCGCCGCGTTGAAGCCGGCCCCGCCGCGTACCACGGTCACGCCGCGGCCGGCCATCGCGCAGCCGCCGCGCCCGCCCGTACGCCCCGCAGCTGCAGTCGGTTCGGCCGGCCTGACGCAGGATGCGGCACGACGTCGCCCGCCGCAGCCCACGCCGGCGCGTGCACCGCTTTATGCCTGGACGGAAAAACCCGCCGCGCCGATCACGCCGGCGCCGAGCGTGCACGACACGCTGCGCTCGATCGAAGCCAGCACCGCGCAGTGGGCGACGCTGGGCGGTGCGCAGGACGATGCCGGGCACGCGGCGGCGGCAGCGGCAACCGTGGCCGGTGTGGCCGCGACGGCGGCCGGCATGGCAGCGCCGGCAGCCGCGGCCGTGCCGGCCGGGATCGCTTCCGCGGCCCACGGCCTCGCAGCCCGTGACGCCAGTACTCCGCTCGCCCACGATCCGGCGCCGGCGTACGACGACAACGCACCGATCGTGCTCGATGCGTTCAATCCGGCAGCCCCCGCCGTCCAAGCACCCGTCGCCGATGCGGGCGCCGTGGCAGTCGACGGCGCCGCACCGCACGCGGTGTCGAATACCGGCAGCGACGATGCCGCGTTCCCGCATCACGCCAATGACGAGATCCGGCACGCCGACGATGTCGCTGCCGCTGCCGTACCGGCATCGGGAATCTCGCCCGCGCCGACGTTCGACGCACCCATCGACCTCGCGCCGTGGGAGGACCTCGCCGGCCAACCGGTTTCCGCGTTCGACGCATCCGCCTGGAACCCGGTCGCCGAGTCATCGACCGATGCGACGGAACCGGAACCGGCCCATGCCGCCTTCGCGCAACCCGGGACCGAGGCGGTTCACGACCTCGCCGCGAGCAACCCGGCATCCATCGATACCGACGACAAGTACACGGCGCATCCGGCTCC
Source organism: Burkholderia sp. AU31624 (assembly GCF_020420065.1). NCBI lineage: Bacteria > Pseudomonadati > Pseudomonadota > Betaproteobacteria > Burkholderiales > Burkholderiaceae > Burkholderia > Burkholderia sp. AU31624. Next base: position 109,669 of record NZ_JAIZRT010000003.1, read on the forward strand.
TGCAATCGATCGCACCGTATCGGCCAGCGTGCCTCCGGGCATCGCCAATGCACACGCCGACGTGAAACCCGCCGGGAACAGCGTGCCGTTCGCGGCCCTCCCCGCTTCGCCGATCGTCGAAACGACGCCGCGCGCGAATGCCGAAACCAGGCCGTTTGCGGCGGCGGCGCCGGCCGCATCGAGTGCCGCACTGGAAGCTGCCAAGTCGGATACGGTGGAACCTGCAGCGCCGCTGGCGGCAACCGCTGAAGGCACCGCACGGGCGACAGCATGGACGTGGACACCTGCGACGGCGCAACCGGCCCCGACGAATACGCCTGTCACCGCGGAATTGCCGAAATCGCCGGTTGCCGCTCAACCGTTTGCCGCCGCGCAAACGGCTTCGGCAAGCACTGCGTCGCCGCTCGTCGGCACCGCGTACGGTTCGACCGCACAAGCGCCTGCATCCGCTTCAGGCATCGCGCCTGTCGCCGTTACCGCTTCGTCGGATGGTGTGATCGACACGGCATCCGGTTCGCCGGCTCAACCGGCTACGTCGACCGTTGCAGCCGTTCCGTCGGCATCTGCGATCGGCGTAACCGGCGCTGCGTCGACCTCGCTTTCGCAGCCTGCCGCTTCGACATCGAACACTGCTCCCGTCGCGCCAGCATCCCCCGTCGGCGTAACCGGCGCTGCGTCGGCTTCGCTTTCTCAGCCGGCCGCTTCGGCATCGAACACTGCACCCGTCGCGCCGGCATCTGCGATGGGCGTAACCGGCATGGCGTCGACCTCGCTTTCGCAACCAGCCGCGTCGGCATCGACCGTTGCGGGCACGACTTACGGCTCGTTCCCCCGCGCATCAACACCCGCATCGCCCGTTGCGCCCGCCGTGACGCCGTCGACGGCCAGCCCGACAGCCTCGGCATCCGGTTCGAGCACGCCGGCGATCGCTACCACGACACCCGTGAATGTCGTGTCCAGCTCGGTCGCGGCTCCCTCCGCCGCGCCTGCCCCGACGCATCCGGCCACCCCATCGACCTCGTCGACCGGTACGACATTCGGCACCTTCGCCCCCTCCGGCGTAGTCGCACCGATCGCCACCGCCGCGGCCACCCCAGCGCAACCAATCGCCAGTTCGCCCGTCGCTCCGGCCGGCTCGCTGACGTCCTTCGGCGCAACCACTGCGGCGCTGGCTCCGTCGATCGGTTCCGCACCCGCAGCCATCGAAGCCACGACGTTCGCCCCCCCGGCCGCCGCGAACTCGTCGCCGGCAAGCTGGTCCGTGTCGAACGTCTCCGCGGCACCGTTAGCCGCATCGCCCGTGGCACCGCTGCAACCCGCAGCAACGATCCCCGGCGCGAGCCTGTCCGCGCCAGCGCCCCCCACTGCCCCGCCGGCCGAAGCAACCACCCCGGCAACCGAACCGGCCCCGCCTGCCGCAGCCGGCTCGCCCGCCCCCGACACCCCCGCGCGCCAGCCGCGCCCGAACGCATTCGAATTCCACGCACCCGCGTCGTTCAGCGTCGAACTGCCGACGCTCGACCTGCTCGAGCCCGCGTCCGCGTCCGGCGACATCGAAACGATCACCGACGAACACCTCGCGCAAACCGCGCAGGTGATTGAACAGCGGCTGCAGGAATTCAAGGTGCCGGTGACGGTGGTCGGCGCGTCCGCCGGCCCCGTGATCACGCGCTTCGAGATCGAACCCGCGCTCGGCGTGCGCGGCAGCCAGATCGTCGGGCTGATGAAGGATCTGTCGCGCGGCCTCGGCCTCACGTCGATCCGCGTCGTCGAGACGATTCCCGGCAAGACCTGCATGGGCCTCGAACTGCCGAACGCGAAGCGGCAGATGATCCGCCTGTCGGAAATTCTCGAGTCGCGCCCGTACCAGCACTCGGCGTCGCAATTGACGATCGCGATGGGCAAGGACATCACCGGCCACCCGGTCGTCACCGATCTCGCGAAGGCGCCGCACATGCTCGTCGCGGGCACGACCGGCTCGGGCAAGTCGGTCGCGATCAACGCGATGATCCTGTCGCTGCTGTACAAGGCGACACCCGAGGACGTGCGACTGATCATGATCGACCCGAAGATGCTCGAGCTGTCGGTCTACGAAGGCATCCCGCATCTGCTCGCGCCGGTCGTCACCGACATGAAGCTTGCGGCGAACGCACTGAACTGGTGCGTCGGCGAGATGGAGAAACGCTACCGGCTGATGTCGGCGGTCGGCGTGCGCAACCTCGCGGGCTTCAACCAGAAGATCCGCGATGCCGAAGCGAAGGAAAAGAAGATCGGCAACCCGTTCTCGCTGACGCCCGAGGATCCGGAGCCGCTGTCGACGCTGCCGCTGATCGTCGTCGTGATCGACGAGCTGGCCGACCTGATGATGGTCGCCGGCAAGAAGATCGAGGAACTGATCGCCCGCCTCGCGCAGAAGGCGCGTGCGGCCGGCATCCACCTGATCCTCGCGACGCAGCGTCCGTCCGTCGACGTGATCACGGGCCTGATCAAGGCGAACATCCCGACGCGCGTCGCGTTCCAGGTGTCGTCGAAGATCGACTCGCGCACGATCCTCGACCAGATGGGCGCCGAATCGCTGCTCGGGATGGGCGACATGCTGTTCCTGCCGCCGGGCACCGGTTATCCGCAGCGCGTGCACGGCGCGTTCGTCGCGGACGAAGAAGTGCACCGGGTCGTCGAGTACCTGAAGCAGTTCGGCGAGCCGCAGTACGAGGAAGGGATCCTCGACGGCCCGGCCGCCGACGGCGCGACGCAGGACCTGTTCGGCGATGCGCCGGACGCGGAAGCCGATCCGCTGTACGACGAAGCCGTCGCGTTCGTCGTGCGCACGCGGCGCGCGTCGATCTCGTCGGTGCAGCGGCAGTTGCGCATCGGCTACAACCGCGCCGCGCGCCTCGTCGAGCAGATGGAGGCGGCCGGGCTCGTGTCGCCGATGGGCATCAACGGCAGCCGCGAGGTACTCGTGCCGGCCGCGGCCGACTGAGCGCTGCAACCGGTCGGCCGCCGGCAACCGATACGGGCGCGCCGGGAAACCGGCGGCCCCAAAAACGAAGGGCGCTGCATCGCAGCGCCCTTTTTCATTTACAGCACCGGCACCAGCTTGAAGTCGACCGGCTTGCCGACCGCCACCTTCTGCGGATTCGGGCCGAGCTGCCCCGTTTCGACATTGCGGCTGAACACGTAGAACGTATCGCTGTCCTGGTTGCCGACAATCAGCCACTTGCCGGTCGGATCGATCAGGAACTCGCGCGGCGTCTTGCCGAGGCTCGACTGGCGGCCGACCTGCTTCAACCGGCCGTCGGCCTGGTTCACCGCGTAGATCACCAGGTCGTTCGCGTCGCCGCGGTTGCTCACGTACAGGAAGCGGCCGTCCGGCGACAGGTGGATCGCGCCGCCGCCGACCTTGCCCTTGAAGCCCGGCGCGGTCATCGACACGGTCTCGACCGGCGTCAGCTTGCCGTCGTGGTAGCCGAACACCTCGACCGACGCGTTGAGCTCGCTCGTCACGTACGCATACCGGCCGTCGGCGCCGAACACCATGTGGCGCGGGCCCGAGCCCGCCTTCACCGGCGTGTAGCGCGTGTCGGTCGGGCTGATCAGCCCGCGGCTGCCGTCCACCGTGTAGCGGTAGCCGTAGATCTTGTCGGCGCCGAGATCCTGCACGAACAGGTAACGGCCGTCCGGCGAAAACACCGTCGAATGCACGTGCGCGCCGTCCTGGCGGCCCTTCACGGGCCCCGTGCCTTCATGGTGCACGGTCAGCGCGGCCTGGCCGACCGCGCCGTCGTCGCGCAGCGGAAACACCGCGAAGCTGCCGCCCGGATCCTTCGCGACCGAGTAGTTGGCGGTCACGAGGTACTTGCCGTCGGGCGACAGCGCGAGATAGCAGGGATCGTTCCCTTCCGACGACACGCGGTCGATGAAACTCAACGCGCCCGTCTTCGCGTCGAAGCGGAATGCGCTGACGCCGCCGCGCGTGGTCGCCGGCCCGTCGTCGCCGGGCAGTTCGTTGACCGCGTAGACGGTGCGACCGTCGCGGCTCGGCAACAGATACGACGGATTCACGGTCTTCGCCGACGACACGGGCGCGACGCTGCCGGTTTTCGTATCGAAGCGGTAAACATAGATGCCGTCGCTGCCGCCCCCCGTATAGGTGCCGACGAGCAGGTTGTAGACGCCGTCGGCCGGGGCGGGCGATTGCTGCGCGAATGCGTGGGTCGCGGAAAGGGAAAGCACGATCGCGAAACCTTTCATCCAGTGAGCGAGCCTAAGCGGGAACCCTCGTGTCGAAGCGCGTGCGTCACGCTCGCGTAAACGGTTGGGCATTGAATCCTCCTTGCATCGAGTCGCTTCAAGTGTTGAGATAGGACGAAACGCCGGCCGTTCATGCGCTCCGCCGCCCGGCCGAGTATACGGGGCGCGGTGCCAGCGCGTGAAGCCTTGGCCGCCGCCGTCCGCATTGTGAACTCGAATACCCAAGGATCGCCTGCCCATGCCTGCCCTGATCGAAGACTACGCCCTCGTCGGCGACGGCCATACTGCCGCGCTGATCGCTAAAGACGGCTCCGTCGACTGGCTGTGCTGGCCCCGCTTCGATTCGGGCGCCTGCTTCGCGGCGCTTCTCGGCACCCCCGAGCACGGCCGCTGGCTGCTCGCGCCGGCCGCCGACGCCGCGATCACGCACACGACGCGCCGCTATCGCGGCGACACGCTGATTCTCGAAACCGACTACGAAAGCGCCGACGGCGCCGTCACCGTGGTCGACTTCATGCCGCCCGGCAACGGCTGGTCCGAACTGGTGCGGATCGTCGTCGGCCGCCACGGCACGATGAAGATGCGCATGGAGCTCGTGTTGCGCTTCGACTACGGCTTCTCGATCCCGTGGGTCACGCAGCTGACCCGCGAGGACGGCATGAAGGCGATCGCGGGCCCCGACACCGTCGTGCTGCGCACGCCGGTGCCGCTCACCGGCAAGAATCTCCACACGCTCGCGGAATTCACGGTGAGCGCGGACGAGCGCGTGCCGTTCTCGCTCAGTTATGCGGCGTCGCACCTGCGGCTGCCGCCCGCGCGCGATCCGCTGTCGATGCTCGCGCGCACCGAGAACTACTGGCTCGAATGGTCGGGCCGCTGCCAGGTGCAGGGCCGCTACGCGGCGGCCGTGCGCCGCTCGCTGATCACGCTGAAGGCGCTCGCGTACGAGCCGACCGGCGGCATCGTCGCCGCGCCGACCACGTCGCTGCCCGAGAAGATCGGCGGCAACCGCAACTGGGACTACCGCTACTGCTGGCTGCGCGACGCGACGATCACGCTGCTCGCGCTGATGCGCGGCGGCTACTACGACGAGGCGCGCGCGTGGCGCACGTGGCTCGGCCGCGTGATGGCCGGCTCGCCCGAGCAGATCCAGATCATGTACGGGATCGCCGGCGAACGCCGGCTGCCGGAAATGGAGCTCGACTGGCTGCCCGGCTACCAGGACTCGAAGCCGGTGCGCATCGGCAACGGCGCCGCGAACCAGCTCCAGCTCGACGTGTTCGGTGAGGTGATGGCCGCGCTGCACCTCGCCCGGGTGGGCGGCCTGCAGGCCGACGACACGGTCTGGTCCGTGCAGTGCGCGCTGCTCGACCATCTCGAGAAGATCTGGCAGGAGCCCGACGAAGGCATCTGGGAAACGCGCGGCGGCCGCCGCCATTTCACGTTCTCGAAGGTGATGGCGTGGGTCGCGTTCGACCGCGCGATCAAGTCGGCGGAGATGTTCCGGCTGCCCGGCTCGCTCGACCGCTGGCGTGCGCTGCGCGACCAGATCCATGCCGACGTGTGCGCCAACGCGTGGCACGAAAGCAAACGGGCGTTTGCGCAGAGCTACGGCAGCGACGAGCTCGACGCCAGCGTGCTGCTGATGCCGCTGCTCGGCTTCCTGCCGCCGGAAGATCCGCGCATCGTCGGCACGGTCGAGGCAATCGAGCGGGAGTTGCTGCACGACGGGCTCGTGATGCGCTACCGCACGACCGACTACGACGACGGCCTGCCGCCCGGCGAAGGCACGTTTCTCGCGTGCAGCTTCTGGCTGGTCGACAACTATGCGCTGCTGGGCCGGATCGACGACGCGCACCGCCTGTTCAGCCGGCTGCTCGCGCTGTCGAACGACCTCGGGCTGCTCGCGGAGGAGTACGACCCGGTGGCCGGGCGGCTCGTCGGCAACTTCCCGCAGGCGTTCTCGCACGTGGCGCTGGTGCATACCGCGATGAACCTGATGCACCACGAGGACGCGATGGCGCGCGCGGCCGGCCAGCCCGCGCCGGCCGTGGCGACGGGGCGCTGAACGGGGGCGCGAGCGGCTTGGTCAGATAACGTCAAATCGCAAAACTTTGATGAAAAATCGGGGAAATGTTGCATTGCACCACCCATCGTTGTCCGATATGATCGACGCGATTGTCCGGCTGCAATGCAACATGGCCGGTCGCTGACCCACACGGCACGCCGCGACGCCCCACGCCGCCCTTGCGCTCCGTCCCCCACGCGGGAGTAGTCTGCATGCTTTACCAACTGCACGAATTCCAGCGCGCCATGCTGAGCCCGCTGACGGCCTGGGCCCAGGCCGCTTCCAAATCGTTCGCCAATCCGTCCAGCCCGTTCTCGCTGATGCCGGGCGCGACGCGGATGGCCGCCGCGTACGAGTTGATGTACCGGCTCGGCAAGGATTACGAGAAGCCCGAATTCAACATTCATCAGATCGTCAAGGACGGCCACAACATCCCGATCGTCGAGCAGACGATCGTCGAGAAGCCGTTCTGCCGGCTGCTGCGCTTCAAGCGCTATTCGGACGACGCCGACGCCGTCACGCAACTGAAGGACGAACCGGTCGTGCTGGTCTGCGCGCCGCTGTCGGGCCACCACTCGACACTGCTGCGCGACACCGTGCGCACGCTGCTGCAGGATCACAAGGTCTACATCACCGACTGGATCGACGCACGGATGGTGCCGGTCGAGACCGGCCCGTTCCACCTGCACGACTACATCGCGTACATCCAGGAGTTCATCCGTCACATCGGCGCGCGCAACCTGCACGTGATCTCGGTGTGCCAGCCGACGGTGCCGGTGCTCGCGGCGATCTCGCTGATGGCGAGCCGCGGCGAGGACACGCCGCTCACGATGACGATGATGGGCGGCCCGATCGATGCGCGCCGCAGCCCGACGTCGGTGAACTCGCTCGCCACGCAGCACTCGACCGCATGGTTCGAGAACAACGTGATCCACACGGTGCCGGCGAACTATCCGGGCGAAGGCCGCCAGGTGTATCCGGGCTTCCTGCAGCACACGGGCTTCGTCGCGATGAACCCGGAGCGGCACGCGCAATCGCACTGGGATTTCTACCAGAGCCTGCTGCGCGGCGACGAGGACGACGCCGAAGCGCACCGCCGCTTCTATGACGAATACAACGCGGTGCTCGACATGGCCGCCGAGTATTACCTCGAGACGATCCGCGTCGTGTTCCAGGAGTTCCGCCTGGCCGAAGGCACGTGGGATGTCGAAGGCGAGCGCGTGCGTCCGCAGGACATCCGGCACACCGCGCTGATGACGATCGAGGGCGAACTCGACGACATCTCGGGCAGCGGCCAGACGCACGTCGCGCACGAGCTGTGCACGGGCATCCCGCAGGACCAGCGCCGCAGCCTGACCGCCGAGAAGTGCGGTCACTACGGGATTTTCTCGGGCCGCCGCTGGCGCACGATCATCTATCCGCAGCTGCGCGATTTCATCCGCGAGCATGCACCGGAGCCGAAGCACGGTGCGACGAAGGATGTCCCGGAAACGCCGGCCGCCAAGACGCTCGCCGCCGTGCCGGCCGGCGACGCACCGGCCGAAACGACGCGCGCCACCACGGCGAAGCGCACGCGCGCGAAGGCGCCGGCGAAGGCCGCCGCCCCCGCCAAGGCCGCACCGGCCGCGAAACGCGCCGCCGCCGTCAGCCCGCGCGCAAAAGCCGTGCGCACGCGCAAGGCCGCCTGACGCACCGCGTTCCGACGAAAAAACGCCGCCGTTGCCTGCGCACGGCGGCGTTTTTACATCGGGCGCCCGCTTCGGCGCGGTCAGCGCATCAGCGCCGCAGCAGATAGGCGAGCAGCACTTCGGTGTTCATCCGGACCATCTCCGCGCGCTCGTCGGCATCGGTGAAGTCGCGGCCGAGCGTCGCGGCAAGCGTGAAGCGGTTCGACACGATGTAGTAGCCGAGCCCCGACAGCGTCACGTAGAAGCGCAGCGGATCGACGTCGGTGCGGAACAGCCCGGCCTTCTGGCCGCGCGTCAGCACGTTGCCGAGCTTCGCGACGATCGGCGACATCATCTCGCGGATCCGCGTCGACTTGTGCAGGTAGCGCGCTTCGTGCAGGTTCTCGTTGTTGATGAGCCTGAGCAGTTCCGGATGGTCGCGGTAGTAGTCCCAAACGAAATGCGCGAGCCGCGTGACGGCTTCGACCGGCGCGACGCCGTCGAGATCGAGCTCGCGCTCGGCCTCGGTCAGCGCGGAGAACGCGTGTTCGAGCACCGCCGTGAACAGCTGTTCCTTGCTGCCGAAGTAGTAATAGAGCATGCGCTCGTTGGTTTCGGCCCGGCGCGCGATCTGGTCGACGCGCGCGCCGAACAGCCCTCCACTCGCGAACTCTTCGGCTGCCGCCATCAGGATGCGGCGGCGCGTACCTTCAGGATCTCTTTTGATTTTTGGCTGATTCATGGTGGCGTTTTGCTATGTGAGCCGCTTGATCCGGACCGGCACCCCCACCGCCTTGGCGCCGGCCGCCCTGGAACGGGCGCGCCGCGAACGGCCGCCCTCCTGCTGAGCCCCTGCAAAAAAGCGGTTCGATTATGCGCACAGACGGCGTCCAGCGCAATGCGGGAAATCGGCGATAATCGAGCTTTGGCAAACCTTTCCGGCCGCGCCCGACGCGGCCGAGAGCCATTCGGCGCCGCTGCGCCCGTTGTCACCGTGACCGATTCCAAAACACTCGCAGATCGCATCGAAGATCTGCTTCCCCAGACGCAATGCACGAAGTGCGGCTATAACGGCTGCCGCCCGTACGCGGAGGCGATCGCCGCCGGCGAGGCGAACTACAACCAGTGCCCGCCCGGCGGCGCCGAAGGCATCGCGCGCCTGTCGAGCCTGCTCGGCAAACCGGTGATTCCGCTGAACCCCGTCAACGGCAGCGAGCATCCGCGCGCGGTCGCCTTCATCGACGAAAGCCTGTGCATCGGCTGCACGCTGTGCATGCAGGCATGCCCGGTCGACGCGATCGTCGGCGCGCCGAAGCAGATGCACACGATCATCGAGTCGCAGTGCACCGGTTGCGACCTGTGCGTGCCGCCCTGCCCGGTCGACTGTATCGCGATGCTGCCGGTGACCGGCGAACGCACCGGCTGGGACGCGTGGTCGCAGGAGCAGGCCGACGCCGCACGCGAGCACCATGACCTGCGGCTCGCGCGCCAGCGCCGCGAACGCGAGGCCGCCGAAGCGCGCGCGGCCGCCCGCCGCGCGGCGAGCGCCGCGAAACCGGCTGCGGCACAGGCGGAAACGCCATCCGCCGCGCCGGCCGCCGCACCCGCGGACGACGCCGAAGCGAAGAAGCGCGCGATCATCGCCGCCGCGCTCGAACGCGCGCGCAAGAAGAAGGAAGAGCTGTCCGGGCAAGGCGCCGGGCCGAAGAACACCGAAGGCGTGAGCGCGGCCGTCCAGGCGCAGATCGACGCGGCCGAGGCGCGCCGCAAGCGGCTCGCCGAACAGCAGGCCCAACGCGACGCCGAGGCGGCCGCCGCGAGCGGCAACGACGAAAAGAACGACGCAGGCAACGACGGCCCGGATGGCCCGTCCGCACCGCCCGACCCGAACGCTCCATGAACGCCAGCAAACGACGCGCGATCTACGAAACGCTGCAGAGCCTCAATCCGCATCCGACCACCGAGCTCGAATACTCGACGCCGTTCGAGTTGCTGATCGCCGTGATGCTGTCCGCGCAGGCGACCGACGTATCGGTCAACAAGGCAATGCGGAAGATGTTTCCGGTCGCGAACACCCCGCGACAAATCGTCGCACTCGGCGAAGAAGGCGTCACCGAGTACATCAAGACGATCGGCCTGTACCGGACCAAGGCGAAGAACGTGGTCGCGACGTGCCGGATCCTGCTGGACCGCTACGACGGCGAGGTGCCGGCCGATCGCGAAGCGCTCGAAGGGCTGCCGGGCGTCGGCCGCAAAACCGCGAACGTCGTGCTGAACACCGCGTTCGGCCAGCCGACGATCGCGGTCGACACGCATATCTTCCGCGTCGCGAACCGCACCGGGCTCGCGCCGGGCAAGGACGTACGCGCCGTCGAGGCCGCGCTCGAGAAGTTCACGCCGAAGGAATTCCTGCAGGACGCGCATCACTGGCTGATCCTGCACGGGCGCTACGTGTGCAAGGCCCGCAAGCCCGAATGCTGGCATTGCGCGATCGAGCCGCTGTGCGAATTCCGGCCGAAGACGCCGCCGCCGAACGAGTGATGCGCCACCGCGGCTGACAGGCCGCAGGCCGCCCGGCGCCAGGCGGCCGGGCGGACGACGCGCGCCCCGTCGGCCGTTGATCGGCCGGCAAACCGCAACCACGATCGCGCATCGCCACCCGCGCTGCCGCCCCGCTTTCCCCCTTCCCGACTTACGCGTTGGACGTCGCCGTCGCGTCGTCTGCCGCCGCGCCGCCCGCGCGCACCAGCGCCAGCACGGCAGCCAGAATCGCGACGCCACCCGCCCACTGCAGCGGCGACAACGCTTCGCCGAACAGCAGCGCCGCAAGCGCGACCGTCACGACCGGTTCGAGCGTCGACAGCATCGACGTGCGCGCGGCCCCGAGCCGTTCGAGGCCGGCAAAGAACGCGAGCATCGCCGCCACCGTCGACACGAGTGCGATCGCGAGCATCGACGCCCAGCCGCCGGCTGTCGCGGGCCAGCGCGGCGGCGCGCCGAACGCGGCGGTCCGCACGACGGCGATCGCCACGAGCGTCGCGGTGGCCGACAGGCAGATGATCGCGGTGGTCGCGAGCGGATCGACGCCGCGCGTCGCCTTCGTGCCGCCGACGATGTACAGCGAATAGATCACCGCGGCAGCCAGCGCGAGCGCGATCCCGAGCGGCTCGCCGTGCCCGCCGCCGACCATCAGCGCCGAACCCGCGACGCACAGCACGAGCGCGACGGCCTTCGCGCGCGTGAGGCGCTCGCCGAGCCACCACGCGGCCAGCAGCGTGACGAACGCCGGATACAGGTACAGCAGCAGCGCGACGAGGCTCGCCTGCGCATGCTGCAGCGCGCTGAAATAGCAGAACGACTGCCCGACGTAGCCGAGCGCGCCCATCGCCACGAGCGGCGCGAGCGCGCGCCCGCGCGGCCACGCGACGCGGCGATGCCGTGCAATCGCGGCGAGCACCGCGCCGCCGATCGCGAAACGCACGATCAGCAGCCCGAGCACGTCGACACCGGCCGCATACGCGTAGCGGCCGAAGATCGCCATCGCGCCGAATGCGGCGGCGGACAGCGCGACATAGAGCGTGCCCTGCAGGGCGGCGGACGACGGGTGGGCGGTAGCGGTCATGACGAGACGGGCGCGAGCGGCGTGGCGACGGAAATCGTCGGAGTGTAACGGCGCGGCGGCGGCGAGCCTAGCCCGCGCTTACCCGTTCCCGGTCGCAGGCTCAGGGCGCAGGCGACCGGCCGGCGCCCTGAGCCTGCGCACCTGCTCGCCCGGCGGGCCAACGCACAGCCCGCTCCCGCCCGCCGCCAGCGCCGTGCGCCGACCCGGCGTACAATGCGCGACGCGGCACCACGCCGTCCGAATCACGACGTTTCCCCACCATGTTCAATCCAAGCCGCGACGAAGTGCGTCGCTTTTTCACCGAGACCTGGCGCAAGCAGCGCGCCGGCGAGATCCTGACGCCGCTGGAAGCGATGGCAGCCGACTGGATCGTCGAGCATCCCGAATACCACGACGAACTCGCCGACGCCGATGGCGCGACTGCGCGCGAGTACACGCCCGAGGAAGGCCGCACGAACCCGTTCCTGCACCTGTCGATGCATCTCGCGATCAGCGAGCAGTTGTCGATCGACCAGCCGCCCGGCATCCGCGCCGCGCACGACAAGCTCGCGGCCAAGCTCGACTCGACCCACGACGCGCAGCACGTGATCATGGAATGCCTCGGCGAGACGATCTGGGAAGCCCAGCGCACGAGCACGCCGCCCGATACCGACGCGTACCTGCAGCGCATCCTGCGTCGCGCATCGCGCGACTGAGCGCCGCGGCGCCGGCCCACGGGCGCCGGCGCGCGGACAAAAAAATACCCCGCCTCGGCGGGGTATTTTTGCTGCGCGAGCCCGTCGGGCCCGTCGCGCTTACTTCTTGAACACGAGATCGGTTTCTTTCAGCGACTCGATGTAGGCCGCGATGTCCTTCATGTCGCTGACCGACAGGCTCTGCACCTGCGCCTGCATGATCGCGTTGTTGCGACCGAGCAGCGGATTCGTGAGGCCCATCTGGTACTGGCGCATCGCCCACACGAGGTAGTCGGCGTGCTGGCCGGCGAGGCGCGGATATTCGGCGTTGATCGGCTTGTTCATCTGCGCGCCGTGGCAGGCGGCGCAGTTGTGCGATTCGACCAGTTCCTTGCCCTTCGTGGTGTCCGCCGCGTGCGCGGTACCGATCGCGAGGCCGGCCGCCAGTGCAACCGCCGCCGTCTTGAATGCGTTGTTCATGAATGCTCCTGTCCCGCCGGTCAGATCGGCGGCGCGCGCTTTACTTGTAGGGATTGTCCTTCGTGTCGGCCTTCTGGACGGCGTAGTACGCCGCCAGATCCGCGATGTCCTGGTCCGTCAGCGAACCGGCGATCGCATTCATCGACGGGAAGTGACGATCCTTCTTGCGATAGGCCTTCAGCGCGTTCTCGAGATATTGCTGGTTCTGGCCGCCGAGGACAGGCACCCGGTAGACCTCCGGGTACGCCGCGCGGTAGTCCTGGATGCCGTGGCAACCGATGCACATGGCGGCCTTGCTCGCCCCGTCCTTCGGGTTGCCGACCACACCGGCCGCCTGCGCGCTGCCCGCGAGCGCCACGAGCGCTGCGACAACGACGTGTTTGCCGACGAATTTGTTCATAGCTCTTGTAACCTAGCTTGAGGGGAAACTGGCGCCGAAGCGGCAACGGCCCGCGCCGTTATGCTTATCAGGTCGCCACGCAGGCCAAAAAAAACGGCCAGATTGTACCGCGTCGGCGGGGAACGCGTCCACAAGGCACCCCGGTTCGCCCCGCCACAGCCCCGCAACGATACGCGGGCGTGGCCCAACCGGACAGCCCTTCTGACTTATACTGGGTTTTTTTCCCCGATTGAGAAGAGCGCCGCCATGCGTTTCGAAGGGTCCTCGCACTACGTCGCCACCGACGATCTGAAGCTCGCGGTCAATGCCGCGCTGACGCTGCAACGCCCGCTGCTGATCAAGGGCGAGCCCGGCACCGGCAAGACCATGCTCGCCGAGGAAGTGGCCGCCGCGCTCGACATGCCGCTGCTGCAGTGGCACATCAAGTCGACCACGAAGGCGCAGCAGGGCCTGTACGAATACGACGCCGTGTCGCGGCTGCGCGATTCGCAGCTCGGCGACGCGCGCGTGAAGGACATCTCGAACTACATCGTCAAGGGCGTGCTGTGGCAGGCGTTCGATGCCGAGCACCCGAGCGTGCTGCTGATCGACGAGATCGACAAGGCCGACATCGAATTCCCGAACGACCTGCTGCGCGAGCTCGACCGGATGGAGTTCCACGTGTACGAAACACGGGAAACGGTCCGCGCGAAGCACCGCCCGCTCGTCATCATCACGTCGAACAACGAAAAGGAGCTGCCCGACGCGTTCCTGCGCCGCTGCTTCTTCCACTACATCCAGTTTCCCGACCCGGCGACGATGCAGAAGATCGTCGCGGTCCATTTCCCGGACATTCGCGAGGAGCTGCTGCGCGCGGCGCTCGAGAGTTTCTTCGAATTGCGCGGCGTGTCGGGCCTGAAGAAGAAGCCGTCGACGTCCGAGCTGCTCGACTGGCTGAAGCTGCTGCTCGCCGAGAACATCCCGGCCGACCAGTTGCGCGGCGTGGATGCGAAGCAGATCGTGCCGCCGCTCGCGGGCGCGCTGCTGAAGAACGAGCAGGACCTGAGCCTGCTCGAACGGCTCGTCTACATGAACCGGCACAACCGGTAATCCTCTCTCACCCGCGAAGGCCCGGCCATGCTGCTCAATTTCTTCTACGCGCTGCGCGCAGCCAAGCTGCCCGTCTCGGTGAAGGAATACCTGACGCTGCTCGAATCGCTGAAGGCCGGGCTGATCTCGCCGTCGATCGACGCGTTCTACTTCCTCGCGCGGATGACGCTCGTCAAGGACGAGCAGTACTTCGACAAGTTCGACCAGGCGTTCGGCGCGTATTTCCACGGCGTGTCCGCGCTGCCGTCCGAAGCGTTCGACATTCCGCTCGACTGGCTCGAGAAGCGCCTCGAGCGCGAGCTGTCGCCGGAAGAGAAGGCGCAGATCGAGGCGATGGGCGGGCTCGACAAGCTGATGGAGCGCCTGAAGGCACTGCTCGACGAGCAGAAGGAGCGCCACGAAGGCGGCAACAAGTGGATCGGCACCGGCGGCACGTCGCCGTTCGGGCACGGCGGCTACAACCCGGAAGGCGTACGCATCGGCGGCCCGTCGAACGGCAACCGCACCGCGGTGAAGGTGTGGGAAGCACGCGCGTATCGCGACTACGACGATTCCGTCGAGATCGGCACGCGCAACATCAAGGTCGCGCTGCGGCGGCTGCGCCGCTTCGCGCGCGAAGGCGCCGCCGAGGAGCTCGACCTGCCCGGCACGATCCGCAGCACCGCCGCGAACGCGGGCTGGCTCGACCTGCGGATGGTGCCCGAGCGCCACAACAACGTGAAGGTGCTGATGCTGCTCGACGTCGGCGGCTCGATGGACGATCACATCAAGCGCACCGAAGAGCTGTTCTCCGCCGCGAAGGCCGAATTCAAGCACCTCGAGTTCTTCTACTTCCACAACTGCGTGTACGACCACCTGTGGAAGAACAACCGCCGCCGCCACTCGGAACGAACCGCGACGTGGGACGTGCTGCACAAGTTCACGCCCGACTACAAGCTGATCTTCGTCGGCGATGCAACGATGAGCCCGTACGAAGTGCTGCAGCCCGGCGGCTCGGTCGAGTACAACAACCCGGAAGCCGGCGCCGTGTGGCTGCGCCGCCTCGCCGACCAGTTCCCCCATCATGCATGGCTGAACCCCGAGCCCGAACGGCTATGGGAATACCGGCAGTCGGTCGCGGTGATCCGCGACCTGCTCGGCCATCGCATGTATCCGCTCACGCTCGCGGGCCTCGAAACCGCGATGCGCGCACTCAGCAAGTAACGCCCCCACCCAGACACGAAGGCCGCGCCCGAGCGGCCTCCCCCCGGAGATAGCATGAACCCCTCGCCCACCGCGAGCGCCAGCCGCGCCGGCGGCCGCCGCTTTTTCGCCGATACGTCCGTCTCGGCCCTCGTCGCCGGCTTCGTCGCGATGATGACGGGCTATACGAGTTCGCTCGTGCTGATGTTCCAGGCCGGCCGCGCCGCCCACCTCACCGATGCGCAGATCTCGTCGTGGATCTGGGCGCTGTCGATCGGCATGGCGCTGACGACGATCGGCCTGTCGCTGCGCTTTCGCGCGCCCGTCGTCGTCGCGTGGTCGACGCCCGGCGCCGCGCTGCTGATCGCCTCGCTGCCCGGCGTGCCCTACCCCGAGGCAATCGGCGCATTCGTCGTCTGCGCGGTGCTGCTGACGGCCGTCGGCGTGAGCGGGCTGTTCGACACGCTGATGCGCAAGATTCCGGCCGGCATCGCAGCCGCGCTGCTCGCGGGCATCCTGTTCGAGATCGGCATCGAGATCTTCCGCGCCGCGCAGTTCCAGACGGCGCTCGTGCTCGCGATGTTCTTCACCTACCTGATCATCAAGCGGCTCGCGCCGCGCTATGCGATCGTCACGACGCTGATCGTCGGCACGGTAGTCGCCGGCGGTCTCGGCCTGCTCGACTTCAGCGGCTTTCACATCGCGTTCGCGAAGCCCGTGTTCACGATGCCCGCGTTCTCGATCGCGTCGATCGTCAGCATCGGCATTCCGCTGTTCGTCGTCGCGATGGCGTCGCAGAACGTGCCGGGCATCGCGGTGCTGCGCGCGGACGGTTATCAGACCCCGTCGTCGCCGCTGATCGCAACCACCGGCCTCGCGTCGCTGCTGCTCGCGCCGTTCGGCTCGCACGGCGTCAACCTCGCGGCGATCACGGCCGCGATCTGCACCGGCCCGGAAGCGCACGAGGATCGCGCGAAACGCTACACGGCCGCCGTGTGGTGCGGCACGTTCTACCTGGTCGCGGGGATCTTCGGCGCGACGATCGCCGCGCTGTTCGCGGCGCTGCCGAAGGCGCTCGTCGTGTCGGTCGCCGCGCTCGCGCTGTTCGGCTCGATCATGAGCGGCCTCGCGAACGCGATGCAGGAGGTGAAGCAGCGCGAAGCCGCGCTCGTCACGTTCATGGTCACCGCGTCGGGCCTCACGCTGCTGTCGATCGGCTCGGCATTCTGGGGGCTCGTCGCGGGGATCGTCACGCAGGTGATCCTGAACGCGCGCCGCCCCGCGTGACGCGGCACGGCGCCCGCCGCTGCGGCCATCGGACACGCCGGAACGTGCCCGACACGAATCGGGCCTAGAATAGCGGATCGGAGGCGGTGCCCGGCGCCGCCTCGCTTCGCCGCCGCGTTCGCGCGGCCCGTGAGAACCCGGCGCCTTGCGCCCTTCTTCCGAATCGCCATGACTACCGCACTCGACCAGCTGAAGCAGTACACGACCGTCGTCGCCGACACGGGCGATTTCCAGCAGCTTGCGCAATACCAGCCGCAGGACGCGACCACGAACCCGTCGCTGATCCTGAAGGCCGTCCAGAAGGATGCGTACAAGCCGATCCTCGAGAAAACCGTCCGCGATCATCGCAACGAAAGCACCGATTTCATCATCGACCGCCTGCTGATCGCATTCGGCACCGAGATCCTGAAGCTGATCCCGGGCCGCGTGTCGACCGAGGTCGACGCCCGCCTGTCGTTCGACACGCAGCGCTCGATCGACAAGGGCCGCGAACTCATCAAGCTGTACGAAGCAGCCGGCATCGGCCGCGAGCGCATCCTGATCAAGCTCGCGTCGACGTGGGAAGGCATCCGCGCGGCCGAAGTGCTGCAGAAGGAAGGGATCAAGTGCAACATGACCCTGCTTTTCTCGCTCGTGCAGGCCGCCGCCTGCGCGGAAGCCGGCGCGCAGCTGATCTCGCCGTTCGTCGGCCGCATCTACGACTGGTACAAGAAGCAGGCCGGCGCCGAGTGGAATGAGGAGAAGGACGGCGGTGCGAACGATCCGGGCGTGCAGTCGGTGCGCCGCATCTACACGTACTACAAGACGTTCGGCTACACGACCGAAGTGATGGGCGCGAGCTTCCGCACGACCAGCCAGATCACCGAACTCGCCGGCTGCGACCTGCTGACGATCAGTCCCGATTTGCTGCAGAAGCTGCAGGACAGCAACGAAACGGTCACGCGCAAGCTGTCGCCGGAAGCGCTGCAGGACAAGCCCGCCGCGCGTGTCGCGATCGACGAGGCCGCGTTCCGCTTCCAGCTGAACGACGACGCGATGGCGACCGAGAAGCTCGCCGAGGGCATCCGCGTATTCGCCGCCGATGCGGTGAAGCTCGAGAAGCTGATCGACTCGCTGCGCTGAGCCGCTGAGCCGCTGAGCCGCTGAGCCACGACAAGCGTCAGCGGCTGTCAGCAACACTGGCAACAGCCGTCAGCACGCACGCCGCACACGGCCGCGAACGTCATGTTCGCGGCCGTTTTTATTTTCATTCCATCGTCAAGCACGCGCACTACAATCCACGTCACGGGTGCGTCGGCCGCTTCCCGAGGCCCCCTTTCCCAGTCAGTCTTGTACGACGCCGAACCCGCGCGGAAGCGCAGGCCGGTCCCCTCAATACAGGAGACAACGATGCAAGTCCAACCGTACCTGACGTTCTACGGTCGCGCCGACGAAGCCCTTCAGTTCTACGAAAAGGCACTCGGGGCGAAGACGATGTTCAAGATGCACTTCAAGGACGCGCCGCCGAATCCCGACTATCCGATGACGCCGGAGATGGCCGACAAGGTGATGCACGCGAGCTTCACGATCGGCGAGTCGATGATCATGTGCTCGGACGGCGACTGCAGCCAGCCCGGCGGCGGCGTGCACGCCGGCTATTCGCTGTCGCTGAACCCGGCGACGGTCGAGGAAGGCCAGAAGCTGTTCAATGCGCTCGCCGACGGCGGCGAAGTGACGATGCCGTTCGGCAAGACGTTCTGGGCGCTCGGCTTCGGGATGGCGAAGGATCGTTTCGGCGTGCACTGGATGGTCAACGTCGAAGACCTGTCGCAGCGCGAGAACCTCGCGGAGCGCGCGCAGGGATAACGCGAAAAACAAAGCCCGCCACCTTGCCGGTGGCGGGCTTTTTCATTGCGTGGCCGTGCAGGCGGCGTCAGCCTTCCACCACGTCGAGATAATCCTCCGGCCGCGTGCGATCCTCCGCATGCGCCATGCCCATCACGCGCACCAGCACGCTCACCACCACCGCCACCACCAGGTTCACGACCAGCGACCACACGGCTGCGTAGCCGGGAATCGCGAGACCGAACAGGTGGATCGTGAAGATCGATCCGGCCAGCTTCAGCGAGATCGCCATCCACGTGCCGCATACGATGCCGGCCGCCCAGCCGGCCAGCAGGCCGCGATGGTCGAGCACGCGCGTGTACAGGCCGAGCACGATCGCCGGCAGCGTCTGGATGATCCAGATCCCGCCGAGCAGCTGCAGCTGGATCGCGTAGGTCAGCGGCAGCCCGAGGATGAACGCGACGGCGCCGACCTTCACGATCAGCGACACGAGCTTCGCGACGTGCGTTTCCTGCTCGTGCGACATGTTGCGGTTCACGAACTCGCGGTGAATGTTGCGCGTGTACAGGTTCGCGGCCGCGATCGACATGATGGCCGCCGGCACCAGCGCGCCGATGCCGATCGCCGCGAACGCGACGCCGACGAACCACGACGGGAAATACTGAAGGAACAGCGCGGGCACCGCGAAGTTCGGGCCGAACGCCTTGAAGTACGGCGCGTACTGCGGCATGTCCTTCACGCCCGATGCGAGCGCCATGTAGCCGAGCAGCGCGAGCAGGCCGAGCACGAACGAATACGCGGGCAGCATCGCCATGTTGCGACGGATCGAGTTGCCGGACGACGACGACAGGATCGCCGTCACCGAGTGCGGATACAGGAACAGCGCGAGCGCCGAGCCGATCGCGAGCGTCGCGTACGCGCTGTAGCCGTTCAGGCTCATCGCGTCGGGCGCCTTCAGCAGCAGCTTCGCGGGCGGCACGCTCGCGAAGATGTGCCCGAAGCCGCCGAGCTTCGCGGGGATCACGATGACCGCCGCGGCGATCGTGATGTAGATCAGGATGTCCTTGACGATCGCGATCATCGCGGGCGCGCGCAGGCCCGACGTGTACGTGTACGCGGCGAGGATCGCGAACGCGATGATCAGCGGCAGGTCGCCGACGAAGCCGGTCGTGTCGAAGCCGAGCGCGCCGATCACCACCTCGATGCCGACGAGCTGCAGCGCGATGTACGGCATCGTCGCGACGATGCCCGTCACAGCGATCGCGAGCGCGAGCATCCGGCTGCCGTAGCGCGCGTTGACGAAGTCGGCGGACGTCACGTAGCCGTGCCGCTTCGCGATGCTCCACAGCTTAGGAAACACGACGAACGCGAACGGATAGATCAGGATCGTGTAGGGCAGCGCGAAGAAGCCCATCGCGCCCGC
Organism: Burkholderia sp. AU31624; assembly: GCF_020420065.1. Lineage (NCBI taxonomy): Bacteria > Pseudomonadati > Pseudomonadota > Betaproteobacteria > Burkholderiales > Burkholderiaceae > Burkholderia > Burkholderia sp. AU31624. The sequence continues at coordinate 129,639 of NZ_JAIZRT010000003.1, forward strand.
GCCGAACACGAGCGCGGGCACCGCGACGAACGTGTAGGCCGTGTAGAGGTCGCCGCCGAGCAGGAACCATGTGACGATCGTGCCGAAGCGGCGGCCGCCGAGGCCCCATTCGTCGAGATGGGCGAGATCGCCGCGCCGCCAGTTCGCGGCCAGGAAACCGATGATCGTGACGCCGATGAACAGCAGCACGAAGACGAAGGTTGCGCCGAGATTCATCGCGCACCTCCCTGCGGGCCGCTCGCCTTCCACGCGTTCTTGGTCTTGAAGTACACGAACGCGGTGATCACCGCGCTAATGAAGACCCAAAGCAGCTGGTACCAGTAGAAAAACGGAAAACCCAACCATTGCGGTTCGATCTTGCTGTACGACGGTACCCAGACCATCGCAATCAGCGGCAGTACCAGCAGCCAGAGCCAGCGCTTGGCGGCCCGGTTGGCGTCGGCATCGTGAGCCATGACGTCTCCTCATCTTTCCCGGTTATCGATCTTGTTGAGCGGGTACGGCGCCGAGAGGAGCGCAAAACGGGTAGGCTGCGGCTCCCCTGGCTTCGCGCCAGTATAGGAGCCGCTCGCACGCGGTCAAGCAGGGGCGAACCCGAGGTGATCCGCCCCTTGACGCGTGGTTGCACCGGCATGCCGCCGGTGCATGAAGCGTCAGATCGCGAACGCAGTGTCGCGTGCGCCGGTCGTTTCTTTCAAGGCTTTCACCCACTTGCGCGCGGGCAGCTTCAGCGTGTCCTCGATCAGCTTCGCGCGTTCGTCGAGCTGCGCGAACGACACGTCGAGCGCGGGGCCCGAGAACGCGATCGCGATCCGGTTGCCGTCATGCACTTCCGGCAGCGCGATCACGCGGTGATCGAACGCCGCGTTCAGGTGCTTCATGTTGCGCACGAAGCTCGGATGATCGCCGAACAGGTTGATCGTCGCGATGCCCGCATCGGCGAGGCAGCCGCGCACCGCGCGGTAGAAGGCGACGCTGTCGAGCACGGGGCCGCGCGCGGTCGCGTCGTACAGGTCGATCTGGATCGCGCCCGTCGTGCCGCGGTTGGCCGGGTCGTTGACGAAATCCCAGGCGTCGGCTTCGTGCACGGCGAGACGCGCATCGTCGGGCGGCAGCGCGAACATCGTGCGTGCGGCGACGATCACGGCCGGGTTCAGCTCGACGGCCTCGACCTTCGCGTGCGACAGGAAGCGGTGCGAGAACTTGGTCAGCGCGCCGGTGCCGAGCCCGAGCTGGACGATCCGCTCGGGCGTTTCGAGGAACAGCAGCCACGCCATCATCTGCTGCGCGTATTCGAGTTCGATATGCAGCGGCTTCGAGATCCGCATCGCGCCCTGCACCCATTCGGTACCGAAGTGCAGGAAGCGCACGCCGCCCTCTTCCGAGAACGTGACGGGCGCGAAGCGCGGCTTGCGCGGCGCTTCGAGCACGGGCACGTCGTCGTGCTCGTCGATGTCCGGGCGGCGCTTCAATCGCGGCGGCTGGAGTTTTTCGGAGCCGTTGTACGCGGACGGCTTGCTGCGCTTGGACGCGCGCGCCTCGGCGGACGCGCGCTTGATCAGTCGGGTCATGTGTGAATCTCGCTGGGTGAAGCTGGTTTTAGCGGACGAGAGGATAGCATTGGCGGGACGATAGTCGCTGTCGGAAACGATCCACCACTGCGTACCGTTGGCCTGTCACGTGCACAATCGCTGCGCGTGGACGACAATGCATTGAAATCGTGTTTGTGGAAGTCGCCCGATGAAGACCACCGTTTGTCAGCCCATCCCCATCGAACCCGAACTGCTCGCCGTTGCCGAACGCGTCCTGCGTGGCGGCGAAACGCTGTCGAGCTTCGTCGAGCAATCAATCCGCGACGGCATCGCGTATCGCCGGCTTCAAAGCGCGTTCATCGCACGCGGCATTGCATCGCGCGACGAGGCGCGACGCACGGGCGAGTACGTTTCGTCATCCGACGCGCTCGCACGGCTGGAACGCCTGCTCGATACGATGAGTGCCCGCCAGCGACACGCTCGCTAACAAAAAGTCAGCGTAACAATCATCAGACAACGAGGAGCCACATGGCCTCGCACCACAAGACGATCTGGTTTCCGGCGAAACGCTACGGCTGGGGATGGGGGTTGCCGGTCGCGTGGCAAGGCTGGGTCGTCCTGCTGCTCTTCATGATCGGGATCGTGGCGGTTGCGACGCACGTGTCGCCCGCCCAATCACCGCTGGCGTTCGCGGCATGCATCGTGGGGCTGGTGGCCGCGCTCACGATCGTGTGCTGGCTGAAAGGCGAAAAGCCGACATGGCGCTGGGGCAAGGACGAATAAGCGACGATCCGTCCATTCGTCAGGCACGAATCCCGTGCCACTGCGCAAGCTTCTGCTCGAACGTCAGCATCGCATTCGCCGGGCTCGACGAAGGCAGCACGAGCGTGTCGTACCCCGCCGCGCCGATCACCTCCGCAAACCGCCCCGCCGTCTTGCCGTTGAAACACACGCGCTTGAGCAACGGCGCATGCTCGCGCAACGACGCGAAATCGTTCGGCTTCGCATGCCGGATCGCCGAATCGAGGCTGCCCTCGCGATGGCACGCGGCCAAGACATCCCAGATCCCGATCCCGTGCGACAGCACACGCTCGAGCCGCGCGTCGTACGCGAACTCGTGCAGCCCGTGCTCGCCGAGCACCGTGCCGAGCAGCCGCCAGAACTGGTTGCGCGGATGCGCGTAGTACTGCGCGGCATCGAGCGACGCCTCGCCCGGAAAACTGCCGAGGATCATCGTGTGCGTATTCGCAGCGACCACCGGCGGAAACCCGCGCAACATCACGCGCCTCCGCCTGGCCCGCCCGAGCGCGGCCCGTCGCCGTGCGCATCGAGATGGCGCCACAGCGCCGGCAGCATGCACTCGGTGACCATCAACGGCTTGCCGTGACGCTGGAACACCGAGCGCCGCGCGGCGAACGAATGCGGCGCACGCGCGCCGCCAAGCGCATGGGTGGCCAGCGCATACAACGGATGGCCGGCGATCACGCGCCGGCTGACGAGCGCCGAACGCTCGACCTGCGGATCGCTGTACAGCAGCTCCGCCAGCGGCCGCGTGCGCAGCCGCCGCATCGCCTGCCACACACCCTTGCTGGCCGCGAGCGGCGCGATGCTGTGCGCGGCGACGAACGGCATGCCGTCGACCGACAGGATCACCTCGCGCACCCACATCGGCGCGCGCGGCGCACTGGCGAGCGCGTCCGGCTCGTCGAACCACGGACAGTCGACGGCCTCGCGCGTCACGCGCACGTTCACGCGGCCGAGCCGCGCGAGGTGCGCGGTCAGCGATCCGCCGCGCGTCAACCAGTCACGCTGATCGAGCGTGCAGCCAGGCCGCGGCGTCTCGCGCCAGCCGGCCTGACCGCCGTCGAATCGCATCCGCGCGTTCACGCGGCGCGCGACAGCAGCAGCGCGTTGGTCCGCTTCACGAAGCTTGCCGGATCGTCGAGCATGCCGCCTTCGGCGAGCAGCGCCTGGTCGAACAGCAGATGGCACCAGTCGCCGAAATCGGCGCTGTCGGCATTCAGCTGCTTCACGAGCGCGTGCTCCGGGTTGATCTCGAGGATCGGCTGCATCGCCGGCGCGTTCTGGCCGGCCGCCTTCAGCATGCGCTGCAGGTAGCCGCTCATGTCGTTGTCGTCCGCGACGAGGCACGACGGCGAATCGGTCAGACGGAACGTGACGCGAACTTCCTTCACCTTGTCGCCGAGCGCTTCCTTCATCTTCTCGACGACCGGCTTGATCGCCTCGCCCGCCTGCTCCTGCGCCTTCTTCTCCTCGTCGTTCAGCTCGCCGAGATCGAGATCGCCGCGGGCCACGCTCGCGAGCGGCTTGCCGTCGAATTCGTGCAGGAACGACAGCATCCATTCGTCGACGCGGTCGGTCAGCAGCAGCACCTCGACGCCCTTCTTGCGGAACACTTCCAGATGCGGGCTATTCTTCGCGGCCTGCCACGTATCGGCGGTCACGTAGTAGATCTTGCTCTGCTCGGGCTTCATGCGCGACACGTAGTCGGCGAGCGACACGTCCTGCGCGTCGGTGTCGCCGTGCGTCGACGCGAAGCGCAGCAGCTTCGCGATGCGCTCGCGGTTCGCGTGATCCTCGCCGAGGCCTTCCTTCAGCACCTGGCCGAACGCGCTCCAGAACGTCTTGTACTTCTCCTTGCCGGCATCCTCTTCCGCGTTCGCGAGCTCTTCGAGCATCGACAGCGCGCGCTTCGTCACGCCTTCGCGGATCGCCTTCACGTCGCGGCTTTCCTGCAGGATTTCACGCGACACGTTCAGCGGCAGGTCGGCCGAGTCGACGACGCCCTTCACGAAGCGCAGGTACTGCGGCAGCAGCTGCTCGGCGTCGTCCATGATGAACACGCGCTTCACGTACAGCTTCAGGCCGCCGCGGTAATCGCGGTTCCACAGGTCGAACGGCGCGTGCGACGGCACGAACAGCAGTTGCGTGTACTCGCTGCGGCCCTCGACGCGGTTATGCGTCCACGTGAGCGGATCCTGGTGGTCGTGCGCGATGTGCTGGTAGAACTGCGTGTACTGCTCGTCGGTGACGTCGCTCTTCGACCGCGTCCACAGCGCGCTCGCCTGGTTGACGGTCTCGTCCTCGTCCTTCAGGACCATCTCGCCCTTTTCCTGATCCCATTCTTCCTTCTGCATCAGGATCGGCAGCGCGATGTGGTCGGAATACTTCTGGATGATCGACTTCAGCCGGTGCGACGACAGCAGGTCGTCCTCGCCTTCGCGCAGGTGCAGCGTGATCGTCGTGCCGCGCTGCGCGCGCTCGATCGCGTCGATCGTGAAATCGCCCTCGCCCGCGCTTTCCCAGCGCACGGCTTCGCTCGCCGGCAGGCCCGCGCGGCGCGTTTCAACCGTGATCTTGTCGGCGACGATGAAGCCCGAGTAGAAACCGACGCCGAACTGGCCGATCAGCGCCGCATCCTTCTGCTGGTCGCCGGACAGCTTCGTGAAGAACTCCTTGGTGCCCGAACGCGCGATCGTGCCGAGGTTCGCGATCGCTTCGTCGCGGCTCATGCCGATGCCGTTGTCGTCGATCGTGATCGTGCGCGCGGCCTTGTCGTAGCCGATGCGGATGCGCAGGTTCGGATCGTTCTCGTACAGCGCGTTGTCCGCGAGCCCTTCGAAACGCAGCTTGTCGGCCGCGTCGGACGCGTTCGACACCAGTTCGCGCAGGAAGATTTCCTTGTTGCTGTAGAGCGAATGGATCATCAGGTGGAGGAGTTGCTTGACCTCTGCCTGAAAGCTCATCGTTTCATGTGCCATGGATGCTGTTTCCTCTTACTTGAACTTGAATGGGGTGCCGCGAGCGCCCGGCGCGCGATGCCGGCCGGCCCGTGAAAGACGACCGCCCGGCGCTAGCGGTTTGCGCGCGTATCTGGAGGCGGCACGCCCGATTTCAAGGGCGGGCGTGCCGCGCCGCGTCACGATGCGCGGCGCACGGCGGAATCGATATAGCGTGACAGCAGCGCCGGCAACGCGGGATCGCCGCAGTTCGCGACGTTGAAGCGCATCCACGTGGACGGTGATTGCTGCGGCGAGAACAGGCTGCCCGGCGTCAGCAAAAAACCGGCCTCGTGCGCGACCGCCGCGAGCGCGTCCGAATCGACGCCCGTGTCGGCCCACAGGAACATCCCGGCCGCCGGCATCGTGAACAGGCCGAGCCCCGTGCGCTCGAGCATCCGCGCGGTCTTGTCGCGCACGCCGTCGAGCCGCGCGCGCAGCCGCTCGACGTGGCGCCGGTAATGCCCTTCGGTCAGGATCTTGTACAGCACGCGCTCGTTGAGCTCGGGCGTCGTCATCCCCACCAGCATCTTCTGGTCGGTGAGCGCCTTCGCGATCTCCGGCGCGCACGCGACATAGCCGACCCGCAGGTTCGCCGCGAGCGTCTTCGAATAGCTGCCGAGGTAGATCACGCGCTTCAACTGGTCGAGGCTCGCGAGGCGCGTGGCCGGATAGCTCGGCGGGCACAGGTCGCCGTACACGTCGTCCTCGACGACGAGGAAGTCGTATGCCTCCGCGAGCTTCAGGATCCGGAACGCCTGCGCGGCCGACAGCGACGTGCCGGTCGGGTTCTGGAGCACCGAATTGATCACGAGCATCTTCGGCCGCCACATCTGGACGAGCGTTTCGAGCGCGTCGAGATCGGGGCCGTCCGGCGTGTACGGCATCCCGACGAGCTGCGCGCCCTGCGCCGCGAAGCGCCCGAACATCTGGAACCAGGCCGGATCGCCGACGATCACCGCATCGCCGGGCTTCACGTAGATCCGCGCGATCAGGTCGATCGCCTGCGTGATCCCCGACACCAGCACGATCTGTTCGGGCTTCGCGCCGATCTCCACTTCGGCGAGGCGCGTCTGCAGTTGCTGGCGCAGCGGCAGGAAGCCCTGCGCGGTGCCGAAGCCGAGCATCTGCGCGCCGGACTGCCGCCCGAGCGCGCGCAGCGCGCCGGTGATCAGTTCGCCGTCGAGCCAGCGGCCCGGCAGATAGCCGAGACCCGGCCCCTTTTCCGGGCTGACGGTATGCAGCATGTTGCGCAGCAGCCAGACGACGTCGATCGTGTTGTGCACCGGCGCGGCCTCGGCCACGCGTGCGACGCCGTCGGCCGGCTGCGGGCCGGCGGCCGTGCGCTCGCGCACGTAGAAGCCCGAGCCGCGCCGCGAGTCGAGGTAACCCTGTGCGACGAGACGCTCGTACGCCTCGACGACGGTGAAGCGCGACACGCTCTTGTCGAGCGCGAGCTTGCGGATCGACGGCATCCGCATGCCGGGCCGGAACACGCGTTCGTCGATGCGCCGTCGCGCCCACTGGACAAGCTGGTCGACGAGCGTGAGCGTGGCCGTGTCGTGCGGCACGGGAATCTGGGCGAGTGGGACGGTGGACATGGGCGGCAGCTCCAACTGTACCGAAGGCTATCGCGCCGATTGTACCGTTACTGTGCCGGTAGCGACGATTACAGTTGACCGGAATGGCGACCGTGCGGCCACCGTTCCGGCCCCGCCGCACCTGGCACCGCGCCTACCGGCCCGCATCGCGGCCGGTATGCCGGCCGGTCCGGCCACCGCCCGGCGCATCGCCTGCCCACCATGACACTTTCGCTTTCCGACCGACGTTCATGCCAGCCCGCTCCCTGACACTCGACCATCTCGTGATCGCCGCGCGCACGCTCGACGAAGGCGTCCGCCACGTCGCCGACGCGCTCGGCATCGAACCTGCCGGCGGCGGCCGCCACCCGCTGATGCGGACCCACAATGCGCTGTTCGGCGTGTGGGGCGGGCTCTACCTCGAAGTGATCGCGATCGATCCCGATGCGCCTGCACCGAACGCCGGCGCCGAACCGCCGCACGCGCGGCTGTTCGGGCTCGACGATCCGGCCATGCACGCGCGGCTTGCGCAAGGCCCGTTTCTCGCGCACTGGGTCGCGCGGGTCGATCGTCCGCGCCAGCTCGCGCTGTGGCAGAGCCAGTACCCGGCGCGCATCCCGCCGGTCGTCGCGATGCGGCGCGGCGACCTGAGCTGGGGCCTCACCGTGCCCGACGACGGCGCGTTCCCCGCATGGCAAGGCGCGGGCGACGGCCTCCTGCCTTCGCTGATCCAGTGGGACAGCGCGCGCCACCCGGCCGAATCGCTGCCGGGCGACGGCATCGCGCTGAAGGCGCTCAAGGGCGCCCACCCGCGCGCGGACGCGCTCCGCGAACAGCTCGACTGGCTCGGCGCCGCCCACCTGCTCGACCTCGAAACCATCGACGGCCCGCCCGCGCTGGTCGCCGAATTCGACACGCCGCAGGGCGCACGCACGCTGCGCTGAGCGCCACGCCGCCCCCGACTACATCTAATACCGGCAACACGGAGACACCCACTTCATGAATTCGCGCGAAACCCGGGGCATGCTGCTCGGCCTCATCGGCGTGATGATCTTCAGCCTGACGCTGCCGATGACGCGGATCGTCGTCTCCGAACTCCATCCGCTGCTCAACGGGCTCGGCCGCGCGCTCGCCGCCGCGGTGCCGGCCGGCCTGCTGCTGTGGTGGCGCCGCGAGCCGCTGCCGACCCGCGCGCAGCTGAAAAGCCTCGCGACCACGTCGCTCGGCGTGATCATCGCGTACCCGGTGTTCTCCGCATGGGCGATGAAAACCGTACCGGCTTCGCACGGCGCGGTGGTCAACGGCCTGCAGCCGCTGTTCGTCGCGCTGTATGCGGCCTGGCTGTCGCACGAGCGGCCGTCGAAGGCGTTCTGGGCCAGCGCGGTGGCCGGCAGCGCGCTCGTGATCGCGTTCGCGCTGCGCGACGGCGGCGGCACGGTGCAGGCCGGCGACGCGCTGATGCTCGTCGCGGTCGGCATCGGTGCGCTCGGTTATGCGGAAGGCGCGCGGCTCGCGCGCCAGATCGGCGGCTGGCAGGTGATCTGCTGGGCGCTCGTCGTGTCCGCGCCGTTCCTCGTGCTGCCGGTCGGCTGGCTCGCGTGGACGCAGCATGCCGCGCATCCGGGCCCGCTCGCGCTGCGCACGTGGCTCGCGTTCGGCTACGTGACCCTCTTTTCGCAATTCATCGGCTTTTTCGCGTGGTACGCGGGGCTCGCGATGGGCGGCATCGCGCGCGTCGGCCAGGTGCAACTGCTGCAGATTTTCTTCACGATTGCCCTTTCCGCGCTGCTGTTCGGCGAAACGGTGACGCCGTCGACGTGGCTGTTCGCGGCCGCGGTGATCGCCACCGTGGTGCTCGGGCGCCGCTCGGCGGTCGCCACCGCCGCGCAACCGGCTCGCGCCGGCTGAACAGCTGCGCCATAATGGACGTTTTGCCTGATCGGTTTGCCCACCCGGCCGCGAAGGCTCGATCGCGCTCGTGCCTGCCCACCCGGCGGCGTCGACGCGATTTGCCCGAACGACCTTTCTTGACTGACCACGATATCCGAACGAGGAGACTATGAATCCGAGCGACCTGCATCCGCCGCACTGGCAGCTTTCCGAACGCGCACGCAAGCTGACGAGCTCTGCCATCCGCGAAATCCTGAAGGTCACGGAACGCCCCGAGGTCATCTCGTTCGCCGGCGGCCTGCCCGCCCCTGCCACGTTCCCGGCCGAGCGCATGCGCGCGGCGGCCGATCGCGTGCTGCGCGACGCGCCGGCCGCCGCGCTCCAGTACAGCGCGACCGAAGGCTACCTGCCGCTGCGCGAATGGATCGCCGAGCGCTACAGCGTGCGCGTGTCGCAGGTGCTGATCACGACCGGCTCGCAGCAGGCGCTCGACCTGCTCGGCAAGGCGCTCGTCGATCCGGGCAGCCCGATCCTCGTCGAAACCCCGACCTACCTCGGCGCGCTGCAGTCGTTCTCGCTGTACGAGCCGCGCTACGTGCAGGTGCCGACCGACGAGCAGGGCCTGCTGCCGGACGGCCTCACGCCCGAACTCACGCAAGGCGCGCGCCTCTTGTACGCGCAGCCGAACTTCCAGAACCCGACCGGCCGCCGCCTGCCCGTCGAGCGCCGCCGCGCGCTTGCCGCGTTCGCACAGTCGAGCCCGTTCCCGGTGCTGGAAGACGATCCGTACGGCGCGCTGAACTACCGCGGCGAGCCGCTGCCGACGATGCTGTCGATGGCGCCCGATCACATCGTGCACCTCGGCACGTTCTCGAAGGTGCTCGCACCGGGCCTGCGGATCGGCTACATCATTGCGCCCGAGGAACTCCACTTCAAGCTCGTGCAGGCCAAGCAGGCCACCGACCTGCACACGCCGACGCTCACGCAGCGCATCGCGCACGAAGTGATCAAGGACGGTTTCCTCGACGAGCACATCCCGACGATCCGCGAGCTGTACAGCGCGCAGTGCGACGCGATGCTCGGCGCACTCGAGCGCCACATGCCGGAAGGCGTCACGTGGAACCGCCCGGAAGGCGGGATGTTCATCTGGGTGAACCTGCCGGCGCAGATCGACAGCATGAAGCTGCTCGCCACGGCCGTCGACAACCACGTCGCGTTCGTGCCGGGCGCGCCGTTCTTCGCGGACAACGCGCAGCAGAACACGCTGCGGCTGTCGTTCGTGACGGTGCCGCCCGAGAAGATCGAGGAAGGCGTCGCGCGCCTCGGCAAGCTGCTGCGCGAACGTCTCTGATCCCCTTTTTTCCTGTCACGACTCTCTACGAGGAATCAAATCCATGGCTAACGTCTACGACAAGCTGAAGTCGCTCGGCATCGAGCTCCCGACCGCCGGCGCACCGGCCGCCGCCTACGTGATGAGCGCGCAAACCGGCAACACGGTGTTCCTGTCGGGCCACATCGCGAAGAAGGACGGCAAGGTCTGGGCCGGCAAGCTCGGCGCGGATCTGCAGACGGAAGACGGCAAGGCCGCCGCCCGCTCGATCGCGATCGACCTGCTCGCGACGCTGCACGCGCACACCGGCGACCTGAACAAGGTCACGCGCATCGTCAAGCTGATGAGCCTCGTCAACTCGACGCTCGACTTCACCGAACAGCACGTCGTGACGAACGGCGCGTCGGAACTGATCGCCGAAGTGTTCGGCGACGCCGGCAAGCACGCGCGCTCGGCATTCGGCGTCGCGCAGATCCCGCTCGGCGCGTGCGTCGAGATCGAGCTGATCGCCGAAGTTGCGTAACGAACGCAGCACGATGCGTGGCCGTCTCGTCCGTTTCAAGCAGGTCGACGTGTTCACGTCGGTGCCGTTCAAGGGCAACGCGCTCGCCGTGGTGTTCGACGCCGATTCGCTCGGCGACGACGACATGCTGGCAATCGCCCGCTGGACGAACCTGTCGGAAACGACGTTCCTCTGCACGCCGACCGATCCGGAAGCCGACTACCGCGTCCGGATCTTCACGACGGAGGGCGAACTGCCGTTCGCCGGCCACCCGACGCTGGGCACCGCGCATGCCTTCCTGGAAAGCGGCGCGCGGCCGCGCACGCCGGGCCGGCTGATCCAGCAGTGCGGGGTCGGCCGGGTCGCGCTGCGCGAGCAGGCCGACGGCTGGGCGTTCGCCGCGCCGCCGGCACGCGTCACGCCGCTCGACCGCTCGGACTACGCGGCGCTGGCTGCCGCGTTGCGCAGCGACGCGCTCGACCTGGATGCCGAGCCGTGCGCGGTCGACAACGGCGCGCCATGGCTGGTCGTGCGGCTGAAGTCGGCCGATGCCTGCATCGGCCTGACGCCCGATCCGGCCGCGCTGGCGGCGCTCACGCACCGCTACGGCACGGACGGCGTCGCCGTCTACGCGCCGCACGCGGAAGGCGGCCCCGCGACGTTCGAAATCCGCTGCCTGATGACGGGCGGCAATTTCGGCTTCGGCGAGGATCCCGTCACCGGCAGCGCGAACGCCGCGCTCGCCGGGCTGCTGACGCGGCAGGGACGCCGCCCCGGTCAGTCGTATACGGCCCGCCAGGGTACGGCGATCGGCCGCGACGGCCGCGTCTTCGTCAGCTATGACGAAGACGGCACCACCTGGATCGGCGGCCAGGTCGTCACCGTCGTCGACGGCACTTTCCTGTCACCCGCCTGACATTTCGCGATGTGCGATGGCGCCGGCCCGTCCGGCGCCCCCTACGATTCGCCCAACTATCGCAAAAACGTTCCAACCAGTAATATCGGGCCTAATCCGTTGTTTCGGAGGTCTGTCCATGGTTGCGTGTCCCGCGAACGAACAGACGTCGGGACAACCCCGACCAATAATCAGCCATCCAGACGGATGGCGCACGCGAGCAGGACGCCACCCGCTTCGATGAGCTCCGCCCGGTCCAACCATACGCCGCCGACCCGGCCGCTACGCGCGCCGCGCAAATCGCGCCGGCGTGCGCTATTTGCGATCCCGCTGCTCGGGATGCTGGCGCTCGCGCTGCTGTGGGCCGTGATCATCGCGCGTCTGTCGGTGGAAAAGGACAGCGCGTACAAGGAAGCAGCGGCTTCCGCGGCGATCCTGTCCTCCGCGCTCGAGCAGCATACGGTCAAGGCGATCCACCAGGTCGACCAGATCACCCGCTTCGTCAAGTTCGAATTCGAGAAGTCGCCCGCCCGCTTCAACCTCGCCAGCGCCGTCGAGAAAGGCGTCGTGCCGAGCGACACGCTGATCCAGGTGTCGCTCGTCAACGCGAAGGGCATCCTGTTCGCGAACACGGCCGAGCTGCATCCGCAGCCGATCAACCTGTCCGACCGCGAGCACTTCAAGGTCCACCTCGCGCACAACGACGACCGCCTGTTCATCAGCAAGCCCGTACTCGGCCGCGTGTCGAGCCACTGGACGCTGCAGATGACACGGCGCCTGAACAACCCGGACGGCAGCTTCGCGGGCATCGTCGTCGTGTCGGAAGACCCGAGCTACTTCACCAACGACTTCTACAACAACGCGGCGATCGGCAAGGAAGGCGTGATCGCGGTGGTGTCGGATACCGGCGCGGTGCTCGCGCGGCGCACGGGCTCGGTCAGCAACGCGCCCGGCGCGTTTTCCGCGTCGGGTGTTTACCCGATCGCCGAGCGCGTGACGGGCACGATCATCGACCCGATCGACGGCGTGACGCGCATCGTGTCGTACCGCCACCTCGACGGCTACCCGCTCGCGGTGATGGTCGGGCTGTCGCAAACCGAGGAATTCGCGGACTACTACCACACACGCAACGTCTACCTGCTGATGACGAGCTTCATCACGCTCGCGATGCTCGCGTTCTTCGGCGTCGCGACGGGCCTGATCGGCAAGCTGCTCGGCCGTGAGCGCGAAATGACGCAGCTCGCCGAGTACGACCTGCTCACCGGCCTCGCGAACCGCTATGCGACGCTGCGCGGGTTGCGCAACGACGTGTCGATGCCGGCGAGCCTGTCGCGGCTCGGGCTGCTGTTCATCGATCTCGACAACTTCAAGACCGTCAACGACACGCTCGGCCACAACGCCGGCGACATCGTGCTGCAGATGACCGCGTCGCGCCTGTCCGATGCGGTCGGCGACGAAGGCTCGCTCGCGCGCATCGGCGGCGACGAATTCGTCGTGGTGATGAAGGGCGACGACGTGGAGCGGCGCGCGGTGCGGCTCGCGGAAGCGATCATCCGGATGTTCGGCGAACCGTTCGACGTGCGCGGCAGCTCGTTCGTGCTGCATGCGAGCATCGGCATCGCGCTGCACACGGTGGCGAACGAGAGCGAGATCGACCTGCTGAAGAAGGCCGATCTCGCGATGTACAGCGCGAAGGACGCCGGCAAGAACTGCTACCAGTTCTATGCGCCGCACCTGTCGCACCGCGCCGACCACCTGATGCGCTGGGAGCAGCAACTGCGCGTCGCGCTCGCCGAGGGGCAGCTGTTCCTCGCGTACCAGCCGAAGATCGACCTCACGCACCGCCACATCACCGGTTTCGAGGCGCTCGCGCGCTGGGATCATCCGGAGCACGGCGTCATCTCCGCGAACGAATTCATTTCGATCGCCGAATCGACCGGCCTGATCGTGCCGATCGGCGACTTCGTGATCCGCACCGCCTGCGAGCAGATCGCGCGCTGGCGCGACGACGGCCACGACACGTTGACGCTCGCGGTCAACATCTCGCCGGTGCAGTTCTGGCGCGGCGACCTGATCGAGACGATCTCGCAGGCGCTACAGGACACCGGCATCGACGCGAACCGGCTCGAGATCGAGATCACCGAGACCGCGATGATGGAATATCCGGAGCTCGTGTCCGAGAAGATCGTCGCGCTGAAGAAGCTCGGCATCCGAATCGCGCTCGACGATTTCGGTACCGGCTATTCGTCGCTGTCGTACCTGCACCGCTTCTCCGTCGACACGCTGAAGGTCGACCGCTCGTTCGTGCAGGCGATTCCGAACGATCGCAGCGTGTGCGTGATGGTGTCGTCGATCGTGCATCTCGCGCGCTCGCTCGGCCTGACCGTCGTCGTCGAAGGCACGGAAACCGAGGAGCAGATCACGTGGCTCGCCGCGCTCGGCGAGATCGAGGCGCAAGGCTTCCTGTTCTCGCGACCGGTGCCGGCCGACGCGATTCCCGCGCTGATCGCACGCTTCGGCGTGCGCGGCGACGCGCCGAACGTGATCGCGCATCGCGCGACCGGCAGCACGGGCGCGTAAGCGCACCGCGGCGCGCGTTGCGCGCGCCGTCACTGTTTCGTTTTCCGATCCGATTGTTTAGTTCGTGAACTAGCGTTTTCGCGCATGGCAGTGTCACGGTGCGCGGCGGACAATTGGGAGGGCCAACGTGTCGGCGGGCCGCCGGCATGGCCACACGCGAGAGATCGGGCCCCGCGCTCACACCACCAACATGACTACCGTCGAAATCGAAGCGACCGCTGATATCGAACAGGCGCAGGCTTCCCTGTGGGACCTGTTCAAGGTCGTCGCGAGCATTTCGGCGGTCTCGTGGGGCGGGCTGTCGATGATGGCGCAGCTCGAACGCCACTACGTGGAGCGGCTGAAGCGCATCGAGCCCAACGTATTCGGCGACCTCGTCGCGCTGGCCTGGCTGGTGCCGGGCCCCGTCGGCTGCAACGTGGCGGTGCAGGTCGGCCAGATCCTGCACGGCCGCATCGGCGCGTGGATCGCCGGCATCGCGAGCGTGCTGCCGTTTTCCATCCTGATGACGCTGTTCGCGATCTTCTATCGCACGCCACTCGTGCGCTCGCTCGCCGCGCCGATGCTGATCAATCACTTCGGGATGGTGCTCGCCGCGCTGATCGGCGTCACGTGGGTCAAGCAGCTGCGCTCGCTCGCGCGCACACGGCGCGAGCAACTGATCGCCGCGCTGTCGACGATTCTGCTCGGTTTCGCACATAATCCGGCCGCCTTCGTCGGGATTCTCTTCGCCGCATTCGCGGCCGGCTGGCTCACGGGGCCGCCGCAACGCGACGCGGTCGATTTCAGGTTGTCGACCCGCGACCGCAACCTGCTCGTGCTGCTCGGCGTGCTCGTCACGCTGTTCGCGGTGCCGCTGCCCGGCGATTACCAGGCGACGTTGCTGTGGCCGCGTCTCGCCGGTGCCGGCATGACGCTGTTCGGCGGCGGCTTTTCCGCGCTGCCCGTGCTCAAGACGCTGTTCGTCACGCCCGCGACGGGCATCTCCGATCACGACTTCACGCTGGCGTTCGCGCTGTCCCCAGTCGCGCCGGGGCCGTTGCTGAACGTCGTCCCGTTTCTCGGCTACCTGACCGACGGCTGGGTCGGCGCGCTGCTCGCGACGGCCGCGCTGTTCATTCCGTCGGGATGCCTCGTCGTGTTTGCGCAGAACCACCTGTCCCGGCTCAAGCGCCATTCGCGCTTCGAGCACGGAATGCGCCTGCTGCGTGCGGCGACCACGGGTTTTCTCGTCGTCGCCGTCGTGAGGATCCTGTACCGCGAACCCGTCGACCCCGTTTACTGGCTGACGGGCGCCTTCGCGACGCTGTGCTTCGCGCGCTTCAAGGTGCCCGTCTATGCCGTGTACGGCACGGTCGCAGTGGCTTGCGGCGTGTGGCTGCTGGCCGCCGCGCGCTGACGGGCGGCGACCACCGCCCCGCCGGGTTCTACCGGCATTCGCCCGTCCAGCCCGTCCTCAACCTGCCTGCACCGCGACCCGGCGTGCCATCCAGCGGGCGCGCAGCGCGTCGTAAGCGAGGTTGAAGCAGAACGTGTAAGGCAGGAAGAACAGCACGATGCCGAGGTCGAGCAACAGCGCCTCGACGAGGCTCACGTTCAGCCACCACGCGGCGACCGGCACCACCATCGCGACGAGGCCGAGCTCGAACGTGACCGCATGCGCGATCCGCATGCCGAGCGTGCGGGTCAGCCCCGCGCGCCGCTCGAAGCGGTCGAACAGCGTATTGAACGCCATGTTCCACGCCATCGCGATCAGCGACACCATCACCGTCAGCACGCCGACGTGCGACACCGGCATGTCGAGCAGCCACGCGCCGATCGGCGCGCACAGCGCGATCGCGACCAGCTCGAACGTCAGTGCATGCAGCAGCCGTTCCGTTACCGTTTTGTTGACCTGTTTCATGATTCCCTCCGATTCGTCTACTTCGTTCATGGCCGCCATTTTGATCGGCGTAACCGTATGATTCCAGTTTGATATCATCGGTTTCACCGATATATCGCCACCAGGAGCGCCGCATGCGCCACGCCCCCGAAGCCCTGCTCGCCTTCGCCGAAGCCGCGTTGCTCGGCTCGTTCACGGCCGCCGCGCGCAAGCTCGGCAAGCGCCAGTCGACCGTGTCGGAGGCGATCGCGAACCTCGAGATCGATCTCGGCGTGCAATTGTTCGACCGCTCGACGCGGGCGCCGACCCTGACCGATGCCGGGCGCGCGCTGCTGCCGCAAGTCCAGCGCGCGCTCGAAGCCGGCGCGGCGATCGACCGCACGGCCGCGCGGCTCGCGCGTGGCGAGGAAGCGCGGCTGACACTCGTCGTGTCCGATACGTACCAGTCGAAGCGCTACGAGGAAACGTTGATGGCGCTCGAACGGCGCTTCCCGGCGCTCGAGCTCGAATGCCAGATCGCCGAGCACGAAGACGTGCTCGACCTGATCCAGCAGGGGCGCGCGCAGCTCGGGCTGATGGCCGCGCGCGCGGCCTACCCGGCCGATATCGGCGCGGCGACGATTGCGGAGGAATCGGAAATCGGGCTGTTCGTCGGCCGCACGCACGCGCTCGCCGAATACGGCGACGCCGACGTGCCGCACGCCGCGCTGCGCGACGTGCGCGAACTGCGCCTCAATACCTATGTGAAAACGGAAGGCCGCGGCGCCGACGACCGGATCGTCGTCGGCACGCAGCACTGGCTGGCGCCGAGCTACCTGATGCTGCTGGAGATGGCCGTGCTGGGGTTCGGCTGGGCCGAACTGCCGCGCTGGATGGTCGACCACTTCGCGCGCGATCGCCTGTGCGAACTGCGTGCGCGCGGCTGGCCGCGCCGTGTACGGGTCGATGCGGTCTGGTCGCGCAACCGGCCGCTCGGCCCGGTCGGCTCATGGCTGCTCGATGCGATGCTGGCCGCGTAGCGGCGCTTGCCGGCGCACCCGCGGCTGCGCGCGGGCCGGCCGGCTGCGGTCAATCAGAAACCGCGCGACAACACCGCCGCGCCGATCGTGACGACGCCGAGCACGAGGTTCACGAGCACGAGCAGGCGCACCGTATTCACCGCGCGCGCGCCGTCCGGCCACTTCTGCGCCTGCACCGCACGACGGATGCGCGGGAACAGCGCGAACCGGATATGCCCGAAGATCAGCATCATCACGACGCCGAGCCCGGCCATCGCGTGCAGCGACCACGTCGCGTGCGCGCCGCCGAATTCCACCAACAGGAAGCCGCCGGTCAGCAGGATCACGATCACGGAACCCGAGACCCAGTTGAAGAAGCGGCCGAACACGCCTTCGATCAGCGGCAACCGAAGCTGCGGCGACAGGTCGGACAGCGCCGGACGCAGGCAGAAGTTGGCGAAGACCATCCCGCCCACCCACACGGCGACGGCCAGCAGATGAAGAAACAGCGCGACGGAGACAGCATGGGACATGACGGCAATCCTGTGAGGAGTGGGATGCGGCGAACGGCCGCGTCGCACGCGGCATCGAGCGACATTCGACCGGATTGTCGCCGAGCGGTTCAGACCCCAGGCGCGATTTCACATTATTTTGCAAGTTCCGCGTGACAGCGCCACGCTTGCTTACCCGAATCCCCCTCCAAAAGAAAAGGCCGCACGTCCGCCGAAGCGGAGGTGCGGCCTTCGATCGCGGCTGAACCGGGCGACCGAACGTGCGCAGCGTCAGCCGAGCAGCGGACGCAGTTCGCTGACGACCTTGAGCTTCGTGTCCGGCGCGCGGCCCTTGCGGGCGCGCTTGCCGACGTGCGGCGCCAGCCCTGCATACGACAGCGTCTCGTCCATCGCCTTGCCGCCGCGGCCGGTGCCGATCAGCACGACGCCGGCCGGATCGATCGCGAGCGCCTGCACGAGCGTTTCCTTGTCGTCGAGCGCCATCAGGATCACGCCGCGACCACCGCCGGACAGCGTCTTCATCTCGTCCATCCCGAACACGAGCAGGCGGCCGCCGCTCGACAGGCACGCGACCTGCGTCGCGTTCGGCAGCACCGGCATCGGCGCGAGCGGCACCGCGCCCGCATCGATCGTCATGAACGCCTTGCCGGCCTTCACGCGGCTCACCATGTCGCCGACCTTCGCGAGGAAGCCGAAGCCGTTGCTCGACGCGAGCAGCAGTTGCTGGTCGGCCGGCGCCGCGTAGTAGTGCATCAGGTGCGAGCCCGATTCGAGCTCGATCAGCGACGTGACGGGCACGCCGTCGCCGCGCCCGCCCGGCAGGATCGACACGTCCACCGAGTACACGCGGCCGCTGCTGCCCCATGCGATCAGGCGATCCGGCGTGCGGCACTGGAACGCCGCGTACAGATGGTCGCCGGCCTTGAACGAGAAGCTGGCCGGGTCGAGCCCGTGGCCCTTCAGCGCACGCACCCAGCCCTTCTGCGACACGACCACCGTGACCGGCTCGTCGACCACCTTCGCCTCGAACGTCGCGCGCTTCTCCTGCTGGATCAGCGTGCGGCGATCGTCGCCGTACTGCTTCGCGTCGGCCTCGATCTCCTTGATCATCAGCCGCTTCATCGCGCTTTCGTTCGCGAGCAGTTCCTCGAGCTTCGCCTTCTCGTCGCGCAGCGCTTCGAGTTCCTTCTCGATCTTGATCTTCTCGAGCCGCGCGAGCTGGCGCAGCCGGATTTCGAGAATATCTTCCGCCTGCCGTTCGCTGAGCCCGAACGCGCTCATCAGCGCGGCCTTCGGCTCGTCCGACTCGCGGATGATGCGGATCACCTCGTCGATGTTCAGGAAGACGATCATCCGCCCTTCGAGGATGTGGATGCGGTCGTCGACCTTCGCGAGACGATGACGGCACCGGCGCGTCATCGTCAGCTGGCGGAACTTCACCCACTCGTCGAGGATCGTCAGCAGGCCCTTCTGGCCCGGCCGGCCGTCGGCGCCGATCATCACGAGGTTCAGCGTCGCGTTCGACTCGAGGCTCGTGTACGCGAGCAGCGTGTTCACGAATTCCGTCTGGTCGATCGTGCGCGACTTCGGCTCGAACACGAGCCGCACCGCCGCTTCCTTGCCCGACTCGTCGCGCACCGCGTCGAGCAGGTCGAGCATCGCCTTCTTCGTGTTGAGCTGCTCGGGCGTCAGCGTCTTCTTGCCGAGCTTGAGCTTCGGGTTCGTCAGCTCCTCGATTTCCTCGAGCACCTTCTGGCCCGACGTGCTCGGCGGCAGCTCGGTCACGACGAGCTGCCACTGGCCGCGTGCGAGATCCTCGATCTTCCAGCGCGCACGCACCTTCAGGCTGCCGCGGCCGGTTTCATAGGCCGCCGCGATTTCGGTGTCGCTCGAGATGATTTGCCCGCCGCCCGGGAAATCCGGGCCGGGAATCAGGTTCATCAGCTCCGCGTGCGAGAGCTTCGGATTGCGGATCAGCGCGACCGCCGCGCCCGCGACTTCGCGCAGGTTGTGCGACGGGATTTCGGTCGCGAGACCGACCGCGATGCCCGACGCACCGTTCAGCAGCACGAACGGCATGCGGCTCGGCAGCGTCTTCGGCTCCTCGAACGAGCCGTCGTAGTTCGGCATGAAGTCGACCGTGCCCTGGTCGATCTCGTCGAGCAGCAGCTTCGCGATCGGCGTGAGGCGAGCTTCGGTGTATCGCATCGCCGCCGCGCCGTCGCCGTCGCGCGAGCCGAAGTTGCCCTGCCCGTCGATCAGCGGGTAGCGCAGCGAGAAATCCTGCGCGAGACGCACCAGTGCGTCGTATGCCGACTGGTCGCCGTGCGGGTGGTATTTACCGAGCACGTCGCCGACCACGCGCGCCGACTTCACCGGCTTCGCGTCCGGGCCGAGGCCCATTTCGTTCATCGCGTAGAGAATCCGGCGCTGCACCGGCTTCTGGCCGTCGCACACGTCGGGCAGCGCGCGGCTCTTCACGACGCTGACCGCGTAGCTGAGATACGCCTGCTCCGCGTAGTTGCCGAGCGTCAGCGCGTCGGCGTCCGGTGCATCGGAGCTGGCGAAGAGATCGGAAGTGTTGTCGTCCATCTGAATTCCGTATTCGTAAGTGGCGTGAGGCCGGGCCGGGCGTCAATCCCGGCCGCGCAGGTGTTCGGCTTAGATGTCGGCTTCGACGTCGTTGCCCTTTTCCTCGAGCCAGCCGCGCCGCGCGGCTGCCTCGCCCTTGCCCATCAGCATCGTCATGCGTGCGACGGTCGCCTCGTAGTCGAGCTCGCCGAGCTTCACCGGCATCAGGCGGCGCGTATCGGGGTTCATCGTCGTATCCCACAGCTGCTCGGCGCTCATTTCGCCGAGACCCTTGAAGCGGCTGATGCTCCATTGCGTCTCGCGCACGCCGTCCTTGCGCAGCTTGTCGAGGATCGCCTCGAGTTCGCCTTCGTCGAGTGCATAAAGCTTCTGCGCGGCCTTCTTGCCGCGCGCGGGTGCGTCGACGCGGAACAGCGGCGGGCGCGCGACGCACACATGGCCGCGCTCGATCAGTTGCGGGAAATGCTTGAAGAACAGCGTGAGCAGCAGCACCTGGATGTGCGAACCGTCGACGTCCGCGTCCGACAGGATGCAGATCTTGCCGTAGCGCAGGTTCGACAGGTCGACGCTTTCATCCGGGCTGTGCGGATCGACGCCGATCGCGACCGAGATGTCGTGCACCTCGTTGTTCGCGAACAGGCGGTCGCGCTCGGTTTCCCACGTGTTCAGCACCTTGCCGCGCAGCGGCAGGATCGCCTGGTATTCCTTGTCGCGGCCCATCTTCGCGGAGCCGCCTGCCGAGTCGCCCTCGACCAGGAACAGCTCGTTGCGCGCGATATCTTCCGTCTCGCAATCGGTCAGCTTGCCGGGCAGCACCGCGACGCCCGAGCTCTTGCGCTTCTCGACCTTCTGGCCCGCGCGCGTACGCGCCTGCGCCTGCTTGATCACGAGTTCGGCGAGCTTCTTGCCGTGCTCGACGTGCTGGTTCAGCCACAGCTCCAGCGCCGGACGCGAGAACGACGACACGAGCTTCACCGCGTCGCGGCTGTTCAGGCGTTCCTTGATCTGCCCCTGGAATTGCGGATCGAGCACCTTCGCGGACAGCACGAACGACACGCGCGCGAACACGTCTTCCGCGAGCAGCTTCACGCCCTTCGGCTGCAGGTTGTGCAGTTCGACGAAGCTTTTCACTGCCTGGTAGAGACCGTCGCGCAGGCCGGATTCGTGCGTGCCGCCGGCCGGCGTCGGGATCAGGTTCACGTACGACTCGCGCACGAGCGAGCCTTCCTCGCTCCATGCGACGACCCACGACGCGCCCTCGCCTTCGGCGAAGGTGTCGTCGCCAGAGCGCGAATCGGCAAAGCGCTCGCCTTCGAACAGCGGGATCAGCAGCTCGCTGCCGTTCATTTCGTCGAGCAGGTAGCCGCGCAGGCCGTCTTCATACTTCCACGTCTGGCGCTCGCCCGACTTCTCGTTGACGAGCACGACCTCGACGCCCGGCAGCAGCACGGCCTTCGAGCGCAGCAGGCGCTGCAGTTCGCCAAGCGGCAGGTTCGGCGAATCGAAATACTTCGGATTCGGCCACACCTGCACGCGCGTGCCGGATTTCTTCTCGCCGCGGCCCGCGCCCTGCGTCGCGAGCGGTTTCACCACGTCGCCTTCGGCGAAGCCGAGTTCCGCGATCTTGCCGTCGCGCCAGACCGTCACGTCGAGGCGCGTGGCCAGCGCGTTCGTCACCGACACGCCGACGCCGTGCAGGCCGCCCGAAAACGTGTAGGCGCCGCCCGCGGCCTTGTCGAACTTGCCGCCCGCGTGCAGGCGCGTGAATACGATCTCGACGACCGGCACGCCCTCTTCAGGGTGCATGCCGAACGGGATGCCGCGGCCGTCGTCCTCGACCGATACCGACTGGTCGGCGTGCAGCGTGACCGTGATCTGCTTGCCGTAGCCGCCAAGCGCCTCGTCGGACGCGTTGTCGATGACTTCCTGGATGATGTGCAGCGGATTCTCGGTACGGGTGTACATGCCGGGCCGCTGCTTGACCGGCTCGAGACCCTTGAGCACCTTGATCGATGCTTCGCTATAGGCCGCGCTGGGTTTCTTCGTTGACATAGGCGCTGAATTTCGTCATTCATCGGGACGTTGTCCACACCTCGTGTGGATAACGTCGTGGACAAAACGTTGAGTTCCGTAAAAAAGCGAATCGAAACAACGGTGTGCTTGGACTGCTCCGAAAGCGGGCGCGCGGCGTGCGCTGCGCTGCCCGGGACGCGCGGTATTTTACTGGTTCCGCGTGGCACGCCAATCGCGGAATCGCGCGCAGCGGCCCGCCGGCCGCGCGACGCGCCTGCGTTTTACGCGGGCTTGCGCTTCGCTTCGAGCGTTTCCCACCGTTCGAGCGCTTCGAGCAATTCGTCGTCGATCGCCGCGAATCGCTCGGTCAGGCGCGTGCCTTCCTGCGGATCCTTCGCGAAAATCGAGCCGTCCTCGAGCCGCGCATTGATCGTCTTTTGCTCCTCTTCCAGTGCCGCGATCTTCTCCGGCAGCGCATCAAGCTCACGCTGCTCGTTGAACGACAGCTTCACCGTGCGTTGCGTGTTGCGGCCCGCGGCGCTTTTCGCCGCCTCTTCCTTGACGGGCGCGGCTTCCTTGACCGCACGCTTCGCGGCTTCCTGCTGCGCGAGCTGATCCGCGCGCGCGCTCTGGATCTGCCAGTCGCTGAAACCGCCCACGTATTCGCGCCACTTGCCGTCGCCCTCGGCCGCGATCACCGACGTCACGACGTTGTCGAGGAACGCGCGATCGTGGCTGACGAGCAGCACCGTGCCGTCATAGTCGGCCAGCAGTTCCTCGAGCAGCTCGAGCGTCTGGATGTCGAGGTCGTTGGTCGGTTCGTCGAGCACCAGCACGTTGGCCGGACGCGCGAACAGGCGCGCGAGCAGCAGCCGGTTGCGCTCGCCGCCCGACAGCGACTTCACCGGCGAACGCGCGCGTTCCGGCGCGAACAGGAAATCGCCGAGATAGCTCATCACGTGCTTGCGCACGCCGCCGATCTCGACCCATTCGCTGCCGGGGCTGATCGTATCCGCCAGGCTCTTCTCCTGGTCGAGCTGCGCGCGCATCTGGTCGAAATAGGCGACCTGCAGGTTGGTGCCGATGCGCACCGTGCCTTCGTCGGGCTTCAGTTCGCCGAGAATCAGCTTGAGCAGCGTCGTCTTGCCGGCGCCGTTCGGGCCGATGAAGCCGATCTTGTCGCCGCGCATCACCGTCGTCGAGAAGCGATCGACGACCGCGCGGCCGCCGTAGCGCTTCGTCACGTCGGTCAGCTCCGCGACGATCTTGCCGGACTTCTCGCCCTGCGCGACATCCAGCTTCACGTTGCCCAGCGTGTTGCGGCGCTCCGCGCGCTCGTTGCGCATCTGCACGAGCCGCGCGATGCGGCCGACGCTGCGGGTGCGGCGCGCTTCGACGCCCTTGCGGATCCACACTTCTTCCTGCGCGAGCAGCTTGTCGAACTTCTCGTTTTCCACGCGCTCGATTTCGAGCTGCTGTGCCTTGCGCGTCTGGTACGCGGAGAAATTGCCCGGGTATGACAGCAGCCGGCCGCGGTCGAGATCGACGATGCGTGTCGCGACACGGTCGAGGAACGCGCGATCGTGCGTGATGAACAACAGGCCCGCGCGCTGCGCGACGAGCAGTTCTTCCAGCCAGCGGATGCCGTCGAAGTCGAGGTGGTTGGTCGGTTCGTCGAGCAGCAGCACGTCGGGCTGCAGCACCAGTGCGCGCGCCAGCGCGACGCGCTTCTGCATCCCGCCCGACAACGCATCGACGGGGGCATCGACGTCCGCCAGGCCGATCTGCGCGAGCGTCATCGACACGCGCGTGCGCCAGCTCCACGCGTCGTGCGCATCGAGCGACGACTGCAGCGCGTTCATCCGCGCGAGCAGCGCATCGTGCTCGGCGCCTTCGGGGATATCCGCGAGACGGTGCGCGATCGAATCGTATTCCTCGAGCAGTTCGCGTGTGTGCGCGAGCCCCGATGCGACTGCCTCGAACACCGTCGCGCCCGGCTCGAATTCGGGCTCCTGCGGCACGTAGACGGTCACGAGTTCCTGCTGGCGCGTGACCAGCCCGTCGTCGGGCTTCGCGAGCCCGGCGACGATCTTCAGCAGCGACGACTTGCCCGCGCCGTTGCGGCCGATCAGGCCGACGCGCTCGCCGGCTTCCAGCGAGAAATCCGCGTGATCGAGCAACGCGACGTGACCGAACGCGAGCTGCGCGCCGGAAATGGAATAGAGCGACATGGGGAGACGGCGAAGAGAGGAATCGGAAGCGCCCATTGTACCGGTCGCGGGCGGCGTTACCGGCATGGCCGGACGGATAAGGCCGGCAAACGGGTGGGGAGGCGGGTTGGAACGTGCTTTTGGCGGCCGGCAGGCGGGGCGTCGCTCGACGCGCATCGACACAATGCGCTTCGATGGCACGCCGGGTGCGCCCGGCTTCCGGTCGCGGACGCCGGGCATGCGTTCCGGGCAAAACGCCTGCGTCGACCGGACGCCTGCGGCCGGCCGATCGACCATTCCGCGCCGGACGCCTCGGGCGTCCGTACGCGGCACATGCGATTACTTCACGTTGACCGTGATCGTCGAGCTCAATTCGGGGCCGTACGAGCGGTGCATGCCGTCGCCGAACTGCAGCGTCAGCGTGTGCTGGCCGGGCGGCAACTTGATTTCGGTCTCGGTCTGCGCCTTGCCGAAGTGCAGCGAACGCTCGCTCGCGGGGATCACGTCGCCCTTCGGAATCGGCCGGCCGTCGATCAGCAGGTGATGATGGCCGGTATTCGGCGTCATGTCGCCGGCCGGTCGAAGCTCCATTCCTTCGAGCCCGAACTTCACATGCACCGGGTTCGACACCGTCGCTCCCTCGCTCGGCGCTTCGAAATACACGCGCGCCTCGGCCCGCGCCATCGTCGACACGGCCATCGCCGCCACGCATACCGCACCTGCGATCCACTTTCTGTTCAGCATCGCATTCTCCTTATGATTGGACAGCCTCGGAAGCATACACCGCACGCACGGCAGGCGTGTCTCGGTTGCGTTGTTCGCGATGCGTACGTTTAAAACGACGTTGTGGAGCCGTTCGACGAAATTCCGGTACCATTGCGCCTTTCGTCCGCCGGCCAAGCTGCGGACGGCATCACCGGATTTCCATTTTCCCGAGCGCTACATGAGCGAAGTAACCGAATACCAGAGCTGGGTCTGCCTGATTTGCGGGTGGGTCTACAACGAAGCGGAAGGGCTGCCCGACGAAGGCATTCCGGCTGGCACCCGTTTCGCCGACATTCCCGCCGATTGGCGCTGCCCGCTGTGCGACGTGGGCAAGGAAGATTTCGTCGTCGTCGATTTCTGATTCGCTGACGCGCTGATTTCCGATCGCGGCTGATTGCGCGATCACGCGCGTCGTCGTGCATTCCGCCCCGCCGACGCGCCGCGCGTTTGCTATACTCTGCGCGCTGTCCACACTGCCGTCCGGTTCGCGTTTTTCTGCGTTTCCCCGGACATGGCGCTCCCCGTAGTTCAATGGATAGAACAAGCGCCTCCTAAGCGCTAGATACAGGTTCGATTCCTGTCGGGGGGACCAGCCATCCTCATGGCCTCATCCACTTTCCCACGATCAAATACCGCAACGGCGGCGACGAAAAGCGCCTGACGTTGAAGCCGATCGGGAAGCACAAGCAATCAACGCACACGCCAAATCGAATCGTCGCGCTCGGCAAACCGAGGGTTCCGTTCGACTCGCGATCAAAGATCGTTGACTCTCCACATCAGCCCTAGTACACTTCGCGCCGCGGGGTGGAGCAGTCTGGCAGCTCGTCGGGCTCATAACCCGAAGGTCGTAGGTTCAAATCCTACCCCCGCAACCAATACCGAAGCCCGCTCTGCGAAAGCAAGCGGGCTTTTTGCTTTCCGCATGCACTGCTGCGTGCTCAAGGCCCGCCAGCATCACATACGGGTCGAGGAGCATTCAGCCGCCGACGTCCCCTGCGACACACGATCGCATCTCACCGGATCGCCACGGCCCTGCGCCCCATATTGCGTAGAATTCCGAACCTTCTTCAGCATCCGGACTCCCGCAATGATTCGAGCGATTGCGGCACTCGCCGCGCTTTCAGCGATGGCCGGCACGGCAAACGCCGCCGACACCCTTACCGCACCCGCGAAGCCGCGCTACGTCAGCCCCGGCATCGCCAACATCACGAATGCCGCAGCCCCGCACGCGGAAAACCCCTCCCCCGACGCACGCTGCCGCGAACTGGCCGCCGGGATCGACGCCGTTACGCACGCCCCCGACCGCGGCCAGAAGGTCGTGCGCGGAATGGGCCCGGACGGCAAGCCGCGCAACGAGCTGCGCGCTTACGACAAGCGCGCCGATCTCGAAACCGAGCATCACCGGCTCGGCTGCCGATAGCGAACGCAACGCCGCCCGGTCGAACAATCACGCCGGGCGTCGGCATTCACGCACTCACGCGTTCGCACCGCCATCGATCGTCAACCCGGTGCCATTGATCGACCGCCCTTCCGGCCCGACCACGAACGCGACGAGCGCCGCGACGTCGTCGGCCTTGCCGTACTGCGGGATCGCCATCCGCGAGCGCTGCGCATCGGCATGCTCACCGCCGGCCGGGTTCATGTCGGTATCCGTCGACCCCGGATGCACGATGTTGACCGTGATGCCGCGCGAACCGAGATCGCGCGCGAGCCCCTGCGTCCAGCCGATCAGCGCGGCCTTGCTCGCCGCATAGAGGCTCATCCCCGCATCGGGCACGCGCGTGGCGAGGCAACTGCCGGTCGACACGATGCGCCCGCCCTCCCCGAGATGCCGCGCCGCCGCCTGCGACGCGACGATCACCGCGCGCACGTTCACGTTCAGCGTCGCGTCGATATCGTCGAGCGTGAGGTCGTCCAGCGCGCCGGCCCGGAAAATCCCCGCGTTGTTGACGAGAATGTCGAGACCGCCGAACGCCTCCGCCGCACGATCGACCGCGTCGCGCACGGCCACCGGATCGGCGCCGTCGGCCTGGATCGCAACGGCGCGGCGGCCCAGCGCCTCGATGCCGGCGACGACGGCCTGCGCCCGCTCCGCCGATTTCTCATAGGTGATCGCGACGTCCGCGCCCTCGGCCGCCAGCCGTTTCGCGATCGCCGCCCCGATGCCGCGGCTGCCGCCCGTGATGAGTGCACGCTTGCCCTGAAGTCGGTTCATGTCGGTTCCTTTCCTCATTTATGTAACGACCGACACAGAATGTGGCAAGTTGCGCGACACAGTCAATTGATTTAATTTATCGATCGATACAGAAATCGATGAAGGAACGGACGCAATGGCTGAACGGGGCCGACCGAGAAGCTTCGACAAGGAAGCGGCGCTGGATCGCGCGATGGAGGTGTTCTGGCGCCTCGGCTACGAAGGCGCGTCGATGGCCGACCTGACGGCCGCGATGGGCATCGCGTCGCCGAGCCTGTATGCGGCGTTCGGCAGCAAGGAAGCGTTGTTCCGGCTGGCGCTCGAGCATTACAGCGCAACGGAGGGACGGGAAATCTGGGGGGGCGTCGAACAGGCCGGCAGCGCGCACGACGCCGTACGGAACTACCTGATGGATACCGCACGCGTGTTCACGCGGCGCTCGAAGCCGGCCGGCTGCCTGATCGTGCTGTCGGCACTGCATCCGGCCGAACGTTCCGATACGGTCCGGCAAACGCTGATCGCGATGCGCGAACGCACGGTCGAGAACCTGCGCGAACGTCTCAGGCAAGGGGTCGAGACCGGCGAGATCGCCGCACAAGCGAACCTCGATGCAATCGCGCGGTACTACGTGACGGTCCAGCAGGGGATGTCGATCCAGGCGCGCGACGGTGCGAACCGTCGCGATCTGGAGGCCGTCGCGCAAGCCGCGCTGGCCGCATGGCCAGCGCTCGTCGGTAGAGGCGACGCGTAGCGGCAGGACGCCGCGGCCGCGCCGTAACGTTACTGCTTTGCCGCGTGTTGCACGTCCTTCGACGCATGCCACACGCGATAGCGCACCTCGAAGCCGTCCGGCACATAGACGACGAGCGGCAGGCGGCTGTTGTAGCGCAGCAGCTGGCCGTCACCGCGCACCTGCACGAACCGTTGCTGCGGCGCCTGGCCCGGGCATGCCATCAGCGTCGAGGCCGGCCCCTTCACGTCGGTGAGCTGGTAGTACGTATAGCCCCAGCCCTTCACGTCCTCGGCGGTCAGCTCGCCGCCGAACCACTGCTGGTTGCAGTCGGTCTGCAGCGTCTTGCCGATCATCAGCTCGACGCGCGCATCGCCTTCGTTCTCGAGCGCGGGCAGCGCGATCACGACGCGCTGCTGGCCGGACGCTGCCTGCGGAAACATCTTGATCGACTCGGCAGTCACGGCGGGCGCCGAAGCGGGCCCCGCCACGCAGGCGGCGGCTGTCGTCACGCAGAAGGCGGCCAGTGCGGCCCGGATCGCGAATTTCATCGATGTACTCCTGAAAAACAAAATGAGCCCCGGATGCTAACACTTCCGTCACACGACCTTACGCGGCTGTAATTTGACGACACAATTGCAAACAGCTGGCAATCCCCTTGCGCGGTACTTATACGGGAACCAACGGAGAACATCATGCTGAAGCTCATTGCTGCCGCCGGCGTCGCCACACTGCTGGCCGGCTGCGTCGTCGCCCCGGACGCCGGATACGGCTATGGCTACGGGCAGCCCTACTATTCCGATCCCGGCTACGCGTACGCCCCGTCGCCCGTGTACGGCACGGTCAATATCTGGGGCGGTGGCGGCGGACGCGACTGGGATCGCGGCCGGCGCGACTACCATCGCTGGGACGGCGATCGCGGCAACCGCGGCAACGGCTGGGGGCGCGGCGGCGGACACCGCGGTGGCGACTGGAACGATGGCGGCGGAGGCGGCGGCCATCGCCACTGACGCGCATTTGCAACCGTTTGTATCCGCGTGCCGCGCGCCACGATGGCCGACGCGTCACGCAGACCAACGGACGGCCGCGCAAAAGACGAAGGCCCTCGCACGAAGCGAGGGCCTTTTTGTCGTTCGGTGCGGTGAAGCGAACGGCGCCACCGCCGCCTGCTCACGCTTCGAGCGTCAGCCTGCTCACCAGCCGGCCGGCTGCGCGTAGCCACCCGAGACGGGCGCGCCGCACACATACGCGCGCTGGTAGCGGTCGTAGCAATAGTTCGGGCCGTCGTCCTGGTACTGCGCCTGCTGGTAGGTCGGATACGCAGGCTGCTGGTACGCGGGCGCCTGGTAGTACGTCGGCGGCTGATAGGCCGGCGCCTGGTACGCGGGCGCCTGATACGCGACGGGCGGATTCATCGCGGACGTCACGATCGCGCCGAGCACCGCGCCGCCGATCAACGCGCCGATGACGGCGCCACCGTCGCGACCATGCGCGGACGCCGGGCCTGCCACGGCAAGCGAACCGGCGAGGACACACACTGCGGCAATTTTTTTCATGATGGACTCCCACGCGAAGTGGTACTGGATGCGATGCATTGTGGCGGCTTGCGGCCGTAATAGATGCAGCAAGTGGTAACGCGCGATTACCGGTATCACGCCCATCGAAATGCGCCGTCGCCGTGCTACGATTTTCGGCATACAGGAGACGCCGTCATGCAGCCGGAAACCGCCCGCCGTTTCGATACCGAATTCGCCCCGCGCATCGCACAGGCGATCGCCGCCTTCTTCGCCGAACACGTGTTGACCAACGTCGTCCCGTATGGCGGCCACGGGCACCCGACGCGCGTGCAGATCCGCAGCGCGCCGCACGAGCACGTCAGCGGCTTCGACCATCCGCTGAACCTCGAACTGACCTGGGACACCGACGAAATCGAGCGGCTGATGGAGCCGGACGGCCCGCAACGCTTCGAGCACTACCTCGCCGCGCTGCCGAAAAAGCTGGGGGCATGGCAGAGCGCGCGCGACATCGATCTCCTGTCGCGCACGCAGGCCGACCCGCTCGTGCGGCTCGGCGGCCTCGACTTCGAAGGCTGAGCGCCGGCGTCGCGCGATGCGGCCCGGTGATACACTCGACCGGCCCCGCTCCGGTGCCGTTGCGCCGGCCGGGCCGCTCATCGCCGCCTCCACCCTTGCGCATGGTTGCGCACGCAACCGGCAACCGGGCGCGCGGACAACCACGCCTCTGCTCCCGCCATGAACGCCGATACCGGCCTGCCGCTTCCGCAACGCTACTGGGCGATCGTCTGCGTCGCACTGGGCATCACGCTCGCCGTGCTCGACGGCGCCATCGCGAACGTCGCGCTGCCGACGATCGCGCGCGACCTGCACGCATCCGACGCCGCCTCGATCTGGATCGTCAACGCGTACCAGCTCGCGGTCACGATCACGCTGCTGCCGCTCGCGTCGCTCGGCGAGCGCATCGGCTATCGCCGCATCTACATCGCAGGGCTCGCGCTGTTCACCGCGGCGTCGCTCGGCTGCGCGCTCGCCGGCTCGTTGCCGATGCTGGCCGTGATGCGCGTGATCCAGGGCTTCGGCGCGGCCGGCATCATGAGCGTCAACGCCGCGCTCGTGCGGATGATCTACCCGTCGTCGATGCTCGGGCGCGGGCTGTCGATCAACGCGATGGTGGTGGCGCTGTCGTCGGCGATCGGGCCGACGGTCGCATCCGCGATCCTGTCGTTCGCATCGTGGCCATGGCTGTTCGCGGTCAACGTGCCGATCGGCATCGCCGCGGTATTCGGCAGCCTGCGCGCGCTGCCGGCCAACCCGCTGCACGATGCGCCGTACGATTTCGCGAGCGCGCTGATGAACGCGTGCGTGTTCGGGCTGCTGATCACGGCCGTGGACGGGCTCGGCCATGGCGAAAGCCATGCGTACGTCGCGGCCGAGCTGGCCGTCGCGTTCGTCGTCGGCTACTTCTTCGTGAAGCGCCAGCTGTCGCAGCCGGCGCCGCTGCTGCCGGTCGACCTGATGCGCATCCCGATGTTCGCGCTGTCGGTCTATACGTCGACGGCGTCGTTCACGTCGCAGATGCTCGCGTTCGTCGCGCTGCCGTTCTGGCTGCAGAATTCGCTCGGCTTCTCGCAGGTCGAGACGGGCCTGTACATGACGCCGTGGCCGCTCGTGATCGTATTCGCCGCGCCGCTCGCGGGCGTGCTGTCGGATCGCTATTCAGCCGGCATTCTCGGCGGGATCGGGCTCGCGCTGTTCGCGGCCGGGCTCTTGTCGCTCGCGACGATCGGCGCGCACCCGGGCACCGTCGACATCGTGTGGCGGATGGCGCTGTGCGGTGCGGGCTTCGGGTTGTTCCAGTCGCCGAACAACCGCGCGATGCTGTCGTCGGCGCCGCGCGAACGCAGCGGTGGCGCGGGCGGCATGCTGAGCACCGCGCGGCTGACCGGGCAGACGCTCGGCGCCGCGCTCGTCGCGTTGATTTTCGGGCTCGTGCCGGACCGCGGGCCGACGATCGCGCTCTATGTCGCCGCGGCATTCGCGGCGGTGGCCGCGGTCGTCAGCATGCTGCGCATCACGTCGCCGCGGCCGGACACGGCGACCTGACACATCGCTCACCGTCCTCGGTCCCGCCCGTCATGCCGCGTCGAGCGCGTCCGTCACGAAGCGCACGCGCGCCTGCACGCTGTCGCGCGGCAGTTCGATCAGCCGGTAGCCATATGACGTGTAGCACTCGACCATCGCGTCGTAGGTGCGCACGGCTTCCGCGAAATCCTGCCGGCGCTCGGTGTCCTGCGCATAGATGTCCGGCCACGGCGGCGCGATGAACACGCGCCGGTGGTAGCGGAAACGGCGGGCCGCGGCTTCCGCATGCGCGGGCACCGCGAGCCCTGTCAGCCGTAGATAGCCGACCACGTCCGGCACGCCGCGATCGAAGAATACGGGCCCGCGCGCGTGGCGCGCGAGATCGTACGAGCGCATCTCCCAGCTCAGCATCAGCTCGGCGAACGCCGCCGGATCACGCCACGGCAACGCCTGGCCGTCGATCGCCATCTGGTCGCGGATCACGCCGCGACCGGCTTCCTGCGAGCGCGAGAAACCGGCGCGTTCGAGCGCGTCGAGCAATGTGCTCTTGCCCGAGCCCGGGCCACCGGTGACGATAAAGAAGCGGCGTGTGGCTTCCTCGCCCGCATCGGCGGCGGCGCCGGGCGCCTGCACGACCTCACGCATGCGCAACCCGCCGGCCCGCGCGCCGCGTGACCGACGCGGCCGCCGCGACGCTGCGCAAGTCGGCAACGAACGTATCGCGCCAGACCGACAGGTCGTTCGCGCGCAGCCGCGCGAGGTTCTCCTCGTGGCGCGCCTGCCGCTCCGCGAGCGGCATCGACAGCGCGCGCTCGAGCGCCTCCGCCATCTGCGACAGGTCGTACGGATTGACGAGGAGCGCGCCGGTCAACTCGGCTGCCGCGCCCGCGAACTCCGACAGCACGAGCACGCCCGGATCGGCCGGATCCTGCGACGCGACGTACTCCTTCGCGACAAGATTCATCCCGTCGCGCAGCGGCGTCACGTAGCCCACCTGCGACATCCGGAAGAACGCCATCAGCAGGTTGCGCTCGTACTTGCGGTTCAGGTACTGGATCGGCGTCCAGTCGAGCTGCGAGAAGCGGCCGTTGATGCGGCCGGCCTCGCCCTCGAGCGTTTCGCGGATGTCCTGATAGGTCTTCACGTCGGAACGCGTCGGCGGTGCGATCTGCAGGAGCGACACACGCCCCTGCCAGCCTGGCGCGTTCGCGAGCATCCGCTCGAACGACTGGAAGCGCTCGACGAGCCCCTTCGAATAATCGAGGCGGTCGACGCTCATCACCAGCTTACGGCCGTCGAGCGCCTCGCGCAGCATCTTCACCGGCTTGCGCGTGCCGTACTGGACGGCCGCCTGCGCGATCGCGTCGGGATGCACGCCGATCGGATAGGCGGCGACCTTCACGACGCGGCCATGCGCGTGCAGCATCCCGTCGTCGCTTGCCGCGCCGATCCCGCGCCGCTCGATGTAGTCGGTAAACGCCTGCTTGTCGGCCTCGGTCTGGAAACCCGCGACGTCGTACGCGCACATGAACTTCACGAGTTCCTCGTGCGGCGGCACGAGCCGCAGCATGTCGGGCGACGGAAACGGAATGTGCAGGAAGAAGCCGATCGGGTTCTTCACGCCGAGCTCGCGCAGGCAATGCGCGAACGGCAACAGGTGATAGTCGTGCACCCAAATCAGGTCGTCGGGGCGCAACAAGGCGGCGAGCTGCTTCGCGAGCATCGCGTTCACGCGCAGATAGCCCGCGTACTCCTGGCGGTCGAAGCGCGCGAGATCGCCGCGGTAATGGAACACAGGCCACAGCGTCGCGTTCGAGAAACCGCGGTAGTACTGGTCGTAGTCGCGCCGGGTCAGCCCGACCGTCGCGTAGGTGACGTTGCCGTCCCGCTGAATTGCGGGCGCGGTGTCGGGTGCGTCGACGATCTCGCCGTTCCAGCCGAACCAGACGCCGCCCGTTTCCTTCAGCGCGTCCATCACGCCGACCGCCAGGCCACCCGCGCTCGGGCGCGTGTCCTCGCCGGCGGCGACACGGTTCGATACCACGATCAATCTGCTCATGCGACTTCCCCTCCTCGATTCGATTGGCTGGCGCGCGGCGCGCGCCAAAGCGGACACGGCGGCCCGAAGGCGGCCGTGCGGCGACTCAGTTCCGAGAATTGCAATGAAATACGGTGGTGGAATGCGGCTACGACGGAATCACGCGTCCTGCTCCTGACCGAGGTCACGTTGATAGTCGAGCCCTTCCGGGCGGGCGCCGCCCTGGTTGTGATCGCCGTCCGACGGCGTGTCGTCGGGCGCGCCCGGCGGCGGCGCCGATGGCGCGTCGGTCCGCGGACGCGGGCGGTCTTCCGGACGCACGGCCGCCCCGTCAGGCGGCCGAGGTGATAGCCGTTTCGAACGGCGCATAGCTGGGTGTCTCATATGCGGCGCGGCCCGAGGCCGTCGTAGAAACATTCCATAGCACAACAGTCTAGGTCGCCTGATCGCATCCGAAGGTAACAATTACCTTCAATTTGTAACGTTTCGACCCCTCCGCAAGCATCTATCCGACAATAACGCCGCTCGCGCGCACGCGGCCCGCCGCACGGCGATTTGTCAAAGCTTTGCAGTTTTCCTATGACAATTGCGAAACAATGACGCGGCATCAGGGCGTGCACGCGTCGCCGCTCACCCAGACAGGACTTGCACTCAGGGATGAACATTCGTTTCGAATCGCCGCGCCGGGCCACGCCGGCGCGCGTCGTGCTGGCCATCATCGCCACGGCCGCGCTGCTATCGGGCTGCAACTCGCTGTACAGCGAAGGCGCAACTGCCGGCGCCGGTATCGCGGGCGCCGCGATCGCCTCCAAGGTCACCAACAACGCCGCCGTTGCGACGGGCATCGGCCTCGGCGCCGTCGCCGGGGCGCGGGCGGGCGTCCAGTACTCGCAGCGGGTCGCACACCGTTACACCCAGGAACAGATCGCGAAGGCTGCGGGCCCGCTCGACGTGGGCGGCGTGGCGCCGTGGTCGACGCACCACTCGTTCCCGATCGAGGACGACGAGCAGGGTCGCGTGACGGTCAGCCGGATGATCAGCATCGGCCCGCTCGACTGCAAGGAAATCGTGTTCGCGGTCGATACGCCCGCGAAACCCGACAAAGCCGCGCAATCGGCCTTCTACGTCGCCACGATCTGCCGCGACGGCCCCGTGTGGAAATGGGCATCGGCCGAGCCGGCGACCGAACGCTGGGGTGCGCTGCAATGAGCGTCGCGCTCCGTATCGCGGCCATCGGCGCGCTGTGCGCGGCAACGGCCACGCTGTCGGGCTGCGGGTCGGTCGGCGCGGCGAGCGGCGCCCTCGCCGGCGCGGCGACGGGCCTCGTCACCGCGAACCCGGCGGTCGGCGTCGGCGTCGGGATTGCCGTGCAGGCCGCGACCGACGAAGCCGTCAACCGCACGATGAAACAGCTCCATCAGAACCAGCAGGACGCGATCGCGAAGACGGCCGGCAGCCTGGCCGTCGGCGAAGTGAAGCCGTGGAAGGTGAAGAACACGCTGCCGCTCGAAAACGGCGAAGGCGAAGTGCGCGTCACGCGCGCGTACGCGTCGGCGCTCGCGATCTGCAAGGAATTCGCGTTCTCGGTGAAGGATGGCGACAAGGCCGACTGGTATTTCGCGAATGCGTGCCAGCAAGGCACGCACTGGAAATGGGCGTCGGCGGAACCGGCGGTCGACCGGTGGGGGAATCTGCAGTAATCGCGCGATACGCCGCGCATGACGCGCGGCGCACACGCATGCCGGGCCACGCGGCCCGGCACGTCGATCAGGACTCGACGTCCTCGAGACTGAAAATCTCGGTCTGGTCGTTGTACGAGAAGATCTCGCCGTAACGGCCCCAGTCGATCACCGCGTCGAGCGTCTCCTCGGCGGCGCCGTCCGACAGGAAATCCTCCAGCTCCTGCTCGAAGCGCACCCGCGGCGCACGATGGCCCGGACGCTCGTTCAGCACTTTCTTGATCCGCGCGGCGAGCGGCACGTGCTTCAGCAGGTGATCCGCGAACATCAGCTTGCGCTCCTGCGTGCCGAATTCCGCGAACACGCGCCCCGGCGGCGTCAGGAACACGTCCCCTTCCCGCACGTCGGCAAAGCCGAGGTACTGCAGCACTTCGGCGATCGGGAACAGGTCGTCGACTTCCAGATGCAACGTGCGCGCGATTTCCGGCATGTCCGCGCGACCGTGGTACGGCGCCATCGCAAGCGTTTCGATCAGGCCGGCCATCAGGTTGGTCGACACCTGCGGCAGCCAGCTGCCGAGCTCCAGCCCCTTCTTCGTCGCCTCGCCGGTCTGGCGGGCCGTCATCTTCGCGTAGATGTCGTCGACGAGTTTGCGGAACGCCGGGTCGAGCCGGTTGCGCGGATGCTTGAACGGCACCTTGATCTCGGCGATCACGCGGCCCGGGTTCGACGACAGCACGAGGATCCGGTCGCACATGAACACCGCTTCCTCGATGTTGTGCGTGACGATCAGCACCGACTTGATCGGCATGCGGCCCTGCGTCCACAGATCGAGCAGGTCGGTACGCAGTGTCTCGGCGGTCAGCACATCGAGCGCGGAGAACGGCTCGTCCATCAGCAGGATGGTCGGATCGACGACGAGCGCGCGCGCAAAGCCCACGCGCTGGCGCATGCCGCCCGACAGCTCGCGCGGGTATGCGTTCTCGAAGCCGTCGAGACCGATCAGGTCGATCGCGGCCAGCGCGCGCTCGCGCCGCTCGCGTGCGCCGACGCCGAGCGCCTCGAGGCCGGCTTCCACGTTCTGCAGCACCGTGAGCCACGGGAACAGCGCGAAGGTCTGGAACACCATCGCGACGCCTTCGGCCGGGCCGCGCAGCGGCTGGCCGAGATAGGTCACCTCGCCGCCGGTCGGCTCGATCAGCCCGGCGATGATGCGCAGCAGCGTCGACTTGCCCGAGCCGGAACGGCCGAGCAGCCCGACGATCTCGCCTTCGCGCAGCGACAGGTTCGCATCGTCGAGCACGAGCAGTTCGCCCTGCGTCTTGTTGAAGCCGCGACAGACGTGATCGACACGCAGGATTTCCTCGCCGAGGCGCGGCGGCTGGTTCGTCTGGACGGGGGCGTTTACAGCATTCGGATTGTGCATCGCGTTTCGCTCTCAATCGGTCTCAGTCGAGCCGCAGCTTCGCTTCGGCGAAGGCATACAGCGGACGCCACAGCAGGCGGTTGAACAGGGTAACGAACAGGGACATCACGGCGATGCCCAGGATGATCTTCGGAAAATCGCCGGCGGCGGTGGTCTGCGCGATATAGGCACCGAGGCCGTGCGCCTCGATCTTGGTATTGCCCCACTGCACGGCTTCCGACACGATGCTCGCGTTCCACGCGCCGCCCGATGCGGTGATCGCGCCGGTCACGTAGTACGGGAAGATGCCGGGCAGGATCGCCTGCCGCCACCACTGCCAGCCACGGATGCGGAAGTTCGTCGCGGCTTCGCGATAGTCGTTCGGGTAGGACGTCGCGCCGGCAATCACGTTGAACAGGATATACCACTGCGTGCCGAGCACGATCAGCGGTGACAGCCAGATATCGGCGTTCAGGTGGAAGCGCGCGATCACGATCACGAACACCGGGAACAACAGGTTGGCCGGAAACGCGGCGAGGAACTGCGCGAGCGGCTGCAGTTTCTCGGCCAGCTTCGGGCGCAGCCCGACCCACACGCCGATCGGCACCCAGATCACTGACGCGATGGAGATCAGCACGACCACGCGCAGCAGCGTGATGAGCCCCAGCACCAGCACGTGGCCGACCTCGGCCATCGTCACGCCGGTCGACACGAAGCTGATGACGCGCCACACGATATAGCCCGTGCCGAGCAGCACGAGGGTCGCCCACGCGATGTCGACCGTGCGTGACGCCTTCTTCTCGACTTTCGGCAGCGAGAAGCGCATCGCCCCCGACAGCGGCAGCCGCAGCGGAATCCGCGCGGCCTTCGCGAAGAACCAGCCGGCCGGCACGAGCAGCTGATGAATCAGGCGCGTGCGGCGCACGAGGTCGAGCAGCCACGATTGCGGCGCATCGCCCGACGCGGTGTTTTCCATCCGGAACTTGTCGGCCCACGCGATGAGCGGGCGGAACAGCAGTTGGTCGTACGCGACGATCACGACCGTCATCGTGAGGATCACCCAGCCGATCGCACCGAGGTTCTTGTCCGAGATCGCCTGCGCGAGATACGCGCCGACGCCCGGCAGCGTGATGGTCTGGTTGCCGACGGTGATGGCCTCCGACGCGACGACGAAGAACCAGCCGCCCGACATCGACATCATCATGTTCCAGATCAGGCCCGGCATCGAGAACGGCACTTCGAGCTTCCAGAAGCGC
The DNA here is from genome assembly GCF_020420065.1 of Burkholderia sp. AU31624. Taxonomy (NCBI): domain Bacteria; kingdom Pseudomonadati; phylum Pseudomonadota; class Betaproteobacteria; order Burkholderiales; family Burkholderiaceae; genus Burkholderia; species Burkholderia sp. AU31624. Next base: position 167,621 of record NZ_JAIZRT010000003.1, read on the forward strand.
TGCCACGACGTCAGGTGGAAACCCCGCGACACTTCGTCCAGGTCGCGCGGCACCGTACGCAGCGACTGGTAAAAGCTGAACGTCATGTTCCACGCCTGGCTCGTGAAGATCGCGAAGATCGCCGCAAGCTCGGCGCCGAGCACGCGGCTCGGGAACAGCGCGAGGAAGAACGTGACGGTGAACGAGATGAAGCCGAGCACCGGCACCGACTGCAGGATGTCGAGGATCGGGATCAGCACCATGCCGGCACGCCGGCTTTTCGCGGCGAGCGTGCCATAGATCAGCGTGAACGCAAGCGACGCGATCATCGCGGCAAGCATCCGCAGCGTGGTGCGCAACGCGTATTCGGGCAGGTTCGACGGGTCGAGCGAGATCTTCTGCGTCTGCAGGGTGCCGATCGGCGCCATCGTTTCGTGGAAACCGACGACCGCCATCGCGATCAGGCAGATGATCAGCGGAAACGCGATGAAATCCCACCGGTTCGGCAGGACGCGCCACGCGGACGCGTTGGCGGTCCGGTTCGGATTGAAGAATCCGACGTCCATCAGGCGCCCTCCCCGGTAAGGCCGAACGAAGCCGGCAGTCGATGTTGATTCATGGCAAAGCGCACGGGTGCGGTAATTCGATTGACTGACGATCGCGCGCGAGCGCGGTGCGCCGTGCGTGCGCTGCCGCGCTCCGGACGAGCCGGCCCGCGACGGCACGACACTACACCAACCTGTATTTCAGGTACAACCGTCCGGGAACGGCGCATGCGGCGCACGGATCGTGCCTGGCGCGCGGGCGGATGCCGGGTGCGCGAGTCGAGCAGCCCCGGCCGCAGTCTTTCGGCCGGCATGCAGGCCCGAATTATGCCGTGATCCGGCCCGCCCGGGAACCCGCCAGCCGCACGTGCGCGCAAACCATGTCGGGCGTCACCAGCCGGATACGACTATGCGGGTATGATCAGGGCTGGCCCTCGGGGTCTGTTGCGGATGGTTCGACGGCAACGCATACGCGTGCCCGATGTCAACAGGCGCTGGGGATCGACCGACGAGCGGGAGGAAAGGGAATGGCAGGAAACTTGGTGATCGTCTGCCGCGATCAGGATGCCGACGCGTTCTACGAACTGATGCAGGAGTACGGGTCGTTCCAGACGCGGCTGTCGTCGACGGCGTGGTACCTGAACATGAACGTCGTGCCTGAATCGCTGCAGGAGGAAATCCTGGAGCGCCTCGGCCGGTACACGACCGTCTACATCTTCGAGGCCACCACCGTGACCTACAACACCATCGACAGCAACGCGGCCGAGACGCTCGGCACGCTGTTCGGCGAATGATGGCACGCGGCGCCAGCCCGGACGGGCTGGCGCCGCAGCCGCTCAGGCGGCCTGTGCGTGGGGTTCGTCCTTCGGCACGACCTCGAACGGGAACGTCATCGCGACACGCAGGCCGCCTTCGGGGCGGTTGCCGATGTCGCACGTCCCGCCCAGCCTGAGTACGAGCCGCTCGACGATCGCGAGCCCGAGCCCGCTGTGGCCGTTGCCGCCGCGCGCCGGGTCGAGCCGCACGAACGGCCGCGTGGCCGCCGCGAGGTCGCGCGGCGCGATCCCGCCGCCGCTGTCGCTCACCGACAACACGTAGCCGGCCGGCGTGCGCGCCGTCTCGACGAGCACGGGCGGCGCACCATACGCATGCGCGTTGTCCAGGAGGTTCGACAGGATCCGGTCGAGCGTCGCCGTCGGCAGCCGGAAGCCCGGATCGGCGTCGAGCCGGGTCTGGACCGTCGGCGCGTTCGGCGCGACCGCGCGATAGCTGCGCGCGATCCGCTCGCACGCCTGGTCGACCGGCACCGGCTCGCTGCGATCGGACCCGCCGTGCGCGAACACCAGGAATTGATCGACGATGTGCGACATCGAATCGACGTCGCGCACGACGCCGTCACGCAACCGGGCGTCGTCCATCATTTCAGCCCGCAGCCGCATCCGCGCGAGCGGCGTGCGCAGGTCGTGCGCCACGCCCGCGAGCATCACCGCGCGGTCACTCTCGGCCTGCGACACCTGTTCCACCATCTGGTTGAAGCCATGCGTGAGCTGGCGCAGCTCGCGCGGGCCGCGCTCACGCAGCGGCGGCACCGGCTGGCCGCGGCCGAAGCGCGCGACCGCGCGTGCCAGCGAACGCAGCGGCTGCTGCAGTTGCCAGGCCGCGAACAGCGCGGCGATCACGCCGGCCGAGAAGATCGTGCCGAGCCACAACAGCATCCGGTCGAGCGAGCGCGGCGGCCGCAGCGGCTGAACCGGCACCACGATCCAGTTGCGGTCGCTCGGCTCCTTCACCCACAGCACGGGCGGATGGCCCGGCGTGCCGATCTCGACCTGCGTGCCGGGCGGCATGCGGTCACTCACGTCGTCGCGGAACCGCTTCAGCGGCGGCGGCAGCCCTGCATCACCGCCCTTCGGCACGTCGGCGCTGTCCGGCGACACGAGCCGCACGCGCGACGGCAGCGGCTGGTCGGGCGTGCGTGCGACGTGCTGGCGCACCGCGTCGACCAGGAACGCGGCCTCTTCGACCGCGTAACGCGTCTGCATCTGGCTGCGCTCGAGCCGCATCGCGAAGAACCACGCGAAGTGCGACAGGAGCAGGACACCGACGACGAGCAGCGCCAGCCGCCCGAACAGTGAATCAATGGGTTTGCGCATGGGCCTCGCCGTCGGGCACGAACACGTAGCCGCGCCCGCGCACCGTCTGGATGAAGCGCGGCGTCGACGGGTCCGTTTCGAGGATGCGGCGCAGGCGCCACACCTGGACGTCGATGCCGCGGTCGGTGCCGTCGTACTCGGGCCCGTGCAGCAGCTCGAGCAGCCGCTCGCGCGTGAGCGTGCGCAGCGCATGGTTCACGAAGATCTTCAGCAGCGCGAATTCACTGCTCGACAGCGTGGCCGGCTTGCCGTCGACCGACAGCGTGCGCGCCTGGAAGTCGAGCACGAAGCGGCCGAACGCGAACGGCTCGCGCTGTTCGGGCGCCGCGGCCGACGGCGTCGCGCGGCGGCGGCGCAGCACGGCCTGCACGCGCGCGAGCAGCTCGCGCGGGTTGAACGGCTTGCCGAGGTAGTCGTCCGCGCCGAGCTCGAGCCCGACGATGCGGTCGACGTCGTCCGCACGCGCGGTCAGCATGATCACGGGGATGTCGTCGCCGGCCGCGCGCAGCTGGCGCAGCGCGGTCAGGCCGTCGACGCCCGGCATCATCAGGTCCAGCACGATCAGGTCGGGCCGCTCGCGCTCGAGGCGCTTCTCGAGCGTCGCCGCGTCGTGCAGCACGGACACTTCCATCCCCTGGCGCACGAGGTAGTCGCGCAGCAGGTCTCGGAGTTCTTGGTCGTCGTCGACGATGAGGATCTGGGTAGTCATGGCTCGAAGTTTACCGCGCGAGGGCGGAGTCGAAGAACGAAACAAAGGGACGAAAGGGTTACTGCGGGTTACCGCGCAAGGGAACTGTAATGCGCGGTAACCCGGCCACCGCCCCACGTAACACCGGCCGCAGCCTGCATCGCTAACCTGCGTCTTACCGGATGCGGCACCCGGTTTTCCCGGACCCGCATCGCCGGACCCTTTGGATACAAGGAGTTTCTGAAATGTATAAGAAGACTTCCCGCGTGGCCATCGCGGCCGCCACCGTGCTCGCTCTCGCATTCGGCACCGCGCATGCCGCGCAGCCCAACGACATGCCGCCTCCGGGCGGCCCCGGCATGCACCAGATGCACGGCGGGCACGAAGGCGGCCCGTTCGGCGCGATCATGAAACTGCATGACCAGCTGAAGCTCAATGCGTCGCAGGAACAGCAATGGCAGGCGGCCGTCAACACGATGAAGCAGAACCGTGACGCGATGCGCAAGAGCCACGAGCAGATGCGCGACCAGTTCAAGGCGCAGCAGAACCAGCCGATCCTCGACCTGAGCGCGATGCACTCGGCACGCCAGCAGGCCGAGGCGCAGAACGCGCAACTGCGCGAGCAGACGTCCGCCGCATGGCTCACGTTCTACAACGGGCTGAACGACCAGCAGAAGACGATGGTCAGCACCGCGCTCAAGCAGCAGTTCGCGAAGATGGAACAGCGCCACGAGAAGATGAAGGAGCGTTGGGAGCAGCATCGCGCGGCCAAGGCCGCGTCGGCGCCGGCGCAGTAAGCCGGCGGGCCGCTCCGCGAAGCGGCATCGAAGGGGACGCGGGCACCGGCCCGCGTCCCCTTTTTGCATATCAGGCGACGTCGAACAGCAGCACCTCGGCCGCCCGGCCGCGCGCGAACGCCACCGCATCCACGGCACCGATCCGCGCGCCATCGCCCGCGGACAGCGCGTAGCCGTTCACCGCGACGTCGCCGCGCACCACGTGCACGTACGCGCGGCGCCCGGCCGGCACGTCGAACGCCGCCGCCTCGTCGCCGTCGATCAGCCCCGCGAAGATGCGGGCGTCCGCCCCGAGCGGCAGCGCACCGTCGCCACCGTCCGGTGCCGCGACGAGCCTCAGCCGGCCGCGTTTCTCGTCATCGGCAAAGCGCGTCTGCACGTAGCCGGGCCGGCCGCCTGCCCCGGCCGGCGCGAGCCAGATCCGCAGCAGGCGCAGCGGCTCGTCACGCGACGCGTTGGTTTCGCTCAGCATGACGCCGGTGCCGGCGCTCATGCGCTGCACGCCGCCCGCACGGACGATCGCCCCGTTGCCGAGGCTGTCGCGATGCGCGAGCGCGCCGTCGAGCACGTAGGTGACGATTTCCGCGTCGCGGTACGGCCGCATCCCGTAGCCGCGGGTCGGCGCGATGCATTCCTCGTTCAGTTCGCGCAACGCGCCGAACGCCGGCGGCCCGCTCCGGCCGGACGCCCCAGGAAAGCTGTGAAGGAATTCGTGCCAGCCATGGCTGCGCTGATCGCGATCGGCGGCGCGGCGGATCTGGAACATGGAACGGACACTCCGTGGGATGCAGGGTTCTGCCATCCCATCACTGTATGAGTGTGCCAATCGCGCCACAATCCGCCGCCTGCGCACCGCATCGTTGCACCTGCGGATGCAATCGATGCAATGCCCATTGAGAATGCGTCGATTATCGCAACAGCCGGATCAATGCATCGAAGAATCGATCGGTCGGCCCGGATTGCCGGTTTCCGCGTATCGCGTTCGGGTAAAATACCGGCCTTTTGGCGTTCGCCGTTCCGGCGGCCGCCATTGCCAGCGCGCCGATCGGCGATTTTTGGCCGTCTAGAATACGCCGCGGCGCCCGGTCCAACCGGCCGCGAGCGCTCCCGGAAAGTCAGCAACAGAAGGATGGAAATGAAGAAGGCCGCCCTGTGCGCCGCCCTCGCCCTCATGGCGGGCAGCGCCTTCGCGAAGGAGTGGAAGACCGTGCGGATCGGCGTCGACGCCAGCTACCCGCCGTTCGAGTCGACCGCGCCAAGCGGCGAGATCGTCGGTTTCGACGTCGATCTCACCAAGGAAATCTGCAAGCGAATCAACGTGAAATGCGTGTGGGTGGCGCAGGATCTCGACGGGATCATCCCGGCGCTGAAGGCGAAGAAGTACGACGTCATCGTGTCGTCGCTGACCGTCACGGACAAGCGCCGCGAACAGATCGACTTCTCCGACAAGGTCTATGACGCGCCGGCGCGGATGATCGCGAAGACCGGCTCGCCGCTGCTGCCGACGGTGGCGTCGCTGAAGGGCAAGCGCGTGGGCGTCGAGCAGGGCTCGACGCAGGAAACCTACGCGAAAGCGTACTGGGAGCCGCAGGGCGTGACGATCATTCCTTACCAGAACCAGGACCAGGTCTATGCCGATCTCGGCTCGGGCCGTCTCGACGCGACGCTGCAGGATGAACTGCAGGCCGACTACGGCTTCCTGCGCACGCCGCGCGGCAAGGGCTTCGCGTTTGCCGGGCCGGAAGTGAAGGATCCGAAGACGATCGGCGACGGCACCGCGATCGGCCTGCGCAAGGAAGATACGGACCTGAAGCTCAAGATCAACCGGGCGCTGGCCGACATGCACAAGGACGGCACGTACGACCGGCTGTCGCACAAGTATTTCGCGTTCAGCGTCTATTCGGCTTCGGCCCGCTGAGCAACGAAAAGAAGAGACGACGGATGCGGGGGCGGCCCCGCACCCGGGCAGTACAGGCAGTCAACCACGCGCCGCCCGCCCCCTGCCCGCCGCTCGCGCGACGGGCGGGCCCGGCACCGATGCCGGGGCGGACGGTCACGATACGCACGGGGCGTTCCGCGCAGCTTGGGCGGAACGCGTCTTTCGCGGCGCACCGCGTGCGCCCTAAGGGACCACACCAGGGACCACTCAATGTTTCTACAAGGTTACGGCCCGCTGATCCTCGCAGGCACCTGGCAAACCGTCAAACTGGCGGTGCTTTCGCTTGCGCTGTCGTTCCTGCTGGGCCTGCTCGGCGCGGGCGCGAAGCTGTCGCGCAACCGCTTCACGAACGGCGTCGGCACCGTCTACACGACGCTGATCCGCGGCGTGCCCGACCTCGTGCTGATGCTGCTGCTGTTCTACAGCCTGCAGATCTGGCTGAACATGGCGACCGACGCGCTCGGCTGGGACCAGATCGACATCGATCCATTCCTCGCCGGCGTGCTCGTGCTCGGCTTCATCTACGGCGCGTACTTCACCGAGACGTTCCGCGGCGCGTTCCTGTCGGTGCCGCGCGGCCAGCTCGAGGCCGGCAGCGCGTACGGGATGACGAACTGGCAGGTGTTCACGCGAATCATGTTCCCGCAGATGATGCGCTTCGCACTGCCCGGCATCGGCAACAACTGGCAGGTGCTCGTGAAGTCGACCGCGCTCGTGTCGATCATCGGCCTGGCCGACGTCGTGAAGGCGTCGCAGGACGCCGGCAAGGGCACGCTGCGGTTCTTCTTCTTCACGCTGATCGCGGGTGCCGTCTACCTCGCGATCACGACGATCTCGAACTTCGTGCTGATGTGGCTCGAAAAGCGCTACTCGACCGGCGTCCGCAAGGCTGACCTATGATCGAACTCATCCAAGAATACTGGCGCAACTATCTCTACACCGACGGCTATCGCATCACCGGTGTCGCGATTACGTTGTGGCTGCTGGTCGTGTCGATCGGCCTCGGCTTCTGCCTGTCGATACCGCTCGCGGTCGCGCGCGTGTCGAAGAAGAAGTGGCTGTCGGGCGCCGTGTGGCTCTACACGTACGTCTTCCGCGGCACGCCGCTCTACGTGCAGCTGCTGCTCTGCTACACGGGCCTCTACAGCCTGCAGGCCGTGCGCGGCACGCCGATGCTCGACGCGTTCTTCCGCGACGGGATGCACTGCACGCTGCTCGCGTTCACGCTGAACACCTGCGCGTACACCACCGAGATCTTCGCGGGCGCGATCAAGGCGACCTCGTACGGCGAGATCGAAGCCGCGCGTGCGTACGGGATGTCGCCGTTCACGATGTACCGCCGCGTGATCCTGCCGTCGGCGCTGCGCCGCGCGCTGCCGCTGTACAGCAACGAAGTGATCCTGATGCTGCACGCGACCACCGTCGCGTTCACCGCGACCGTGCCGGACATCCTGAAGATCGCCCGCGACGTCAACTCGGCGACCTACATGTCGTTCCATGCGTTCGGCATCGCCGCCCTGCTCTATCTCGCGATCTCGTTCACGCTCGTGTGGCTGTTCCGCCAGGCCGAGCGGCGCTGGCTCGCGTATCTGCGCCCGCAAGGCAAGTAAGTTTTCGCAGGACTATGATGAATTCCCAGACTCAGAAGCTTTTCGTCGACGATCTGCACAAGCGGTACGGCGACAACGAGGTGCTCAAGGGCGTGTCGCTGAAGGCGAACTCGGGCGACGTGATCAGCGTGATCGGCTCGTCCGGCTCCGGCAAGAGCACGATGCTTCGCTGCATCAACTTCCTCGAGCAGCCGAACGCGGGCCGCATCTTCGTCGACGGCGAGGAAGTGCGCACCGCGCTCGACAAGACGGGCGCGCTGCGCGCGGCCGATACGAAACAGCTGCAGCGCGTGCGCACCAAGCTGTCGATGGTGTTCCAGCACTTCAACCTCTGGTCGCACATGAACGTGATCGAGAACGTGATGGAAGCGCCGGTGAACGTGCTCGGCATCCCGAAGAAGGAAGCCGAGGAACGTGCGCGCACGTATCTCGAGAAGGTCGGCCTCGCGCCGCGCGTCGAGAAGCAGTATCCGTCGCACCTGTCGGGCGGCCAGCAGCAGCGCGTGGCGATTGCACGCGCGCTGGCGATGCATCCGGACGTGATGCTGTTCGACGAGCCGACCTCGGCGCTCGACCCGGAACTCGTCGGTGAAGTGCTGAAGGTGATGCAGAAGCTGGCCGAGGAAGGCCGCACGATGATCGTCGTCACGCACGAGATGGGGTTCGCGCGCAACGTGTCGAACCACGTGATGTTCCTGCACCAGGGCCGCGTCGAGGAAGAAGGCGTGCCGTCCGAGGTGTTCGCCAACCCGAAGAGCGAACGCCTGCGCGGGTTCCTGTCGGGCAGCCTCAAGTAACATCGCACGCGTCGCGACGCGTGAACGGGCGCCCCGCGGTTCGCCGCGCGGCGCCCGTTTTGCATTGACGCGGCGTTAGGCGGCGTCGACCGGCGCGGCGTCGGCGAACGCGCGCAGTTCGTCACCCGCGAGCCGGTAGCGCACCCATTCGCTCTGCGGCGCCGCGCCGACGCTCTCGTAGAAGCGGATCGCCGGCTCGTTCCAGTCGAGCACGCTCCACTCGAAACGCCCGCAGCCCGACTCGACCGCGATCCGTGCGAGCGCCTTCAGGAGCCGCAGCCCGGCGCCCGCGCCGCGAAAGCGTGGCGACACGTAAAGATCCTCGAGATACAGCCCCTGCCGGGCCAGCCACGTCGAATACGAGAAGAAATAGACGGCGAAGCCGGCCGGCTCGCCGTCGGCCTCGCACATCAGCGCGCGCGCCGGCGATCCCTCGCCGAACAGGCTGCGCTCGAGCGACGCGGGCGTCGCGATCACTTCGTGTTCCGCCTTCTCGTAGATGGCCAGCTCGGTGATGAAACGCAGGATTTGCGGCACGTCGGCGACGGTGGCGGAACGGATGTCGATTTGCACGGGTTGAGCCCTCCTCCGGCCCTGGCTGGTAACGGGAAACGATGCCGCGCAGCCGCGCTGGCACCCATCAGAGCATCATGCTACGTTCATGCAGCCCCTGCAGGAAGTGCAGTTTCTTCATTCGTACCTGAACATGATGCATCCCGATCTGCGCCGCCTCGACCTGAACCTGCTGCTCGTGTTCGATGCGCTGTACCGCCACCGGTCCGTCGCCGCGGCCGCGCACGAGCTCGCGTTGAGCCCGTCCGCGCTGAGCCACGCGCTCGCGCGGCTGCGCGACGCGATCGGCGACGCGCTGTTCGTGCGCCTCGGCAACGAGATGCAGCCGACCGTGCGCGCCGACGACATCGCCACCTGGGCCGGCGACGCGCTCGACACGATGTCGAAGGGGCTCGCCCGCGCACGCCGCTTCGATCCCGCGCAAAGCGACCGCACGTTCGTGTTCGCGGCGACCGACTACACGGCATTCGCCGTGCTGCCGGCGTTTCTTGCCCGCATCCAGCATGTCGCGCCGCAATTGCGGATCCGCGTCGTGCACTCCGACCGGAAGATCTCCGTCGACGAACTCGCGGCCGGCCGCATCGATTTCGCGCTCGGCTACCACGAGGAATCGGCGGCCGACGCGCCGGGCATCGAGGATTTCGACTGGTTCTCCGACGACTACGTCGTGATCGCGAGCGCCACGCATCCGGAGATTCGCCGGCGGCTGACGCTCGACCAGTACCTGGCGGCACGCCACGTGGTCGTCACGCCGTGGAACGAGTCGCGCGGTGTCGTCGACCATGTGCTCGACCGGCTCGGCCTCGCGCGGCAGGTCGCCGTGCAGTTGCCGACGGTGCTGGCCGCGCCGTTCGTGATCGCGGAATCCGCGCTGCTGATGACCGTGCCGAACCGCGCCGCGCAGGCGTTGCGGCACGCGGCGCCGATCCGCCTCTTTCCGGCGCCGTTCGAGATTCCGCGCTACACCGTGAAGGTCTACTCGCACGCGAAGCATGCGCGCACCGATGCACATCGCTGGATTCGCGCGCAGTTGCTCGACGCAAGGCCCGCCGCTGCCTGACCGACACAGGTTGGTACCTCGCGCCGGGCGTTGCCGGACAAGCGTTTCAGGCACCCGCAGGCCCTCTCCGGCAGCCGTCCGTTCATTACGAAATACTTACCAATTTCTCGCATCCGACGCTTACGCCTGTGCCCCCCGCAGCGTCAATAGTGGCAATCCTTGACCCCCGTTTGCAAAACTCGTGTCTCCCTTGCGGGACAAGGGTTTTCCGTTAATTGCAAACCCTTGGCACCCCGGTTGCCCACCGTGTTGCATGGCAATTTGGCGACACGTGTTAGTCAAACAACGATTTCCATCGCCACAAAATTGTATTTTTGCTAAATTAGTAACCAAAGTAGCAAAACGAAGTTCGTGAAATGTAGTTTAGCTTCACGACACTACAAGGAGACCCCGCAGGCCGACCCGGCTGCGCGGGAACGCTCAACGGTTTTCCGTCCGCTTGCCCGCGTGCTGCGCTTACCGGCCCTGCACGAGGTCTCCCTGGTTATCCCGCTTTTGCCCGGCGCTCGCGCTCCGGGCATCTCGTGCAGTCTGGGTTGACTTTTTGACAGGGTATGGAGGAGATGATGAAGAAAGCTTTGGTCGCGGCCGCGCTGATGGCTGCTGGGGTGGTGACGGCGCACGCGCAGAGCAGCGTCACGCTGTATGGCCGCCTGGATGCCGGCATCGAGTACCTGAACGGCCTGCAAAACGGCCACCAAGTGCGCGCGGAAAGCGGCGACTGGGGCACCAGCCTCTGGGGCTTGAAGGGCACCGAGGACATCGGCGGCGGCAACAAGATCCTGTTCCACCTCGAAGGCGCGTTCAACACGATGACGGGCGGCTTCAGCGGCTCGATCTGGGATCGTTTCGCGACCGTCGGTATCTCCAACGACCGCTACGGTACGCTGCTGTTGGGTCGCGAGCTCGCGATCGCCAACGGCGTGTGGGACTTCGACCCGTTCGGCCAGTCGGCCTGGTCGACGGCCTCGCTGGTGCGCGGCCGCAACTGGAACAAGACCAGCAACAACGTGTCGTACCAGTCGCCGTCGCTCTACGGCCTCGACTTCTACGGCCAGTTCTCGTTCTCGAACTCGACCAGCTTCAACGGCAACACGACGGCCGGCCAACCGGGCCGTGCAATGGGCGGTCAGGTCACCTACACGAACTCGCTGTTCCAGTTGCGCGGCATCTACGACGAAACGCGCGACAGCAACGGCCGCTTCTCGGACGTGTTCAACTACTCGCGTGAATACTTCGCGGGCGTGAACGTGTTCCTCGGCCAGTTCAAGGTGCAAGCGGCCTACCAGGCATCGCGCGCGGACGGCAGCGGCGGCCCGGCAGTGAACGCCGGCGTGACGGGCACCCAGCAGGTCTGGGGCGGCGTGACCTGGCAGGCAACGCCGGCAGCGGCGCTGATCGCGGCCGTGTATCACGTGAACGCGAACCACGGCGGCGGCAACGCGAACATCTACACGATCGGCGGTTCGTACAACATCTCGAAGCGCACGCTGTTCGACCTGCAGGCTGCGACGGTGCGCAACAGCTCGTCGGCCAACTTCGGTCTGAACGCGAACGGTGCAGGCACCGCCGTGTCGACCGGCAACCCGCATCCGGGCGGCAGCCAGACCGGCGTCTACGCCGGTATCCAGCACCTGTTCTGATCAGGCGCCGTTCTCAAAGAATCGATTCAACGACGTTTTCCACGCTGCTGCGAGAGGCGCGTATCGGTGCGGTACCCAACCGGGTATCGCACCGTTTTTTATTGGGCGGCGGGTTCTTGCGACCCGTGGCCCGATCGGCCGAAGCGGCCGGGAAGCGATCAAATGGCGCGGACGCGGCGCTCAGACGGCCGCTTCGTTCTCTTCGCCGGTGCGGATGCGGATCACGCGCTCGACATCCGACACGAAGATCTTGCCGTCGCCGATCTTGCCGGTGCGGGCCGCGCCGATCACCGCGTCGATCACCTGGTCGACCTGCGCTTCCGCGACGACCACCTCGATCTTCATCTTCGGCAGGAAGTCGACGACGTATTCGGCGCCGCGATACAGCTCGGTATGGCCCTTCTGGCGGCCGAAGCCCTTCACTTCCGTCACGGTCAGGCCCGTGAGACCCACTTCGGCGAGCGCTTCGCGGACTTCGTCCAGCTTGAACGGCTTGATGATGGCAGTGATGCGTTTCATGGTGGTTGTCCCCCAATGCTCGTTTGGATGCAAAATCGCGACCCCGATTGTAAGCCTGCGAGCCGCACGCGGCCCAGCACCGCTCAATCGAGACGTTCGGTAAACCGTGACGTAATCGGGTAGCGCCAGTCGCGCCCGAACGCGCGATGCGTGACGCGAATGCCGATCGGCGCCTGGCGGCGCTTGTATTCGTTGATCTTGATGAGCCGCGTCACGCGTTCGACGTCGGCCTGCGCGTAACCGGCCGCGACGATCTCGGCGAGCGGCCGGTCCTCTTCCATGTACATGCGCATGATCGCGTCGAGCACGTCGTACGGCGGCAGGCTGTCCTGGTCGGTCTGGTTCTCGCGCAGCTCGGCCGACGGCGCGCGCGTGAGGATCCGCTCCGGGATCACGTCGCGCAGCGGGTAGTCGGCCGTTTCGTTGCGATAGCGGCACAACCGGTACACGAGCGTCTTCGCGATGTCCTTGATCACCGCGAACCCGCCGGCCATGTCGCCGTACAGCGTGCAGTAGCCGACCGCCATCTCGCTCTTGTTGCCGGTCGTCAGCACGATCGAGCCGAACTTGTTCGACAGCGCCATCAGCAGCGTGCCGCGAATGCGCGCCTGGATGTTCTCCTCCGTCGCGTCTTCCGCGCGGCCCGCGAACTCGCCCGCGAGCGATGCGCGGAACGCATCGAACATCGGCGCGATCGCGATCTCGTCGTAGCGCACGCCGACGCGCCGCGCCATCTCCGCCGCATCGGTGGTCGAGATGTCGGCCGTGAAGCGCGACGGCATCATCACCGCGCGCACGCGCTCCGGCCCGAGCGCATCGCATGCGACGGCCAGCACCAGCGCCGAATCGACGCCGCCCGACAGCCCGATCAGCACGCCCGGAAACCCGTTCTTGCCGATGTAGTCGCGCACGCCGGTCACGAGCGCGCGATACACCTGCGCGTGCGTCGACAGCTCGGGCGCGATCGCGCCCGGCAGCGGCCGGGCGCCGCCGAATTCGACGATCGCGTGCCCCTCGACGAACTGCGGCATCTTCGCGACGAGCGCGCCCTGCGCGTCGAGCACGAACGAGCCGCCGTCGAACACGAGTTCGTCCTGGCCGCCGACGAGGTTCACGTACACCATCGGCAGCCCGGTTTCGCGAATCCGTGCGCGCAGGATGTCGAAGCGCACCGCTTCCTTGTTCATGTGGTACGGCGAGCCGTTCGGGATCAGCAGTACCTGCGCGCCGGCCGCCTTTGCGATCTGCGCGGCCGACGCGTGCCACGCATCCTCGCAGATGATCACGCCGTATTTCACGCCGTTCAGCTCGAACACGAGCGGCTCGGCGTCGGTCGCGAAGTAGCGCTTCTCGTCGAACACCTCGGCGTTCGGCAGATCCTGCTTGCGGTAGGTGCCGACGATCTCGCCGCCGACGATCAGGGAAACCGCGTTATAGGTATCGGTGGGCGGCACGCCGCGCTCGATCGGGCGGTTTGCATTACCATCGACGGCTGGCGCGTGCGCGCCTTCGCCCATGCCGCGCAGCGGATGGCCGACCAGCACCGCGAGCCCGTCGAATGCCTTCAGCGCGTCGGCGAGCGCGTCGAGTGCCGAGGCCGCCGCCGCGTAGAACGCGGGCCGGAGCAGCAGATCTTCCGGCGGATAGCCGGACAGCGCGAGTTCCGGCGCGACCATCAGCTGCGCACCATCGTTGTGCGCGGCGCGGGCGGCCGCGACGATTCGCGCGACGTTGCCGGCGAAGTCGCCGACGGTGACGTTGATCTGGGCGAGAGCGAGTCGGGTCTTCATGGCGGGATCGGCGCAGCCCGGCGGCGCGCCCTGAACGGCTGACGAAATCGTCCCGGTGCGGGCCGTGCAGGCCCGCGCATCCGGCGACACAGAACGGTACGGATTCACGCTTGAAACACGAACGCATCGATTATCGCACGGGCATCCTGTCGTCCCCCGCGGAGGTGCCGGCCGAAGAATGGAACGCGCTGCTCGCGCGCGACGCGCAGCCGACGCCCTTCCTGCGCCACGAATTCCTCGACGCGCTGCACGTCGCGCGCTGCGCGGTCGACGATACCGGCTGGTCGCCGCACTTCGTCACGCTGACCGACGAGCGCACCGGCCGCCTCGCGGCCGCCGCGCCCGTCTACGCGAAGCAGCATTCTTACGGCGAATACGTGTTCGACTGGGCGTGGGCCGACGCGTACCAGCGCAACGACCTGCCCTACTACCCGAAGCTGCTGTGCGCGGTGCCGTTCACGCCCGTGCAGGGCACGCGCCTGCTCGCGGCCGACGACGACGCGCGCCGCCGGCTCGCGGCCACGCTGCTCGCGTTCGCCGAGCAGAGCGACGTGTCGTCGCTGCACGTGCTGTTTCCGACCGGCGACGAAGCGGCGCTTCTCGAATCGATGGGGATGATGCTGCGCGAAGGCGTGCAGTTCCACTGGATCAACGGCGGCTACCGCCACTTCGACGATTTCCTCGGCACGCTCGAGCAGAAGAAGCGCAAGAACATCCGTGCCGAACGGCGCAAGGTGCACGACGCGGGCGTGACGTTCCGGCGGCTCACCGGCGACCAGATCACCGACGCCGACTGGCGTTTCTTCTCGCGCTGCTACCGGCAGACCTATCGCGAACACTATTCCAGCCCGTACCTGAATCTCGACTTCTTCCGCACGATCGGCGCGACGATGCCGGAGAACCTGCTGCTCGTGATCGCGGAAGCCGGCGGGCAGCCGATCGCGAGTGCGCTCGCCGTCTACCGGCGCGGCGAAAACGGCGGCGGCACGCTGTATGGCCGCTATTGGGGCGCGCTCGAACACGTGCCCTGCCTGCATTTCGAAACGGCCTACTATCAGTTGCTCGAATTCTGCATCGAGGCCGGGCTCGATACGTTCGAAGGCGGCGCACAGGGCGAACACAAGCTCGCGCGCGGCTTCCTGCCGACCGTCACGCACTCCGCGCACTGGCTCGCGCACCCGGCGTTCTCGGACGCGGTCGCACGCTTTCTCGAACGCGAGACCGAGCATATCCACGCGTACGTCGACGAACTGCGCGAACACGATCCGTTCCGGCGCGGCGGCCAGTAACGTCATCAACGGCACCGGCATGCGACGAAGTCACGGCCGGCTTCGCTGCATGCCACACGCCCCCCTTCGGCTCGGTGCGCGGCGAGCGTCACCGTCGTCGGCAACGCCCTGATCGCCCACGCGCACGCAATCGTCGAACGCCGGAACAGCGAAGTTTTCATTGATCCGCCTGAATCGATCTGTTGTACTTGTCACCCCACTCCAGCGTCCCAGTTAAAAGAAATCGACCGGTCACCATGCTTGACCGGCAGGAGCAGTACCTGACCTCTCGCAGCGGGGGCAACCCGAAGGTCATGGAGAGAGACATGGAGTTACGACAGAAATCGGTATCCGTCCGGGTCTACCGACAGGCGCTCGACGACATGCGGCGCAACGGCTTCGACGTCGCGCCGCTGTATGCGACGCTCGGCATCGGCGCGGCCGATCTCGCCGACGACGCGCGGCGCATCCCCGGTGATCGGCATGTCGCCGCGATGCGGCTGATGAGCGACTGGCCGTTGTCCTGGCATCGGCCGCCGCCACAGGTCGTGCCGTGGCTCGCGCCATTCCCCGAGCTCGCGGGCATCACCTGCAACGCCGCGACGCTGCGCGACGCGCTGCACGGCTACCTGCGCTACCGCGAACTGATCGGCAACGTCGACTGGCTTTTCGCGCATGAAACGGGCGACGTGATCGCACTCGAGTACGTGAACGAAGGTGACGGAAGGCCCGCCAGCAGCGCGTTCGCGAATTTCGCGATCCTCGTCGCGCTCGCGCGCCTGTACGATCCGCACGTGCGGATCGACGAAGCCGCGTTCGCGGGCCGCGCGTTTGCGCCGACGGCCGCGCTGCGCGATCTCCTCGGCGCGACGGTGTCGTTCGATGCCGCATGCAACCGCGTCGTGCTGCGCTCCGCGCGCTTCGACACGCCGTTCGAGTGCTACAACGCGCCGCTCGCGGACATCCAGCGTCAGGCGGCCGACGCCGCGCGCGAGCGCGTGCGCGCCCGCTCGACGTTCGGCGCGTCGGTCGAGCAATGCGTGCGCGACTGGCTGCGCACGTCCGACGACGCCGACGTGCCGTCCGACACGCTGATGGAGCACGTCTGCGCGCGCTTCGCGATGTCGCGCTGGACACTGCGCAGGCGGCTGCATCGCGAAGCGGTCGGGTTTCATGCGCTCGTCGCGCAGGCGCGGCTCGGTGAAGCGCGCGACCTGCTGCTGAATACGCAACTGCCGATCGGCGAGATCGGCGCGCGGGTCGGCTTCCGTTCGACGAGCGCGTTCACGCGCTTCTTCACGCGCGAACTCGGCGCGGCGCCGAGCCGCTTTCGCGACGGGCACGGCGAGCGGTGGCGTTGACCGGCGCTTTTTCTGAGACACTGGCGGCTTCGCATCCTGCCGCCCTGCCATGTCCTGGTTTCTGTATCTGATCGAATGCGCCGACGACAGCGTCTATACGGGCATCACGACCGACGTTGCCGCGCGCTTCGACGAGCACGCATCCGGCAAGGGCGCGCGCTATACGCGCTCGCGCAAGCCGCGTTCGGTGCTCGCGTCGTTTCCACTGCCCGACCGGTCGAGCGCGTCGCGCGCCGAGTACTGGGTGAAGCAGCTCACGGCGGTGCAGAAGCGGGAACTGGCGGCCGGGTTGCGGACGCTGGAGTCGGTGCTGCCGGCCGTCGTGGCCGTCGATACCAGCGGTGACGAGGCCGGGTTGAAGGCCGGTGCGCGCGGGCGGAAGAAGGCGAAGAACGTCGATCGTGCGGAGAAGACGGTCGAGACGGGCAAAAGCCCGAAGAAGGCCGGAAAGGCCGGGAAAGCCGAAAAGGTCGACAAGCCTGCGAAAGCCAAGGCCGCCAACCCTCCCACGGCGACAAAAGCCGCCCCGGTCGCCAAGCGCAAGAAGCCCGAAAGCGATGGGGTCGCAAAAAAGACTTCATCGCGCGACACACCGGTAAAAAAGGACAAGCCGGCCGCACCCGCTTCGTCGAAAGGAAAGGCGCCTGCAGCCAGCGGCAAACTCAGCACGAACGGACGCGAAGATGCCGCGCCCGCATCGGGTCGCCGCCGCCCGGCCGCTGCCCAAGTTACCCCTCGCCGCGCGAAGCGCGCGAAGGACGCGCCGTCCACCGCCCCGTCGCCGGCGGCCGTACCCGCCGCCGTACGCAAGCGGCCCCAACGCACAAAACAAAACCGCGCGGCCTCCTGAGGAGACACGCGCGGTTGGCGTTTCGCACGAACCGGCCGTCGGCCGGTACGCCGCTTACTTCTTGTAGTTCGCTGCGCCGTCGGTGATTTCCTTGTGCGCGGCTTCGATGCCGGCCCAGCCTTCGACCTTCACCCACTTGCCCTTCTCGAGCGCCTTGTATTGCTCGAAGAAGTGCTTGATCTGGTCCTTCAGGTACTCGGGCACGTCGTCGATCGACTTCAGGTTGGCCGTCATCGGGCAGACCTTGTCGTGCGGCACGGCGACCAGCTTCGCGTCGACGCCCGACTCGTCGGTCATCTGCAGCATGCCGAGCACGCGCGAGCGCACGATCGAGCCTGCCAGCAGCGGGAACGGCGTGATCACGAGCACGTCGACCGGATCGCCATCGCCCGACAGCGTCTGCGGGATGTAGCCGTAGTTCACCGGATAGCGCATGCCCGTGCCGATGAAGCGGTCGACGACGAGAAGGCCCAGTTCCTTGTCCGCCTCGTACTTCACCGGATCGCTTTGCGCGGGAATCTCGATGATCACGTTGAAATCTTGCGGCAGGTCCTTGCCGGCCGGAACATGATTGAAGCTCATGAGCACTCTCTGTAGGTCGATGGGAATTCGGGACAGGGCGCCGCGGCCGATGCATCGCCGCAGGCGCCCCGCAAGGGAATGCGCCATTATAGCCAATCGACCGGTGGCGTCCGGATGACGATCGGCCGATAATCGTTCCGGATGCACGGCCGTTGAATCATTGGCCGTGGTACGTGGAATCGGTGTCGGTGGTGGAAGCGCTGTCGCCGGCCGACCGCGAGGCATGGGGCTCGGGTGGGCGCTGAAGTGCTAACTCGGGGCGACCCCGAAGCATGGGGCTCGGGTAAGCGCTGAAGCGCCAACTCGGGTCGACCGCGAAGCATGGAACCCGAGTAAACGCTGAAGCGCCAACTCGGGTCGACCGCGAAGCATGGGACCCGCGTAAGCGCTGAAGTGCTAACTCGGTCCGACCGCGAAGCATGGAACCCGAGTAAGCGCTGAAGCGCTAACTCGGGTCGACCGCGAAGCATGGGACCCGAGTAAGCGCTGAAGCGCTAACTCGGGTCGACAGGAGCTGGCATGGAAGAGGCGAAGCACTTCATCGCGGGCGAATGGACGTTGCCCGCGCAACTGGAAACCATCGCGGTCGTCGATCCCTCCGACGGCCAGCCGTTCGCGTCGATCGCCCGCGGCACGGCGCCCGACATCGAGCGCGCGGTCGCCGCGGCCCGCGACGCATTCGCGGGCCCGTGGGGCGCCGCCAGCGCCGCCGAACGCGGCCGCGTGCTGATGCGCCTGTCAGCGCGTGTCGCCGCCTCGATCGAGGAACTCGCCGCGATCGAAGCGCGCGACACCGGCAAGCCGCTGAAACAGGCACGCGCCGACGCAGCCGCGCTCGCGCGCTACTTCGAGTTCTACGCAGGCGCCGCCGACAAGCTGCACGGCGAAACCCTCCCCTATCAAGCCGGCTACACGGTGCTGACGGTGCGCGAGCCGCACGGCGTCACGGGCCACATCGTGCCGTGGAACTACCCGATGCAGATTTTCGGGCGCAGCGTCGGCGCCGCGCTCGCGGCCGGCAACGCCTGTGTCGTCAAGCCGGCCGAGGATGCGTGCCTGTCGTTGCTGCGCGTCGCCGAGCTGGCCATCGAGGCCGGGTTGCCGGCCGGTGCGCTCAACATCGTCACCGGCTACGGCCATGAAGCCGGCGCCGCGCTCGCACGCCATCCCGGCATCGACCACATCTCGTTCACGGGATCGCCGGCCACCGGCAAGCTGGTCACGCAGATGGCGGCCGAGAACCACGTACCCGTCACACTCGAACTCGGCGGCAAGTCGCCGCAGATCGTGTTCGCCGACGCCGATCTCGAAGCGGCGCTGCCCGTGCTCGTGTCCGCGATCGTGCAGAACGGCGGGCAGACCTGTTCGGCCGGCAGCCGCGTGCTGATCGAGCGCGCGGTGTACGAGCCGCTCCTCGAGCGCCTCGCCACCGCGTTCAACGGGCTGCGCGTCGGCCCGAGCCGCGCCGACCTCGACTGCGGCCCGCTGATCAACGCGAAACAGCAGCAGCGCGTGTGGGATTTCCTGTCCGATGCGCAGCACGACGGCATTCCGATGGCCGCGCACGGGCAGGTCGTCGCCGACGCGCCCGAAAGCGGCTTCTACCAGGCGCCCGCGCTGCTGCGCGACGTGCCGCCGTCGCACCGGCTCGCACAGGAGGAGGTGTTCGGCCCCGTGCTCGCCGCGATGCGTTTCGTCGACGAGGACGAAGCCGTCGCACTGGCGAACGGCACGCCGTACGGCCTCGTCGCGGGCATCTGGACGCGCGACGGCGCGCGCCAGATGCGTCTTGCGCGGCGCCTGCGCGCGGGACAGGTGTTCATCAACAACTACGGCGCGGGCGGCGGCGTCGAGCTGCCGTTCGGCGGCGTCGGCCACTCGGGGCATGGCCGCGAGAAAGGCTTCGAGGCACTGTACGGCTTCACCACGCTGAAGACGATCGCGATCCGGCACGGCTGACCGCGCCGCATGCAGCACCCGGCCGCGTGCCGAAGCACGACGACACTCATATCCAGCACAGGAGACACACCATGCGGTTGAGCGGCAAGACGGCAATCGTCACGGGCGGCGGCTCGGGATTCGGCGAAGGCATCGCGAAGACCTATGCGCGCGAAGGCGCGAACGTCGTCGTCAACGACCTGAATGGCGCGGCAGCCGAGCGCGTCGCGAGCGAGATCGCGCTCGCGGGCGGCAAAGCCATCGCGGTGGCCGGCGACGTGTCGAGGCAGGACGACTGGCACGCGCTGCTGCAAGCCTCGCTCGACGATTTCCATGCGGTGCAGATCGTCGTGAACAACGCCGGCACCACGCACCGCAACAAGCCGGTGCTCGACGTGACGGAAGCCGAATTCGACCGCGTGTACGCGGTCAACATGAAGAGCCTGTTCTGGTGCGTGCAGACCTTCGTGCCGTACTTTCGCGAACAGGGCGGCGGCGTGTTCGTGAACGTCGCGTCGACGGCCGGCGTGCGGCCGCGGCCCGGCCTCGTCTGGTACAACAGCACGAAGGGCGCGATGATTACCGCAAGCAAGTCGCTCGCGGCCGAACTCGGCGCCGACCGCATCCGCGTGAACTGCATCAACCCCGTGCTCGGCGAAACGGCGTTGATGACCGAATTCATGGGCTGCGAGGATACCCCCGAGAACCGCAGCCGGTTCCTCGCGACGATCCCGCTCGGCCGCTTCTCGACGCCGCAGGACATCGCGAACGCCGCGCTTTACCTTGCCTCCGACGAAGCTGAATTCATCACGGGCGTTTGTCTCGAAGTCGACGGCGGACGCTGCATCTAGCCGCACCGGGCTGTTCGCGCACCGCGCCGGGTTTCGCCGGCCGGCACGGCATCCACGCATTGCCTCGCACGAAACCATAAGGACAGGAGACAACATGGCAACATCGACGCAGTCGCTGCCGGGCTCGTCCGGCGCATTCGAGGAAGCAACCTACCGCAAGGTGTCGTGGCGGCTCGTGCCGCTCCTGCTGCTGTGCTACGTGGTCGCGTATCTCGACCGCGTGAACGTCGGGTTCGCGAAGCTGCAGATGGCGAGCGACCTGAACCTCAGCGACACCGTCTACGGGCTCGGCGCCGGGATCTTCTTCTTCGGCTACTTCCTCTTCGAAGTGCCGAGCAACATCATCCTGCACAGGGTCGGCGCGCGCGTGTGGATCGCGCGGATCATGGCGACGTGGGGCGTCATCTCGATCCTGACGATGTTCGTCACGACGCCCACGATGTTCTATGTGATGCGCTTCCTGCTCGGCGTCGCCGAGGCCGGCTTCTTCCCCGGCGTGATCCTCTACCTCACCTACTGGTATCCCGCACACCGGCGCGGCCGGATGACGACGTTCTTCATGACCGCCGTCGCGCTGTCCGGCGTGATCGGCGGGCCGCTCTCGGGCTTCATCCTGAAGACGTTCGACGGCATCAGCGGGTGGCACGGCTGGCAATGGCTGTTCCTGCTCGAGGGTATCCCGTCGGTGCTGGTCGGCGTGATCGTGTTCCTCAAGCTGGACGAGCGGATCGAGAAGGCGAACTGGCTGACCGACGACGAAAAGGCGCTGCTCACGCGCAACGTCGCTGCTGAAGAGGCCACCAAGGAAGACCCGCCGCTCGGCGCCGTGATGGCGAGCCCGCGCGTGTGGCTGATGGCGTTGATCTACTTCTCGTTCGTGATGGGGCTCTACGGCGTCGGCTTCTGGCTGCCGACCATCATCAAGGCGACGGGCGTGACCGACACGTTCATGATCGGCCTGCTGTCGGCGATTCCGTATGCGGCTGCCGTGGTCGCGATGATCCTGATCGCACGCAGCGCGGACCGGCACCGCGAGCGCCGCTGGCACGTCGCGATTCCGGCCGCGATCGGCGCGCTCGGGCTCGTGCTGTCGGTGATCTGGGCGCACCAGACCGCGCTCGCGATGCTCGGCCTCACGCTCGCGACGATCGGCATCCTGACGACGCTGCCGCTGTTCTGGAGCCTGCCGACCGCGTTCCTCGGCGGCACGGCGGCCGCGGCCGGCATCGCGATGATCAACTCGATCGGCAACCTCGCCGGCTTCCTCAGCCCGTACATGATGGGCTGGCTCAAGCAGGCAACGGGCGCCAACGATTCGGGCATGTACATGCTCGCCGGGTTCCTCGTGCTCGGCGGGCTGCTGGCGCTGTCGGTGCCGAAGCGGCTGGTCGACAAGTAACGCAGGGAGCCCACCCGCATGCACCACCGAATCGTCCAGGCGGCCGGCCACCGTGTGCTGGTCCGCGATCCCGCCGCTGGCCCGGTTCAGCGCGAAAGCGATGCGCTCGACCTCGTCGCCCTCGCGCACGAGCACGAAGCCGACTGGATCGCGGTGCCCGCCAACGCGCTGCACGACGACTTCTACCGGCTCGACAGCGGGCTGGCAGGCGCCGTGCTGCAGAAACTCGTCAACTACGGCGTCCGGCTCGGCGTGGTCGGCGATATCGACCACTGGCTCGCGCGCAGCGAAGCGCTTCGCGCGCTCGTACGCGAGTCCAATCGCGGGCAATCGGTGTGGTTCGTCGCCCGCGAGGACGACCTGCTGCGCAAGCTCGGCGCGTGACGTGTCGTCCGGGCCCACCCCGGACGAAAAAAAGCCCCGAATGCCGGAAAGGCCTTCGGGGCTTTTTGCGCGGGGTGTACGAGCCGCCTGCAGCAGGCGGCCCGAGTGGCCGGCATCAGACCACGGTAATCGCCAGCGCGCTTTCGCGGTAATGCTTCGCAGCCTTGTCGGTTTCGCCGAGATGCTCGAACAGCCGCGCGAGCGCGCGATGCGCACGCACCTTCAGCGCCTCGTTGTCGGCCAGCTTCAGTGCCGATTCCAGGAACGACTGCGCCTTGCCCCATAGCTGCTGCTGCTGGCACAGGCGACCGAGCGCGAACAGCAGGTCGGCATCCTCCGGGTGATCCTTCTTCCACCCTTCCGCCTTCTGGATCAGCGGCAGCGCATCGGCGCCGGCCGTATCCGGGTAACGGCGCAGCAGGCGCGCATCCCAGTTGTGCGCGAGCGCGTCCTCGACGATGCGGCGCGCTTCGTTGCGGCGCTCGAGCGGGACGAGCAGATCGGCGGCGAGATCGGCAAGACGCGGCGACTGGCGCTCGGCCGGCGACAGCGACTGCCACACCTCGAGCAGCGCGTCCGGGTCGTGCCGGCGTTCGCGCAGCAGGTTTTCCGCGGCCTGCTGGCGCAGCCGCACGGCCGCCGCCGGATGCAGCGCCTCGCGCTTCTCGAGCGCTTTCGCGAGCTTCAGCACCTCGGCCCAGTTCTTCAACTGCTGCTGCGCGCGCAGCGCGACCTGTTGCGCATGGATGCGCTTGCCGCCCGCCTGCAGGTCGGCCAGCGCGGCAAGCGCGCCGTCGGCATCACGTGCATCCGCGCGCATGTCGGCCGCGGCGAGCAGCCGTGCATCCTGCCATTCCGGCGCGTCGACCTTCGACAGCCAGTCGTCGCGGCGCGTGTACTCGTGCATCCGGTGCGCGGCCGTGGCCCCGACGAGACTCGCGGCGCCCAGGTTCGCATCGACCGACAGCGCTTCACGCGCGGCCTTCTCCGCGCGCGAGAAGCGGCCCGCATACAGGTTCGCGATCGCGTCGCGCAGCGATGCCTGTGCCTTCTCGTTGCGCGAGCGCGCCCGATACGCGGCGACCCGCTGCGGCATGCGCCAGATGTTGCGCACGATGCGCAGCAGCGCATACACGACGATGAACAGCACGACGATGGCGATCACGAACAGGTTCAGCGACACGTCGATCCGGTACGGCGGATACACGAGCAGTACCTGCCCCGCGTCAAAACGGCCGACGGTGGCGAGCGCCGCGGCGATCGCGAACAGGACCGCGAGCCAGACGATTCCTCGAAGCGTCATCGTTACCCCCGGCTCTTGAACTGCTGAACGGCGTTCAGGCTCGTGTTCAGGTTCGGCACCGCAACCGTCAGCGATGCGCCGTCAACCTGCTTGAGCAGATCCTCGACGGTCTGCGTGTCCTTCGATGCCTGGTCGAAATACTTCCCGAGCGACGCCTGTGCGGCGTGCAGGTCGGCCTTCATCGCGCCGTCGTTGCGCGCGAGCAGCGACAGGCGGGCGGTCAGCAGGCGCAGCTTCACGTTCTCGCGCACGAAGTAGCCCTGGTCGGGCGACGCGAGCATCGCGTCCGCGTTGTCGATGCGGCGCACCTGCACGAGCCCCTTCAACTGCTGGCCGAGGCCGGCCGAGAAGTCGTGCCACCACACCTTCCAGCGCGGCTCGCCGGCCACGGCCGACGACGCGGTGTCGGCCGGCGCGGCCTTCGGCGCCTCGTGGGGGACGATCGCCTCGCCGGACAGCGGCAGCGCGTCGATCTTCGCGATCGCATCGTCGAGCTTGATCGCCAGACCCGTGAGGTCGGCCGCCGGCGCGGCCTTCAGCTTCTCGATGTCCAGCGCGAGCGCCTTGCGGACCGTGACGGCCTGCGCGCTCTGCGACGTGGCGAGGCGCGCGTCGGCGTTCTGCAGCGCGATCAGCGCGAGCTGCGTGTTGCCGGTCAGCTGAAGCTGCTGGCTCGCGCTCGACAGCATCTGGTCGACCTCCTCGAGCATCCACGCGTCGCGGTTGCGCGACAGGTCCTGGTATTGCTGCTGCAGCGCCTGCTGCGCGCTCTGCGCGTCGGCGAGCTTGCCGTCGAGCTGCGCAAGCTGCGTGTCGACCTGGTGCGTGCTCGCGAGCGCCTGCTCGGTCTTCATGCGCGTCTCGGCCGTCTGCGCGTCGAGCGCCTTCTGGCGCGTGACGAACGTGCCGTCGAGCCGGTCGATCTTGCGGTTCAGCGCGTAGCCGCCGACGCCCGCCGCGCAGCCGAGCACGACGACGACGAACCACAGCACCGCGCTGCCGCCACGGCGCGCGGGCGGTTCGGCGCCCATGTAGGCGGGGCGGGACGGCGGTGCGGATGCAGCGGCCGGCTGGGAAGCGACGCTTTTGGAATCGTTGGTATCTGTCATGCGTTTAGTCACCGGTGCGGCTGTCGCCGGTTGGACGGCCTCCTCGGCCATCGTTCGAAACGCGCGGACGATGCGCTCATCGCCCGCGCCGGTCAGCGTAATCCTATCAAAACCCAATGAACGCGCGGTCTGCTCGATCCGCGGATGCGGCGTCACGAGCGGCGCGTGCTTCAGCGCGTCGATCTCGGCATCGTTCAGGTGCGCCCGCGCGAGTTCGTGCAGGTTGCGCACGCCTTCCGAGCTCGTGACGAGCCATGCATGCGGTTCGCCGTGGAGCAGCGCATGCACGCGCTCCCACGCGCCGACGCGCGGCTCGGGCACGACGCGCCGGTAGGCGGCGACGAGCGTGACGTCCGCGCCGGCCTCGCGCAATCGTTCGGCGAGCCATTCGCGACCGCCGTCGCCGCGCACGATCAGCACGCGCTTGCCCGCCAGCGCCTGCGCGCCGCCGAACGCGGCCTCGATGCACGCGAACAGGCTTTCCGAATCGTAATGGGGTACGCCGCCGTCGGCCGGCGCCTGCGGCGCGATCACGCGATGCGCGGGCGCCGCGATGCCGTGACGCTCGAGCGCCGCGACGCTGCCGGGCCCGACCACGCCGACCGGCAGCGCGTTCGGCCAGATCGCGCCGTACTGCGCGAGCGCGCGGTCGATCGCGTTCGGCGAGACGAAAATCACCAGCGCGTAGTCGGCGAGCGCCGCGAATGCCGCGTCGAGCGGCGCGGGATCGTCGACCGGCGCGATGTCGA
This sequence comes from Burkholderia sp. AU31624, assembly GCF_020420065.1. NCBI lineage: Bacteria > Pseudomonadati > Pseudomonadota > Betaproteobacteria > Burkholderiales > Burkholderiaceae > Burkholderia > Burkholderia sp. AU31624. The sequence continues at coordinate 193,508 of NZ_JAIZRT010000003.1, forward strand.
TCAACGGGAATTCGAGCACGTCGCAGCCGGCCTCGGCCAGTTGCGACGCCAGCGCGCCGGACTGGCCGTCCGGGCGCGTCAGGACAGCGGTGAACGCGCGCGCGCCGCCCGCCATCAGGCGTCGCCCTTGCCGGCGGCCTGCGAGCCCGCGAGCAGCGCCCGGACGATGTCGAGCGCGCCTTGCGCCTCGAGCTCGTCGGACACGGCGCGGCCGAGCGCGAGCGCATCGGCGACGGTCATGACTGCCCCGCACTCCTCGGCCGTCAGCACGCGCTTGCCGTCGGTCGTCGACACACGGCCCGTCAGGTACAGTTCGCCCGCGCGCCACACCGCGTGCGCGGCGAGCGGCACCTCGCAGCTGCCGCCGAGCGCGCGCGACACCATCCGCTCGGCCTCGACCGCGAGCGCGGTCTGCGGGTCGTGCAGCGGTGCGAGCCATGCGGCGACGTCGTCGCGGTGCGATGCGATCTCGATGCCGAGCGCGCCCTGGCCCGCGGCGGGCGGGCTCGCCTCGACGTCGAGCAGCGCGCGGATCCGCGCTTCGAGGCCGAGGCGCTTCAGGCCGGCGGCCGCGAGGATGATCGCCGCGTAGTCGCCGCGATCGAGCTTCGCGAGGCGCGTGTCGAGGTTGCCGCGCAGCGGCAGCACGTCCAGGTGCGGGTAGCGCGAGCGCAGCATCGCCTCGCGGCGCAGGCTCGACGTACCGACCACGGCGCCGGCCGGCAGCGCGTCGAGCGACGCGTAGTCGTTCGACACGAATGCATCGCGCGGGTCCTCGCGTTCCATGATCGCGGCGAGCGAGAAGCCGTCGGGCAGCGCCATCGGCACGTCCTTCAGCGAATGCACGGCGAGATCGGCGCGGCCGTCGGCCAGCGCGGCCTCCAGTTCCTTCACGAACAGACCCTTGCCGCCGACTTTCGACAGCGTGCGATCGAGAATCTGGTCGCCGCGCGTCGTCATCCCGAGGATTTTCACGTCACAAGCTGGATATAATTTGCGCAGCGCATCACGCACATGTTCGGCTTGCCACATCGCCAGGCGGCTTTCGCGCGAAGCAATCGTCAACGTCGCGGGCGACTGTGCCTGTTGCGGCCCGGCCGCGGGGGTCTCGGAATTCATTGCTGGAACATCGAAGGACGGGATTGAAGATCGAACAATGGTAGCACGCACGCCCTTGCCCGCCCGGGCCTGGAGCCTGCGCCCGGCCTGCCGCCGAGCGGGTCGCGGCGCCGATGCGCGGATGTGCCGCACGTAGCTGGTTGCTTGACCGCAGTTTCGCAGTTTCCGCAGTTCCTTTTGACTCGAGCTTTCCCAAGGAAACCCATCGTGAAGTCTTCCGGATCGGCGCGTACGGCGCGCCGCAATGCTGCCCTGTCCTCCTCCGACGCCTCGACGGACACCGTCGCCACCGCCGCGAACGGCCGTGCGAAAACGGCAACGAAACCGAAAGACCCGATACGTCAGACAAAACGCGCGACGAAAGCCGCCGGCCCGGCTGCCCGCACCGCGGCCCGCACGGCCGCCGCGCCGAAGTCCGGCACGCGCACGCGCGACGACAAGGACGGCCCGCTGTTCGAAGACATCCGCTTCCTCGGCCGCCTGCTCGGCGACGTCGTGCGCGAGCAGGAAGGCGACACCGTGTTCGACGTCGTCGAGACGATCCGCCAGACCGCGGTCAAGTTCCGCCGCGAGGACGACAGCGAAGCCGCTCAGACGCTCGAGAAGAAGCTGCGCAAGCTGACGCCGGAGCAGACGGTGAGCGTCGTGCGCGCGTTCAGCTATTTCTCGCACCTCGCGAACATCGCGGAAGACCGCCACCACAACCGCCGCCGCCGCATCCATGCGCTCGCCGGCTCCGCGTCGCAGCCCGGCACCGTCGCGTACGCGCTCGAACAACTGAAGACGACCGGCAACGCGTCGAAGCGCCTGCTGCAGCGCTTCTTCGACGATGCGCTGATCGTGCCGGTGCTGACCGCGCACCCGACCGAGGTGCAGCGCAAGAGCATCCTCGACGCCCAGCACGACATCGCGCGCCTGCTCGCGGAACGCGACCAGGAACTGACGAGCCGAGAGCGCCAGCACAACGAAGCGATGCTGCGCGCGCGCGTCACCGCGCTGTGGCAGACCCGCATGCTGCGCGACTCGCGCCTGACGGTCGGCGACGAGATCGAGAACGCGCTGTCGTACTACCGCGCGACGTTCCTCGACGAACTGCCCGCGCTGTACGGCGACATCGAGGCCGCGCTCGCCGAGCACGGCCTGTCCGCGCGCGTACCCGCGTTCTTCCAGATGGGCAGCTGGATCGGCGGCGACCGCGACGGCAACCCGAACGTGACCGCGCCGACGCTCGACGAAGCGATCAACCGCCAGGCCGCGGTGATCCTCGAGCACTATCTGGAACAGGTGCACAAGCTCGGCGCCGAGCTGTCGGTGTCGAACCTGCTCGTCGGCGCGAACGACGCCGTGAAGGCGCTCGCGGCAGCTTCGCCCGACCAGTCGCCGCACCGCGTGGACGAACCGTATCGCCGCGCGCTGATCGGCATCTACACGCGCCTCGCCGCCAGCGCGCGCGTGCGTCTCGGCGAAGGCACGGTGCCGGTGCGCAGCGCGGGCCGCGGCGCGCCGCCCGTGCGTGCGATCCCGTACGCGGATTCCGAAGCGTTCGTCGCCGACCTGAAGGTGCTGACCGCGTCGCTCGACGAACATCACGGCACGTCGCTCGCCGCGCCGCGCCTCGCGCCTCTGGTGCGCGCGGCCGAAGTGTTCGGCTTCCATCTCGCGAGCATCGACCTGCGCCAGAGCTCCGACATCCACGAAGCCGTGGTCGCCGAACTGCTCGCCCGCGCGGGCGTCGAGGCCGACTACGCGGCGCTCGCCGAGGAAGACAAGCTGCGCGTGCTGCTCGCGGCGCTCGCCGATCCGCGTCCGCTGCGCTCGCCGTATTTCGAATACTCGGCGCTCGCGCAAAGCGAGCTCGGCGTGTTCGAGAAGGCGCGCGAAGTCCGCGCGCAATTCGGCGCACGCGCGGTACGCAACTACATCATTTCGCATACGGAAACCGTCAGCGACCTCGTCGAAGTGCTGCTGCTGCAAAAAGAGACGGGCCTGCTCGAAGGCGCGCTCGGCGTCCCGGGCGGCGATGCGAAGAACAGCCTGATGGTGATCCCGCTGTTCGAGACGATTCCCGACCTGCGCGACGCCGCGCGCATCATGCGCGAGTACTTCGCACTGCCGGGCATCGACGCGCTGATCGCACACCAGGGCGCCGAGCAGGAAGTGATGCTCGGCTATTCGGACAGCAACAAGGACGGCGGCTTCCTCACGTCGAACTGGGAGCTGTATCGTGCGGAGCTCGCGCTCGTCGACCTGTTCCGTGACCGCAAGATCACGCTGCGGCTGTTCCACGGCCGCGGCGGCACGGTCGGCCGCGGCGGCGGCCCGACCTACCAGGCGATCCTGTCGCAGCCGCCGGGCACCGTGAACGGCCAGATTCGCCTCACCGAACAGGGCGAGGTGATCGCGAGCAAGTTCGCGAACCCGGAGATCGGCCGCCGCAACCTCGAGACGGTCGTCGCCGCGACGCTCGAAGCCACGCTCCTGCCGCAGAACAATGCGCCCGCGCAATTGCCGGCGTTCGAGGCCGCGATGCAGACGCTGTCCGATTCGGCGATGGCCGCGTACCGCGCGCTCGTCTATGAAACCCCGGGCTTCACCGACTACTTCTTCTCGTCGACGCCGATCACCGAGATCGCCGAGCTGAACATCGGCAGCCGCCCGGCGTCGCGCAAGCTGCAGGATCCGAAGCAGCGCAAGATCGAGGACCTGCGCGCGATTCCGTGGGGCTTCTCGTGGGGCCAGTGCCGGCTGCTGCTGACGGGCTGGTACGGCTTCGGCAGCGCGGTGAGCGCGTATCTCGACGGCGCGCAGGACGACGCCGAGCGCACGAAGCGCGTCGCGCTGCTGAAGAAGATGAACAAGACCTGGCCGTTCTTCTCGAACCTGCTGTCGAACATGGACATGGTGCTCGCGAAGACCGACCTCGCGGTCGCGTCGCGCTACGCGCAGCTCGTTTCCGACCGCAAGCTGCGCAAGCACGTGTTCGAGCGGATCGTCGCGGAATGGGAGCGCACGTCGCAGGCGCTGGCGGAGATCACCGGGCACGAAGGCCGCCTCGCGACCAACCCGCTGCTCGCGCGCTCGATCAAGAACCGCTTCCCGTATCTCGATCCGCTGAACCACCTGCAGGTCGAGCTGATCAAGCGCCACCGCGCGGGCGACACGAACGCGCGGCTGCGCCGCGGGATTCACCTGACGATCAACGGGATCGCGGCCGGCCTGCGCAACACGGGCTGATCCGCCTGCGGCGCGGCATAATTCCGCGCCGACTGACGTCTTGAAAGCCGCGATACGCGATGATGCGTATCGCGGCTTTTTCATGCGCGGGCGAAACCCCGCCGGTGCACCTCGCGCTCAGTGCGCGTCGAGCAGCAACGCGTCGTGTTCGAACGAACCGTCGGGCTGCACCGCGTAGTAGCCGCGCACCTCGTCCGGCGCATGCGCCCACAGCGCGCGAATGCCGGTGACGCTGTCGGCCGGCGTGCGGATGCGCGCGACCCACGTATCGAAATCGATCGGCAGCCGCCAGCGGCTGTGCACGTGCGCGTCGAAGCCGGCTTCGCGGAACATCGCGAGCCATTCGTCCGCCCGGTAGTCGCGCACGTGCGACGCATCGCGCAGCACTTCCGCGGCCTGCAGGTACGTATCGAGAAGCGGATGGTCGTTGCCGGCGATATCGATCATCAACACGCGGCCGCCCGGCTTCAGCACGCGGCGCACCTCGGCAAGCGCCGCGCGCATGTCGTGCCAGTGGTGCGCGCTCATCCGGCTCACAACCCAGTCGAACGTCGCCGTGTCGAACGGCAGTCGCTCGGCCGGCCCCTGCTGCGTACGGATGTTCGCGAGCCCGCGTTCGCGCGCGGCGGCGTCGACGGTCGCGAGCATCTGCGCGGCGAGATCGTAGGCGACCACGTCGCGCACGTGCGGCGCGACGGCGAAGCTGGCATGGCCGGCGCCGCAGCCGAGATCGAGCACCGCGGCATCGGGCGTTGCGCGCACCGTGTCCGCGAGCGTCTGCAGGTCGGCGCCCGTCGCGTGGACCGTGCTCGTCAGATAGGCGGCGGCCGTCGTGCCGAATGCGTCGGCGACCTGGTCGTGGTGTTTCATCGTTCGCTCCTTTGTACTGTTGCCGGTGCGACAGGCGCCTCAGCACCTGCTCCGGCCCCATGCAACGCGTTTTGTGGGACGCGCGCTGCCCTGCCAGCGCACGAGCCGCTACAATAGGCCTGCGTTTGTACCAGTACAAGTTAAGCAGTTATTCTGGTATTCGATACACCTGCCTGACCGTTGCCGCGCCCCCGTTTCCATTTCGCCGTTTCCGCATGAACCACCCGTCCTCCGATCCCGTCCCGCCGCTCGACGCCTCGCCCGCCCGCGCACTCGGCGAATTCATCCGCGCCCACCGCGAGCGGCTGTCGCCGCAGGCCGTCGGCCTGCCGCCCGGCCCGCGCCGCCGCACGCCGGGGCTGCGGCGCGAGGAAGTCGCGCAACTGTGCGGCGTCAGCCCGACCTGGTACACGTGGATCGAACAGGGCCGCCCGGTGTCGGCGTCGGCCGACGCGCTCGCGCGGATCGCCGTCGCGCTGCAACTGTCGAAGGCCGAACGCGCCTACCTGTTCGAGCTAGCCGCGCAGCGCGACCCGGCCGAGCCCGACGTCGCGGCCGGCGACCTGCCGCCGACGCTCGCCGCGACCGTCACGGCCATCGCGACGCCCGCGTACGTGCTCGACCGGCAATGGAACGCCCTCGCCTGGAATGCGCCGGCCGCCACGCTCTTTTCCGGCTGGCTCGACGGCGAGCACGACCGCAACCTGCTGCGCTTCACGTTCATGTCGCCGGCCGCGCGCACGCTGATCGTCGACTGGGAAACCCGCGCGCGGCGGCTCGCGGCCGAATTCCGCGCCGATTCGATCCGTCACCTGACCGATGCGCCCACGCGCGCACTGATCGACGCGTTGACCGCCGGCAGCGACGCTTTCGCGCAGTACTGGGCATCGCAGGACGTATTCGAACGCGAAGGCGGCCTGCGCGAATTCGACCATCCGGCCGACGGCCGCCTCGTGTACCAGCAGATCACGCTGAAGCCCGCGCACCGCGAGGACCTGAAGCTGGTCGTGCTGGTGCGCGACTGAACGGGCCGGCCCGCGCCGGCCACGGTCGGCAGGCCGCCGCGAACGGCCGCGCACCGCGGCGGGCAGGCCCGCGAATGTTAGAATCGCGGGATTCCTCGGCGGCGCACGCCGCTCAATCTCCCTTCGAAGAATCGCCATGACGTCCCAACTGCACAAAAAGGGCGAGGCCTGGTCGGCCCGCTTCTCGGAACCGATGTCCGAGCTGGTCAAGCGCTACACGTCGTCGGTATTTTTCGACAAGCGCCTCGCGCTCGTCGACATCGCCGGCTCGCTCGCGCACGCGAACATGCTCGCCGCGCAGAAGATCATCAGCGCCGACGACCTGGCCGCGATCGAACGCGGGATGACGCAGATCAAGGGTGAAATCGAGCGCGGCGAATTCGAATGGCAGCTCGACCTGGAAGACGTCCACCTGAACATCGAGGCGCGCCTGACCGCGCTGATCGGCGACGCCGGCAAGCGCCTGCACACGGGCCGCTCGCGTAACGACCAGGTCGCGACCGACATCCGCCTGTGGCTGCGCGGCGAGATCGACCGCATCGGCGGCCTGCTGAACGACCTGCGCGGCGCGCTGCTCGACCTCGCGGAACAGAACGCCGACACGATCATGCCGGGCTTCACGCACCTGCAGGTCGCCCAGCCCGTCACGTTCGGCCACCACCTGCTCGCATACGTCGAGATGTTCTCGCGCGACGCGGAGCGCATGCGCGACTGCCGCACCCGCGTGAACCGCCTGCCGCTCGGCGCGGCCGCGCTCGCCGGTACGAGCTATCCGATCGATCGTCACGCGGTGGCGAAGACGCTCGGCTTCGACGGCATGTGCGCGAACTCGCTCGACGCGGTGTCGGATCGCGACTTCGCGATCGAATTCACGGCGGCTTCCGCGCTCGTGATGACGCACGTGTCGCGCTTCTCCGAAGAACTCGTGCTGTGGATGAGCCCGCGCGTCGGCTTCATCGACATCGCCGACCGCTTCTGCACCGGCAGCTCGATCATGCCGCAGAAGAAGAACCCGGACGTGCCCGAGCTCGCGCGCGGCAAGACGGGCCGCGTGAACGGCCACCTGATGGCGCTGCTGACGCTGATGAAGGGCCAGCCGCTCGCGTACAACAAGGACAACCAGGAAGACAAGGAACCGCTGTTCGACACGGTCGACACCGTCGCCGACACGCTGCGGATCTTCGCCGAGATGGTGGCCGGCATCACCGTGAAGCCGGACGCGATGCGCGCGGCCGCGCTGCAGGGCTTCTCGACCGCCACCGACCTCGCCGACTACCTCGTGAAGCGCGGCCTGCCGTTCCGCGATGCGCACGAAGCCGTCGCGCACGCCGTGAAGATCTGCGACGACCGCGGCATCGACCTGGCCGACCTGACGCTCGACGAGATGAAGCAGGAACTGCCGAACGTCGCGCACCTGATCGGTGAAGACGTGTTCGGCTACCTGACGCTCGAGGGCTCGGTCGCGAGCCGCAACCACCCCGGCGGCACCGCGCCCGACCAGGTGCGTGCAGCGGTCAAGGCCGCGCGCGCCGCGCTCGGCCAGTAAGCCTGCTGTTCCGGACGGACGCCCTCGGCGTCCGTTTTTCATTCGGGCGGCCGTCGCGCCGCCCATCGCCTTCCCTGCTTCCCGAATGCCGCCGATGACCTTTTCCGCCGCGCTCTTCGACATGGACGGCCTGCTCGTCGATTCCGAGCGGACCATCATGAACACGTGGATCGACGTGTCGAATGCGCACGGCGTCACGCTGACCGCCACCGACTACCTGCAGATCGTCGGCCGCTCGTTCGCCGAAGGCCAGGTCATCCTGGCACGGCTGATCGGCAACCCCGATACGTTCGACGCGGTGCGCATCCGCGTGCGCGAGCAGCTCGCGGCGCCCGAACCGCATCCGAAGTTTCCGCTGAAGCCCGGCGCGTTCGCGCTGCTCGACGCGCTCGCGCAAGCCGGCATTCCGTGTGCGGTCGCGTCGTCGTCCGCGTGCGAGGTCATCCGCGCGCGACTCGACGCAGTCGGCGTGCTGCCGTTCTTCCGCGCGATCGCGGGCGGCGACGAAGTCGCGCGCGGCAAGCCCGACCCGGCCGTCTACCGGCTCGCGGCCGAACGCCTCGGCGTGCCGGCCCACGCCTGCGTCGCGTTCGAGGACAGCGACTTCGGCGCGCAATCGGCCGCCGGCGCGGGTGCATCGGTCATCACCGTGCCCGACCTGAAGGCGCCGACGCCCGAAATCGTCGCGCTGAGCCTGCACGTGCTCGCGTCGCTCGACGATGCGGTCGCGCTCGTGCCGTCGTGGTTCGGCAAGCTCGATACGCAACGGCCCGCCTGAATCGCGGCCGCCAAATGAAAAACGGGCACCTTCTCGGGTGCCCGTTTTGCTTTTTGCCGTCTCGCCGGATCACCGGCGTCGCCATTGCGCTTACTTGTTGCCGGCCGTCTCCGACAGCCGCTTCATCGTCGCGATGCGCGCGCCGATCAGGTCGACGCGGCCGTCCTCGCCGACGAGCGGTGCCGTCGCATCGCGGAACCCGACCCACGCGCGCTGCGCGCGGACGAGCGTCGCGGCCGAATGCGCGGGCATCTTGCGGCGCAGCTTCTGGTAATAGCGGTTCAGGTCGAACAGCGCATGCTCGCACGCGGCGTCCTGTTCGCACGGCCGCACGCGGCGCACGGCCGGATCGCGCGGCGCGTTCGCCGGCTTGGCGTTCGGTTTGGCCCCGCCCTGGGCCGCGCCCGGGGCATCACCCGCGCCGCCCTGCGCGCCGCTCGTGGCCGCGACCGGCACGGCGGCGGGCGGCGGCGCATAGCGATCGGCCGCACCGCGCAGCGCCAGTGCACGGTCGCGCACCGGCTGCAGCTGCAGGTCGGCACTCGACATCGCGTACGACGTCCCGCGCGTGGTGTCGTACACGGCCTTCAGCAGAAGCACTTCGTCCTTGCGCCACGTGAGCCAATGGCGCTGGCTGTCCTGCCAGCCGCGCTTCGCATCGGCCGGCGCGTCCTTCAACAGGCGCTGGTACGCGCCGTCCATCACGGCCTGCCACTGCTGCTGCGCCTCGCCCATGCACTGGATCTGGCCGGCCGGCGACGACCGGTCGCGCCGCGCGAGGCATTGCCGCATCGCGACGTCGATCGGGTCGGCCGCCGCGACTTCAGCGTGCGCGACCCCGACTCCCGCCAGCCCTGCCGGCCCTGCCGCCCAGACGACGAGCGCGGCCAGCGCCGCACGCATCGCCTGGATTCGTCCGTGCGCCGCCATCAGTCGCGCACGCAGTCGACGAAGTACTCGACGCGGCCGTTCACCTCTTCCGCGACGAGGCCGTGGATGTCGGTGTGGAAGCCCGGGAAGCGTTCGTTGAAGTCGCGCGCGAACCGCAGGTAGTTCACGATCGTCTTGTTGAAGCGCTCGCCCGGGATCAGCAGCGGAATGCCCGGCGGGTACGGCGTGAGCAGGATGCTCGTCACGCGGCCTTCGAGCTCGTCGAGCGGCACGCGGTCGATCTTGCGGTGCGCGAGCTTCGCGAACGCGTCCGACGGCTTCATCGCCGGCTCCATGTCCGACAGGTACATCTCCGTCGTCAGGCGGGCGATGTCGTTCGCGCGGTACACGTCGTGGATCTGCGTGCACAGGTCGCGCAGGCCGACACGCTCGTAGCGCGGATGCTGCGCGACGAATTCCGGCAGCACGCGCCACAGCGGCTGGTTGTTGTCGTAGTCGTCCTTGAACTGCTGCAGCTCGGTCACCATCGAGTTCCAGCGGCCCTTCGTGATGCCGATCGTGAACATGATGAAGAACGAGTACAGGCCGGTCTTCTCGACGATGATCCCGTGCTCGGCCAGGTACTTCGTGACGATCGCGGCCGGAATGCCGGTTTCGCCGAACTCGCCGTCGACGTCGAGCCCCGGCGTGATGATCGTCGCCTTGATCGGGTCGAGCATGTTGAAGCCTTCCGCCAGCGGGCCGAAGCCGTGCCAGTGGTCGTTCGGCTTCAGCATCCAGTCCTCGCGCGAACCGATGCCCTCTTCCGACAGGTTGTCCGGGCCCCACACGCTGAAGAACCAGTCGTCGCCGTATTCGGCGTCGACCTTGCGCATCGCGCGGCGGAAGTCGATCGCCTCGGCGATCGATTCCTCGACGAGCGCGGTGCCGCCCGGCGGCTCCATCATCGCGGCCGCGACGTCGCACGACGCGATGATCGCGTACTGCGGGCTCGTCGACGTATGCATCAGGTACGCCTCGTTGAAGCGGTGCTTGTCGAACGTGCGGTTCTCCGAATCCTGCACGACGATCTGCGAGGCCTGCGAGATGCCTGCGAGCAGCTTGTGCGTCGAGTGCGTCGCGAACACGAGCGCGCCGGTGCGCGGACGGCCGTCGCCGATCGCGTGCATGTCGCGGTAGAAATCGTGGAAGGTTGCGTGCGGCAGCCACGCTTCGTCGAAGTGCAGCGTGTCGAGCAGGTCGCCGAGCAGGTCCTTGATCATCTCGACGTTGTAGACGACGCCGTCGTACGTGCTCTGCGTGATCGTCAGGATGCGCGGCTTCATGTCCGGGTTCTCGCGCATCGCTTCGCGCGCGAACGGGTTCGCCTCGATCTTCTTGCGGATGTTCTCCGGCTTGAATTCGTCGCGCGGGATCGGCCCGATGATGCCGAAATGGTTGCGCGTAGGCGTGAGGAACACGGGAATCGCGCCCGTCATCGTGATCGCGTGCAGGATCGACTTGTGGCAGTTGCGGTCGACCAGCACGATGTCGCCCGGGGCGACCGTCGCGTGCCAGACGATCTTGTTCGACGTCGACGTGCCGTTGGTCACGAAGAACAGGTGGTCCGCGCTGAAGATGCGCGCCGCGTTGCGCTCGGACGCCGCGACGGGGCCCGTGTGGTCGAGCAGCTGGCCGAGTTCGTCCACGGCGTTGCAGACGTCCGCGCGCAGCATGTTCTCGCCGAAGAACTGGTGGAACATCTGGCCGAGCGGGTTCTTCAGGAACGCGACGCCGCCCGAGTGGCCCGGGCAGTGCCACGAGTACGAGCCTTCGTCCGCGTACTTCACGAGTTCCTTGAAGAACGGCGGCGCGAGCGAGTCGAGATAGACCTTCGCCTCGCGGATGATGTGGCGCGCGACGAACTCCGGCGTGTCCTCGAACATGTGGATGAAGCCGTGCAGCTCGCGCAGGATGTCGTTCGGCAGGTGGCGCGACGTGCGCGTCTCGCCGTACAGGAAGATCGGGATGTCCGCGTTGCGGCGGCGCACTTCGGTGACGAACGCGCGCAGCTCGATGATCGCGGTCGCGAGCTCGGGCAGCTCGCCGTCCTGGCCGGTCTCGCCGAGCATGAGTTCGTCGTCGTCGATCGACAGGATGAAGCACGACGCGCGGCTCGACTGCTGCGCGAACGACGTCAGATCGCCGTAGCTCGTGAGGCCGAGGACTTCGACGCCCTCCTTCTCGATCGCTTCGGCCAACGCCCGGATGCCGGAGCCCGAGATGTTCTCGGAGCGGAAATCTTCGTCGATGATGACGACGGGGAAACGAAACTTCATGGGCGATTCTCCAAAAAGAACGACCGCGGCGCGTCACGCGCAGCGGTCACCCGGAAACTGGTGAGACGTTATGCAACCAGATCAGGTTTTCGGCAGCGTGACACCACGCTGCCCCTGATACTTGCCGCCGCGATCCGCGTACGACACGTCGCACACTTCGTCGCTCTCGAAGAAGAGCACCTGGGCGACGCCTTCGTTCGCGTAGATCTTCGCGGGCAGCGGCGTGGTGTTCGAGAATTCCAGCGTGACGTAGCCTTCCCACTCGGGTTCGAACGGCGTCACGTTGACGATGATCCCGCAGCGCGCATAGGTCGACTTGCCGAGGCAGACCGTCAGCACGGTGCGCGGGATGCGGAAATATTCGACGGTGCGGGCCAGCGCGAACGAGTTCGGCGGGATGATGCACACGTCGCCCTTGAAATCGACAAACGAACCCTCGTCGAAGTTCTTCGGATCGACGATCGTCGAGTTGATGTTCGTGAAGATCTTGAATTCGTCCGCGCAGCGGATGTCGTAGCCGTAGCTCGACGTGCCGTAGCTGACGATCCGGCGGCCGTCCTCGGACGCGCGGACCTGATCGGGCACGAACGGCTCGATCATCTTGTGCTCTTCGGCCATGCGCCGAATCCATTTGTCGGACTTGATGCTCATATCGGGGCGCCTGGAAACGCTGCGTGACGGGAAACGAAGGCCGCCATTCAGGACGGCGGCCAGGGAAAGGCCGACATTTTACGCGATCATCGGCGCACGCACGCGGCGGCCGTCAACGGATCACGCCACAGGCGAGCGCGGGCCCCGCGCCATGCTGCAGAAACGCGGGATCGCTCGGTTCGCGGTGCACCAGCGCCGCGCGGTTCATCGCCGAACGCACGCCATCGAGGGCCAGATCGGGCGCGACGATGAAGCCGGCCGCGACGCCGTTCGCGTCCGCGTGGATGTTGCCGAGATCGCCGGCGACGCGGGCACCCGCGCGCAGCCGGTCGGCCGCCGGCGCGAACACCTGGCCGGCGCTCGAGCCGTCGCCCGCGTTGCAATCGCCGCGTTCGTGTACCTGCAAGGCGTGATCGCTGTTCGGCGGCAGCCCGGCCAGGTTGTAGGTAACCTGCACGCCGTCCGGACGCTCGACGAACGTCACAGCGCCGCGCGCCTGCGAGCCGACCGTCGGCTGCAGCTGTGCGTCGGCCCGTTTTTCGTGCGACGAGGAAAAGGAGGTGCAGCCGGCCAGCAGGCCCAGCGCGGCGGCGGCCAGCAGCGCGCACCGCACGCGGCCGGCGTACACGCCGTGATGTCGTTGTTTCATTCGATCCTCATGCCGGCTGACGGCCGTTTGACACGACGGCCGCGCCGGGCGGGTAAAGGGACCCGGGAAAAGTCGCCATGATACCGCGCCTCGCGGCGCCGTAAACAGCGTGAGGCCCCGCCCCGCAAGGGTTTTACGTATTTTGAACAACGATCGACGGGAACTTCGACGTCATGTCGCGCGATCGCTCGGCAATCGCCAGCGCAACCCCGCGCGCGATTTCGCGATAGCGACGCGCCAGCGCGCCGTCGGCATCGGCCACGACCGTCGGCGTGCCGCTGTCGGCGCGCTCGCGGATCGCGATGTCGAGCGGCAGGCTGCCGAGCACGTTCACGCCGTACTCCTTCGCCATCCGCTCGGCCCCGCCGGCGCCGAAGATGTGCTCCTCGTGGCCGCAGTTCGAGCAGGTGTGGATGCTCATGTTCTCGACGATGCCGAGGATCGGAATCCCGACCTTCTCGAACATCTTCAGGCCCTTCTTCGCGTCGAGCAGCGCGATGTCCTGCGGCGTCGTGACGATCACCGCGCCCGTGACGGGCACGCGCTGCGCGAGCGTCAGCTGGATGTCGCCCGTGCCGGGCGGCATGTCGACGATCAGGTAGTCGAGCTCGCGCCAGTTGGTCTGGCGCAGCAGCTGCTCGAGCGCGGAAGTCGCCATCGGGCCGCGCCACACCATCGGGTTGTCTTCCTCGATCAGGAAGCCGATCGAGTTCGCCTGCAGCCCGTGGCCGACGAGCGGGTTCATCGACTGGTTGTCGGGCGACTCGGGACGCTGGCCATGGATGCCGAGCATCGTCGGCAGCGACGGACCGTAGATGTCGGCGTCGAGGATGCCGACCGACGCGCCCTCCGCGGCAAGCGCGAGCGCGAGGTTGACGGCCGTCGTGCTCTTGCCGACACCGCCCTTGCCCGACGCGACCGCGACGATGTTCTTCACGTTCGGCAGCAATTTCACGCCGCGCTGCACCGTGTGCGCGACGATCTCCTGCGAGACCGCGACGCGCGCGTCGCGCACGCCGGCCACGGCCTGGAGCGCCGCGGCGATGCGGGCGCGCACGTCGTCGTGCTGGCTGCGCGCGGGATAACCGAGCACCACGTCGAGCGCCATGACGTCGCCGTCTATCGCGACGTTGCGCACGCCCTTGTTCGCCGCATACGGACGGCCGGTATTGGGGTCGACGACAGCCGCCAAAGCGGCGTCGACTTGTGCCCGGTCAATGCTCATCGAAACTCCGTGAAAACGTTTTTCTCGCGTGCAAACGTCAAAAAATATCAAATTACCGCGCGAAAATCGGGAAAAGTGAAAGAATCTGTTGCATGCCATTGCGCGAACGCGCGACCCGGCGCACTCTTCGCGTGCGGCATGCTATAGGGCCAAATCGGCCACTCACCGCCTATATTGTAGAGGCTGACGCGTCGCCCTGCCTGAACAGCCACGCTGACGGACAGGGCATGCGACCGCCTCGGCGGCTGCCGCGAGCGCAGGCCGGCCTTCCTTTTCGGACGGTCCGCGCAGGGAGCCGTAACTGTTGTTTGTCGTCGTTGTCGACTCGTTCAACCAAGAGAGGAATCCAAGATGAACATGAAAATCGCGACCCGCTTGTCCGTCTTCGCATTGGCCGGCGCATTGCTGGCAGGCTGCGCCACGCAGCAAGGCAACAACGCGGCCGTCGGTACCGGCACGGGTGCGGCACTGGGCGCAGGTATCGGCGCACTGGCGGGCGGCGGCAAGGGCGCGGCGATCGGCGCTGGCGTCGGCGCACTGGTCGGCGGCGTGACGGGTTACAACTGGCAGGCGATCAAGAACAAGCTCGCACCGTCGGCAGCGCAAACGGGTACGCAAGTGACCGAGCAGCCGGACGGCTCGCTGAAGCTGAACGTGCCGAGCTCGGTGACGTTCGCGACGAACCAGTACGCGATCACGCCGGCCTTCACGCCGCTGCTGAACGACCTGGCGACGACGCTGAACCAGAACCCGCAAGTGACGGCTTCGATCGTCGGCTACACGGACAGCACGGGCTCGGCCCAGCTGAACCAGACGCTGTCGCAGAACCGCGCGCAAAGCGTCGTGAACGCACTGGCGCAGCGCGGCGTGAACGGCGGCCGCCTGTCGGCGCAAGGCATGGGGGCATCGAACCCGATCGCGGACAACGCGACCGAAGCCGGCCGCGCACAGAACCGCCGCGTCGAAATCTACCTGCGCGCAGCGCAGGCGCAGTAAGCGCGCGACGAGGGGAACGCGCGGGCCCGCCGCCCGCGCAGCCCCGCCGGACAAGGCTTCCGGCGGAGCCGGTAACAAATCGAAAAAATTTTCGAACTTCTGTCGCAGGCCGTGGTCAGTATTTACGGTACGCGGCTGGTGTTGCCGGCGCGTCACCATTCTCCTCTTGTCGTTGTTGCTCCGGGGCCGTATCCGCCCCGGTTTTTTTTGCCCGCAGAATTCGTGCTGCATCGCAGCACCGCACCGTCGGGCACGCCGCATGCGCGGCCCCGCCCGTTTCGGCGCCCGGTCCTAGGGCGCCCGCCCGCGTCGCTGTTGCGCACCCCTGCTAGAATCGCAGTTTCCCGTCGTTTTTCCGCTGTTCCTCTACAGACCCTATGTCCGCATCCGACCTCACTTCCGTGCAGGCTGCGGCGCCGCAAGGTGGCCGCCAGATCCTCGTTACGTCCGCACTGCCCTATGCCAACGGGCAGATCCACATCGGCCACCTGGTCGAGTACATCCAGACCGACATCTGGGTGCGGACGCTGCGAATGCATGGCCATGAGGTCTACTACATCGGCGCCGACGACACGCACGGCACGCCGATCATGCTGCGCGCGGAGAAGGAAGGCCTGACCCCGAAGCAGCTGATCGATCGCGTGTGGACCGAACACAAGCGCGACTTCGACAGCTTCGGCGTGTCGTTCGACAACTTCTACTCGACCGATTCGGACGAGAACCGCGTGCTGAGCGAGAAGATCTACGTCGCGCTGCAGGACGCCGGCTTCATCGCCGAGCGCGAGATCGAGCAGGCGTACGATCCCGTCAAGGAAATGTTCCTGCCGGATCGCTTCATCAAGGGCGAGTGCCCGAAGTGCCACGCGAAGGACCAGTACGGCGACAGCTGCGAAGTGTGCGGCTCGACGTACCTGCCGACCGAACTGCTGAACCCGTACTCGGTGGTATCGGGCGCGACGCCGGTGCGCAAGACCTCGAAGCACTACTTCTTCCGCCTGTCCGATCCGCGCTGCGAAACGTTCCTGCGCGAATGGGTGAGCGGCCTCGCGCAGCCCGAAGCGACCAACAAGATGCGCGAATGGCTCGGCGACGCCGGCGAGGCCAAGCTCGCCGACTGGGACATCTCGCGTGACGCGCCGTATTTCGGCTTCGAGATCCCGGGCGCACCCGGCAAGTATTTCTACGTGTGGCTCGACGCGCCGGTCGGCTACTACGCGAGCTTCAAGAACCTGTGCGAGCGCAACGGCATCGACTTCGATGCGTGGGTCCGCCCGGGCTCGACCACCGAGCAGTACCACTTCATCGGCAAGGACATCCTGTACTTCCACACGCTGTTCTGGCCCGCGATGCTCGAGTTCTCGGGCCACCGCACGCCGACCAACGTGTTCGCGCACGGGTTCCTGACGGTCGACGGCGCGAAGATGTCGAAGTCGCGCGGCACGTTCATCACCGCGCAGAGCTACATCGACACGGGCCTGAACCCCGAATGGCTGCGCTACTACTTCGCCGCGAAGCTGAACGCGACGATGGAAGACATCGACCTGAACCTCGACGACTTCCAGGCGCGCGTGAACAGCGACCTCGTCGGCAAGTACGTGAACATCGCGAGCCGCGCGGCAGGCTTCCTGATCAAGCGCTTCGACGGCCGCGTGCAGGACAGCGCGATGAACCATCCGCTCGTCGCGAAGCTGCGCGAGGCGATCCCGCAGATCGCCGCGCACTACGAAGCACGCGAGTACGGCCGCGCGCTGCGCCACACGATGGAGCTCGCGGACGAAGTGAATGCGTACGTCGACGGCGCGAAGCCGTGGGATCTCGCAAAGGATCCGGCCAACGCGGTCGCGCTGCACGAAACCTGCAGCGTGAGCCTCGAGTCGTTCCGCCTGCTGTCGCTCGCGCTGAAGCCGGTGATGCCGCGCGTGGCCGAAGCCGTCGAGTCGTTCTTCGGGATCGCGCCGCTCGCCTGGGCCGATGCCGCGAAGCCGCTGTCGTCGGAGCAGCCGATCAAGGCGTACCAGCACCTGATGACGCGCGTCGACCCGAAGCAGATCGAGGCGCTGCTGGCCGCGAACCGCGATTCGCTGCAGGCCGAAGCCACCGGCGCGGCCGTCGCGAGCGCGAACGCCGCGAAGGATGCGAAGAACAACGCGAAGGCGAACGCGAAGCAGGCTGTCGTGAACGGCGCGGACGACGCACCGATCTCGATCGACGATTTCGCGAAGATCGACCTGCGCATCGCGAAGATCGTCGCGTGCCAGGCCGTCGAAGGCTCGGACAAGCTGCTGCAGCTCACGCTCGACGTCGGCGAGGAAAAGACCCGCAACGTGTTCTCGGGCATCAAGTCCGCGTATCAGCCCGAGCAACTCGTCGGCAAGCTGACCGTGATGGTCGCGAACCTCGCGCCGCGCAAGATGAAGTTCGGCCTGTCCGAAGGGATGGTACTCGCCGCGTCGGCCACCGACGAGAAGGCCGAGCCGGGCCTCTACATCCTCGAGCCGCACAGCGGCGCGAAGCCCGGCATGCGCGTGAAGTAAGCCGAACGCGCTGCCGCTTGCGCAAAAACGAAGCCCCGCACGATGTGCGGGGCTTTTTTCATGGCTGCTCGGCGCGCCGCCCGCGCGCGCCGTCGCTGCTGAACCAGCGATCAAAACGCCGCGTGTAGTTCAGGTCGACGCCCTGGAACGTGCCGCCGTACGCGGATACCGACCAGAAACGCGTCAGGTTGATCGTCGCCTTGAACGCGTTCGCCGCCGATTGCAGCCCCTGCTCGAAGCCGAGCACGAAGCGCTCGTTGATCGCCTTCGACACCAGCACGACCTGCGGATCGGTCAGGCCGACTTCACTGCGGCCGACCGAGACCTCGTCGAGACCGAAGGTCTGCGCGACGCGCTTGCCGGTCACGCTGCCGAGCAGCCCGAGCGCCGCCGTCATCGCCCCCTGCTGGCCGACGTTGTTGCCCTGGTCGGTGCCGTGGCCGAACAGCAGCCACGACAGCTTTTCGTTGTCCGTGACGTTCGGCTCCGACACGAGCTTGACCGTCAGCGACTGGATCGTGCCCGTGACCTGCACGCCGGCCTCGACTTCCTGGTTGCGCCGCATCGCAAGGATGTTGACGCCCGGGTTCGACACGGGGCCGTTGAACGTGAAGAAGCCATTCTCGATCGCGAGCTTGCGGCCGAACGACGTGTACGTCGATCCTTCGGTCACGCGCACGTTGCCGACCGCGCGCAGCGGCACGCCCGGCGCGCTCATCACGGTGATCGTGCCGCGTAGCCCGAGATCCGCTCCGTGGCCCTTGAAGCGGAAGTTGTTGCCAAGGCCGATGTCGACATTCGCGCGCGGCGCGAGCGACGGCGCCGGCTTGTCCTCGGCCGGCTTCGGCTTCGCGACCGCGGTGCCGGTCGGCGTCTCGCCGCGCACCGTGCCGCCCGGCTGCACGATCACGACATCGTCCGACAGGTGCGGGGCCGATTCCTCGGGCAGGTCGAACAATGCGCGGTCGACGACGAACTTGCCGTCGATCGACAGCGCGCCGCGCGGTCCGTCGTTCGCGACCGTCGCCTTGCCCGACAGCGACAGCTTGCGGTCCGGCGCCGCGAACAGCTCGAGCTTGTCCGCGACGATGCTCGCGGTCAGGTCGGGCGCCTCGCCGTCGAGGCGCACGCGGCCGAGCATGCGCAGCGTACCGTCGCCGCCGTGGAACTCGACCTGCTGGAATTCGACGAGGTTTTCCGACAGCTTGACGCGCACGATGCCGTCCTTCAACTGCACGCCCTGGTCGATGAGCGTCGCGGACAGGTCGTCACCCGTCAGCATTCCCGACAGGTTCGGCTTCACCGGCGTGCCGGCGACCGTCAGCTTCAGCGCCGCGCGCCCACCGAGCAGGTAGCTCGGCCCGAACAGGTTGCCGGTCGTCTTCAGCGCCGGGATGTCGGCGTCGATGCGACCCGACAGCGGGCCGTCGTCGACCACGCCGAACATCCCGTCGCGCAGCGCGAACGGCACGGTGACGTTCGCGTCGAGCGTGCCGATCCGGCTCGCCTTCGCGAGCGCCGTCACGTTGAGCCGGTTGCCGGGCGTGAAGCTCGCGCGCGCGGACAGGTCGGTCAGCCCCAGCGAGGCGATGCCGCGCCCGCTTTCGATCGTCACGTCGCCGCCGCGGCGCTTCACCTGAACGTAGCCTGTCGCGTTCGCGCCGAGCGAGAAATCCCAGTCGGCATCGAGCACGACGTCGGTGCGCACCGGCGGCCGCTGGCCCGTCAGTTCCTGGCGGACCTCGAGGAAACGCGCGACCGACGCACCGGTCACCGAGCCCGCCGAGCGCATCTGGCCGTGATCGAACACGAACGACTTCAGGTCGATCGCCGCGCCTTCGAGCGTGAGCCGCGTCGCGCCGAGCGTCACACGGCCGGCGCCGGCCGACACGGTCAGCGGCGACTGCAGCGCGATGGCCGGTGTGCCGCGGTTGGCAAGACGCGTGACGGTGCCGTCCCAGCGCATCCCGTCGCGGTTCTCGACCACGCCGCCATTCGCCGCGAGCGTCACGTCGATCACGCGGCCGCCAGCCGCCCCGAGCGCCGACGCGTCGAGCGTGTGCTTCGCGCGCGTGCCGTCGAGGTTCGCGCGCAGCGATTTCAGCTTCAGCGAGCCGAGCGCGAGGTCGGACGCATCGGCCGTGAATACGAGCGCGCCGTGCGCGCCGTCGCGGATGTCCGCGCGGCCCTGCGCGGCACCGATCCGGTTCGAGCCGACGACGACGTGCTCGGCCTTGTAGGTGGCCGTCACGTTCGGGTGCGCGAAGCTGCCGGTCAGGTCGCCCTGCGCCTGCACGAGCCCTTGCACGCCGAAGCCGAGCCGGTCGAGCTGCGGCGCGTCGACGACGAAGCGCAGCCGGTCGCCGGGCGCGCCGAAGCTGCCGCGCAGGTCGACGTGGTTGCCCGCGATCGACAGGTTCGCGTTGCTCGGCAAGATGCGCGAGCCGGCCAGCTGCACGACGCCCGCGCCGGTCAGCGGCACGCCGTCGTACAGGCTGTCGCCGAGCTTGAAGGTCGCCGTCGTCGATACCTGCGGCGCGAATGCGCCCGACGCCGTCAGCGTGCCCGACACGCGCGTCTCGCCGCGCGGGGCAGGCGCTTTCGTGGCCTTGGCGGGCGCCTTGCCGCCCCCCGCCTTCGGCGCGCTCATCGCGGCGAGCAGCAGCGGGTCGAATGCGGTCAGCGTCGCCTTCGCGTCATAGCTCGAATGCACATCGTGGCGGAACACACCCGTCAGGTCGATCCGGCCCTTGCCCGCCGTCACGCGCGCGTCGGTCAGCACGGTCTGCTGCGGCGTCAGCGCAACCTTCGCGCGGGCGCCGAGCGCGAGCTTCGGATCGTTCAGGTTGAAGTCGACGGTCGTGACATCGCCCGCGAGCGTCACGCCGAGCGGGCCGGCGAGGCGCATCGGCCGCAGCTCGGCGACGAACGCATTCAGGTCGAGGTTCGCGACCTTCAGGTCGAAGCGGCCCTTGCCGCCCGTCAGCGTGCCGTTGCCTGTCACGCTGCCGTCGCGAATCAGCTTCAGCGCAAGATCGTCGATCCGCTGCGCGTGCGCGTCGAGATGCACGTTCGCGTGCGCGTCGATCACCGGCAGCAAATGCTCGCCGAGCGTACCGGGCTTCGCGTTGACGATCGACACCGGGCCGGTCACCGCGAAACCCTTCGCGGGCTCGGCCCCGGCCGGCGCGGTCACCGGCGCGAGTTCCGCGCGCACCGCGAGATCGGCGGCCGGCGCGCCGGGCGCGAGCGCCTGCGGGTTCACGTGATCGAACGCGAGCGATGCGCGCGTGAGCGGCACCGCCCCGAACGGCGCGGCCTCGACGTGCGCGCGCCCGTTCAGCTTCATCCCGCTTGCGTCGACTTCGGCGATGAGCGCCTCGAGCGAGCCCGACACGCGCGCACGCGCGTCGACCGGCTCGTCGGACAGCTTGCCCGCATAGGTGGCGTCACCCGTCAGCGCGAACGGCTTCACGCCGTCGAGCTTCGCGCGCGCGGTCAGCGCGCCGTACGGCGTATCGATGCCCGCGAGCACGAGTTCATGGTGACGGCCGTCGCTGCGGCCGTTCAGCGCGATATGGTCGAGCTGCGTCGTCGAGCCGCCGTCGTGGATCGCGAGATGATCGACGCGCAGATCGTCGATCCGCAACTGCAGCGGCAGGCTGAGGTCCTGCGGCGTCGTACTCGGCGTCGACGGCCCCGGCGCGATCCGCACGTCGATCGTGCCGGCGCGAAGGTACGCGATGGACAGCCGCCACGGCGCGCGGGTCAGGGCCCAGCGGCCGTCGAGCCGGTCGATGCGGATTTCGGTGCCGGTGCCGTCGGGGCTCGTCCACGCGAAGCCGCGCAACCGCACGCCGGTCGCAAGCGAGCCGCCGTCGAGCGTGCCCGCGAGCCGCGCGCCGAGCACGCGGCCAGCCACCTGCCACGCGAGCCGCGTGCCGTGCTCGGTCGTCGCCGCGGCCAGCACGAGGCCGACCGCCAGCACGACGAGCAGCACGACCGTGACAAGCGTCCACGCGACGAACCGCCCGATCCGCGCGACAGGCCCGCGGCGCGGCGCGCGCGGCGGCGCGTCGGGCGCGCCGTCGGGCGAGTCCGGATCGTGAGGCGGCGGCGTGTCGTTCGGGTCCTTCGTCATGCGGTTCGTCGTCGGTGAAGCGGTACGGTCAGAAAGCGATGCCGAGCGTCAGGTACGGGCGCACGCTATGGTTGCGCAACCCGTACGCGACGTCGACGTTGATCGGGCCGACGGGGCTGCGCCAGCGCGCGCCGATGCCGACACCCGGGTAGAACACGCGCTCGCCCCACGCATCGGTGGCGGTGCCGATGTCGAAGAACGTCGCGGCGCCCCAGTCGCGGTTGAACCAGTGCTGGTATTCGGCGGTGCCCGTCATCAGGTACTTGGTCGGCAGCACGGAACCGTCGACGCTGTTACCGATGCTCTGGTAGCCGTAGCCGCGCACCGAGTTCGAGCCGCCCGCGCGGAACAGCAGCGACGCCGGCACGCCGGTCGAGCTGCCGCTCGTGAACACGCCGCCGAGCTCCGCACGGAACACGAACAGGTCGCGCTTGCCGATCGGCAGGTACTGCTGGCCGCGCGCGTAGCCGCGGATGAAGGACTGGTCGGTCAGCACGCCCTTGACCGCGAAGCCGGCCTCCGCGTGGATCAGGTTGCCCGAACGCGGAAACAGCGGATCGTCGACGTTGCGGCGCGTCCACGCCCATTGCGGCACGAGCGCGCGGCTCGTGGTCGGCCCGGCGCCGTTCTGGTCGAGCCGGTCCTGGTAGTACATCAGCGAATACGAATAGTCGATGAACTGGCCGGTGCGCGTGCGCTGCGCGCCGACCCGCGCGCTGTAGATGCGCGTGTCCGACACGTTGGTGTTCGTGTACGACGCGAGCACGCTGTTGGTCCAGCCCTTCTCGCCCGGCGGCATCGACAGCTGGACCTGCCCGTATTGCTGGATCTGGTCGAGCCGGCCCGACACGGTCAGCGGCCACGCGGCGCCGAACGTGTCGAGATACGTGTAGGAACCCTGCACGTGCGGCCCGGTATCGGTGGCAAAACCGACGCCGCCGCGGATGTTGTTGTACGGAAACTCGCTGACCTTCACGTGCACGGGCGTACGCTCGGGCTTCGCCGTATCGTCGCCGACATCGATTGCGACACTCGCGTAATACGGCGTGTTCTGCAACTGCCGCTGCAGTTCGGTGATCCGCTGCACGTCGTAGATCTCGCCTTCCGACAGCGGATTGACGTTCGTGACGATCTTTTCCGGATAGCGCCGCACGCCGTCGACGTCGACCTTGCCTATCGTGAACGTCGGGCCGCTGTCGAACGTGACCGCGAGCATCGCGCGCTGCGTGCGCGGGTCGATGCGCGCTTCGGACGACGCGATCTTCCCGCCGAGATAGCGGTGCGACTGCAGTTGCCTGAGCGCCGCGCCCTTCGCGCCGTCCCAGTCGGACTGAGTGAACGGATCGCCCGGCTTCAGCGAGAACGCGAAGCGGGTCGCGGCTTCCTGCTTCGGATCCTCGGTGTCGATGGGCCCCTTGAACGTCAGCTCGACGCTCGACACGATCGTCTGCTTCCCGGGATCGACCGCGATGCGCACGTCGCGCTTGCCGTCGCGCGTGCGCACGTCGGTGCGCACGACCGGCGAGAAATAGCCGGCCGTCGCGGTCAGGTCGCGCACCTGCTGCGGCGTGGCGGTCACGAGGAAGTCGAACTGGTCGTCGCTGATGTCGTCGCGCTTCGCGAAGCGCGCGATGTCGAGATGCGACTTGAGCAGTTTGCGAACCGAGCGCGGCGCGTCGATGTCGACGTCGTACTTCGCGTGGGCCGGCAGCGCGAAGCATGCGGCAAGGCAACCCGCAAGGGCCACCCGCGCGGCGCGGGCGCGATTGCGTTCCACGCGCGGGACCGCGTCATGTGCCGTGTGTGCTTGCTGGTTCGACTGCCCCGCCAAATATGACCTCGCCCTCGGTTATCACGGTTTTGTGGAAAACCCTGTATTTGACCACAGGGTGCCGGCACCAAAGCTTAATGTTTGTAAACCGCCTGGACCGCAGCGCCCTGCGTGACGGTGCGCTTCCGGGCGCCCGCCATCTGCCGGCCCGCGGATTCGACGCGCGATTGACGCCGGCCGTTCCCGCGATGCGGTAAAATCCCGCCATCGTGAATCCGGCGCATCGTGCGCCGCCCGAAACGGAAAATCCAGCCATGCCGTACCAGTCCGATGTCACGCAGTTCCTGAACCAGCTCAAGCAGCAGAAGCCGACGCTCGAGGACGAGCAGCGCAAGGGCCGTTCCCTGCTGTGGGACAAGCAGCCGATCGACCTCGAAGAGCGCGCCGAGCAGCAGGAATCGCGCGTGAAGCAAACGTCGTACGTCTACTACCAGAACTTCTGACGACGTGAGCGCCGCCGACGAGGCCAGCGCCGCCCGGCAGGACGACGCGATCGCCGCGCCCGCGGGCGCCGATTCGACGCCCGACACGGTCGACGGTGTCGCGGCATTCGCTCGCCTGTACGGCGAGCCGCTCTTCAAGCTGCCGCAGGATCTCTACATCCCGCCCGATGCGCTCGAGGTCTTCCTCGAGACCTTCGAAGGCCCTCTCGACCTGCTGCTCTACCTGATCCGCAAGCAGAACTTCAACGTGCTCGACATCCCGATGGCGCAGGTCACCGCGCAATACCTGGGCTACGTCGACCAGATCCGCACGTCGAACCTCGAGCTGGCGGCCGAGTACCTGCTGATGGCCGCGATGCTGATCGAGATCAAGTCGCGGATGCTGCTGCCGGTCAAGAAGGCCGACACCGGCGAGGAAGCCGAGGATCCGCGCGCCGAACTCGTGCGCCGCCTGCTCGAATACGAGCAGATGAAGCTCGCCGCGCAGCGGCTCGACCAGCTGCCGCAGCTCGGCCGCGACTTCCTGCGCGCCGAGGTCTACATCGAGCAGAGCGTCACGCCGCGCTTCCCCGACGTGAATTCGGACGACCTGCGCGCCGCATGGGCCGACGTGCTCAAGCGCGCGAAGCTCGTCCAGCACCACAAGATCTCGCGCGAGGAGCTGTCGGTGCGCGAGCACATGAGTCTGATCCTGCGCCGGCTGCAGAACGCGCGCTTCATGGAGTTCGCCGAGCTGTTCGACACGTCGCGCGGCGTGCCGGTCGTCGTCGTGAATTTCATCGCGATGCTCGAACTCGCGCGCGAGTCGCTCCTCGAAATCACGCAGGCCGAGCCGTTCGCGCCGATCTACGTGCGTCTCGCGTACCTGCCCGCGTAACACCCGCGCCCGCCCTTCCCGCTCTCCCGCTTCATCCCGGCACGCTCGCCGCTACGCCGCAGTCCAGCGCGGCCGCGCGCGGGGTTGCCGGCACGCCCGATTAAAAAGTGAACGACCGTTCTTTTTTCGATGCGTTTGGCGGCCAAATCCTCTACAATCCGCCGACGCCCGATGCGCCGCCCGCGCGCCGGCGTTCTCCGCTTCGACCCCGACGCCGCTGCTGCGGCGCCAACGCGCGCCAGCGCGAGGAACCCGCTACCCGATCATGAAAGTCATCAGCTCGATCCATGAACTGCGCGACCAGCTGCGCGGACAGAACCGCACGGCGTTCGTGCCGACGATGGGCAACCTGCACGAAGGGCACCTGTCGCTGATGCGCCTCGCGCGCCAGCACGGCGATCCGGTCGTGGCGAGCATCTTCGTCAACCGGCTGCAATTCGGCCCGAACGAGGATTTCGACAAGTATCCGCGCACGCTGCAGGACGATATCGAGAAGCTGCAGAAGGAAAACGTCTACGTGCTGTTCGCGCCGACCGAGCGCGACATGTACCCGGAACCGCAGGAATACCGCGTGCTGCCGCCGGACGATCTCGGCGGGATCCTCGAAGGGGAATTCCGGCCCGGCTTCTTCACCGGCGTGTGCACGGTCGTGGCGAAGCTGATGGCCTGCGTGCAGCCGCGCGTCGCCGTGTTCGGCAAGAAGGACTACCAGCAGCTGATGATCGTGCGCCGCATGTGCCAGCAGCTCGCGCTGCCGGTCGACATCATCGCCGCCGAAACCGTGCGCGACGAGGACGGCCTCGCTCTGTCGTCGCGCAATCGCTACCTGTCGGCCGACGAGCGCGGCGAGGCGCCCGAACTCGCGAAGACGCTGCAGCGCATCCGCGAAAGCGTGCTCGGCGGCGAGCGCGACCTCGGCAAGCTCGAGGAACTGGCCCGCACGCATTTGGCCGGCCGCGGCTGGGCGCCCGACTACATCTCGATCCGCCGCCGAGCGAACCTGATCGCGCCGGACGCGGCCCAGCTCGAAGCCGGCGAACCGCTCGTCGTCGTCGCCGCCGCGAAGCTCGGCGCGACGCGCCTCATCGACAACCTGGAAATCTGACGGGCCGCCCCGCCCTCGCCTCTCACGCATCACGGAGACACCATGCAGCGCCACATGCTCAAATCGAAGATCCACCGTGCGGCCGTCACGCACTGCGAGCTGCACTACGAAGGCTCGTGCGCGATCGACGAAGACCTGCTCGAAGCCTCGGGCATCATCGAGAACGAACGGATCGACATCTGGAACATCAACAACGGCGAGCGCTTCTCGACGTACGCGATCAAGGGTGAGCGCGGCAGCGGGATGATCTCGCTGAACGGCTCGGCCGCGCGTCGCGCGCAACTCGGCGACCTCGTGATCATCGCGGCCTTCGCGATGGTCGACGAAGCCGAGCTGCAGGCCGGCTGGAAGCCGAAGCTCGTGTTCATGGACGACGGCAACAAGATCAAGGGCCACCGCGATCACGTGCCGACGCAGAACTGGACCTGACCCGGCCACCTGCCCGCGTGCCATGGCGCGCGGGCGCGGCGGGCCCGCTTGTGGTCGAAGGGCCGGATGCCGTACTCGACGGCATCCGGCCCTTTCTCATTTCATCGCGCGCCGCCCGGCAGCGGCCGCGCGATCAGGACGCCTTGGCAGCCCTCTCCGTCTTCCCTGCCTTCGGCGCCCGGCGTTCGGCCCATTCGACGATCGGCCGCCACTGCTCGAGATCCTTCTCGACGCGGCTCTTCGCAACGTCCCACAGCGTCAGCCCGTGCGCGGCGATCTGCACGTAGTTCTGCGTGTCGCGCAGGTAGCCGAGCACCGGCAGGCCGAGCCCTTCGACGAAGCGATGAAGCTGGTCGGACGAGCGCGTGCGCGCATCGACCCGCATCCCGACGATCCCGACCTCGACGTTGCCCTTGCGCACGGCCTTCTCGTCGGCGAGGCGCTCCAGAAACTGCTGCGTGGCCAGGATATCGAACATCGACGGCTGCAGCGGTACGATCACCTTGTCGGCCAGTTGCAGCGCGACGTTGAGCCGGTTGCCGTGCAGGCCGGCCGGCGTATCGATCACCGCGTACTCGAGGCCGCGCGGCGGCTTCGTCGGCGCGTCCGGGTCGAGATCCCACGCCTCGATCGGCGGCAATCCGGCCGGCCGCAGGTCGAGCCACGCATGCGCGGACTGCTGCCGGTCCAGGTCGGCGAGCGCGACCCACGCGCCCTGCGCCGCGAAATAGCCGGCAAGATTGGTGGACAGCGTGCTCTTCCCCACGCCGCCCTTCGGATTCGCCACCACGATCACCGTCATGAATTCCCCCGAAAAAGCCGCGCGGCGCCCACCGCCTGGCAAGCGCCGCTCGATTGCGGATACAGGGAGCGATGATATCGGCAAACGGGGTGTCACCGGAACGGGTTGCGCCGCGCCGTGTGGGTTACTTCCCCGTTACGCACGCTGAACCGCGGCCTCCCGTGCGCCGAGCGCGAACGCGCCGCCGCCCAGCAGCGCCTGCACGGCGAGCGTGACGGCCCAGAACGCCGGATATTCCCAGCCGCCGTGCGGTGACGCGAAGCTCCAGCCGTTCGGCAGATGCGCGGCAACCGCGCCGAGCATGAACGGCAGCAGCACGAGCGCGGCGACGCGCACGCGGAAGCCCGCGAGCAGCGCCAGGCCGCCGGCCAGTTCGACGAACGTCGTCAGGTACGCGAGCCAACCCGGCAGGCCGATCGACGCAAAGAACTGCGCGGTGCCCGGCAGCGTGAAGACGAACACCTTCTGCGCGACGTGCGCGAGGTACAGCACGCCGAGCGCGACGCGCAGCAGGGTCGCGGCGAAATCGTTGAGGCGATTGGGGTTCATGGCGAATTCCTTCGGGAGTGGTGTGAACGGATCGCACTCTATTCGAATCAATTCGACCGATAAACACGCCAATTCGCTTTAACTGATTCCCATAAGGCGTTAATAGAGGCGTAAAAAGGGGCATGACCGATCATGCCCCGCAGCCTGCTTCAGTAACCGCTCTTGCCTTGTGTGGCGTCGCCGGAACCGGACTGGCTGCCGCCCGGTGCGGACGAATCGCACGCGTGCGCAACCGCCGACGCGCCCAGCAGCGCCGCGAGCAGCACGCTCCACCACCATCGAGCCTTCATCGTCGCACTCCTCCAGGCGGACCTCCGCCCTTCTGTGTTGTACGCGATCCGGCGGAAAAAGCGAGCATGGGCCGGCGTCGCGTCAACGAAACTCGGCGTACAGCGCGTCGAGGTCGAGATGGTTCGCGAACGTGTCGGCCAGCCGTTCGAGCGATGCCTCGCGCAGCGCCGGATAGTCGATGCGCTCCGCGCCGTCGAGCCCGGCCCACGCGAGCAGCGCCGTGCAGGCGTCGGGCGAGTCGAACAGCCCGTGCACGTAGGTCGCGAGGATCTGGCCGTCGTCGGACACCGCGCCGTCGGGGCGTGTGCCGTCCCGCGCGGTGTCGGCGGCCAGCGCCAGCGCGGGCGACGCGAGCGCGGGCCCATGCGTATCGCCCATGTGGATCTCGTAGCCGCGCACCGCGGCCCCGCCCGGCAGCGCGAGCTGCCCCGTCACGTTCTTCAGCGTCTTGTCGGGCTGCAGCGTCGTGTCGAAATCGAGGAGCCCGAGCCCCGGCACGCTGCCGGGCGCGCCTTCGAGGCCGAGCGGATCGTCGAGCGTGCGGCCGAGCATCTGCATCCCGCCGCAGATGCCGATCACCTTGCCGCCGTAGCGCAGGTGGCGACGGATCAGCGTGTCCCAGCCCGCGTCGCGCAGCCACGCGAGATCGCGCTGCACGCTCTTCGAACCGGGCAGGATCAACAGGTCGGCGTCCGGCACGGGGCCGCTCTTCCAATACGTGAATTCGACCTGCGGATGCGCACGCAGCGGATCGAAATCGGTGTGGTTGCTGATGCGGGGCAGCGCCGGCACGACGACGCGCAGCACGCCGGCGTCGCCCCGTGCGGCGGCGCTGCGCGCCTGGGCGGGCAGCATGTCCTCGGCGTCGAGCAGCAGGCCGTGCAGGTACGGCAGCACGCCGAACACCGGCTTGCCCGTTTGCGCGCGCAGCCAGTCGAGCCCCGGTTCGAGCAACTTGAAATCGCCGCGGAAGCGATTGATCACGAAGCCGCGCACGCGCGCGCGCTCGCTGTCCGACAGGCACGCGAGCGTGCCGACCAGATGCGCGAACACGCCGCCGCGGTCGATGTCGGCGACCAGCACGACCGGGCAGTCGACGCGTTCGGCAAAACCCATGTTCGCGATGTCGCCGTCGCGCAGGTTGATCTCGGCCGGGCTGCCGGCGCCTTCGACGATCACCGTGTCGTAGCCGGCGCGCAGGCGCGCGTACGACTCGAGCACCGCATCGAACGCGACCGGCTTGTAGTCGTGATACGCACGCGCATTGAGGTTCATGCGCGCCTTGCCGTGAATGATCACCTGGGCGCCGCGATCGCTCGTCGGCTTCAGCAGCACGGGGTTGAAATCCGTATGCGGCGCGACGCCCGCGGCCAGCGCCTGCAGCGCCTGCGCGCGGCCGATCTCGCCGCCGTCGGCCGTCACCGCGCTGTTGAGCGCCATGTTCTGCGGCTTGAACGGCGCAACGCGCGCGCCGGCGCGGCGGGCGAGCCGGCACAGGCCGGCAACCAGCGTGCTCTTGCCCGCGTCGGACGTCGTGCCCTGGATCATCAGCGTGCCGCGCGGCCGCGGCTCGGGTGCATTCATCGTGTAAAGGTCGTCGCGAAGCAAAGGCCGCATTATCCCCCGCGCCGCCCTGCCCGCGCCGTTACAATCACGCGATGATTCCGCACGACCTCACCTTCGTCCTCGGCGGCGCGCGCTCGGGCAAGAGCGCGCATGCCGAGCGGCTCGCCGCCGACAGCGGCCTCCCCGTCACCTACATCGCGACCGCGACCGCCGCCGATGCCGAGTTCGCGGAGCGCATCGCGCACCATCGCGCGCGCCGGCCGGCCGACTGGGGTTTCGCCGACGCGCCCGTCGATCTCGCCGGCACGCTCGCACGGCTCGACGATCCGCACGCGTGCCTGCTCGTCGACTGCCTGACGCTGTGGCTCACGAACCTGCTGTGTCCCGCCGAAGGTGAACCGCTCGATGATGCGCAGTACGCGGCGCAGGTCGAGCGGCTCGAGCACGCGTTGCGCGGCGCGCGCGCGAAGGTGATCGTCGTCAGTAACGAAATCGGGCTCGGCGTCGTGCCGCTCGGATCGGTCACGCGCCGCTACGTCGACGAACTCGGGCGCCTGAACCAGCGCGTCGCCGCGCTCGCGACACGCGTGACGCTGCTCGTCGCCGGGCTGCCGCTCGACCTCAAGACGGGAGCGCCGTCATGCTGATGCTGTCGCTGCCCGTCGTCGCGATGTTCGCGGTTGCGGCCGCGATCGTCGACCGCGCGCTCGGCGAACCGGCCGGCTGGCACCCGCTCGTCGCGTTCGGCCGCCTCGCCGCGCGCATCGAAGGCGCGCTGAACACGGGCCGGCGCGGCCGCGTGATCGGCGTCGCCGCATGGGTCGCGGCGGTCGTGCCGCCGGTCGCCATCGCGGCATGGCTCACGACCGTGCTGCCGTGGCCGCTCGCGGCCGCGCTGCATATCGCGCTGCTGTGGTTCGCGCTCGGCGCGAAAAGCCTCACCGACCACGTCGCGCCGATCGCTGCCGCGTTGCTGCGGCATGACCTCGGCGCCGCCCGCGCGCTGACCGCGCGCATCGTGTCGCGCGACACGAGCGACGCGGACGAGGGCGCGCTGTCGCGCGCGGCCGTCGAATCCGCGCTCGAGAACGGCAACGACGCGATCTTCGGCGCGCTGTTCTGGTTCGTCGTCGCAGGCGGCCCCGGCGCGCTGCTGTTCCGGCTCGCGAACACGCTCGACGCGATGTGGGGCTACCGCACGCCGCGCTTCCTGACCTTCGGCTGGGCCGCCGCGCGCCTCGACGACGCGCTGAACTGGATTCCCGCGCGCCTCACGGCCGCGAGCTACGCGCTGCTCGGCGACACGGCCGCCGCGTGGCGCTGCTGGCGCACGCAGGCGCGCCACTGGGACAGCCCGAACGCGGGCCCGGTGATGGCCGCCGGTGCCGGCAGCCTGAACGTGCAGCTCGGCGGCCCGGCCGTCTATCACGGCGAGATCGAGGATCGTCCCGCGCTCGGCACCGGCGCCACGGCGACCGCCGTCCACATCGTCGCCGCGCTGTCGCTCGTCACGCGCACGCTCGCCCTGTGGCTCGCGCTGCTGGTCGCGAGCGGCGCACTCGCCATGGCCACCCATCATGTCTGACACCCGCATCGCACACGGCGGCAACCTGCATGAGGCTGCACGCCGCCACGGCATTCCGTACGACGCGTGGCTCGACCTGTCGACCGGCATCAATCCGGTCGGCTATCCGGTGCCGCCCGTCCCGGCCGACGCGTGGCGCCGGCTGCCCGACGACGGCGACGGCCTCGCGGCCTGCGCCGCGCAGTACTACCACGCGCCCGATCCCGCACACGTGCTGCCGGTCGCCGGCAGCCAGGCCGCGATCCGCGCATTGCCCGCGTTGCTGCCGACCGGCGACGCCGGCGTCGCGGCGCTCGCATACGGCGAATACGCGCCCGCCTTCGCGCGCCACGGCCATCGCGTCGTCGCGCTCGACATCGACACGGATACGCTGCCAGCGACGTTGCGTCACGTCATCGTCGGGAATCCGAATAATCCGACCGCCGAGTTCGTGTCGGCCGAGCGCCTGCTCGATTGGCACGCGCAACTGGCCGCGCGCGGCGGCACGCTGATCGTCGACGAGGCATTCGCCGATACGGGCGCGACGCGGTCGCTCGCGCCACACGTCGATCGCCCCGGGCTCATCGTGCTGCGTTCGGTCGGCAAGTTCTTCGGGCTCGCCGGCATCCGCGCAGGCTTCGTGCTCGCCTGTCCTGACCGGATCGTCGCGCTGCGCGACATGCTCGGCGCCTGGACGGTCGGCGGCCCTGCCCGCCATGCAGTCGCCGCGGCGTTCGCCGACCGCGCATGGCAGGCCGCCGCCCGCGAACGGCTCGCGGCCGACGGCGAACGGCTGGCCGCCTTGCTGCGCGCGCACGGCTTCGCGGTTCGCGCGACGCCGCTCTTCAGCTGGACCGACGACCCGCGCGCCGCGGCACTGCATGCGGCACTCGCGACACGCGGGGTCTGGACGCGGCACTTCCCGACCCCGTCGAGCGTACGCGTCGGCTTGCCGGGCAGCGAAACGGAATGGCAGCGCCTCGGCGATGCGCTCGCGCACTGCGTGCCGACGCTGCAACGGGACTCCGCATGAATTCATGCACGTTTCAGCGGCTCGCGCCAATCGCGCTATTGGCTGCGTTCGCTTACGCGCCACGCGCCCACGCCGATGTCACGACACGCGACGACGCCGGCAATACCGTCACGCTGCCGGCGCCCGCGCAACGCGTGATCAGTCTCGCGCCGCACGCGACCGAACTCGTCTACGCGGCCGGCGGCGGCGCGAAGCTCGTCGGCACCGTCACGTACAGCGACTATCCGCCCGCGGCGCAAGCGATACCGCGCGTCGGCGACAACAAGGCGCTCGATCTCGAGCGGATCGCCGCGCTGAAGCCCGACCTGATCGTCGTCTGGCGGCACGGCAATGCCGAGCGGCAGACCGATGCGCTGCGCGCGCTGCACATCCCGCTGTTCTTCAGCGAACCGAAGCATCTCGACGACGTCGCGTCGTCGCTGCGCCGGCTCGGCACACTGCTCGGCACGCAACCGGTTGCCGATGCGGCCGCGGCCGCCTATGCGCGCGACATCGCGACGCTACGCACGCGTTACGCTGCGCGAGCGCCTGTCACGATGTTCTTCCAGGTCTGGGATCGGCCGCTGATGACGCTCAACGGTGCGCACCTGATCAACGACGTGATCGAGCTGTGCGGCGGCCGCAACGTGTTCGCATCGCTCAAGCCGCTCGTGCCGACCGTCACCGACGAGGCCGTGCTCGCGGCGAATCCGGAGGCGATCGTGACGACGAGTGCGGGTACGACGCGCGCCGACGAACCACTGCCGAGCCTGGCGCGCTGGCGCACGTGGCCCGCACTGACGGCCGTGGCACGCCACAACCTGTTCGCGATCGACGGCGATCTGCTGACACGGCCGGCGCCGCGGATCGCGCAGGGCGCGGCCGCGCTGTGTGAGGCTCTCGATGCCGCGCGTGCGCGGCGGGCGGTGCGCTGATTTCCGGTGACTTGCGCGGTCATCGCGTGCCAGATGCCCGAGACGAATTGACCGCGCGCTCCGTCGTTCACACGCAGTGGCCAGCGCGCCTATTCGTCCCAGTGCATCACGTCCCACGTTCGCGCGGCAGCATCCGCGCGCAGCCAGACGACACCCCCTGTCGGTACGGATCGCGACAGCAATGTATCGAGCGGCACGCGCAACACATGCGATGCAAACGCGCGGATCACGCCCGCATGCGTGACGACCCACTGCGGCCGGTCGAACTGCGCCACTGCGTCGGCTCGCCGCGCAACCCGCGCGGCAAACCGCGCAACGCTTTCGCCGCCATGCGCGCACGCATGCATCAGGTCGGCCGCCCACGCATCGAGCGCCGCGCGATCGATATCGTCCCAGCGCCGCATTTCCCACGCGCCGAAATCCATTTCCTGCCAGTCCGCGTCGCGCCGCAACGGCACGTCGCATGCCTGCGCGAGCCGTTCGGCCACCGACGCGCAGCGCGTCAGCGGGCTCGTCCAGACCTGTTCGGGAAGCGGCGCGCCGATAGCAGACAGATGCGTACGCACCGCCTTCGCCCCGGCCTCGGCCGGCGTGGCGAGCGGCACGTCGCTGCGTCCGTAGCAGATGCCCGGCTCGATGCCGACGGCCGGATGACGAATCAGGACGACGTCCATCCGAGCACCACGAGATAGATCGCCAGTTCGCACAGTTGCTGCGTGAAGCCAAGACAGTCGCCCGTATAGCCGCCGATCCGCTTCACGAAATAGCGGGCGGCCCACGCGCGCACGAGCACGAGCGCAACGCATGCGGCGACACCCATGCGCCAGTCGGGCCAGAACAGCCAGGGCAATCCGAACAGCGCCGCGACACATGCCGCGCGTGCACCCATCCGTTGCGCGACCGGCTTCGCCTTGCCTTCGGGCCGCACGTAGTCGAGCGTCATCAGCAGGCTCACCGCCGCGGCGCGGCTCGCCGCGTGCGCGGCGATCATCGTCCACGCGGCACGCAACGGCAACATGGACGCGAGCGCCTGCCATTTCACGCCGAGCGAGATCACGAGCGCGACCGCGCCGAACGTGCCGATCCGCGAGTCATGCATGATGCGCAGCACGTCGTCGCGCGTATAGCCGCCGCCGAACGCATCGCAGCTGTCGGCCAGGCCGTCCTCGTGAAAGGCGCCCGTGGCGAGCAGCGTTGCGGCCATCGACAACCCGACCGCGATCGACGGCGGCAGCGCGCGCAGCGCAGCGAGATACACGAGCGCGCCCCACACGCCCACGCATGCGCCGACGAGCGGGAAATAGCGCGCGGCCTGGTCGAGATCGCCGGCCGCGTAGCCGATCGCGCGCGGCACGGGCACGCGCGTGAAATAGCCGAGCGCGACGAAGAAGTAGCGCAGTTCGGCCCGCACGCCGCGCGCGCGATCAGGCGTCACGATTGTCGACGCCGGCGGACTCGAAGCTCGCCATCTCCGTGAGGAAGGCGGCGGCCGCCCGCACGAGCGGCAGCGCGAGCGCGGCACCGGTGCCTTCGCCCAGCCGCAGGTCCAGCGCGAGCAGCGGCTTCGCGCCGAAATGCTCGAGCATGCGCCGGTGCCCGGCCTCGTGCGACGTATGCGAGAACACGCAGTAGTCGCGCACGCCGGGCGCAATGCGCTCGGCAACCAGCAGCGCTGCCGTCGCGATGAAGCCGTCGACGAGGATCGTCATCCGCTCGCTCGCGGCCGCGAGATACGCGCCCGTCATCATCGCGATCTCGAAGCCGCCGAACGTCGCGAGCACATCGAGCGGCGCGATCGCGTGCGAGTGCTTGACGAGCGCACGGCCGAGCACCGCGCGCTTGTGCGCGAGACCCTGGTCGTCGAGGCCCGTGCCGCGCCCGACGCACGCGTCGATCGGCACGCCGAGCAGGCGGCTCATCAGGCACGCGGCCGACGACGTGTTCGCGATTCCCATCTCGCCGAAGCCGATCACGTTCGTGCCGAGCGACGCATGCAGGCGCACGCGCGCCGCGCCGGCGGCGAGCGCCGTCATCGCCTCGTCGCGCGTCATCGCCGGCTCTGCGGCGAAGTTGCGCGTCCCGCGTGCGACCGGCAGCGACACGAGCCGGTCGGACAGCGGCAGCGGCGACGCAACCCCCGCATCGACGATCTCGAGCGTGCTTTGCGCCACGCCCGAAAACGCGTTGATCGCCGCGCCGCCGGCGAGGAAGTTCGCGACCATCTGCGCGGTCACCGCTTGCGGATAAGGACTCACGCCCTCGGCGGCAATCCCGTGATCGCCGGCAAACACGATCATCACGGGACGCTGCAGGACCGGCCGCTCGGTATGCTGGATCAGGCCGATCTGCAACGCGACCGCCTCGAGCTGACCGAGGCTGCCGGGCGGCTTGGTCTTGTGGTCGATCACGTGCTGCAGGCGCTTGCGCAGCACCTCGTCGAGCGGCGCGATCGCGGGCGGGAAGGGGGTCGGGGTCGTCATCGAAAAGCCGTGTCGTTGGCGCGGTGTGCGCCGCGCATCGGAAAGGAAAAGGTCATTGTCGCTCGGGCCACGCCGGCAGCAGCGCATCGCGGCCGTTCTCGCGGATCAGCACGAGCGGATAGCCGAACGCGTCGCTCGCGCGCTCGGGCGTCAGCACGTCGTGCACGGGGCCGGCCCACGCGTGGCTGCGGCCGTCGAGCAACAGCGCATGCGTCGCGAAACGCCGCGCGAGATTGAGATCATGGCACGAGAACAGCACCGTGCGCGGGCCCGCGTCGACCCATGCGGCCAGCGCGGTCAGGCAATCGATCTGGTGATGCAGGTCGAGATGCGCGAGCGGCTCGTCGAGCAGCATCGACGGCGCGTCCTGGCACAGCGTCGCGGCCAGCGCGACGCGCTGCCGCTCGCCGCCCGACAGCGACAGCACGTCGCGCGACGCGAGCGCGGTCAGGTCGAATGTCGCCAGCGCGTCGCGCGCGGCCGCGTGGTCGCCATCGCGCTCCCAGCCCCAGCCGCCGAGATACGGAAAGCGGTTGAGCAGCACCGTGTCGAACACGGTCGCGCTGAATGCGTCGTGCAGTTGCTGCGGCATCAGCGCGCGGCGCTGCGCGAGCTGCTCGGGTGGCCATGCGGCAAGCGGCCGGCCGTCGATCTCGACGTGTCCGCCGGCCGGCGGCTGCAGCCCCGCGAGGGTCGCGAGCAACGTCGTCTTGCCCGCGCCGTTCGGCCCGGCAACGCACCAGATCTCGCCGGGCCGAAACACCTGGGTGAAGCCGTCGAGCAGCGTACGCGCGCCGGCCTTCAGCGTCAGGCCGACGGCCGCGTAGTTCATGTCGCCGGCCGTGGCGTGCAGTGCGGCCCCCGTCATCGCATCGGCTTCCTCAACAACATCCACAGGAACACCGGCACGCCGATCAGCGCGGTCATCACGCCGACCGGCAGTTGCGCGGGCGCAATCACGGTGCGTGCGAGCAGGTCGGCCGCCATCACGCCGCCGCCGCCCGCGAGCATCGCGGCCGGCAGCAGCATGCGCTGGTCGTTGCCGAAGGCGAGCCGCAGCGCATGCGGCACGACGAGGCCGACGAAGCCGATCGTGCCGGCCGTCGTCACCGCGGCCGCGGCGGCCAGCGACGCGACGAGATAGATCCGCACGCGCAGGCGCGCAACGGGCACGCCGAGCGCGAGCGCGGTCGCGTCGCCGCGCAGCAGCACGTTCAGTTGCGGCGCGGCCGGCAGCGCGACGCAGGCGGCCAGCAACAACGCACCCCACGCGAACCACGGCGCGGTCACGCCGTTCAGGTCGCCGGTCAGCCAAAAGATGATTCCGCGCAACCGTGCATCGGGCGCGAGCGACAGCAGCAGCGTGACGATCGCGCCCCACCCCGCCGCGATCACGACGCCCGTGAGCAGCAAACGTGGCGATGCGTCGCGCGAATCGCCGCGCCCCAGCTCGCGGCGCGCGAGACCGAGCACGAGTGCGACCGACACGATCGAGCCGGCGAACGCCGACGCATCGACGAGCCACCACGCGCCGCCCGCGATCATCGCGACGAGCGCGAAGCCGGCCGCGCCACCCGACACGCCGAGTACGTACGGCTCCGCGAGCGGATTGCGCAACAGTACCTGCAGCAGTGCGCCGGCCAGCGCGAGCAGCGCGCCGCATGCGAAGCCGGCGAGCGCGCGCGGCAGGCGCAGCGTGCGAACGATATCGGCGAACAGCGCGTCGCCGCCATGCGGCACGAGCGACGCGAGCGCCTGCCATGGCGACATCGGCACGCTGCCGATCGACAGCGACGCGACGAACAGCAGCGCGACCGCCGCCGCCAGCGCGGCCCAGATCGCGGTGGCGCGCGCGGCGCTCATGCCGCGCACGGCGCCGCACACGACGTACCGCGCCCCCGCTTGCGGCAGCGGGCCGGTCGTGACGTGAGCGCCGCGCGGACGATTGGGGTCAGCATCGAAGAAGGTTCCGTGAAGCATTGCGCGCCCCGCCTCCCCGCAGGCCGCGCGTCACGAAGCCCGTGCGGGCTCCCCGTCTCGGCCGGTATCCGGGCTGGCGGCGGTCCGGCTCGCCTTCCCGCGCGATGACGCGCAGTGGCCCGCGTCCGCATGCAGGAGCTGCACGCGAAACGCGCCCGAGCCGGCCTGCGTCACGAGACGCGGCCGCTTACCGTTGCGGGGGCAGCGCAGGTTGGCAGGCTTCCGGCGCCCGCGCCCTGCTTCCCGTTTAACCGCGCGTTCCACGCGCGAGCACCGAGGCGGCGCCAGTTTAGGAGCGGGTCGCGCGAGCGTCAAGGAAGCGTCCGGACACGCACGGGACGCGCTGATTCGCGGCAAGAAGCAGGGGTGTTACGACTGGAAACGTTACAGATGTCGGATTGCGCGTTATTCCGCGCTAAAATGCTGGGTCTTTAGAGGACGCAGCAAATGCTCAACGAACTCGAAACCCTATCTCAAAATATTGGCCGTCTGATTTCGCTGAACAAGCGCTATCACTCGGAACGGCTCGCGCTCGAGGAGCAGGTCGCGCAATTGCGCGCGGATGCGGACGCTGTCCGCGCGGAACTCGCGCAACTGCGCGATGAACGCAATGCACTTGCGGCCGAGCGTGACACGCTGTCGGCAAAGATCGACGACGCCCAGGTGAAACTGAACGCGATTCTCGAAAAGCTGCCGCGCTCGAAAAATGCGGAGCAAGCCGACAACCAGCTCGACCTGCTGGATGCGCAGGCGCGTACGGATGGCGATGACGCGGCCAGCCATGGAGAACATGCATGAGCACCAAGCAGATCGAAGTCTCGATTCTCGGTCAGGCCTATCGGCTCGCCTGCTCGGCCGAGACCGAAGCGGCATTGCTCGAAGCGGTCGCGCGCGTGGACGCCGAAATGTCGAAAATCCGCTCGAACAGCTCGGTACGCGGCACCGATCGCATCGCCGTGATGGCGGCGCTGTCGCTCGCGTCCGAATTGCTGCGGCTGCAAACGAGCGTGCGGCACGGTGAAGCATTTCCCGCGGAGGAAATCCGTCGTACAATGCACCAGATGAACGAACAGCTCGGCGCGGTGCTCGCACAGCACGAGACGCAGTAACGTTTCAATCGATGCGTCGATTCCCCTTGATCTCGGCGATCAACGGTGGTCAAATTGGCGCATCGAATCACAGTTCAGTCAGCTTCCCTGCCTGGTTCGCCAAGGTCATATATTCCTTGAACCAATGCCATGTGCACGGTTGCGGAAATTTGTAGCACGGGCGCGCGCGTCACTCTGTCTGATGTACCCGAAGTGCTGCTAACTGCGACCAATTCTGAACCTCAGGTTCAGGATGCCGGCCTAGCGGCCAAGGCGGGGGCCTATCCAACGGCATCGGGCGAAGCCCGGTGCCGTTTTCTTTTGTAGCAGCCTCTTTCTGCGTCGATCACGATCCATGCAATACTGGCTGATGAAGTCCGAACCGGACGAAGCAAGCATCGACGATCTCGCCAACGCACCGCAGCGCTCGCTGCCGTGGACCGGCGTGCGCAACTATCAGGCGCGCAATTTCATGCGCGACACGATGAAGATCGGCGACGGCGTGCTGTTCTATCACTCGAGCTGCCCCGAGCCGGGCATCGCGGGCCTCGCCGAAGTGTCGTCGACGCCCTACCCCGACCCCACGCAGTTCGATCCGACAAGCCCCTATTACGACCCGAAGTCGACGCAGGAAGCACCGCGCTGGCTGCTCGTCGACGTGCGCTACGTGAAAAAGACGCCGCTCGTGCCGCTTGCGGCGCTGCGCGAACACGACGAACTCGCCGACATGCGCGTGCTCGCGCGCGGCAACCGGCTGTCGATCACGCCGGTCACGCGCGCCGAATGGCGCTTCATCACCGAAAAGCTGATGAAGTAGGCGCACGCCAAAGGTCAAATCTGGTCAGGATGCACTGCCGCAACGGAACTCGCGGCACGTTCGCGCGGCCTAAGCAACCGCTGTCGGCCGATCGGGCCGGCTGTCGTTTTTTTCGTCGCGCGGTACGCCCGCGTCGTGCACGCGCAATCCGCGTGCACGCCCTCGCACCAGGAGTCCAACAATGACCAAGAAATCCGCACTCGCGCTGTCGCTCGCCCTTGCCGCCGCCGTTCCCGCCGCGCTGACGCTCGCGTCGACCGCCGCGCACGCGCAAACCGCGAACCCGCACTTTCCGGAGCCGGCAGGCGTGCTGTCGCTGTCGTCGCAGGCCAGCGCGGACGTGCCGCAGGACATCATCCACATCACGCTGTTCTACGAGCAGCAGGCCAAGGATCCAGGCAGCCTCACCGCGCAATTGAACCAGCGCGCCGATGCAGCGCTGTCGCAGGCGAAGGGCGTATCGGGCGTCACTGCACACACGGGCGCATTCTCCGTGTACCCGAGCACCGATCGTGACGGCAAGATCTCCGCATGGCGCGGTCGTACTGAAGTGGCGCTCGAATCGCGCGATTTCGCTGCCGCGTCGAAGCTTGCGGGCCAGTTGTCGAACCTGATGCAGGTCGCGAACGTCGAGTTCTCGCTGTCGCCCGAAGCGCAGCGCGCGGCCGAGCAAAAGCTGACGACCGAAGCGATCAAGTCGTTCCGCGCCCGCGCCGACGAAGCCGCGAAGGCATTCGGTTACGGCAGCTACACGATCCGCGACGTGAACGTCGGCGGCGGCCGCAACGTACAGCCGTACCCGCGCATGATGGCGATGGCCGCGGCGCCGATGGACAGCGCGAAGATGAGCGCGCCGATCGCGGTCGAAGGCGGCAAGGCCACCGTGTCGGTCACCGTCAACGGCTCCGTGCAGATGAAGTAACGCGCAGCGCACGGCAGTCCGAAATGAAAAACGCCGGCCTGAGGGCCGGCGTTTTGCGTTGACCTGCATGGCGCCGATGCACGCGCCGATCGCACGTGCATCGACATCGCGTCACGCAGCGGCATGCGCCGCGCGGCGGCGATACGCCCAGACCATCAGCGCGACGCCCGCGAGGATCATCGGCAGCGACAGCCACTGCCCCATCGACAGGCCCAGCGCGAGCAGGCCGAGGAAGTCGTCGGGCTCGCGCGCGAACTCGACCGTGAAACGTGCGAGGCCGTAGCCGATCAGGAACAGCGCGGACACGGCGCCCATCGGCCGCGACTTGCGCGCGAAGAAGAACAGCGCGAAGAACAGCGCGATGCCTTCGAGCGCGATTTCATAGAGCTGCGAAGGATGGCGCGGCAGCATCTGGTATTGCATGAACACGTCGGCAAGATGCCACTTCTCGACGAGCTCCGGATGCTTCGGCAACCATGCCGCATCGTCGCGCATCGCGCCCGGGAACAGCATCGCCCACGGTGCCGAAGGGTCGGTCACGCGGCCCCACAGCTCACCGTTGATGAAGTTGCCGAGCCGGCCGGCCGCGAGCCCCGTCGGCACCATCGGCGCGACGAAGTCGGTGACCTGCAGCCAGTGGCGCTTGCGCTGCCACGCGAACAACATCATCGCGAGCGTCACGCCGAGGAAGCCACCGTGAAACGACATGCCGCCTTCCCACACCTTGAATACGTCGAGCGGATGCGAGAAGTAGAAATCGGCCTTGTAGAACAGCACATAGCCGAGCCGGCCGCCGAGCACGGTGCCGAGCACGCCGTAGAACATCATGTCGTCGATGTCCTTCGCGGTCCAGCCCTGCGCCGCGACGTGCGGCAGCTTCAGCCGGATCCGGCCGACGACGATCGCCGCGATGAAGCCGACGAGATACATGAGCCCGTACCAGCGCACGGCCAGCGGCCCGAGATGGATCGCAACGGGGTCGAAATTCGGGTGAATGATCATGGGTTAGCGAAGAAGTTTTCGAATGCGGTACGGCCGTCGCAAACGCGCCGCACCGCGCGTTGGACGGCACCGGCGCGTCATCGTTCACG
The DNA here is from genome assembly GCF_020420065.1 of Burkholderia sp. AU31624. Taxonomy (NCBI): domain Bacteria; kingdom Pseudomonadati; phylum Pseudomonadota; class Betaproteobacteria; order Burkholderiales; family Burkholderiaceae; genus Burkholderia; species Burkholderia sp. AU31624. The sequence continues at coordinate 235,267 of NZ_JAIZRT010000003.1, forward strand.
TCACGTGGCGAGGCCCTGCGCGCGCACGACATCGATGAAGCCGGCCAGCACGGGGCTCACGTCACCGGTGCGCCACACGAGGCCTGTCTCGACGACCGGCGCGTGATCGGCAAGCGGCCGGTAGACCACGCCGGTGCGCCGCAGGTTACGCAGCGATTGCGGCACCAGTGCGACGCCCATGCCGGCCGACACGAGGCTGACGATCGTCTGCATCTGGATCGCCTCCTGGCCGATGTGCGGCGTTGCCCCCGCCGCGCCGTAGCAGCCCGTAATGATGTCATAAAAGCCGGGTGCCAGACGACGCGGAAAGATCACGAGCGGCAACGCGGCAACCTCGGCGAGACGGACGGGCTCGTCTTCCGGCGCATCGCTCGCCGCCGCCGGCATCGCCACCACCAGCGGCTCGCGCATGACGGGCAGGTACGACAGCCCGGCCGCGTGGCGCGGCGGCACGGGCGGAATGACGAGCCCCGCGTCGATGCGCCCCGCGACGAGCTCGTCGATCTGCACGTCGCTCGTCGCCTCCGCGAGTTGCAGCCGCACCTGCGGATAGCGCGCACCGAACGCCCGCAGCAGCGCGGGCAGCAGCCCGTAATCGGCGGTCGACACGAACGCGAGCGACAGCGAGCCGGCCTCGCCGCGCGCGAGCCGTCGCGCCAGCGGCGGCAACGCATCGGCCGCTGCAAGCAGCCGGCGCACGTCCGGCAGCAGCGCCGCCCCGACCGCCGTCAGCGCCACCGAGCGCTTGGTGCGCGCGAACAGCGCGACGCCGAGCGCATCCTCGAGCGCACGGATCGCCTGCGACAGCGGCGGCTGCGTCATCGACAGGCGTTCGGCCGCGCGGCCGAAATGGCGCTCGTCGGCGACGGTCACGAAATAGCGCCACTGGCGCAGGTCGGGAGTCGGATCGGCCATGGCTCTCTCATTCGAAGAACGACTTAATAAGCGACAAATAATATATTGGACATCCCAATCCGGACACTCCATGCTTGACTGATCCGAACCGGCGCGCCGCTCGACGGCGTTGCCCAGACAACGATGGAGTCCCCCATGGCTTACAACCGTCGCTCGCAGCACATCACGCAAGGCGTGGCCCGCTCGCCGAACCGCTCGATGTATTACGCACTCGGCTACCAGAAGGACGATTTCGACAAGCCGATGATCGGCATCGCGAACGGCCACTCGACGATCACGCCGTGCAATTCCGGCCTGCAGCGCCTGTCGGACGCCGCCGTCGCGGCCGTGAAGGCGGCCGATGCGAACCCGCAGATCTTCGGCACGCCGACGATTTCGGACGGCATGTCGATGGGCACCGAAGGCATGAAGTACTCGCTCGTGTCGCGCGAGGTGATCGCCGACTGCATCGAGACCTGCGTGCAGGGGCAATGGATGGACGGCGTGGTGGTGGTCGGCGGCTGCGACAAGAACATGCCGGGCGGGATGATCGCGCTCGCGCGCCTGAACGTGCCGGGCATCTACGTGTATGGCGGCACGATCCGCCCCGGCAACTGGAAAGGCCGGGACCTGACGATCGTGTCGTCGTTCGAGGCGGTCGGCGAGTTCACCGCGGGCCGGATGTCGCAGGAGGATTTCGAAGGCGTCGAGCAGAACGCCTGCCCGACGTCGGGGTCGTGCGGCGGCATGTACACCGCGAACACGATGAGCTCGTCGTTCGAGGCGCTCGGGATGTCGCTGCTGTACTCGTCGACGATGGCGAACCCCGACCAGGAGAAGGTCGATTCGGCTGCCGAATCGGCGCGCGTGCTCGTCGAAGCCGTGAAGCGCGACCTGAAGCCGCGCGACATCATCACGAAGGCGTCGATCGAGAACGCGGTGTCGGTGATCATGGCGACGGGCGGCTCGACCAATGCGGTGCTGCACTACCTCGCGATCGCGCACGCGGCCGAGGTCGACTGGACGATCGAGGACTTCGAGCGCATCCGCAAGCGCGTGCCCGTGATCTGCGACCTGAAGCCGTCGGGGAAGTACGTCGCGACCGACCTGCACCGGGCCGGCGGGATTCCGCAGGTGCTGAAGCTCCTGCTCGACGCGGGGCTGCTGCACGGCGACTGCATGACGATCACCGGCCGCACGCTCGCCGACGAGCTGAAGGACGTGCCGAGCGTGCCGCGCGCGGACCAGGACGTGATCTTCCCGATCGACCGCGCGCTGTACAAGGAAGGCCACCTCGCCATCCTGAAGGGCAATCTCGCGGAAGACGGCGCGGTCGCGAAGATCACCGGCCTGAAGAACCCGGTGATCACGGGCCCGGCACGCGTGTTCGACGACGAGCAAAGCGCGATGGATGCGATTCTCGGCGACCGGATCCGCGCCGGCGACATCCTCGTGCTGCGCTACCTCGGCCCGAAGGGCGGCCCCGGCATGCCGGAAATGCTCGCGCCGACGTCGGCGATCATCGGCAAGGGGCTCGGCGAATCGGTCGGCTTCATCACGGACGGCCGCTTCTCGGGCGGCACCTGGGGGATGGTGGTCGGCCACGTCGCGCCCGAGGCGTTCGTCGGCGGCACGATCGCGCTCGTGCAAGAGGGTGACTCCATCACGATCGACGCGCATCGGCTGCTGCTGCAACTGAACGTCGACGATGCGGAACTCGCGCGCCGCCGCGCCGCATGGCAACAGCCGGCGCCACGCTACACGCGCGGCGTGCTCGCGAAATTCGCGGCGCTCGCCCGCCCGGCGAACCAGGGCGCCGTTACGGGTTGATCCGGGCACGTCAAGCCATGCGACCCCGATAAACATGGCCGCCGGGGAACGCGCAAAACGCGCTTTCCCTTTGCTTCTATAATGCGCGGACCATGTAGCCGGCCGTCCCCGCCGGCGGAGAACCGCATGAAACACTCGATATTGCGCGTCCTGCTCGCCACCTTGCTGATCGGCAGCGGGGCAGCGGCGCGCGCCGACCAGGCCGACGGGCTCGCGCTGGCCCAGCGCAAGAACTGCATGGCCTGCCACGCGATCGGCAAGCCGCTGATGGGCCCGTCGTTCCACGACATCGCCGGCAAGTATGCGCCGCGCGGCGACGCCGTCGATTACCTTGCCCAGTCGATCGTGAAAGGCAGCGTCGGCGTATGGGGCGGCGTGCCGATGCCCGCCAATACGCAACTGACGAACAGCGAAGCCCACACGCTCGCGCAATGGGTGCTGTCGGTGCGCTGATCCGAACGCCCGGGCCGAATAGCCAACCTGCCGGATTCCGGCGACTGGCGGGCATATCCGACTCACCCGTGCAGTACCCCGCCGGTAGCTTCACCGGCCTTTACTGGAATCGCACCCCGCTTTTCAGCGAAACGCCCGTTGCTTAGCCGGAATGACCGGCGCGGCGTCGTGCGATCTCTTCGTCGACCGCGTCGCGGACCCAGTCCATCACCTCGGTTTCCAGCGCCAGCGCCACTTCGCGCGTGATCTGGCCGACCAGCCAGGCCGAGTGCTCATGCAGCGCATCGCGACAGCGGGCTTCGATCGCGTCGCGCCCTTCCCCGGTCAGATAGTTCGTCAGGCGATTGCGCAGGCGCTCGGCGATGTGCTGTGCATCTTCCGGTGTCAGCCCGGCTGCAGCCTGCGCTTCCGGCTGCAGCGCAGCGACTGGTACGACGGCCTCCGGCAGGTGCACTTCACGCGCGTGCCCCACCGCCTCGTGCGCCACCGCTGCGAACGCGGGTAGCGGCACATCGGCGTCGGCCAGCGACGATTGCAGCGGCGCGCGCATTGCCGCCGAATCTTCGGCGACCACGTGCTCCGCGGCGCCGGGTTCGGCCGGCGCGTCGGTCTCGCCCATCGCTGCCGCGGCAGCCGTCGCCACGTCGCCCGGCAGTTCGACCGCCGGCACGTGCGGCGTCGGCACGCATTCGACCACGACGGAATCGGGGTCGCGTTCACTTTGGATGGAATCGGCCGGCGCCGCATCTGCGGCGTGCGGCACGACCACGTCGGTGAGCACCGGAATCGCCGCGTTGGCCGCCGGCTGCGGTACGTCTGGCGCGGGCGAGCGCGCTGGCACCGGCTTGCCCGGCACCAGCACGTCGGTCAGCGTCGGGATCGAGGATGAATCGGCTTCGGTCACGGGAACACTCCGTTGACGGTTGCGGCTAGCTGCCCTGCTTGTAGTTGTTCAGCGCGTAACCGCGGTCGCGGTAGAACCGGTAGCGATCGCGGCCCGCGGCCAGCTCGTCCGGCGCATTGCCGACCACTTCGAGCAGGCGCTCGAAGCGGGCGAACTGCGCGGGCACGGCTGCGCCGAGATTCAGCAGCACGTGATGATGCGGCGCGCGGTCGAGATCCGCGGCCAGCACGATCGGCGTGCCGGCGGCGTGCTCGCTGTCGACACCGCAATGCGGGATGAAATCGAGCGGCGAGAACGTCCAGAGCCGCTCGTCGAGCGCGCGCAGGCGCGCGGGCTCGGCGAGCACGACGACCGGTTGCCCGGCCAGGTAGGCCTTGCGCAGCAGCCGGCACGCGTACGCGAGCGAATCGCCGACGTTCGAGTGGAAATCGATCCGCGTCATTGCCCGCGTACCCGCTGCGTCGTCAACACCGCCATCACTGGCCGGCGCGGTCGATCAGGAACTGCGCGAGCAGCGGCACCGGACGGCCCGTCGCGCCCTTCGCCGCGCCACCCTTCCATGCGGTGCCCGCGATGTCGAGGTGGGCCCACGGATAGCTGTCGGTGAAGCGCGACAGGAAGCACGCGGCCGTCACGGCGCCGGCCGGACGCCCGCCGATGTTCGCGAGATCCGCGAAGTTCGACTTCAGCTGATCCTGGTACTCGTCGTCGAGCGGCATGCGCCATGCCGGGTCGTTCGCCTCGCGCGACGCGTCGAGCAGCTCGCCCGCGAGCGCGTCGTCCGTCGAGAACAGGCCGCTGTTGTGGCCGCCCAGCGCGATCACGCACGCGCCCGTCAGCGTGGCAACGTCGATCACCGCAGCCGGCTTGAAGCGCTCGGCATACGTGAGCGCGTCGCACAGGATCAGACGGCCTTCGGCGTCGGTGTTCAGCACCTCGATCGTCAGGCCCTTCATGCTGGTGACGATGTCGCCCGGCTTCGTCGCGTTGCCGCCCGGCATGTTCTCGCAGGTCGGCACGATCGCGACGACGTTGATCTTCAGGCCCATCTCGGCGACCGCACGCATCGTGCCCAGCACGGAACCCGCGCCGCACATGTCGTACTTCATCTCGTCCATGCCCTCGCCCGGCTTCAGCGAGATGCCGCCCGTGTCGAACGTGATGCCCTTGCCGACCAGCACGACCGGCGCGGCCTTCGCGGCGGCGCCCTGGTAGTGCAGCACGATGAACTGCGGCGGCTCGACCGACGCGCGCGCGACCGACAGGAACGAGCCCATCTTCAGCGCCTGGATCTGCTTGAGCCCGAGCACTTCGGCCTTCAGGCCCCAATCCTTCGCGATCTTCTTCGCGGTGTTGCCGAGGTAGGTCGGCGTGCAGACGTTGCCCGGCAGGTTGCCGAGGTCGCGGGTGAGATCCATCCCGTTCGCGAGCGCGACGGCCTGCTTGACCGCGACCTTCGCGGCCTTTTCGTCGGACGGATCGACGCTGAACACGACGCGCTTGAGCGTGTGCGACGCCGGCTCCGGCTTGCTCTTCATCTGCGTGAAGCGGTAGGTCTCGTTGCGCAGCGCGAGGATTGCCGCGCGCACGCCCCAGTCGGAGCTGCGCTCGTCGACCGGCAGTTGCGCGAGCGTGAACGTGACCTGGACGACCTTGGTCGCCAGCAGCGCGCGCCATGCGGCCGTCACGGCATCGTTATAGGCTTTCTGATTGAAAGCATCCTGCTTGCCGAGGCCGACGAGCAGCACGCGCGACGCGCCGATGCCCGACACTTCGTGCAGGAACAGCGTCTTGCCGCGCTTGCCGTCCATGTCGCCGGCCTTGATCACGCGCGAAATCAGCCCCTTGGTGGCCGTGTCGATATCGAGCGCCGCGCCCGACAGGGTCTGCGCCTCGAAGATGCCGAGCACGATGCAGTCGGACTTCCCGGTCAGGAACCCCTTCGCCTCGCCTTTGCTCCAATCACAGCCTTTTATGCTAAAGTCCATCGCGCTTGTCCTCGGATAAAATCTGGGCTAAGGATGAAAGCCGCAATTATCCGCTATTTTTCCCGTGGCGGCGCGAGCGCTCCACCACGCGTGCGCAGCCTCCCGCCCTCTTCTCATCAAGAATGATCTTCGAACGCTCCCTCCAGCGCGAGCTTGCGTATACGGCTGGCGCCGTGTTCATGGTGCTGCTCACGATCATGCTCACGACGATGATGATCCGCATCGTCGGCTACGCCGCGTCCGGTGAAATCGATCCGCGGGACGTCCTCGTGCTGATCGGCCTCACCGTGATCGGCTACCTCGCCGTGATGCTCGTCGTCACGCTGTTCGTGTCGATCCTGTTCGTGCTGACCCGGTGGTACCGGGACTCCGAAATGGTCGTGTGGCTCGCGTCCGGCGTGAGCCTCACGCGCCTCATCAAGCCGATCGGCGTGTTCGCCACGCCGATCATCCTGCTGATCGCCTTCTTCGCGTTCGTCGGCTGGCCGTGGTCGAACCAGCAAAGCAAGATGATCAAGGCGCGCTTCCAGCAGCGCGACGAGATCTCGCTGCTCGCGCCGGGCCAGTTCCGCGAATCGGCCTCGAACCACCGCGTGTTCTTCATCGAGAAGATGACGCCCGACCAGAGCAAGGTGCAGAACGTGTTCGTGACCTCGACCGAGAACGGCAAGGTCAACGTGGTCGTGTCGCAGACGGGGCACACGGAAACGCGCGACGGCAGCCGCTTCGTGGTCCTGGAGGACGGCCGCCGCTACGACGGCACGCCCGGCCAGCCGAACTTCAAGATCATGGAGTTCGAGCGCTATGGCGTGAAGATCACGAGCACCCCGGTCACCAACGTGCAGACCACCAACAGCACGCCGACGCCGGACCTGCTGCGCAACCCGACGAACGACAACCTCGCGGAATTCGCGTGGCGCGCGGGGCTGCCGCTGATCGCGATCAACCTGATGGTGCTCGGCATTCCGCTGTCGTACCAGAACCCGCGCCGCAGCCGCACGATCAACCTCGTGATGGCCGTGCTGATCTACCTCACGTACTCGAACCTGCTGAACGTGGTGCAGTCGCAGATCGAGCAGGGCAAGATGTCGTTCGGCGTCGGGCTCGTTGGCCTGCATCTGGTCGTCGCGGCGATCGTCGCGTTCATCTTCTGGTTGCGCGTGCGCAATCGTCCGCTGTTTACACGCGCGCTGTTCGGCCGCTCGGGAGCATGATCGATGCGGCTCTATGAAAAGTACTTCGCGCGACAGATCTACGTCACGTTCGTCTTCATCCTGTTCGCGTTCTCGGGCCTGTTCTTCTTCTTCGACCTGATCAGCGAACTGAACTCGGTCGGTCACGGCAACTACAAGTTCGGCTACGCGGTGCTGCGCGTCGCGCTGCAGACCCCGTCGCGCTTCTACGAAATCATCCCGGTCGCCGCGCTGATCAGCGCGATCTACGTGTTCGCGCAGATGGCCGCGAACTCGGAATTCACGATCTTCCGCGTGTCGGGCCTCGCGACCAACCAGGCGCTGCGCTCGCTGCTGAAGATCGGCGTGCCGCTCGTGATCATCACCTACCTGATCGGCGAATTCGTCGGCCCGTACGCCGACCAGCTGTCCGAACGCGTGCGGCTGCAGGCGCTCGGCGCGTCGGTGTCGTCGAACTTCCAGTCGGGTGTGTGGGTGAAGGACACACTCGCGGCCCGCGAGAACGGCGAGCAGGTCACGCGCTTCGTCAACGTCGGCAGCCTGTCGCCCGACTCGACGATCAGCAACGTGCGCATCTATGAATTCGATTCGAAATTCCAGCTGCGCAACGTGCGGATCGCGCAGACGGGCCGCTACGAGCCGCCCGGCCACTGGCTGCTGAAGGGCGTCAACGAAACCGAGCTGACGCCGATCAAGCCGATCAGCGGCCAGCCAGCCGACGCGCTGAACCCCGTGTACCGGTCGCAGCAGGTATCGCTGCCCGAGTACCGGCTGCGCTCGGACCTGACGCCGCAGATCCTGTCGGTGCTGCTCGTGTCGCCGGATCGCATGTCGATCATCAACCTGTTCCGCTACATCCAGCATTTGCACGAGAACCAGCAGGACACGCAGCGCTACGACATCGCGTTGTGGCGCAAGCTGCTGTATCCGTTCGCGGTGTTCGTGATGCTCGTGCTGTCGCTGCCGTTCGCGTACCTGCACACGCGTGCGGGCGTGGTCGGCGTGAAGGTGTTCGGCGGCATCATGCTCGGCATGAGCTTCCAGCTCCTCAACACGCTGTTCTCGCACATCGGCACGTTGAACACGTGGCCCGCGCCGCTCACCGCGGCGACGCCGGGCCTGATCTATCTCGCGCTCGGCCTGTTCGCGCTCAAGTGGGTCGACCGGCACTGAGCGCCGCGTCGCGACGGAGGCTTCGACATGAATTCGCACGGCATCGTCCTGTTCGGCCACGGCGCGCGTGACCCGCGCTGGGCCGAGCCGTTCGAGCGGCTCGCCGCGCGGCTGCGCGGCGCCCCCTCCCCCGCCGCACAGGTGTCGCTCGCGTTCCTCGAACTGATGACGCCGTCGCTCGGCGACGCGGTCGCCGCGCAAGTCGCGGCCGGCTGCACGCACATCACCGTGGTGCCCGTGTTCTTCGGCCAGGGCGGCCATGTCCGCCGCGACCTGCCGCAGCTCGTCGACGCGTGCCGCGCCGTGCATCCGGGTGTCGAGATCCGCTGCGCGACGGCCGTCGGCGAAGACGACGGCGTGCTCGACGCGATCGCGCGCTACTGCATCGACCAGATCGGCGACGGCGCGTAAATCACGCAGTCACGGCCCACAAAGAAAAAGCGCCGGCTTCCGCCAGCGCTTTTTTCGTTTGGGACCCCAGCCGGATTCCGCTCAGGCCGCATTTTGCAGCGCATCGCCCGCTTTCGCCTGCCCGGCGCGCTCGGCGAATGCATCGCCGATCATCAGCAGGCTCGGTTCCGCGGGATCGAGCCACGCCTGCGCGTCGCCCTCCGCCATCTGCGCGAGCGTCAGCGTCAGCGTGCGTTCGCGCGCGGTGCTGCACGCCTCGACGATCGCCACGGGTGTCGCCGGCGCACGGCCCGCGTCGATCAGCTCCTGCGCGATGCCGGGCGCGCTGTCGCGGCCCATGTAATAGACCATCGAATCGGCGCGCGCGGCTTCGCGAATCTCGTCGCTGCCCGGCGCGCGGCTGTGCGTCGCGAACGCGACGCTGCGCGATACGCCGCGCAACGTCAGCGAACGCTTCAGCGTCGCCGCCCCGGCCAGCGCCGCGGTGATGCCCGGCACGACCTCGTAGTCGATGCCGGCCGCTTCCAGCGCGCGCATCTCCTCTTCGGCACGACCGAACAGCATCGGGTCGCCCCCCTTCAGCCGCACGACGCACGCATGCTCGCGTGCCGCATCGACGATCTGCTTGTTGATGAAGTGCTGCGCGGTCGAGCGCTGCCCGCAGCGCTTGCCGACGGCGATCCGGCGCGCATTCGGCGCGTAGTCGAGCATCGCGGGCTCGACGAGCGCGTCATGCAGCACGACGTCCGCCTGCTCGAGCAGCCGCGCGCCGCGCACCGTGATGAGGTCGGCCGCGCCCGGCCCTGCTCCGATCAGATACACCTTGCCCATGTTTGTCGCTTCGCCTTCCAGCGGGCGTCGGCTCCGGCCCGCGCCGCCGCGAAGCGGCGCGGTTGCCCGGTCATGCCGAAAACGCCCGGATCATCCCTGCGGCGACCGTGTGATGCGTCGCCTCGTCGATCAGCACGAACGCACCGGTACCCGGATGCGCGTCGTACGTGTCGCACACGATCGGCTTCTGCAGCGTCAGCGCGACGCGGCCGATGTCGTTCATCTTCAGATCGTGACGGTCGGTCGCGTGCGACAGCGTGTGCACGTCGAGCACCTGCTTGACGCCGCCGATCTTCGCGAACACCGTGCTGGTGGTCTGCTTCAGCAGGTACTTGCGCTGCGGCGACAGCGGCGTCTCGTCGAACCAGCACAGATCGGCTTCGAGCTTCTTCGCCGGCTCGACCGGCTCGCCGGACGTGACGAACATGTCGCCGCGCGACACGTCGACGTCTTCCGCGAGGCGGATCGTCACGGTCTGGCCCGCGAATGCGTGCGGCACGGACGCGGTGCCGCCCGGCACCGGCGCGACGATCTCCGCGATCGTCGCCGTGCGGTTCGACGGCAGCACGACGATCTCGTCGCCGACCTTCACTTCGCCCGACTCGATCCGGCCCATGTAGCCGCGGAAATCGTCCGCCGAGCTGCCGTCCTGGCGCGCGACCCATTGCACCGGGAAGCGCAGCGCGTCATGCGCCTGCGTCTCGACCGGCAGCGATTCGAGCACGTCGAGCAGCGGTTCGCCCGCGTACCACGGCATGCGCTCGCTCGCGCCGACGATGTTGTCGCCCTTCAGCGCCGATACCGGCACGAAGCGCACGTCGCTCAGGCCAAGCTGCTTCGCGAGCGTGACGTATGCGTCGCGGATCTCGTTGAAGCGCGCTTCGCTGTAGTCGACGAGGTCCATCTTGTTGATCGCGACGATCACGTGCTGCAGCCCGAGCAGCTTGACGATCGCGCTGTGGCGCTTGGTCTGCGGCAGGAGTTGCACGACACCGTTTTCGACCGTGATGCGCGTCGCGTCGATCAACACGATCGCCGCGTGCGCGGTCGATGCGCCCGTCACCATGTTGCGCGTGTACTGCTCGTGGCCCGGCGTATCGGCGATGATGAACTTGCGCTTCGCGGTCGCGAAGTAGCGGTACGCGACGTCGATCGTGATGCCCTGCTCGCGCTCGGCTTCGAGGCCGTCGGTCAGCAGCGCGAGGTCGAGCTCGTCGCCGACCGTGCGCTTGTTCTTCGCACGCGACAGCGCGGACAACTGGTCGGACAGCACGGCCTTGCTGTCGTACAGCAGGCGGCCGATCAGCGTGCTCTTGCCGTCGTCGACGCTGCCTGCGGTAATGAAGCGCAGCACGCCGAGGTCTTCGGTGTTCTCGATGATGCTCATGATGTGAATGTCCTCGTGTGCTTCAGAAATAACCTTGCTTCTTGCGCTGTTCCATCGCGGCTTCGGAGGCCTGGTCGTCCATCCGGGTCGCGCCGCGCTCGGTGATCTCGGTCACCGCCGTCTCGGCGATGATCTTCTCGACGTCGTCCGCGTCGCTCTCGACCGGGCACGTGCAGGAAATGTCGCCGACCGTGCGGAAGCGCACCTGCGCGAGCTCGCTCGTCTCGCCGTCACGCATCGGCGTGAGCGGCGTGACGGGCACGAGCAGCCCGTTGCGGCGCACGATCTCGCGCTGGTGCGCGTAATAGATCGACGGCAGTTCGAGGTTTTCGCGCGCGATGTACTGCCACACGTCGAGCTCGGTCCAGTTCGAGATCGGGAACACGCGCAGGTGTTCGCCCTTGTGCAAGCGGGCGTTGTACAGGCTCCACAGTTCCGGGCGCTGCGCCTTCGGATCCCACTGGCCGAATTCGTCGCGGAACGAGAAGATGCGTTCCTTCGCACGCGCCTTCTCTTCGTCGCGGCGCGCGCCGCCGATCAGCGCCGTGTAGCCATGCTGCTCGATCGTCTCGAGCAACGTGACGGCCTGCGCGGCATTGCGCGAATCGGTTTCGCGGCGCAGCACGACCGTGCCGCGCTTGATCGAATCCTCGACGTGGCCGACGACCAGTTCGGCGCCGAGTTCTTGCGCGCGGCGATCACGGAAGTCGATCACTTCTTCGTAGTTGTGGCCCGTATCGATGTGCACGAGCGGGAACGGCAGCGTCGTCTTGCGGTTCGCGCCGAGGCCGAATGCCTTCAGCGCCAGATGCAGCACGACGACCGAATCCTTGCCGCCCGAGAACAACAGCGCCGGCTTGCTGCATTCGGCGACCAGTTCGCGCAGGATGTGGATCGACTCGGCTTCGAGCCAGTCGAGGTGGCCCATGCGGTTGTCGGCACCGGCGGGCGGGGCAAAGGCGGATTGCTCGAGCGTCGTGCTCATGATTTCAGTCCTTCTCTTCTGGGTTCGTGCCGCCCGCTGTCGCAGGCGGCGCAATATTCAGTTTCTTGTCAGGCTTTCAGTGCGTGGCGCCGGCAGCGGCGTCCGCGGGAATCGGCGTGATCGTCGTGATGTGCAAGCCGCATTCCTTCGTATCGCGCGACTCCCACCACCAGCGGCCCGCGCGGCTGTCCTCGCCGGGACGGATCGCCCGCGTACACGGCTCGCAGCCGATGCTCGGGTAGCCGCGCGCATGCAGCGGATTCACCGGCACGTCAAACGCCTCGAGGTACGCCCACACGTCGCTTTCCGTCCAGTCGGCGAGCGGATTGTACTTCGCGATCCCGCGCGCTTCGTCCTGCTCTTCCTCGTGCAGCTCGGCACGCGTGACCGACTGCTCGCGGCGCTGGCCCGTGACCCATGCGCCGACGTCCGCGAGCGCGCGATTCAGCGGCTCGACCTTGCGGATGTGGCAGCACGACTTGCGCAGCTCGACGCTCTCGTAGAACGCGTTCAGGCCGTGCTCGGCGACATACTGGTCGACCGCGTCCTGCTGCGGATGGAACTGCTCGATCTCGTAGCCGTAGCGCTCGCGCACGCGGTCGATCATGCCGAGCGTTTCCGCGTGCAGGCGGCCCGTGTTCAGCGAGAAGATGCCGATCCGCACGCCCTTCGACAGGATCGCATGCGTCAGCAGCATGTCTTCCGCCGCGAGGCTGCTCGCGAACTTCACCTTCTCGTGACGGGCACCGATCTGCGCGAGCAGCGCGTCGAGGCGCTCGACCTTCGCGGCGAGTTCCGGCGTCAGCGCGGTAGCGGTCGCGGTGCTCATGCGCTCACCTTCGCGTCGGGCGTCGCGCCGCGGCGGCGGAACAGCGGTTCGGGCTGGTCGAACGCGCCCTGGTAACGCTGCGTGAATTCCGTGAACGCATTCAGCGCGTCGTGGATGTCCTTGTCGGCGCGCACCGCGTATGCGTCGAAGCCGCAACGCGACATGTACAGCAACTGGTCGCGCAGCACATCGCCGATCGCGCGCAGTTCGCCCGTCCAGCCGTGGCGCTCGCGCAGCAGGCGCGCGATGCTGTAGCCGCGGCCGTCCGCGAAGCGCGGGAACTCGACGGCGATCAGCGAAATCGCGCCGAAATCGGCCACGAGATCGGCAGGCTCGCTGTCCGGTGCGAGCCATACGCCGAGCTCGTCCTTCGTCTTCGCGGCGACGAGCGCCGCGCGCTCGGCCTGCCACAATGCGAACGGCACCAGCACCTTGCCGGCCGGCAACGCGTCGACCGCGGGCAGTGCGCCGTCTTCCGCCGCGCGCACGACCTGCCATGCATCGTCGATCACTGCGCGGTTCTTGATAATCGAAGCCATCTGCTAATTCCTTCTACCCGGTTGGTTACGCGTTCACTGCCTGGCGCGCCGCATACACGCGCTCCTTGAACGGCGCGATGCCGATGCGATCGTACGTGTCGACGAAGCGCTCGCCGTCGACGCGCGATTCGACGAACGTGTCGATCAGCTTCGCGATCACGTCGGGCACTTCCTCCGCCGAGAACGACGGCCCGATCACGCGGCCGAGGCGCGCGCCGTTCCGGCCCGTGCCCTGCTCGCCGCCGAGCGACACCTGGTACCACTCGGCGCCGTCCTTGTCGACGCCGAGGATGCCGATGTTGCCGACGTGGTGGTGACCGCACGAGTTCATGCAACCGGAAATGTTCAACGACAGGTCGCCGAGGTCGTACACATAGTCGAGATCGTCGAAACGCTGCTGGATCGCCAGCGCGATCGGGATCGACTTCGCGTTCGCGAGCGAGCAGAAGTCGCCGCCCGGGCACGCGATGATGTCGGTCAGCAGGCCGATGTTCGGCGTCGCGAAACCGGCTGCCTTCGCCTTTTCCCACACCGCGAACAGGTCGCGCTTCTTCACGTTCGCGAGAATCAGGTTCTGCTCGTGCGACACGCGCAGCTCGCCGAACGAGTAAGCGTCGGCCCAGTCGGCCACCAGATCCATCTGCTGGTCGGTCGCGTCGCCCGGCGCGATACGGTGATCCTTCAGCGACAGCGTGACGGCGGCATAGCCTGACACCTTGTGCGGGGCGACGTTACGCTCGACCCAGCGCGCGAACGCCTTGTTCTCGAGCAGGTGCTGTTCGAACGATGCGTCGGTGTCGGCCAGCTTCTCGTAGACGGGCGGCTGGAAGTACTGCGACACGCGGTCGACTTCCGCCTGCGTGAGCGTCGACGGGCCGTCCTTCAGGTGCTGCCACTCTTCCTCGACCTGCTGCGCGAACTTCGCGGGCGACAGCGCCTTCACGAGGATCTTGATGCGCGCCTTGTACAGGTTGTCGCGGCGGCCGTAACGGTTGTACACGCGCAGCACGGCTTCGCAATAGGTGAGCAGGTGCTGCCACGGCAGGTCTTCCTTGATCACCGCGCCGATGATCGGCGTACGGCCGAGGCCGCCGCCCGCGAGGATGCTCGCGACCACTTCGCCCTGCGCGTTCTTCTTCAGGTACACGCCGAGGTCGTGGATCTGCACGGCCGCACGGTCGTCCTTCGAGCCCGACACCGCGATCTTGAACTTGCGCGGCAGCCAGGCGAATTCGGGATGGAACGTCGACCACTGGCGCAGGATTTCCGACCACGGACGCGGATCGATCTCTTCGTCCTGCGCGACACCGGCGAACTGGTCGGCCGTGATGTTGCGGATGCAGTTGCCCGACGTCTGGATGCCGTGCATCTGCACCGACGCGAGCTTCGCGAGGATCTCGGGCGTTTCTTCCAGCTTGATCCAGTTGAACTGGATGTTCGAGCGGGTCGAGAAGTGACCGTAGCCGCGGTCGTGTTCGCGGGCAATGCGCGCCAGCATCCGGAGCTGGTCGCTGCGCAGGTTGCCGTACGGAATCGCGATGCGGTGCATGTACGCGTGGCGCTGCATGTAGAGGCCGTTCTGCAGGCGCAGCGGACGGAACTCGTCTTCGCTCAACTCGCCCGACAGCCGGCGGCGCACCTGATCGCGGTACTGCGCGACACGCTCGTCGACGATCGTCTGGTCGTATTGGTCGTACTGATACATTCGGGGACCCCAGGGTTTTCGTGGTGACCGCGCGACGTCCTAGCCACGTCGCGCCCGAATCTCCGTTCCGCCGCTATCGCCGGCCTTCCGCTGCCCGGCTGGATTGCTAATGACGAAAACAGATATCCATATTTGAAAAACTCCGGTGAATCGTAATAAACTCGCCTTATATTTCAAACGACTAAAAAATTCTGTTGATATGCGGAAGGGTTATAAATGAACCTGCACCAATTTCGCTTCGTGCGCGAGGCCGTCCGGCAGAATTTCAATCTCACCGAGGCCGCCAAGGCGCTCTACACGTCGCAACCGGGGGTATCGAAGGCGATCATCGAGCTCGAGGACGAGCTGGGCGTGGAGATCTTCACGCGGCACGGCAAGCGCGTGCGCTCGCTCACCGAGCCGGGCCGGATCATCCTCGCGTCGGTCGAGCGGATTCTCCAGGAGGTTGAAAGCCTTAAAAGGGTCGGAAAGGATTATGCCGCGCAGGATCAGGGCAACCTGACCATCGCCGCGACCCACACGCAGGCCCGCTACTCGCTGCCGGCCGCGATCGCCGAGTTCAAGAAGCGCTTCCCGAAGGTCCACCTGTCGATCCTGCAGGGCAGCCCGACGCAGGTGGCCGAGATGGTGATCCACGACCAGGCCGATCTCGCGATCGCGACCGAGGCGATCTCCGATTACAAGGAACTCGTGTCGCTGCCCTGCTTCCAGTGGCACCACGCGGCCGTCGTGCCGGCCGACCATCCGCTGCTCGAACGCAAGCCGGTCACGCTCGACGATCTCGCGCAGTACCCGCTGATCACGTACGACGATGCGTTCGCGGGCCGCAAGAAGATCAACCATGCGTTCGCGCTGCGCGGGCTGTCGCCGGACATCGTGCTCGAGGCGATCGACGCCGACGTGATCAAGACCTACGTCGAGCTCGGCCTCGGCGTCGGCATCATGGCCGACATCGCGTTCAATCCCGAGCGCGACCGCGGCCTGCGGCTGATCCCGGTCGGCCACCTGTTCGGCAGTAACGTGACGCGCGTCGCGCTCAAGCAGGGCGCCTACCTGCGCAGCTATGTGTATACGCTGGTCGAACTGCTGTCGCCGACGCTGAACCGCAAGCTGATCGAGCAGGCGCTCAAGGGCGAATCCGAATCGTACGAACTCTGAGCGGCGTGTATAAACACGGGGGCGCACATCGCGCCCCTTTTTTCTGTCCGACGGAGAATTCCGCATGACGCTTCCCGCCCTGTTGCGCCGCGCCACTGCCGGCGCCCTCGTGCTGGCCTGCGCCGCCGCGCATGCCGACCTGAAGGTCGGCGTCGACCTGTCGTCGACCGGCCCGGCCGCCGCGATCGGCATCACGAGCAAGAACGCGATCCTGATGTGGCCGAAGACGATCGCCGGGCAGCCCGTGCAGGTAACGGTGCTCGACGACGCATCCGACCCGGGCACCGCGGTGCGCAACATCCGCAAGCTGGTCGACGAGGATCATGTCGACGTCGTGGTCGGGCCGAACATCACGCCGGCCGCGCTCGCGGCGCTCGACGCGGTGGCCGCCGGGCAGACGCCGATGATCACGCTGGTCGGCTCGGGCGCGATCGTCGAGCCGCAGGAAGGCGCGCGGACCTGGGCGTTCAAGATGGCGCAGAGCGACCGCGCGATGGCCGACGTGATGACGCGCCATATGGCGAACCACGGCGTGAAGACGGTCGGCTTCATCGGCTTCGCGGACAGCTACGGCGACAGCTGGCTGAACGAGTTCACGCGCTTCGCGGACCTGCGCAAGATCCGCGTGGTCGCGACCGAGCGCTTCAACCGCACCGACGCGAGCGTCACGGGCCAGGCGCTGAAGCTGATCGCAGCGAAACCCGACGCGATCCTGATCGCGGGCTCGGGCACGCCGGCCGTGCTGCCGCAGCGCACGCTGATCGAGCGCGGCTACAAGGGCCCGGTCTACCAGACGCACGGGATCGCGACACCGGAATTCATCAAGCTCGGCGGCAAGGATGTCGACGGGACGCTGTTCCCGACCCAGCCGGTGGTCGTCGCGCGCACGCTGCCGGCCGATCATCCGGCCCGCAAGGCCGCGCTCGCGTTCGTCGACGCGTACGAAGCGAAGTACGGCGCCGGCACGGTCACGCAGTTCGCGGGCGACGCGGCGGGCGTCTACCCGCGCCTCGCCGACGCGGTCGGCCGCGCGCTGAAGGCCGCGCAGCCCGGCACGCCCGCGTTTCGCGCGGCGCTGCGGCGCGAGCTGGAACGCGCGCACGAGCTCGTCGTGCCGAACGGTGTCGTCAACACGAGCGACAAGGATCATGTGGGACTCGACCAGCGCGCAAGCGTGATGGGGATCGTCAAGCAGGGCCGATTCGTCTACCTCAGTCAGTGACGTGCACGGCCCGCAACCGGGCAGCTTGCCCGGCAGCGGGATTTCGGACATAATCCGCGTTTCGCCGCGCACCATCGCATGCGCGGCCAGGATCAAGCCCAGGTGGTGAAATTGGTAGACGCAGGGGACTCAAAATCCCCCGCCGCAAGGCGTGCCGGTTCGATTCCGGCCCTGGGCACCAGCATTCTCGCAGTGTGAAGCGCTGCGCCTGCCGACACCCGCGCAAGCTCGCCGCTTCGCGGGTTTTTTGTTTTTGCCGCCCGCGCCGCAACGCGTGCCCCGCGCAACAGTCCAAGCGTCATGAGGATGCGCGGCACGGAGGCACGCCATGTCCATGCGCCCGATTTCAACTCCGCTCTGCCGCCGCGCGCTCGCCGTGGCGCTGTCGCTCATGCTGACCGGCTGCGACATTCTGACCGCGCCGCCGGTGCCCGACTGGCCGGGCCCGCACGCGCCCTACCCGTTCCCGGACAGCATTCCGCATCGCACCGAATGAATGGACGGGAAAGCCGCCGTCGGCACGCCGAGCCGAGTTCAGGCTCGGGCTCAGGCCATCAACGCCCGCACGAAGTCGAGAAACACGCGCACCTTCGCGGAAACGAGGTTGGACGCGTGGTGATACGCGTAGAGCGGAAACGTCTCGTCCGCCCATTCCGGCAGCAGCAGCACCAGCCGCCCGTCGGCAAGGATGTCGCGCGCATAGAGTTCCAGCAACTGGGCAATCCCCGCGCCGCCGAGGCACGCGCCGAGCAGCATGCCCGTATCGTTGACCATCAGCCGGCCGGCGGCATCGAACGGCATCACCTCCTTGCCGCGATGGAATTCCCATTCGAACGGCCGCCCCGTCACCGGATCGCGGATCAGCACGCAGCGATGCCCGCTCGCGAGATCCCGCGGGTGCCGCGGTTCGCCATGGCGCGCGACATAGGCCGCCGACGCGCAGGTCAGCACGCGCGTTTCCAGCAGCAGCCGCGCACGGTATGACGACGGTTCCGGAATGCCGAACCTCACCGCCACGTCGAACCCGTCGGCGACGAGGTCGCCCATCCGGTCGCGCACGCTGATCTCGACGGACAGGTCGGGAAAGCGGTCGAGAAACTCCGCCATCTTCGGCGCCAGCACGTAGTGGCCGAAAGTCGCGTCGACGTTGACGCGCAGCCGCCCCCTGACACGCGCCTTCGACTGGCCGGCGTCGATCGCCGCGTCCTCGATGCCGGCCAGCAGCGGCGCGACCGCTTCATAGAAACGCCGCCCTTCGTCGGTCAGCGTGATCGCACGGGCCGTGCGGTTGAAGATCCGGATGCCGACGCGCTCCTCCAGCCGGGCGACGGCACGGCTCACCGCGGGCTGCGTCAACCCCATCGCCTCGCCGGCGCGCGCGAAGGTGCCGGCCTCGATCACCGCCGAGAGCACGCCGATCCCGCTCAAAAGCCTGCTGTCGAATGCCATAAGACATACTTTCAGTCATTCTTGATCTGATCATTATTCATTATTTTTATTGATCGAGGGAGCCTACATTAGTCCTGTCGCCGGAACGCACGGCACTCACGAATCAAGGAGCAGGACATGAGCACATCGGAACAGGTCGCCCTCGTCACGGGCTCGTCGCGCGGCATCGGTGCGGAAATCGCCCGCCGTCTCGCCCGCGACGGTTTCAGCGTCGTCGTGAACTATGCCGGCGGCGCCGGCCCCGCGCAGGACGTGGTCGACGCGATCGTCGCCGACGGCGGCCATGCTATCGCGGTGCAGGCGAACGTCGCCGATCCGGCGGCCGTGGTCGCGCTGTTCGACGCCGCAAAACAAGCATTCGGCGGTCTGGATGTGGTGGTCAACTCCGCGGGCGTGATGAAGCTGGCGACCATCGCCGACTGCGACGATGCGCTCTTCGACGAAACGATCACCATCAACGTGAAAGGCACGTTCAACGTCTGCCGCGAAGCGGCCAGGCGGGTGCGCGACGGCGGACGCATCATCAACCTGTCGACCAGCGTGATCGGCATGCGCATGCCGACTTACGGTGTGTACGTCGCCAGCAAGGCGGCGGTCGAAAGCCTGACGCAGGTGCTCGCGCAGGAGATGCGCGGCCGCGGCATCAGCGTGAACGCCGTCGCGCCGGGGCCGGTCGCGACAGAGTTGTTCCTGCAGGGCAAGAGCGCCGAACTCGTCGATCGGCTCGCGAAGCTGAATCCGCTGGAGCGGCTCGGCCAGCCCGCCGACATCGCCAGCGTCGTCGCGTTCCTCGCCGGCCCCGACGGCGCGTGGGTCAACGGCCAGGTCCTGCGCGCCAACGGCGGCATGTGCTGACCGGCCGCCTGCCACGCCCACCGCTTACCGGAGATCGATCATGAAGGAAGTCATTCTCGTCACGGGCGCGTCCAGCGGCTTCGGCCTGTTGACGGCCCAGGCGCTCGCCCGCGCCGGCCATACCGTCTACGCATCGATGCGCGACAGCACCGGCCGCAACGCGCCGCGCGTCACCGCCATCGCCGCCTACGCGCAGGAACACGGCGTCGACCTGCGCACCGTCGAGCTCGACGTCGGCGACGACGCGTCCGTTGGCGCCGCCATCGATCGCGTGATCGCGGACACCGGCCGCCTCGACGTCATCGTCCACAACGCCGGCCACATGGTGTTCGGCCCGGCCGAAGCGTTCACGCCCGAGCAGATCGGCGAGCTCTACGACATCAACGTCGTGTCGACCCAGCGCGTCAACCGCGCGGCGCTGCCGCACTTGCGCCGCCAGGAGCGCGGGCTGCTCGTCTGGGTGTCGTCGTCGTCCGCGCGCGGCGGTACGCCGCCGTTCCTCGCACCCTACTTCGCCGCGAAAGCCGCGATGGATTCGCTCGCGGTGTCCTATGCGGCCGAACTGGCCCGCTGGGGGATCGAGACGTCGATCGTCGTGCCGGGCGCCTTCACCCAGGGCACGAATCACTTCGCCCACGCAGGCAAGCCGGCCGATGCGGCCATTCAGGCCGCCTACGTCGACGGCCCCTATGTGGGTGTCGCCGAACAGGCGCTTCAAGGCCTCGCCGCGCTCGAACCGGCGGACGCCGATGCCGGCACCGTCGCGACAGCCATTGCCGGCATCGTCGCCGCCCCGGCCGGCAAGCGCCCGTACCGCGTGTTCGTCGATCCGTCGCAGGACGGCGCGGAGGAAGTGTTCCGCGTCGGCGACCGGATTCGCCGCGAGATGTTCAGGAACCTCGGCCTCGCCGACCTGCTCGCGGCCCGCGTCGGCGGCTGATCCACCGTGCGCCGGCCACGCCGGTGCGCCTCAGCCTGGCTCGCAGAACCCGAGGATCGCGTCGGCGATTGCCGCCGGCGCCTCGCGCTGCGGAAAGTGGCCGACGCCGTCCAGCACCTGCCGCGCGTAGCGCCCCGCAAAGAACCGCTCGCGCCCGGCCGAGCTGTCCGGATGATTGCAGGTGTCCGCGCCGCCGTGCAGCACGAGCGTCGGCAACGCCAGCACCGGCGCGGGATTCAGCCGCGCATCGTCGTCGGCATAGGCCGGCGTGCCCGGTGCGAATCCCCATCGATGCCGGTACGAATGCAGCACGACGTCGATCCAGTCGGGCCCGTCGAACGCGGCGGCGGCCGCGTCGAAATCGCTGTCGCGATACCAGCCCGGCGGCGACCACGTGTCCCACATCAGGCGGGCAAACGCGCGGCGATCGTCGCGCAACGCCTGCTCGCCGCGCGGTGTCGCCATGAACCAGTGATACCAGTAGTTGCGCGCCTGTTGCAGCGACAGCGGCTGCCCCGGATCGTTGGTGCCGTACCCGACCGACAGCATCACGAGATGCGATGCGGCGCCTTCGCGCAGCCCGCACGCGTTCGCGGCCGCCCGCGCGCCCCAGTCGTGCCCGACCAGCACGGGCCGCTCGATGCCGAGCGCATCGACGAAGTCGAGCAGGTCGCGCCCGAGCGCCGCGAGCTGGCCGCTGCGCGGCACGGATGCATCGCGAAAGCGGGTCGGCGCAAAACCGCGCAGCGCGGGCGCGAGCACGCGGTAGCCGTGCGCGGCGAGCAAAGCCGCGACCGCGTCCCAGCCGACCGGGCTGTCCGGCCAGCCGTGCAGCAGCACGGCCACGCGCTCGCCGCGCGGGTTCCATTCGAGATAGGCAAGGTCGAGCGACGCGGTCGTCGCATGCGCATAGGTCGTCATCGTGCACTCCGTTGGGTGGATCCGAGTGCACGATGGTAGGCCGGCCTTTCATCACGATTCACGGAGTATCATGGTTCATTCTTCGAGTATCGCGTTGAATTGATCCATGAAACCGCTGACCGATCCCGCGTCGACCTCGCTCGACATCACGCTGCTGCGCACCTTCCTCGAAGTCGTCGACAGCCGCGGATTCGCGCCGGCCGCGGAACGGCTCGCGCTGACGCCGTCCGCCGTCAGCGGCCACATCAAGCGGCTCGAACAGGCGGCCGGCACGGTGCTGCTCGCGCGCACCACCCGTCGCATCGCGCTCACGCCGGCCGGCGACACGCTGTACGCGTACGCACGCAACATCGTCGACATGGAGCGCGAAGTGCGCGCAAGGCTGCGCGGCGCGCCGGCGCACGGACCGCTGCGGGTCGGCGCATCGGAGGATTTCGCGGGCGCGTGGCTGCCGCACGTGCTGCGCACGTTCCGCGACCGCCACCCGCGCACGTCGATCGAGCTGAAGGTGGGGATCACCGCGTCGCTGCTGCGCGAGCTGACGCTCGGCCGGCTCGACGTCGTGTTCGGCAAGCAGTGCCGGCAGGTCGACACGCCGGGCGAACTGCTGTGGGAAGAACCGCTCGTGTGGGCGTTCGCGTCGGATCGCGCGCTCGACGCCGGCGGCGACGTGCCGCTCGCGCTGTTTCCGCAGCCATGCGTCTATCGCGAAGCCGCCGTCGCGGCACTCGCCGCTGCGCTGCGGCCGTTCCGCGTGCTGTTCGAGAGCAGCAGCATGGCCGGCTGCGTGTCGGCCGCGCTCGCGGGCTTCGCGGTCACCGCGCTGGCGCGCAGCCAGTTGCGCGACGGCCTGCGCGAATGCGGCCTGCAGGACGGCCTGCCGGTGCTGCCGGCCGCGCGCTTCTATGCGTTCGCGGCGAAACCGGACGGCGCCGGCGCGGCGTTGATCGATGCGGTGCGGGAAACCGGCCGCAGCCGGCAGTTCGCGGCGCTGCCCGGCTGAAACAGGCACGACGGCACCTGACGCGATCCGGCCGTGCCGGTCAGTCGCCCTCCGCCCCCTCCCTGCCATGCGTCAGCGCGCTCGCCATCAGTTCCCCGAACCATTCGATGAAGGCATTGAGCCGGCGCGAACGATGGCGCCGGTGCGGGTACACGGCCGACACGTCCATCGGTGCGGCGCGGTGGCCGGGCATCACGTCGACGAGTGCGCCGCTGTCGAGCAGATGCTGGACGTCGAAGCGCGGAATCTGGATCAGCCCCATCCCGGCGATGCAGCTGGCGATATAGGTTTCGGCATTGTTGACGATCACCCGGCTCGGCAGCATGAGCGTGTGCCGCTGGCCGTCCGTGCAGTATTCCCAGTCGAGTTCGCGCCCGGTCGTCGGCGACGCATAGCCGATCGCCCAGTGTCCGTGCGCGAGC
Organism: Burkholderia sp. AU31624; assembly: GCF_020420065.1. Lineage (NCBI taxonomy): Bacteria > Pseudomonadati > Pseudomonadota > Betaproteobacteria > Burkholderiales > Burkholderiaceae > Burkholderia > Burkholderia sp. AU31624. Next base: position 258,359 of record NZ_JAIZRT010000003.1, read on the forward strand.
GCATCCGGATGCTCGGGCACGCCGCATTCGCGCAGGTAGTCGGGGCTCGCGCAATTGATCAGCGTGAACTGTCCGAGCGGCCGAACGACGAGGCTGCTGTCGGCAAGCCGCCCGACGCGGATCGCGCAGTCGACGCCCTCCTGCACCAGGTCGATCGAACGATCGGTCGAGCCGAGCGACAGTTGCAGCTTCGGATAACGGTGAAACAGCGACGGCAGCGCGGGCGCCACCATGCGGCGCGCGATCCGGCTCGGCACGTCGACGTTCAGCCGGCCGATCACGTCGCGGTCGCGGCGGCGGAACAGGCGGTCGAGTTCGTCGGCCTCCGCGAGCAGGCGCCGGCCGCGTTCGAGCAGCAGCGCGCCGTCGGCGGTCAGCTGCACCTGGCGTGTCGTGCGGTGCAAGAGGCGCGTGCCGAGCCCCGTCTCCAGTTGCTGGACGGCCGCCGACACGGTCGCGCGCGGCACGTCGAGCGCATGCGCGGCCTTGATGAAGCTGCCCATCTCGGCAACCTGCAGGAAGATTCTGACCTGATCCAGCTTGTCCATCGGCGGGGAACGTAGGTTCGGACGAACGCCGCCGCCAGCCGTCGCGCGTCGCGGCCAGGGTCGGCGGCACAGAGAAAACGGGCACGCAGCCGCGAAGCCGCGCGCCCGTCCATTGTCCACGCAAACGCGCCATTGCGGTGCGCCGCGCGGCCCGTTGCCGGGCCGGTTACTTGGTCGTGTAGCCGCCGTTGATCAGGATCGTCTGGCCCGTGATCCACCAGCCGTCGGTGACGAGATGGCGGATGAACGGCACGACGTCCTCGATGTCGGTCAGGCCCGTCTTGCTGAACGGCGACAGCGCGGCCGCCGTCTTGTGGTACGCGACCGCATCGGCGCCCTCGGCCGGGTAGAAGAACGGCGTGTCCATCGGGCCCGGCCCGACGGCCGTCACCGAAATCCCGCGCGCGCCGTACTCCTTCGACGCCGCGCGCGTGAAATGCTCGACCGGCGCCTTCGACCCTTCGTACGCCGCATAGAACGGCGTGAACGCGCCGAGCAGCGACGTCACGAGCGTAACGAGCTTGCCGTGATCCTCGAGGTGCCGCCCCGCTTCCTTGATGAAGAAGAACGCCGACTTGCTGTTGACCGCGAACATCTCGTCGTACTCGGCCTCGCTGATCTCGGTGAACGGCTTCTTCAGCACCTTGCCGACCGTGTTGATCGCGATGTCGATCTTGCCGAAGCGCTGCTTCGCGTCGTCGAACAGCTTCTCGACCGCGGCGGCCGTCGTCAGGTCGCCCTGGAACGTAGCCGCTTCCGCGCCGGCCGCACGCACCGCGGCGGCCGTCTCCTCGGCTTGCGCCTGCGACGCCGCGCTGTTGTAGTGAATCGCCACGGCCTTCGCACCGTGGCTCGCCAGATCCCGCGCGATCAGGCCGCCGAGATTCTTTGCGCCGCCTGCGATCAGGACGACCTTGTCTGCGAGCGTATGAGTTGCCACGGTTGACTCCTTTTCTCGTTGAACGAAGCTTGGAGTGTAGGCACGCGCGACGCGCCGGTCAGCCGGGCAACGCTGGATGGATTATCCAGAAAAACGATCCAATCGAAGCGCGGGTGTGCAGCCTGCCGCACCGACAACCGCGCCGGATCCGCCCTCGATTGATGGGCGCCGATGCCGAGGCCGGCGCCGGCTCAGCGCGCGTACAGCGTCGCGTCGATCTTGCCGAGCAGCCACTGCATGCCGGCCAGGTGCTGCTGGTCGTGGCTGCACAGGTAGTGGACGAGCCCGCGCACGGTCAGCGACCCGTAGCCGTCGAATTCCCCGGTGCGCGCGAACTGTTCGGGCGTGAGGCGCGACACGAGGTCCAGCGTCTCGCGACGCGCTTCGCGGATCGCCGCGAGCACGTCGGACGCATACGCATCGTTGTAGCGGCGCTCGATCGCGAGCGCGTCGCCGTCGATCGACACGAGCAGCGGCCGGTCTTCGTCGAGCATCCGCCGCAGCCGCACGTGATAGCCGTCGATCTCGATGTCGCGCAAGTGGCAGAGCTGCCCGAGCGGCGAAAAATGCTCGCTCGGCATCCCGGCCCAGTCGTCGGGCGTCCAGCGCGCGTAGCCGTCGGGGATGGCCGCGAAATGGGCTTCGAGCTGACGGGGGAAATCGGCGAGTGCGTCGAGCGTCGTCGGATTCATGCGGGACTCCCTGTCGGATAGGGGCGGCGGCAGCCCTGGCACGGGCCTGCCGTCGCCGTTGCGTCACTTCACGCTGAAGCCGTACGCGCCCTGCGTGCGGTGCCCGTCGGTCGCGACGGCCACCCATTTCACCGTATAGGCGCCGGTGCCGACCGCCGTGAGCGGCACCGACATCCGCTTGCGGTTCGACGCGTCGATGCGCGCGCGGCCATCCGACACCGTCTTGCCGTCGCCGTCGACGACGACGATCGAGCTGAACGCGGGCTCCAGCGGCTCGGTGAAGTCGATCGTGACGGCGGCCGGTGCGGCAGCCACCGCCGCGCCCGCCGCCGGATCGCTCTTCGCGAGGTGCGCGTGCGCGAACGCGGCCGACGAGACGGTCGCGGCAACGATGACGGCCGCGGCGTGGCGGCCGAACGGGAACGAAGCAAAAGGCATGGACTTTCCGTGAAGAATGAACGGGCGCCGCGCCCCGCGCGGCGTACCGGCAGCTTACCAGCGCATGCGCGTTCATGCCGGTCGCGCGCCATCGCTTGATAGAATGCGCGCGCTATGGATCTCGAAAGCATTCTCTACACCCAGGGCTTCGGCTCGCGCCGCCAGTGCCGCGGCCTGATCGAAGCGGGCCGCGTCACCGTGGCGGGCGCCCGCGCGACCGACCCCGACGCCGTGTTCGATACCGACGGCCTCGTGTTCTCGGTCGACGATACGGCGTGGCCGTTCCACGCACGCGCCTATCTCGCGCTCAACAAGCCGGCCGGCTACGAGTGTTCGCGCGATCCGCAACACCACGCGAGCGTGTTCAGCCTGCTGCCCGCACCGCTCGTCGCGCGCGGTGTGCAGTGCGTCGGGCGTCTCGACCAGGACACGACGGGCCTGCTGCTGCTGTCCGACGACGGCCAGTTCGTGCACGCGTACACGTCGCCGAAACGCAAGGTGCCGAAGACCTACGTGGCAACCGTGCGCCACCCGCTCGACGACACGCAGCTGAACACGCTGCGCACCGGCGTGCAGCTCCATGGCGAGCCGAAGCCGATCGCGGCGGTCGCCGCCGACGCGCGCGACCCGCACGCACTCGCGCTGACCGTCCTCGAAGGCAAGTATCACCAGGTCAAGCGCATGGTCGCGGCGGCGAGCAATCGCGTCGAAGCGCTGCATCGCGAAAGCATCGGCGGCTTCACGCTGCCGGACGATCTCGCGCCCGGCGCGTGGCGCTGGCTCGATGACGCCGACCTTTCGGCGCTGCGCAATACCGTCAAAACCCTGTAAGGGAAAATCCGCACGACCGTTCGACGTTCGACCGCATCTCGGCCGCATGTTCCCCCGCTATACTGAAATCACAAGCTGTACGAGCAGCGATGCAGGGGAGACATCATGAGCAACCATACTTTTGAACTGTCGTACGTGATGATCGCGTTCGCGGTCGTCGGGGTCATCGTGATCGGCGGCCTGCTGGCCACGATGCACCGGAAGCACAAATATCATCCGAACCTGATTGGCGCGCTGATCGGCGCGTTGCTGTGCTTCCTGCTGATCGAGGCGTTACCGGCGCTCACCTGACGCGCTGCCCGGCGCGAGCGTTTGAAGGAAATCATCTACGGTCGGATAGCGCAACGTCACGCACAATTCGGCCTTGAGCCGTGCGTTGGACAGGCGCCGCGACTCGCGCATGAACGACAGCAGTGTCGGTTCGAGCTGACGCTCGGCGTCCGCGCGGCTGACGCGCGGCGGCCTCGGCAGGCCGAGCACCTGCGCGACCCGGTCGAAATACTCCCCCATCCGCAGTTCGCTGTCGTCCGACGCGTGCACGGCGCGCGCCGGCTTGCCGCGTTCGGCCGCGCGGCGCAGGATCGCCGCGAGATCGTCCGCGTGGATGTGGTTCGTGTAGACGTCGTCGGCCGGTTCGAGCGCCGGCGTGCCGCGCTCGAGCCGTGCGACCGGCAGACGGTTCGCCGCGTAGATCCCGGGAATCCGCACGATGCGCGCGGACAGCACGCCGCGCACCGTCGCCGCACGCAGTTGCCGCTCGGCCGACACGCGCCGGAACGCGCGCGGATTCGCGGGGCGCAGCGGCTGCGTCTCGTCGATGCGCGCGCCGCCGCAATCGCCGTAAACGCCCGTCGTACTGGCGTAGACGAGCCTCGGCGCACGAAGGCCGTCGGGTACAATACGCGCTGCCCGAACGGGCGCGCCGGCCTGTCGGGTAGCGGTGCGCAGCGTTCGGAGCCGGCCGACCGCCGAGGCCGGCGGCACCGGCGGCCGTCGCGCAGGCACGGTCGTTGCGGCGATCAGCGCACGCGTGCGCCGGTCGTCGCGGCCATCGGACTGCGGCGGTGCGAGATGCAGGATCGTGCGGGCCAGGCCCGCGAGGCGGCCAAGCGTCGCCCGGCGATCGAGGTTGCCGACGATCGGCGTTGCACCCGCGGCGCGCAGTTCGTCGCGACGGGCCGGATGGCTCGTCAGCGCGAAGATCCGCAGGTTGCGGCGCGCGTCGCGCCATTGCGCGACGCAGCGCATGCCGACGTCGCCGCAGCCGACGATCAGTGCGCGCGGCCGGCGCAGGATTCGAGTCGCGATCATGTTGGTTGCGAAATCAGTAGCTACCGTTGCGCGACGCGCAACGGGTTTGCATTGTAGCTGCCGTGCCCGACATGCACGGTCCCCCCATTTTGTTCTAGTTTGGTTCTATGGCATTCAACGTCACTCTCAAGCAAAGCGGCCGGCAATTCCAGGTCGAGTCGGATGAAACCGTGCTGGCGGCCGCGCTGCGCCAGAACGTCCATCTGCCGTACGGCTGCAAGAACGGCGCGTGCGGCTCGTGCAAGGGCCAGATCGTGTCGGGCCAGATCGAACAGGGCCCGCACGCCGCGTCGGCGCTGTCCAACGACGAGCGCACCCGCGGCCTCGCGCTGCTGTGCTGCTCGAAGGCACAGTGCGATCTCGAAATCGACGTGCGTGAAATCGCCGGCGTCGACGGCGTGCAGGTCAAGAAGCTGCCGTGCCGGATCGCCGCGCTCGAGCGCAAGGCCGACGACGTGATGGTCGTGAAGCTGCAGCTCCCCGCCAACGAACGCCTGCAGTATCTCGCGGGCCAGTACGTCGAGTTCATCCTGAAGGACGGCTCGCGCCGCAGCTACTCGATGGCGAGCGCGCCGCACGAGGAAGGCCCGGTCGAGCTCCACATCCGCCACATGCCGGGCGGCAAGTTCACCGACCACGTGTTCGGCGCGATGAAGGAGCGCGACATCCTGCGCTTCGAAGGCCCGCTCGGCACGTTCTTCCTGCGCGAGGATTCCGACAAGCCGATCGTGCTGCTCGCATCGGGCACCGGCTTCGCGCCGATCAAGGCGATCATCGAGCACGTGAAGCACACGGGCATCACGCGCCCGATGACGCTCTACTGGGGCGCACGCCGCAAGAAGGACATCTACCTCGGCGAACTGGCCGAGCAGTGGGCACGCGAGATCCCGAACTTCAAGTACGTGCCGGTGCTCTCCGAGCCGGACGCCGGCGATCAGTGGGCGGGCCGCACCGGCTTCGTCCATCGCGCGGTGATCGAGGATCTGCCCGACCTGTCGGGCCACCAGGTGTACGCGTGCGGCGCGCCGGTGATGGTCGAATCCGCGCAGCGCGACTTCACGCAGCACCACGCGCTGCCGGCCGACGAGTTCTACGCGGACTCGTTCACGAGCGCCGCCGATCTCGCGCATCCGGTCTGAGGCCCGCGCACCCGCGTGCGGCACTGCGCGCCGCGATGTCACATCCGTGGCATCGCGGCGGTTTACAGTGACGCGCGGGATGCCTTATGCTTGCGCACATGAACTGCTTCCTGTCCGCCCTTCGACGTCGCCGCTCGCCGCTCCGCCCGGATGCCGCAGGCTCGTCACGGACTCGCGCGTAACCCACACCGCTTCACCGGTTACGCACAAGCTGTTCGACCCACCAGCCACGGCCTTCCGTGGCTTTTTTATTGCCTGTTTCCCTTTCAACGTCCGCTGGAGTCTGCTGCCATGCCCCTGAACGATTATCCGATCGACTCGCTGATGTACATCACGAACCGCCCCGACATCGTGTTTACGCACGGCAAGGGTTCGTGGCTCTACGATCACACGGGCAAGCGCTATCTGGACTTCATCCAGGGCTGGGCCGTCAACAGCCTCGGCCATTGCAACGAAGGCATCGTCGACGCGCTGAAGACGCAGGCGGAAAAGCTGCTGAACCCGTCGCCCGCGTTCTACAACGAACCGATGGCGAAGCTCGCGGGCCTGCTCACGCAGCACAGCGTGTTCGACAAGGTGTTCTTCACGAACAGCGGCGCGGAAGCGAACGAAGGCGCGATCAAGCTCGCGCGCAAGTGGGGCCGCAAGTTCAAGAACGGCGCGTACGAGATCATCACGTTCGACCACAGCTTCCACGGCCGCACGCTCGCGACGATGTCGGCCAGCGGCAAGCCGGGCTGGGACACGATCTACGCGCCGCAGGTGCCGGGCTTCCCGAAGGCCGAGCTGAACGACATCAACTCGGTCGAGAAGCTGATCACCGACAAGACCGTCGCGGTGATGCTCGAGCCGATCCAGGGCGAAGGCGGCGTGATTCCGGCCACGCGTGAATTCATGCAGGCGCTGCGCGCGCTGACGAAGCAGCACGACCTGCTGCTGATCGTCGACGAAGTGCAAAGCGGCTGCGGCCGCGCGGGCACGCTGTTCGCGTACGAGCTGTCCGGCATCGAGCCGGACGTCATGACGCTCGCGAAAGGCATCGGCGGCGGCGCCCCGCTCGGCGCGCTGCTGTCGAAGGCCGAGTTCGCGGTGTTCGAGGCCGGCGACCAGGGCGGCACGTACAACGGTAACCCGCTGATGACGGCGGTCGGCTATTCGGTGATCTCACAGCTCGTCGCACCGGGCTTCCTCGAAGGCGTGCGTGCGCGCAGCGAATACCTGAAGCGCAAGCTGCTCGAGCTGTCGGAAGAGCGCGGCTTCGAAGGCGAACGCGGCGAAGGCCTGCTGCGCGCGCTGCTGCTCGGCAAGGACATCGGCCCGCAGATCGTCGAGAAGGCCCGCGACATGCAGCCCGACGGCCTGCTGCTGAACGCCGCGCGGCCGAACCTGCTGCGCTTCATGCCCGCACTGAACGTGACGACCGAGGAAATCGACCAGATGATGGCGATGCTGCGGTCGGTGCTCGACACGCTCTAAGGAGACCGCCGCGATGGATGCCGCCGCCGATGCCGTTGTAATCCGCCCGTTCGAACGCGCCGACACCGATGCCGTGCTCGCGGTATGGCGCGACGCATTCCCGCAGTACGAAGACGCGGATGCGCCGCCGCACCGCGATCCGCTCCGATCGATCGAGCTGAAGCTCGCGACGCAGCCGGAACTGTTCTTCGTCGCGACCAGCGGCGCGCGCGTGGTCGGCACGCTGATGGCGGGTTTCGACGGGCATCGCGGCTGGCTCTACTCGTTCGGCGTATCGAACGACGCACGCCGGCTCGGCATCGGCCGCGCGCTGATCGCGCATGCGGAACGCGCGCTCGCCGCGCGCGGCTGCCTGAAGATCAATCTGCAGGTGCTGCCCGGCAACGACGATGCGTGCCGCTTCTACGCGGCGCTCGGCTATCGCGTCGAGGAACGCATCTCGTTCGGCAAGACGCTGCCGGCCGCGTGAAGCAGAGGCCGGCCGCCCGCCACGTCAGCGCGTGATCGGCCCCGCGCCCGGCAGCGGATTGCCGAGCGCGTCGGTCGGCACGGCCTGCTGCTCGAACGCGGCGAAATACGCGGCCCACTGCGTATCGCTCACGCGCACGATCAGCGCGCCGTCCTGCCAGATGTCGTTGTGATCGTTGTGGTCGTCGCCCGCGCGGTGCAGATAGTTCGCGCCGGTCGACCCCTGGTTCATGTGGGTGTCGTGGATGCCGTTGCCTTCCGAATACGAGCGGCCGAACACGACGACGTCGAGCCCCTGCGACTGCGCGGTGTTCACCAGCCGCAGCAGCGACGGGATCGGCTCCTGATTCTCCGTGCCGTCCATCACGGCGCTCGGGCGCCATGCGCCCGTTTCGTTCAGGATGTCGCTGCGCAGGTAGTCGAGCGCGGGCACTGCCGCCTGCCCCGTCAGGTCCGTGTAGCCCTCGGCCGCGGCCGCGAGCGTCTGCGTGATCGGGTGGTGGAAATCGTAGACGAGCTTGTAGTTCAGCAGGTCGTCCGCGTCGTTGGTGCCGACGTTGATCGCGACGTCCCAGTCGCCGCCGGGCAACGCCAGCGTCAGGTGGATGTGGTACTGGATCTCGCTGCCATGCGGCGAGCCCTTCAGCTTCGCCACCGATGTCACCTTCGCCTTCACGAAACCGTAGTCCAGACTCATGCGCGCTCTCCGTGTCCCGATGGGCCGCCGATGTTACACGGCCCATGTGTCGGTTTGCAGGCGACCGGCAACGAGCGGCCGCCCCCATCGTTCCCGCGCCGCGTGCGCGGCGCAACAGTCGAATGGAGTCGCGGCCGCCCACACAAGTTCGACCGGAATCGCATGACACGAAAAAAAAGGCTGTCACGGCATCCCGTGACAGCCTTTCGAAAGCCCGTGTGCGACGCGGCCGGCATCTGCCGTCGCGCGCCACCGGGCCCGCTCATTCACTCACTCATTCACCCAGGTACGCAGCCCGCACCTTCGGATCGTCGAGCATCTGCTTCGCATCGCCTTCCATCGTGACCGTGCCCGAATCCATCACGTAACCACGGTCGGCCGCCTGCAGCGCGAGGCGCGCGTTCTGCTCGACCAGCAGCACCGTGATGCCCTCCTTCGAGATTTCACGCACCACTTCGAAGATCTTCTCGACCATGATCGGCGACAGGCCCATCGACGGCTCGTCGAGGAGCAGCAGCTTCGGCTTCGACAGGATCGCGCGCGACATCGCCAGCATCTGCTGCTCGCCGCCCGACAGCGTGCCCGCGAGCTGCGTCGCACGCTCCTTCAGGCGCGGGAAGAAGCCGAACATCCGGTCGACGTCCTTCTTGATCTGCTCGCCGTCGTTGCGCAGGTACGCGCCCATCTGCATGTTCTCGACGATCGACATCCGCGCGAAGATCCCGCGGCCTTCCGGCACCATCGCGAGGCCGCGCTTGAGCAGCTCGTGCGTCGGGATGCCCTTGATCGACTTGCCCTCGTACTCGATGTCGCCGGCCGAATACGCCTTCAGCCCCGTGATCGCCTTCATCGTCGTGGTCTTGCCCGCGCCGTTCGCGCCGATCAGCGTCACGAGCTCGCCCTGACGGACTTCCATGTCAACGCCCTTGACGGCCTGGATGCCGCCATAGTTGACCTGCAAGCCCTTGATTTTCAACATTGCCGCTGCCATCAGTGCACCCCTGCGCCGAGATATGCCTCAATCACCTTCGGATTCTTCTGCACGTCCTGCGGCAGACCCTCGGCGATCACCTTGCCGTAATCGAGCACCGTCATCCGGTTGCACAGCCCCATCACGAGCTTCACGTCGTGCTCGATCAGGAGAATCGTGCGGCCGTCCGAGCGGATCTTGTCGAGCAGGCGCGTGAGTTCGACCTTCTCGGTCGCGTTCATCCCGGCCGCCGGCTCGTCGAGCGCGAGCAGCTTCGGGTCGGTGGCCAGCGCGCGCGCGATCTCGAGACGGCGCTGGTGGCCGTACGACAGGTTGCGCGACGTGTAGTCCGCGTACTGCAGCACGCCGACGTATTCGAGCAGCTCGATCGCGCGTTCCTTGATCTCGCGCTCCTCCTGGCGTTCGGCCGGCGTCTGGAACACCGCGCCGAGCAGCCCGTGCTTGGTGCGCACGTGGCGGCCCACCATCACGTTCTCGAGGGCCGTCATCCCGCCGAACAGGCGGATGTTCTGGAACGTGCGCGCGATGCCTGTCTTCGCGACCTGATGCACCGCGGTCGGCTTGTATTCCGTGCCGTCGAGCTTGAACTCGCCGGAGTCCGGCGTGTAGAGGCCCGTGATCACGTTGAAGAACGTCGTCTTGCCGGCGCCGTTCGGGCCGATCAGGCCGTAGATCTCGCCTTCCCTGATCTGCAGACCGACATCGGACAGCGCCTGCAGGCCGCCGAAGCGTTTGTTCACGCCCTGCACGGACAGTCGGATTTGTTTGTCGCTCATGTGTGTATCCCCTTGTCCGTCGATTAAGCGCGCACCGGCTTCTTGCTGGCGCGCTTCGCCAGTTTCGCGATCTTGTCCTCATGCTTCGGCGCGGGCCACAGGCCTTCCGAGCGATACAGCATGATGACGACCATCGCGAGGCCGTACAGCGCCTGACGGATCACTTCCGTATCGACGATGTCATGACCGAACAGCGCGTGCTGCAGCGGGCTCATCGTCGAGCGCAGGAATTCCGGGAAGATCGCGAGCAGCACCGCGCCCAGGATCACGCCCGGGATGTGGCCCATGCCGCCGAGCACCACGCAGGCCAGCACGACGATCGATTCCCAGAACGTGAACGACTCCGGCGACACGAAGCCCTGGAACGAACCGAACATCGCCCCCGACAGGCCGCCGAACGACGCACCCATCGCGAACGCGAGCAGCTTCACGTTGCGGGTGTTGATGCCCATCGCCTTCGCCGCGATCTCGTCTTCGCGGATCGCCGCCCATGCGCGGCCGATACGCGAGTGCTGCAGGCGCGTACACACCCAGATCACCAGCAGCGAGCAGAGCACGAACAGGTAGTAGTACATGTAGACCGACGGCAGCTGGATCCCGAACAGCGAGTGCGTCTGCGCGAGGCTGAAGTCGCCGATGTGCACCGGATCGATGCCCGTGATCCCCTTCGGGCCGTTGGTGATGTTCACCGGGCGGTCGAGGTTGTTCATGAAGATCCGGACGATTTCACCGAAGCCGAGCGTCACGATCGCCAGGTAGTCGCCGCGCAGGCGCAGCGTCGGCGCGCCGAGCAGGATCCCGAACGTCGCCGCCAGCGCCATCGCGATCGGCACGATGATCAGGAACGGGATGTGCAGCCCGTTCGGCGCGAGCGCCGCGATCCACTCGAATTGCGAGCTCAGGTGCGGCGAGCTCAACAATGCCGCCGTGTACGCACCCACCGCGTAGAACGCGATGTAACCCAGGTCGAGCAGGCCGGCGAAGCCGACCACCACGTTCAGGCCCAGCGCGAGCATCACGTACAGCATCGCGAAGTCGAGCACGCGGACCCAGTAGTTGCCGCCGGCCGAGCCGATGATGATCGGCGCCGCGATCACGAAGACCGCGGTCAGGAGGCCGATGATGACCGTCTTGGTGGTGTTGCGCTCTTCGACGAGCGACGTCGAGGATTCGATCGGTTGAATGGATGTCATGTTGTTTGCTCCCTTCCGTTACGCGCGATCCGCGACACGTTCGCCCAGCAGGCCGGACGGACGGAACACCAGCACGATGATCAGCACGATGAAGGCGAACACGTCCTGGTAGTTACTGCCGAATACGCCGCCCGTGAGGTTGCCGATGTAGCCGGCCCCGAGCTGCTCGATCAGGCCGAGCAGCACGCCGCCGACCATCGCACCGCCGAGGTTGCCGATCCCGCCCAGCACCGCGGCCGTGAACGCCTTCATGCCGGGGATGAAGCCCATGTAGAAGTGCACGTTGCCGTATTCGGATGCGATCATCACGCCGGCCAGCGCGGCGAGCGCGGAGCCGATCATGAACGTCGCCGAGATAACGAAGTTCGGGTTCACGCCCATCAGGCTCGCGGTGTTCGGGCTTTCGGCGATCGCGCGCATCGCGCGGCCGAGCTTGGTCTTGTGCACGAGCAGCAGCAGGCCGCCCATCACGATGAACGCCACCGCGATGATCACGATTTCAGTCACCGAGATCACGGCGCCGGGCGTCGTGTCGGTGGCCTTGATCACGTTGATCGGATCGGTCGGCAGCAATTGCGGGAACGGCAGCGGGTTGCGCGACCAGATGATCATCGCGGCGGTCTGCAGCAGGATCGACACGCCGATCGCGGTGATCAGCGGGGCAAGGCGCGGAGCGCGACGCAGCGGCCGGTAGGCGACCCGTTCGATCGTGAAGCCGACGAATGCACAGACGACTGCGGCGATACCCAGGCCGATCGTCAGCGTCGCGACGTTGCCGAGTCCGGGGAAATGGTTCTGCAGCACGGTGATGGCCGACAGGGCGACCATCGCGCCAATCATCAGCACGTCGCCATGCGCGAAGTTGATGATGCCGAGAATGCCGTACACCATCGTGTAACCCAACGCGATGATGGCGTAGACACTGCCGAGCACCAGCCCGTTGAGAACCTGCTGGACGAAAATATCCATTTAAAGCTCCTTGGCCCGTGCTGCCGGAGGACGTTGCGCCCCGCGGGTAAGCGAGGAATCGCGCCTTCTCGGCGACACTGCGGGTACTAGTCGATACCGGTAAGGGTGGATCGTCCCGGCGCGCGCCGCCCGGCCTGTACGGCCGGACCTGCCGCCGGAGCGGATACAAAAACGGCACCGCACTGTTCCGGTGCCGTCATGAGTCCCGTCGCTAAATCGTCACGACATCGAGGACGGTGTTCGTGGCCTCCTTGAAGTCGTAGGGCAGCATGCCGAGACGGCCATCGTCCGGTTGCCCGGCATCCGTGCCTTTTCCCGTCCGGGGCGAGGCGAGCCCCGCACTCGGGCGGATCGGATTCCGTGCCGCGCTGCCTCGCGAGGCACCGCGAACGCCGCGCCCGACATTCGTCAGGACTACGTCGGAATCCTTCGTACGAACCAGACCGCGCGCCGCGACGTCATTGCTCGCGGCAACGCGCTGTTTCGTCGAATCGAAATGAAAGGGGACCGGCGACATCGGCACGCTGCCCGCATCGCCGGGCACCCGTGCCGGCCTGCGTCGATCGGCGCGCACGGTCGCTGTCACGCCACGACCGGCGGCCTGCTGTGCTGCAACCTGCGTGCCCGCTGCCTGGCCGTTCGCCAGGCCAACCGCGTTGATTTCCTCGATCGCCAAACGTGCCCCGTTTACCTTGTCCTTGCCCCATTGCGCGATGCGGCACGCAAAGGGTGCCGCACGACCGGTTCCGGCGACGCGCACGCCGCTGGCCGGCGGTGCCGCGAACACCGCAGCCTCCCTCCCCGCCTCGTCGTCGCTCTTTTTGCTGCAGCCGGCAAGCATTGCAACCGGTGCGGCGACGGACATGGCGTAAGCCAACTTCACATGCATTGAGTGGTCTCCCGCGCCTTGCCAAAATCCCGATTTCAAAGCCATTCAGGCCTGAAAACGGGCGCATTGTAACTCCATTTATAGGACGCCAATAATCCTGATTCGATGGGGTTTTCCTGCATTGCAACCAATTTTGAGAGGCGCTTGGAAGCGCGCAGAGCAACCCGGTTGCACCATTGATCCGAATAATGGTTGCGATTGCGAATTCGACAGGCAAAAAAAAAGCGCGCCGTCAGGCGCGCTTCGGTGTTCCGCGGGTGCGATGCGGCAATCAGGCGGCGGGCGGCAGGTTCAACCCGCGCGGCAGCGGAAACGACACGTTTTCCTCGATGCCGTCGAGCGCGCGCACATTGCGCACACCGAGTTCGCGCAGCCGTGCGATCACGGCCTGGGCGAGCACTTCGGGGGCCGACGCGCCGGCCGTCACGCCGATGCGACGCTTGCCTGCGACCCATGCCGGATCGATCTGGTCGGGTGCATCGACCATGTACGCGTCCACGCCGCGCTTCTCGGCCACTTCGCGCAGGCGGCTCGAATTCGAGCTGTTCGGGCTGCCGACGACGATCACGACATCGCACTGCGGCGCCATGAACTTCACGGCGTCCTGGCGGTTCTGCGTCGCGTAGCAGATGTCCTGCTTCTTCGGCTCGCGGATCTTCGGATACTTGGCCTTCAACGCGCCGATGATCTCGGCCGCGTCGTCGACGGACAGCGTCGTCTGCGTGACGAGCGCGATGCGTTCGGGATCGGCGAGCTCGAGCTTCTGCACGTCCTCGACGCTCTCGACGAGATGCATGCCGCGCTCGACCTGCCCCATCGTGCCTTCGACTTCCGGATGGCCCTTGTGCCCGATCATGACGATGTCGACGCCATCCTGGCGCATCTTCGCCACTTCGACGTGCACCTTCGTGACGAGCGGGCAGGTTGCGTCGTAAATGCGCAACCCGCGCACGTCGGCCTCGTCGCGCACGGCCTTCGACACGCCATGCGCGCTGAAGATCACGGTATTGCCGGCCGGCACTTCCTCGAGTTCCTCGACGAAGATCGCGCCTTTCTTCTTCAGATCCTCGACCACGTACTTGTTGTGGACGATCTCGTGACGGACGTAGATCGGCGCACCGTGCATCGCGATGGCGCGCTCGACGATCTCGATCGCGCGATCGACGCCCGCGCAGAAACCGCGCGGCTGGGCCAGCAGGATTTCGGCATCGGCGGCGACGGTCTGCCCGGACAGCGTATCGGTGGTGCTCATGATTACAGGATTCCGATGATTTTCACTTCGAACGTGAGCGCTTGGCCCGCGAGCGGATGATTGAAGTCGAACAGTGCCGAGGTTTCGCTGACTTCCTTCAGCACCCCCGCGTATCGGCCGCCGTCCGGCGCGTTGAACTCGATCAGTTCGCCCGGCGTGAAATCGTCGCCGACCATCCCGTTCTCGCGCAGCGTCGACAGCGTCACGCGCTGGAGCATGTCGGGATTCCGGGGACCGAACCCCTGGTCGGGGGCTAGCTGAAAAGTCGAATGGTCGCCGACCCTGAGGCCGATCAGAATCTGTTCCAGCGACGGCGCCAGTTGCCCCGCGCCGAGCAGCAGCGTGGCCGGCTTGTCGGTGAAGGTGTTGACGATATCGGCGCCGTCGGCGAGTGCCAGCCGGTAATGCAATGTGACATGGGAACCGGGCTTCACTTCGGATAGATCGATGAGGCTCATGAATTACTCGTTCAGTCGGCGCCCGATACGGCCGAAAGGCCCGGCGCAAAACCAATATTGTAAGTCACCTGAGCGCGCAAGGCGGAAAGTGCGACGACGTCGCGCACACCGCCCGCCGCCAATGGAGTTTCAAGCATGCTGTCACCCTGCCCAGCCTTGCCGCCCGTCGAATGCCGCGACAGCACCGATCTGCCGGCCGATCCGCCCGGCCGCGTCATCCCGATCCACCGGCGCAAGCGCCGCCTGCGCGGCTGGCGGCCCGAGCGGCCACGCGAGCGACTGCTGGAGCGCGGGCCGGCGGCGCTGACCGACGACGAACTGGTCGCCCTGCTGCTCGGCACGGGCAAGCCCGGGCACGACGTATTCACCACCGCCCGCGCACTGGTCAAGCAGTTCAAGTCGTTGCACGGATTGCTCGAGGCGACCACCGGCGATTTCGAGGCACACCCCGGCATCGGCCCCGCGCGCGCCGCGCGACTGGTCGCCGTCATCGAGATCGCGCGTCGCATGCTGAAGGAGAAAGCGCACGAGAAGAAGCCGATCGATTCGCCCGGCGCGGTCGAGGACTACCTGCGGCTGAAGATCGGCGCGCGTCCGTACGAAGTGTTCGCCGCGGTCTACCTCGACGCGCGCCACGGCCTGATCGACATGGAGGAAATCACGCGCGGCTCGCTGACGCGCATGGCCGTCTACCCGCGCGAGATCGTGCGACGCGCGATCGCATACAACGCGGCGGCACTGATCGTTGCCCACAACCATCCGTCGGGCGCGGTGCAGCCGAGCGCGGAGGATCGCCGCCTGACCCGCGTGCTGTACGACGCGCTCGCGCTCGTCGATGTCAGGCTGCTCGATCACGTCGTGATCGGCACCAGTGATACTTTTTCGTTCGCACGGGCCGGTTGGATGTAGACTGTGCGGTTGCGGCCCGCCCAACGGCGCCGCAACGGCGATGCGAAATTAGGTTTGATTTTTCTGAACTTTTTCTGCTAGAATCGCCGTCTGTCTTTTTTCCAACCAGTTCTAGCCATCGAAGGGCCTTGTCTGTAAGGGCTTCGGCGTTCTGAGTGCAGCCATGGATCACGTGGCGGTACGATGGAACCTTCATCGGCGATCGAACCCCGAATTTAGCGTATTAGGAGTGCTCTCATGGCACGCGTATGCCAAGTAACTGGGAAAGCGCCGATGAGCGGCAACAACGTTTCCCACGCCAACAACAAGACCAAGCGTCGCTTCCTGCCGAACCTGCAAAACCGCCGGTTCTGGGTTGAGAGCGAAAACCGCTGGGTGCGCCTGCGCGTCTCGAACGCCGGCCTGCGCCTGATCGACAAGAACGGCATCGATTCCGTGCTCGCTGACCTGCGCGCACGCGGCGAAGCCTAAGCCCAAGGAGCACAATCATGGCAAAAGGCGCACGCGACAAGATCAAGCTTGAGTCGACCGCTGGTACGGGTCACTTCTACACGACCACGAAGAACAAGCGCAACATGCCGGAAAAGATGGCGATCAAGAAGTTCGATCCCGTCGTCCGCAAGCATGTGGAATACAAAGAAACCAAGATCAAGTAATCTCCGGTTTCTGCCAGCCTGACGGCGACCGAAAAGCCCCGCACATGCGGGGCTTTTTGTTTTGCGCGCACGCTCCGGCGCGACGCGGTATGCTCTCCCCTTTCCGCGGCCACGGCTGCCGGAACGCACAAGATCAAAAGCGTAACGATGGAGATGCAGCATGAAATTCGACGTGGCGATCGTCGGCAGCGGCCTGGCAGGGCTGTCGGTCGCACTCAACCTGGCCAGCACGCGACGTGTCGCGCTGATCGCGAAACGGTCGATGATGGAGGGCGCGAGCGATAACGCGCAAGGCGGCATCGCGGCAGTCCTCGATTCGGCGGACAGCATCGAGAACCACGTCGACGACACGCTGGTCGCCGGTGGCGGCTTGTGCGACGAAGGCGCGACGCGCTATATCGTCGAGCACGGCCGCGAAGCGATCGAATGGCTGATCTCGCAGGGTGTGCCGTTCACGAAGGACGACGCGGCCGAGCTCGGCTTCCACCTCACGCGTGAAGGCGGCCACAGCCACCGCCGGATCATCCACGCGGCCGACGCGACCGGCCATGCGGTGCTCGCCACGCTGTCGGCGCGTGCACGCCAGCATCCGAACATCACGTTCTTCGAAAACCACCACGCGATCGACCTGATCACGTCGGACCGGCTCGGCCTGCCCGGCCGCCGCTGTCACGGCCTGTACGCGCTCGACGTCGACAACGACCGCACGATCACGATCGAGGCGCCGCATACGGTGCTCGCCACGGGCGGCGCCGGCAAGGTCTACCTGTACACGACGAACCCCGACACCGCGACCGGCGACGGCATCGCGATGGCGTGGCGCGCAGGTTGCCGCGTGTCGAACATGGAATTCATCCAGTTCCACCCGACCTGCCTGTTCCATCCGTATGCGAAGTCGTTCCTGATTTCCGAAGCCGTGCGCGGCGAAGGCGGCCTGCTGAAGCTGCCCGACGGCACGCGCTTCATGCCCGCGCACGATCCGCGCGCCGAACTCGCGCCGCGTGACATCGTCGCGCGCGCGATCGACTTCGAGATCAAGAAGCGCGGGATCGACTGCGTGTATCTCGACATCAGCCACCAGCCGGAAGCGTTCCTGCGCGAACACTTCCCGACGATCCACGCGCGCTGCCTCGAATTCGGCATCGACATCGCGAAGGAGCCGATTCCCGTCGTGCCGGCCGCACACTACACGTGCGGCGGCGTCGTCACCGACCTCGCCGGGCGCACCGATCTCGCGGGCCTGTATGCGGTCGGCGAAACGTCGTATACGGGGCTCCACGGCGCGAACCGGCTCGCGAGCAACTCGCTGCTCGAATGCCTCGTGATCGGCCGCGCGGCGGCCGAGGCGATCGAAGCGGCCGGCTTCGATGCCGAAACGCCGGCCACGCTGCCCGCCTGGGACGAAAGCCGTGTGTCGGATGCGGACGAGGAAGTCGTCGTTGCGCACAACTGGGACGAGCTGCGCCGCCTGATGTGGAACTACGTCGGCATCGTGCGCACCGACAAGCGCCTCGAACGCGCGAAGCACCGGCTGTCGCTGCTGCGCGACGAGATCCAGGAGTACTACGCGAACTTCCGCGTGACGCGCGACCTGCTCGAACTGCGCAACCTCGTCGACGTGGCGACGCTGATCGTGAAGAGCGCGCACTCGCGCCGCGAAAGCCGCGGGCTGCACTACAGCCGCGACTGGCCGAACTCGCTGCCGAAGGCGCTGCCGAGCGTGCTCACGCCGCGCGCGCGTCGTTGAGCGGCACACCCTTCCCGGTTGCGGCCGCACAGGAAAAAAGCCGTTGGCGTTTGCGCGCCAACGGCTTTTTTATCTGATCGAGCGCGTTCGGTCAGTCGACGATCCGCATCGAATAGTCCGTCGCGCGCACGTCCTTCGTCAGCGCGCCGATCGAGATGCGATCGACCCCCGTTTCCGCGAACGCACGCACCGTATCGAAATTGACGCCGCCCGACACTTCGAGCACGGCCTTGCCGTTCGCCACGCGCACCGCTTCACGCATCATGTCGAGCGTGAAGTTGTCGAGCAGCACCGACTGCGCGTGATGTGCGAGCGCCGTATCGAGTTGTGCAAGCGTCTCGACTTCGACCTGCACGGGCACGCCCGAGTCCAGCGCAAACGCCGCGTCGAGTGCCTCGCCGACACCGCCTGCCGCCGCGATGTGGTTTTCCTTGATCAGGATGCCGTCATACAGCGCGAGGCGCTGGTTCTCACCGCCGCCGACGCGCACCGCATACTTTTGCGCGAGCCGCAGGCCCGGCAGCGTCTTGCGCGTATCGAGGATCTTCGCGCGCGTGCCTTCGACGCGATCGACGTAACGACGCGTCGCGGTCGCGACGCCCGACAGCAGCTGCAAGAAGTTCAATCCGTTGCGCTCGGCCGTCAGCAGCGCGCGCGCCGGCCCTTCGAGTTCGCAGACGGTCGAATCGGGCGACATACGATCGCCTTCGCGATAGCGCCACTGCAGGGCGATCGCCGGATCGATCCGGGCAATCACGGCCTCGAACCACGGCACGCCGCACAGCACGGCCTCCTCGCGCACGATGATGCGTGCACGGCGACGTCCGCCGCCCGGTACGAGCCGCCCGGTCTGGTCGCCGGTGCCAACGTCTTCCGCGATCGCATCGGCCACGTTGCGCGCGATCGCATCGTCGAATGCCGCGCCGTACTGCTCGCGGACGATGTTGAAGAGCGGGGATACTGCGGCGCTCGCGCCGCCTTCCGCCGGGCCGCCCCCAAGGGGGGTGGCCGCCCCCTCGAGGGCCAGCGAACGAATGTGAGCGTGGGGGCTATTCATTACGCAGCCCCCACGTTCGCGAACAGTTGCTGGTCACGCTGCAGATCGCCGCTCGCCTGCACGCGCTTCTTGTGCGCGGCCGCGAAATCGAGCATTCGGTCGATCGGCAGGCGTGCGCGCTCGCCGATCGCGGGATCGACGAAGATCTCGTTGTGACCGCGTTCGAGCACGTCGGCAAGGTTCGCGAGGCCGTTCATCGCCATCCACGGGCAGTGCGCGCAGCTCTTG
This sequence comes from Burkholderia sp. AU31624, assembly GCF_020420065.1. Taxonomy (NCBI): domain Bacteria; kingdom Pseudomonadati; phylum Pseudomonadota; class Betaproteobacteria; order Burkholderiales; family Burkholderiaceae; genus Burkholderia; species Burkholderia sp. AU31624. The sequence goes on from NZ_JAIZRT010000003.1 coordinate 278,024, forward strand.
CAGCTGGCGCTGTTGCCGGCCGTCGGCGCGGCGATGAAGGTCTTGCCGGGCGCCGCAAGCTGCATCTTGTGCAGGATGCCGAGATCGGTCGCGACGATGAAATGCGTCGCGTCGAGCTTGACCGCCGCATCGATCAGTTGCGTGGTCGAGCCGACCACATCGGCCTGCGCGACGACGTTTTCCGGCGATTCCGGGTGGACGAGCACCTTCGCGTCCGGATACTCGGCGCGCAGCAGATCGAGCTCGATGCCCTTGAATTCGTCGTGAACGAGGCACGAGCCTTGCCACAGCAGCATGTCCGCGCCGGTTTTCTTCTGGATGTAGCTGCCGAGATGGCGATCCGGCGCCCAGATGATCTTCTCGCCACGTGCGTGCAGGTCGGCCACGATCTCGAGGCCGATCGACGACGTGACCATCCAGTCCGCGCGCGCCTTCACGGCGGCGCTGGTATTCGCGTAGACGACGACGGTACGGTCGGGATGCGCATCGCAGAACGCCGAGAATTCGTCGACGGGGCAACCGAGGTCGAGCGAGCAGGTCGCGTCGAGATCGGGCATCAGGATGCGTTTGTTCGGGCTCAGGATCTTCGCGGTTTCGCCCATGAAGCGCACGCCGGCGACAACCAGCGTCTGGGCGTCGTGGTCACGGCCGAAGCGGGCCATTTCGAGCGAATCGGCGACACAGCCGCCGGTTTCGTCGGCGAGTTCCTGCAACTCGGCGTCGACGTAGTAGTGCGCGACCAGCACGGCCTTTTCGCGCACGAGCAATGCCTTGATGCGCGCTTTCAGCGCGGCCCGCTCTTCGGCGGACGGTGCATCGGGCACCTTGGCCCAGGCCTGCCCCACGCCGCACACGGTCCCTGCTGCAACGGGCCGGTCGTACTCGACGGGTTTGATCGTCGATTGCATCTCCATATCTCCTGTCGACCAGCGTTAGCGCTTTAGCGCTTACGCTGGTCCCATGCTTCGCGGTCGATCAGAGTTGGCGCTTTAGCGCTTACTCTGATCCCATGCTTCGCGGTCGATCAGCGTTAGCGCCTTAGCGCCCACTCCGATCCCACCCCCTGCGTTTGCCCCGGAGCAACGCTTCCCCGCTGCCCCAAGCCTCATACCAATCCGGCCCTGCCAATCACCATTCAAAAACCGGCGGACCAAATAAAAAACCCCGCCAACGCGGGGTTTTTGACGTCCTTAGATTCTAATCGATTTCGAATCAGGCGTAGCGGCGCAGGCGCGTCGCAAATTCCTGCAGCGCCTTGATGCCGCTTTGTTCTGCGCGATGGCACCAATCCTGCAATTGCGCGAGAAGCTGTTCGCGCGATGCGGTCGAACGATCCCAGATCGCGGCAAGATCCTGGCGCAGCTGGAAGTACGTTTGCAGCTTCTGGCTGTTCGCGAAGATTTCCGGCAGCAGCTTCTTCTGCGGCTCGTCGAGGCCGTCGGCGTCCTTGTGGAACCACTTGCGCGCGCCGCGCATCATCTGGTACTTCTCGCCGCCGATTTCCTTCAGGTGCGCAAGCTCCTGGCGGTACGCACGCTTCACGGCCTTGCCGTAGCGCGCCATCACTTCGTAGCGGTTCGACAGCACGGCCTGCAGCGTCTCCTGGTCGAGCACCGTCTTCGGCTTGTTCAGGCGCGGCGTCGGCGCGACCTTCTTCACCTTCGCGAGACCGAACGCCGACATGATGCGGATGTACATCCAGCCGATGTCGAACTCGTACCACTTGTTCGACAGCTTCGCCGACGTCGCGAACGTGTGGTGGTTGTTGTGCAGCTCTTCGCCGCCGATCACGATGCCCCACGGGAACAGATTCGTGCTCGCGTCGGCCGAGTTGAAGTTGCGATAGCCCCAGAAGTGACCGAAGCCGTTGACGACGCCAGCCGCCCAGAACGGAATCCAGACCATCTGCACGGCCCACACGGTCAGGCCGATCACGCCGAACAGCGCGACGTCGATCACCATCATCAGGCTGATGCCGAGAATCGGGTATTTCGAATAGACATTGCGCTCCACCCAGTCGCTCGGCGTGCCGTGTCCGAACTTGCGCATCGTCTCTTCGTTCTTCGCTTCCGCGCGATACAGCTCGGCGCCTTCGAGGAACACCTTCCAGATGCCGCGCGTTTGCGGGCTGTGCGGATCTTCCTCGGTCTCGCACTTCGCGTGGTGCTTGCGGTGAATCGCGGCCCACTGGCCGGTCAGCATGCCGGTCGTCATCCACAGCCAGAGGCGGAAGAAGTGGCTCGCGATCGGATGCAGCTCAAGCGCGCGGTGCGCCTGGCAGCGGTGCAGGTAGACCGTCACGCCGATGATCGTGACGTGCGTGACGGCGAGCGCGAACAACGCGACCTGCCACCACGAAAAATGCAGGAGCCCGTGGGAAAGAAAATCGAGCAGGGAATTCAACAAGGCAGTTACCTGTGATGAGAGCGACGCCGGCACGCGCCGAGCGTCAGAAAAATGAAAGCATACCGCGTGTAGACCAGAATTTTACTTCAACCGTTCCAAGTCTTTGTAAAAAATGAACATTTTCTTGCCCTGACGCAACAAACCCAGTCCATGGGCGGACTGGGAAAGGCCCGCGATCCGGTTCCGGCCGCGGGGTCGATACGATTGACGACCAGCGCGCGTCATGCCGCCGGTGTGTGCCCGTCCGCGGCGCCGTTGCCGGCCGTCACACCCGTGGCGGGAAAGGCGTCGGGCAACCCGACGACGCGCACCTCGCGCTGCGGGAACGGAATCGAAATCCCGTGCTCGCTGAACAGGCGCCAGATGTTCCGGTTCACGCTCGAACGCACGCCGGACGTGCCTTTCGCCGAATCCTCGATCCAGAAACCGAGCTCCAGGTCGATCCCGTCCGCCCCGAAACTCACCAGATACGGGGTCGGAGCAGGCTCCGCCAGCACGCGCGGCACGCCCTTGGCCGCATCGGCGAGCAGCGTGAGCGCGTGCTCGACGTCGCTCGTGTACGCGACCTGCACGGCGACCTTCGCGTAGCCGCGCGTCAGGTACGACGACTGGTTCTGCACGACGTCGGTGATCAGCTTTTCGTTCGGGATTAGCGTCTCGTTGCCGTCGAGGCCGCGCACGACCGTGTAGCGCGTGCGGATCTGCGTGACCACGCCCTGCAAACCGCCGACGCTGATCGCGTCGCCGAGCCGCAGCGAGCGGTCGAGCAGGATGATGAAGCCCGACACGTAGTTGCTGGCGATCTTCTGCAGCCCGAAACCGAGGCCGACACCCACCGCGCCGCCGAACACGCCGAGCACCGTCACGTCGATGCCGACCAGCGACAACCCGATCAGGATCGCCGCGAACACGAGCAGCGCGCGGCCGACCCGCGACAGCACGACCTTCAGGTTCGCGTCGAGCGTGCTCGCACGTGTGAGGCGATCCTCGAGCACCGAGCCGAGCCACATCGCGACCATCAGCGTCACGCACACCCACAGCGCGCCGGAAATTACCGACAGCAGCGTGAGATGAGCATTGGCGACACGGAACTGCACGCTGTCGAGCCAGCCGAGCACGTCACGCTGGATGCCGAGCACGGTCAGCACCATCGCGGCCCACACGACGGTCGACACGATCTTCTCGACGATCGACAGCCATGCATGCGTGTGGCCGTCGCGCGCGAACACGCGCCGCGCAAAGAAGAACAGCACGTAGATCAGCCCGATGCCGAACAGCGGCACGAGCGCGAGCGACAGCAGCGACGTCGACATGAACGGGTCGAACGCGAGCTGCGCGCCGCCCACGAACAGGCCGCCGAACAGCGGGAACAACGCGCGCTTCAGGCTTTGCGCGCCCGCGCCGGGCGCACGTCCGGCCGCCCGGCGGCGCGCGTCGATCCGGCCGTGCACGAAGCGCGCGGCCACCCATGCGAAGCACAGCGCGCCGATGAGGATCGCCGCCTGCCAGATCATCACCGGCTGGTGGAAATCGCGGATGACCAATGCCAGCCGGTGCGACAGCAGGCGGCTCTGCAGATTCTCCATCGTCCGTCCAGCCCGCCGTTACTGCGCAGCGCGCCGTTCGAGCACCGCGGCGAAGAAGCCGTCGGTCGCGTGGCGATGCGGCCACAGCGACAGGTAGTCGCCCGTCTCGAGCTCGATGCGCTGGTCGTCCAGCACCTTCTGCGCCGGCACCAGCACGAAGTCGGGATGGTCGGCCAGGAACTGTTCGACGATGCGTTCGTTCTCGGCGTCGAGCACGCTGCAGGTCGCGTAGACGAGCCGGCCGCCCTTCTTCACCAGGCGGGCGGCGCTCGCGAGAATCGACGCCTGCTTCGGCGTCAGCTCGTCGATCGCGGTGCGCGTCTGGCGCCACTTCAGGTCCGGGTTGCGGCGCAGCGTGCCGAGCCCGCTGCACGGCGCATCGACCAGCACGCGGTCGATCTTGCCGGCGAGCCGCTTGATCTTCGCGTCGTGTTCGCTGTCGATCAGCACGGGGTTCACGTTCGACAGGCCGCTGCGCGCGAGGCGCGGCTTCAGCTTCGCCAAGCGCTTCTCCGACACGTCGAACGCGTAGAGGCGCCCGGTCGAGCGCATCATCGCGCCCAGCGCGAGCGTCTTGCCGCCCGCCCCCGCGCAGAAATCGACGACCATCTCGCCGCGGCGCGGCGCGACCAGCGAACACAGCAGCTGGCTGCCTTCGTCCTGCACCTCGATCGCGCCTTCCTCGAACAGCCTCAGGCGCGTCAGCGCCGGCTTGCCGACCACGCGCACGCCGAACGGTGAAAACGGCGTCGCGCCCGCATCGATGCCTTCCGCGCGCAGTCCGTCGATGACCTGGTCACGGCTGGCCTTCTGCACGTTGGCGCGCAGGTCGAGCGGCGCCGGGTAGTTCAGCGCGGCCGCGAGCTGCGCGAGCTCGTCGGCGTCGAAACGGGCCGACAAGGCCTGGTGGATCCAGTCGGGCAGGTTCGTGCGGATGCGCACCGGCAGGCTCGCCGGATCGATCTTCGACACGTGCTCGAGCCATGCGGACTCGGTGTCGGACAGGAACGGCTTCAGCGCATTGCGGCCAGCCGTCTGCATCAGGCCGAGCAGCGTGAGGCGCCGCGCGGGCGTGCCCGTGCCGCTCTCGGCGAGATGCGAAAACTCCATCTTGCGGCGCAGCACCGCGAACACGGCCTCGGCGATCACGCCGCGCTCGGCATGCCCGAGCTTCGGATGCGCGCGGAAGAACCGGCTCGTCGTCGCATCGGCGGGGCCGGCGAACTTCAGCACCTCGGCCAACAAAGTCTCGGTCTGGCCGATCAGGAATCCGTGCAGTTTCATACGCCCTCACTCGTTTCGGTATGCGGTTGATCCGCGAAAATCCAGCGCGCCTCTTCCGGCGCCACCACTGCACGGCCGTTCTCGAGGCGCAGACGCCCCTCGATGAACCAGCGCACCGCGCGCGGATACAGCACATGCTCGACCGTCAGCACACGCTGCGCGAGCGCGGCCGCGTCGTCGCCCGCGCGCACGGGCACCGCGCCCTGCGCGACGATCGCGCCGCTGTCGAGTTCGGGAATGACGAAATGCACGCTCGCGCCATGTAGCGCGACCCCTGCGTCGAGCGCCTGCTGGTGCGTGTGGATGCCCTTGAAGCTCGGCAGCAGCGACGGATGGATGTTCAGCAGCCGGCCTTCATATCGTCTGACGAATGCGGGCGTGAGAATGCGCATGAAGCCGGCGAGGACCACGAGATCGGGCGCGAATCGGTCGATCTCGGCGGCGAGCGCCGCGTCGAAGCTGTCGCGGCCGTCGAACGACCGGTGGTCGACCACCGCCGTCGCCACCCCGTGCGACGCGGCAAATGCCAGGCCGGCCGCGTCGGGCCGGTTGGCGATCACGGCCGCAACCTCGGCCGGCCAGCGTTCCTGCGCGCACGCGCGGACGATGGCCTCCATGTTGCTGCCGCGACCGGAAATCAGGATCACGAGTTTTTTCATCCGCGAATTTTACCATTCGCCCCCGCGTTTCCCCCCTTCTCGGCCGCCGGCCCGCCCGAACGTTTATAATCTTCTGCTTTGCGGCATCCCACCGCCCATTCCCCCGACGCTGCATCCGCTATCGTGAAAGTCTTCCGCGGCCTGCCCAACGCCGAGAGCCGCGCCCCGTGCGCGCTGACGATCGGCAACTTCGACGGTGTCCATCGCGGCCACCAGGCCCTGCTCGCGCGCGTGCGCGCGGCAGCGGACGCGCGCGGCCTGCCCGTGTGCGTGATGACGTTCGAACCGCACCCGCGCGAATTCTTCAACCCGGCCGGCGCGCCGCCGCGCATCGCGATGCTGCGCGACAAGCTCGAGGCGCTGCGCGATCACGGCGTCGACCGCGTGGTCGTCGAGCATTTCAACCACACGTTCGCGAGCCAGTCGCCGCAGGCGTTCGTCGAACGCACGCTGGTGAACGGGCTGCACACGCGCTGGATGATGGTCGGCGACGATTTCTGCTACGGCGCGAAACGCGCGGGCACCTTCGACACGCTGCAGGCAGCCGGCGCGCAATACGGCTTCGAGGTCGAGCAGATGGGTACGGTGGCCGGCAGCGACGGCACGCGCATCTCGAGCTCGGGCGTGCGCGCCGCGCTCACGGCCGGCGATCTCGATGCGGCCGCGCAGGCGCTCGGCCATGGCTATGCGATCAGCGGCCACGTCGCGCACGGGCTGAAGCTCGGCCGCGACCTCGGCTTCCCGACGCTGAACCTGCCGATCGCACACAAGCGGCCGGCGCTCGCGGGCATCTTCGTCGTGCAGGTGCACGGCCTCGGCCCCGCCCCGCTGCCGGGCGTCGCGAGCCTCGGCCTGCGCCCGACCGTCGACGATTCGGGCCGCGTGCTGCTCGAAGTCCACCTGCTCGACTGGCACGGCGATGCCTATGGCAAGCTCATCCGCGTCGAATTCCTGAAGAAGCTGCGCGACGAGGCGAAATTCGACGATCTCGAGACGCTGTCGCGCGCGATCGCGCTGGACGTCGCGAATGCGCGTGCGTACTTCATCGAGCGCGACCGTGCGCCGGGCAGCCGCGCCACGGGCTTCGCGACGTCGGCCACCGACCGAATTAGCTGATCCGGACGGCGGCGCCCCGCGCCGCACCCTCGCGCCGCCCAGTCGCGCGCATACCCGATTCACGACGCTCGCGCGTCCCCCGAGATTGAGATAGCGATTCCATCATGAGCAACAAGAAAGCCGATTCGAAACCGCAGGCCAAGTATCCGGTCAACCTGCTCGACACGCCGTTCCCGATGCGCGGCGACCTGCCCAAGCGCGAGCCGCAGTGGGTCAAGGAATGGGAAGAGCGCGGCATCTACGAGAAGATCCGCGCGGCCAGCGCCGGCCGGCCGAAGTTCATCCTGCACGACGGCCCGCCGTATGCGAACGGCGACATCCACCTCGGCCACGCCGTCAACAAGATCCTGAAGGACATCGTCGTCAAGTCGCGCAACATGGCCGGCTTCGACGCGCCGTACGTGCCGGGCTGGGATTGCCACGGGATGCCGATCGAAATCCAGATCGAGAAGCAGTTCGGCAAGTCGCTGCCGGCGGCCGAAGTGATGAGCAAGGCGCGCACGTACGCGACCGAGCAGATCGAGAAGCAGAAGGTCGGCTTCAAGCGCCTGGGCGTGCTCGGCGACTGGGCCAACCCGTACAAGACGATGAACTTCGTGAACGAGGCGGAAGAGCTCCGCGCGCTCGGCAAGATCATCGAGAAGGGCTACGTGTATCGCGGGCTGAAGCCGGTGAACTGGTGCTTCGACTGCGGCTCGGCGCTCGCGGAAGCGGAAGTCGAGTACAAGGACCGCACCGATCCGACGATCGACGTGATGTTCGCGTTCGCGGAACCGGAAAAGACCGCGCAGGCGTTCGGCCTGCCGGCGCTGCCGCGCGCCGAAGGCGGCATCGTGATCTGGACCACCACGCCGTGGACGATCCCCGCGAACCAGGCGCTGAACCTCCATCCGGAAATCGTCTACGCGCTGGTCGACACCGAGCGCGGGCTGCTGATCATCGCGGAAGAACGCGTCGAAGCCTGCATGACCGACTTCAAGCTGACGGGCCGCGTCGTGGCGACCGCGCCGGGCGTGAAGCTCGCGGGCCTGCGCTTCCACCACCCGCTCGCGTCGGCTCACCCCGGCTACAAGCGCACCGCACCCGTGTACCTCGGCGATTACGTGACGACCGACACGGGTACCGGCGTCGTGCACTCGTCGCCCGCATACGGTATCGAGGACTTCGTGTCCTGCAAGGCACACGGGATGACCGACTCGGACATCATCAACCCGGTGATGGGCGACGGCCGCTACATCGAATCGCTGCCGCTGTTCGGCGGCCTGTCGATCTGGGACGCGAACCCGAAGGTCGTCGACGCGCTGAACGCGGCTGGCTCGCTGCTGCGCAGCGAGCACTACAAGCACAGCTACATGCACTGCTGGCGCCACAAGACGGCGATCATCTACCGCGCGACGTCGCAGTGGTTCGCCGGCATGGACGTGACGCCGCGCGACGGCGGCAAGACGCTGCGCGAAACCGCGCTGGAAGGCATCGACGCGACCGCGTTCTACCCGTCGTGGGGCAAGCAGCGCCTGTTCAGCATGATCGCGAACCGTCCCGACTGGACGCTGTCGCGCCAGCGCCAGTGGGGCGTGCCGATGGCGTTCTTCGTGCACAAGGAAACCGGCGAGCTGCATCCGCGCACGCTCGAGCTGCTCGAGGAAGTCGCGAAGCGCGTCGAGCAGTCGGGCATCGAGGCGTGGCAGACGCTCGACCCGCGCGAGCTGATCGGCGACGACGCGAACCTGTACGAAAAGAACCGCGACACGCTCGACGTGTGGTTCGATTCGGGCACGACGCACTGGCACGTGCTGCGCGGCTCGCACAAGGATCAGTTGCAGTTCCCGGCCGACCTCTACCTCGAGGGCTCGGACCAGCACCGCGGCTGGTTCCACTCGTCGCTGCTCACGGCGTCGATGATCGACGGCCGCGCGCCGTACAAGGGCCTGCTGACGCACGGCTTCACGGTCGACGGCGAAGGCCGCAAAATGAGCAAGTCGCTCGGCAACGGCATCGACCCGCATGAAGTCGCGAACCGTCTCGGCGCGGAAATCATCCGCCTGTGGATCGCGTCGACCGACTACTCGGGCGAGCTCGCGATCTCCGAGGAGATCCTGAAGCGCGTGACCGAAGGCTACCGCCGCATCCGCAACACGCTGCGCTTCCTGCTCGCGAACCTGTCGGACTTCGACTTCGCGCAGCATGCCGTGCCGGTCGACGAATGGCTCGAGATCGATCGCTATGCGGTCGCGTTCTCGCAGCAGCTTCAGACTGAGCTGCTCGGCCACTACGAGAAGTACGAATTCCACCCGGTCGTCGCGAAGCTGCAGACGTACTGCTCGGAAGATCTCGGCGGCTTCTACCTCGACGTGCTGAAGGACCGCCTGTACACGAGCGCGGCCGATTCGCGCGCACGCCGTTCCGCGCAGACGGCGCTGTACCACCTGACGCACGGCCTGCTGCGCGTGCTCGCACCGTTCCTGTCGTTCACGGCGGAAGAAGCGTGGAAGGTGTTCCAGCCGGCCAGCGACACGATCTTCACGGAAACCTACTACGCGTATCCGGAAGTCGACGGCTCGGCCGCGCTGATCGAGAAGTGGGCGCTGCTGCGCGAGGTGCGCGGCAACGTGACGAAGGCGCTCGAGGAAGCACGCACCGCGAACCGCATCGGTTCGTCGCTGCAGGCCGAAGTCGCGGTGCACGCGAGCGGCGCACGCTACGACGCGCTCACGAGCCTCGGCGACGATCTGAAGTTCGTGCTGATCACGTCGGCCGCGACGGTCGTCAGGGTCGATGACGAAGCACAGGAAAGCGTCGACGTGGCTGCGTCGACGTACCAGAAATGCGAGCGCTGCTGGCACTACCGTGAAGATGTCGGCGCGCATGCCGATCATCCGACGCTGTGCGGCCGCTGCTTCTCCAACCTGTTCGAAAACGGCGAAATCCGGAGCGCTGCTTAACCATGGCGAAGACCCTGTCGAAACCGGCCAGCGGCGCGCTTGCGCCCTGGCTCGGCATTTCGCTGATCGTGATCCTGTTCGACCAGCTGTCGAAGATCGCGATCCTGAAGACGTTCGCGTACGGCGCGCAGCACGAGCTGACGTCGTTCTTCAACCTCGTGCTGGTGTACAACCGCGGCGCCGCGTTCGGCTTCCTGTCGACCGCGGGCGGCTGGCAGCGCTGGGCGTTCACCGCGCTCGGCATCGCCGCGACGCTCGTGATCTGCTTCCTGCTGAAGCGTCACGGCCAGCAGCGGTTGTTCAGCCTGTCGCTCGCGATGATCCTCGGCGGTGCACTCGGCAACGTGATCGACCGGCTCGTCTACGGCCATGTGATCGACTTCCTCGATTTCCATCTCGGCGCCTGGCACTTCCCGGCGTTCAACCTCGCCGATTCCGCGATCACGGTCGGCGCGGTGCTGCTGATCTACGACGAACTGCGTCGCGTGCGCGGCTCGCGCTAAGCGCGCATACTCGGCGTCGACGGCCGGCTTCGCGCCGGCCGTTCCGTTTGACCCTTGGAGGCCTGAGTTGGCACACGCAGAACTCGCAGGAAAACACCTCGTTCTCGGCCTGACCGGCGGCATCGCCTGCTACAAGATCGCCGAGCTCACGCGGCTGCTCGTGAAGGCCGGCGCGACCGTGCAGGTCGCGATGACCGAAGCCGCCACCCAGTTCATCACGCCCGTCACGATGCAGGCGCTGTCGGGCCGGCCCGTCTACACGAGCCAGTGGGACGCGCGCGTCGGCAACAACATGGCGCACATCGACCTGTCGCGCGAAGCCGATGCGATCGTGATCGCGCCCGCGTCGACGGATTTCCTCGCGAAGCTCGCGCACGGGTTCGCGGACGATCTGCTGTCGACGCTGTGCGTCGCGCGCGACTGCCCGCTGCTCGTCGTTCCCGCGATGAACCGCCAGATGTGGCAGAACCCGGCCACGCAGCGCAACGCAGCGCAACTGCGCGCGGACGGCGTGTCGGTACTCGGCCCGGATTCGGGCGCGCAGGCGTGCGGCGAAGTCGGCGACGGCCGCATGCTCGAGCCCGAGGCGATCTACGAAGCGATCGTCGCGCACTTCGCGCCGAAGGTGCTCGCGCACCGGCGCGTGCTGATCACGGCCGGCCCGACGTTCGAACCGCTCGACCCGGTGCGCGGCCTCACGAACCGCTCGAGCGGCAAGATGGGCTTCGCGCTCGCGCGCGCCGCGCAGCAGGCCGGCGCCGACGTGCATCTCGTCGCGGGGCCGGTGGCGCTCGACACGCCGTGGGGCGTCTACCGCCAGGACGTGCAGACTGCGCAGCAGATGTACGACGCGGTCATGCATGCGGTCGCCGATGCCGACATCTTCATCGCGGTGGCTGCCGTCGCCGACTGGCGCGTCGCCCAGCCGGCCGAGCACAAGATGAAGAAGACGGCCGACCGCAAGATGCCCGAGCTCGCGTTCGTCGAGAACCCCGACATCCTCGCATCGGTCGCGGCGCTGCCCGATCCGCCGTTCTGCGTCGGCTTCGCGGCCGAAAGCGGCGACCTCGACGTGCACGGCGACGAGAAGCGCAAGCGCAAGAACGTGCCGCTGCTGGTCGGCAACCTCGGCCCGCTGACGTTCGGTCGCGACGACAACGAAGTCGTGCTGTTCGAGGCCGCCGGCCTCACGCGCCTGCCGCGCGCACCGAAGGACGAACTCGCGCACACGCTCGTCGCGGAAATCGCGAAGCGCCTGCCCGACAACCGCCTGATCTGATCTCCCGCGCGGCGGCCGTTGCCGCCGCGCCCTTCCCGACTCATCCGACGACCGCATGAAACTCGACCTGAAGATCCTCGACGCGCGCATGCGCGACTACCTGCCCGCCTACGCAACCACCGGCAGCGCGGGCCTCGACCTGCGTGCGTGCCTCGATGCACCGGTCACGCTGCAGCCGGGCGAGACGACGCTCGTGCCGACCGGCCTCGCGATCCATCTCGCCGATCCCGGCTACGCGGCGCTGATCCTGCCGCGCTCGGGCCTCGGCCACAAGCACGGCATCGTGCTCGGCAACCTCGTCGGCCTGATCGATTCCGACTACCAGGGCCAGCTGATGGTCTCGACGTGGAACCGCGGCCAGACCGAGTTCGTGCTGAATCCGTTCGAGCGGCTCGCCCAGCTCGTGATCGTGCCGGTCGTGCAGGCGCAGTTCAACATCGTCGACGACTTCGCCGAAAGCGATCGTGGCGAGGGCGGCTTCGGCAGCACCGGCCGTCACTGAACGACGCAACGAAAAAAGGGGCCGCGGCCCCTTTTTTTCAATCCTTCGCCGTCATTCCTCGACGGGTTGTGCGATCCGCGCGGGCGTCAGGTCGCGCTGCCGCGAATGAGCCACGATCGCGTAGATCACCATCGCGACCAGCACGCCGAGCAGCACGGCCGACGAGCCGATCGTGCCGAGCGCGAGGCCGCCCTTCGCCACCGGCTTCGTCAACAGGTCGCCGACCGTCGCGCCGAACGGGCGCGTGAGCACGAACGCGGCCCAGAACAGCAGCACGCCGGAGATCCGCGTGAAATAGTGCGCCAGCACGATCACCGCGAGCAGCCCGCCGATCAGCAGCGCGCCGCCACCGAAGCCGAGCCCAGAGCTGTCCGCGAGAAAGTCACCGAGCGCAGTGCCGAGCGTGTTCGAGAACAGGATCGCGATCCAGTACAGCAGTTCGACCTTGCGCGTGCGGATCAGGTCGACCGACAGCGATTCGCCGCTGAGGCGCCACACGGCGAAGATCGCCAGCAGGATCGCGACGAGAATCGACGAGCCGGCCGCATAGCCGAGGCCGAGCGTGCGGTCCATGAAGTCGGACATCGTCGTGCCGGCCGTGCTCGTCGCGACGATCACGGCCCAGTAGATCGCCGGGCGATAGCGTGTCGTCCTGAGCTGCGCGCCCAGCGTCACGAGAAAGAAGCCGAACAGCAGGATGGAGCTCACCGCGTAGCCGACGTTCAGCGTCATCGACAGCAGGTCGCCGCCAGTTTCGCCGAGCGTCGTCGCGCAGATCTTCATGATCCAGAACGCGAGCGTAATTTCGGGAAGTTTGTTCATTCGAACCCCTTTTGCAGGAAAGCGGCAAGCCGGCGCATGCCGGCCGGCCTTGCAGACAGGATCGAATTTAATCGCCGCGGGCTTAACGCAACCTTAGCGAACGGGAAATCGGCGCGTGCGGGCCGCGCCGCGCCCCTCAACGCGCGTGCTGGTGGCGGTAATGGAGCGCGTACGCAAGCGTGAGCAGCACGACGAACACGACGCCGACCACCATCGTCATCCGGAATTCGCGCGTGAACGCGGTCGTGAACAGGATCGCCGCGACGAGCCCCGCGCCGAGCAGGCTGCCGAACGGGTGCCCCCACATCCGGAACGCGAGCGCGGGGCCGCGATACTGCGAACGGAAGCGCAGGTGCGTGACGAAGATCATCAGCCACGTGAACAGGGCGCCGAACATCGCGATCGCCATCATCACGGTGAACGCGGTGTCGGGAGCCAGCGCGACCAGCACGGCCGCCACCGCGACGCCGCTCGTCGAGATCCACAGCGCCGCGCGCGGCACGCCGTTCGTGCCGAGCCGGCCGAACACCGCGGGCGCGAGCCGCGCGCGCGACAGGCTGAACATCATCCGCGTCGTCACGTAAAGCTGGCTGTTCATCGCCGACAGCGCCGCGATCAACAGCACGAAGTTGATCACGCCTGCCGCATACGGCACATGAGTCGCGGCCATCACCTTCACGAACGGGCTTTCGTCGGTGCCGGCCTGCGTCCACGGCACGATCGCGAGCATCAGCGACAGCGTCAGCAGGTAGAACAGCACGAGCCGGAACACGGTCGAGCGGAACGCGCGCGTGACCGCGTGCTGCGGATCACGCGCCTCGCCGGCCGCGATCGCGACCGCTTCGATGCTCATGTAGCTGAAGATCGCGACGATCACCGCGACCCAGGTGCCCCACGGCCCCTTCGGCATGAAGCCGCCGTGCGCGGTGTAGTTCGCGAAACCGACGCCCGATGCGGCCGGCGCCGACCACACGAGATAGGCGCCGAGCACGATGAACACGACGATCGCCGCGATCTTCAGCAGCGAGAACGCGTATTCGACCGTGCCGTACAGCGTGACGCTCGCGAGGTTCACGGCGATCAGCAGCGCGGAGAAGCCGATCACCCAGTACCAGCCGGGCACCGCCGGGAACCAGTACTTCATGAACACGGCGATCGCGCTGATCTCGGTGCCGATCGCGAACACGACCGCGAACCAGTACGCATAGCGCACCAGGAAACCCGCCAGCGGGCCGACATAGTGCTCGGCATACGCGCCGAACGAGCCGGCCGTCGGATGGGCGACCGTCATTTCCGCGAGCGCGCCCATCAGCAGCAGCGCGATCAGTGCGCCGATCGCATACGAGACCAGCACGCTCGGGCCGGCGAGCCCGATCGCGAACCCGCTGCCGAGAAACAGCCCCGTGCCGATCGCGCCGCCGATCGCGATCATCGCCATCTGCCCAGACGTCAGCGCATGGCGCAAACCCTGTTCGCGCGCGACGATGTCGTCGAACGTCCGTTGTTGTGTCACTGCGTTGCCACTCCCCTGACCACCACCGCGCCGCCGGCGCCAGATAAAACGAAACGGCGCGGAAAACATCCCGCGCCGTTCGCATGAACTACCCGATTATCGCCTACTCGACTTCGACCGCCTCTTCGTTAGGCTTGTGCGGCGGGTTCCCGAGCTTGTCGAACGACAACTGCACCTTGTCGCCTTCGTCGACGTCGACCGTCACGTGACCGCCGTTCAGCAGCTTGCCGAACAGCAGTTCGTCGGCCAGCGCACGGCGGATCGTGTCCTGGATCAGCCGCTGCATCGGTCGCGCGCCCATCAGCGGATCGAAGCCGTGCTTCGCGAGATGCTTGCGCAACGCGTCGGTGAAGAGCGCGTCGACCTTCTTCTCGTGCAGCTGTTCCTCGAGCTGGATCAGGAACTTGTCGACCACGCGCATGATGATTTCCTCATCGAGCGAGCGGAAGCTGATGATCGAATCCAGGCGGTTGCGGAACTCCGGCGTGAACAGGCGCTTGATGTCGGTCATCTCGTCGCCCGTTTCACGGCGCGTCGTGAACCCGATGGTCGCCTTCTGCATCGACTCGGCGCCCGCGTTCGTCGTCATGATGATGATGACGTTGCGGAAATCCGCCTTGCGGCCGTTGTTGTCCGTCAGCGTGCCGTGGTCCATCACCTGCAGCAGCACGTTGAAGATGTCCGGATGCGCCTTCTCGATTTCGTCGAGCAGCAGCACGCAGTGCGGCTTCTTCGTGACGGCTTCGGTCAGCAGGCCGCCCTGGTCGAACCCGACATAGCCCGGCGGCGCGCCGATCAGGCGGCTCACCGCGTGACGCTCCATGTATTCCGACATGTCGAAGCGGATCAGCTCGATGCCGAGCGTGAACGCGAGCTGGCGCGCCACTTCGGTCTTGCCGACGCCCGTCGGGCCGGAGAACAGGAACGCGCCGATCGGCTTGTCCATCTTGCCGAGACCCGCGCGCGCCATCTTGATCGAGGCAGCCAGTGCGTCGATCGCCGGATCCTGGCCGAACACGACGCTCTTCAGGTCGCGGTCGAGCGTCTGCAGCTTGCTGCGATCGTCCTGCGACACGCTCTGCGGCGGCACGCGCGCGATCTTCGAGATGATTTCCTCGATCTCGCTCTTGCCGATCGTCTTCTTCTGCTTCGACTTCGGCAGGATGCGCTGGGCCGCGCCCGCTTCGTCGATCACGTCGATCGCCTTGTCCGGCAGATGACGGTCGGTGATGAAGCGCGCCGACAGTTCGGCCGCGGCCGACAGCGCACCCGACGAATACTTGACGCCGTGATGCTCCTCGAAGCGCGACTTCAGCCCGCGCAGGATCGCGACCGTCTGCTCGACGCTCGGCTCCGTCACGTCGACCTTCTGGAAGCGCCGCGACAGCGCCGCGTCCTTCTCGAAGATGCCGCGATATTCGGTAAACGTGGTCGCGCCGATGCACTTGAGCACGCCCGACGACAGCGCCGGCTTCAGCAGGTTCGACGCATCGAGCGTGCCGCCCGACGCGGCGCCCGCGCCGATCAGCGTGTGGATCTCGTCGATGAAGAGGATCGCGTGCGGACGCTCCTTCAGTTCCTTCAGCACCGTCTTCAGCCGTTGCTCGAAGTCGCCGCGGTACTTGGTGCCCGCGAGCAACGCGCCCATGTCGAGCGAGTAGACCTGCGCGTTCGCGAGGATGTCCGGCACTTCGCCGCGCGTGATGCGATAGGCGAGCCCTTCCGCGATCGCGGTCTTGCCGACGCCGGCCTCGCCGACGAGCAGCGGATTGTTCTTGCGGCGGCGGCACAGCACCTGGACCACGCGCTCGACCTCGGGCTCGCGACCGATCAGCGGATCGATGCGGCCGTCCTTCGCCATCTGGTTCAGGTTCTGCGTGAATTGCGCGAGCGGCGTTTCCTTCTGCGCATTCGCGTCTTCGCTTTCCGCATTCGCGTCGGACGACTTCGCGGCTTCGCCGCTGTTCGTCTTTGCGATGCCATGCGAAATGAAGTTCACGACGTCGAGGCGCGTGACACCCTGCTGCTGCAGGTAGTACACGGCATGCGAATCCTTCTCGCCGAAGATCGCGACCAGCACGTTCGCGCCGGTTACTTCCTTCTTGCCGTTCGACGTCGACTGGACGTGCATGATCGCGCGCTGGATCACGCGCTGGAAACCGAGCGTCGGCTGGGTATCGACATCGTCGGTACCCGGGACGGTAGGTGTGTTGTCGTGGATGAAATTGCGCAGGTTCTGACGCAAGTCCTCGATGTTTGCCGCGCACGCGCGCAACACCTCGGCCGCCGTCGGATTATCCAGCAGGGCCAGCAGCAAATGCTCGACCGTGATGAACTCATGGCGCGCCTGGCGTGCTTCCATGAACGCCATGTGCAGGCTGACTTCCAATTCCTGGGCAATCATGCTTCCTCCATCACGCACTGCAGCGGATGCCCGGCCTGCCGCGCATGGGTAACGACTTGCTCAACCTTGGTCGACGCGATGTCCCGCGTATAGACCCCACAAACCCCTCGCCCTTCACGATGGACCTTCAGCATGATCTGAGTGGCCGTCTCGCGATCCTTCTTGAAATACTCCTGGACCACCATCACGACGAATTCCATCGGCGTGAAGTCGTCGTTCAGCAGCACCACCTTGTACATCGAAGGCGGCTTGAGCTTCTGCTGCTTGCGTTCCAGGACGGTGCTGTCCTGCTTGTCCGGGATAATCGCCATACACCCATTCTAAACAACTCGGACAGGCCCGCAATCCTGCCATTACCCGACCGACCGGCCGGCGCCCTCCCCGGAATCCCGGAACACGCGATCTTCTTCGTGCCATACGAAAGCCGGCTGCGGTGCCGGCTTTCACGCGTGGCGCGGAACACGAACCGTCAGGGGGAACCGCACCGGAACGTCGTGTCCGCATCCAGTATCCCACAAGCCGGGACGACTCGAACGCGTGTCACTCGAGCCTGGTATATGAGCCGATTATGCGGCTTTTCAAGACCGCGCGCTTGGCCGCGTGCTGCCAAGCAAAGCCGGAAAAACCCTGAAAATGGGTTCTTTACAACGTCCCTCTAAACGTCTAAAAATTCCACTTGACACTCCAATAAAGAGCGCCAACAATCAAGCTGGCACTTTTTTCAATTTGCCGGTTGGCAAAATGAAAGAGGCCGAAGGTGAGCTTGTGAGGGGGGAACGGCTGTGTTTTCCGGTCGTTTAGCTTTTCGAGCGTGCTCGTGGTAAGTAGCAGCGACTGTGTGACAGGGGAAGTAGGAAATGGCAACTGGTATCGTTAAGTGGTTCAACGACGCGAAGGGCTTCGGTTTCATCACTCCCGACGAGGGCGGTGAGGATCTGTTTGCGCACTTCTCGGCTATCACCATGAATGGCTTCAAGACGCTGAAGGAAGGCCAGAAGGTGAGCTTTGACGTCGTTCAAGGACCGAAGGGCAAGCAAGCGTCGAACATCCAGGCCGCATAAGGCACCGGATATCAGACGAAGAAACCCGGCGCATGGTTTGCGCCGGGTTTCTTTATTTGAGGCCGGCCAATCGATAATCGATTGGCCGACCTTTTCGTTCAATCCCGATAATTGAACACACATTGTCTTGTCACGCGCGCAGATCGGATACTCATCCCGCGCGTGAAACATAATCATCACCTCGTTACACGACCTTCAGCGTGCCCATCATGCCGAGATCCTCGTGTTCGAGAATGTGGCAATGAAACATGCGCTCTCCAGGCATGTCTTGCGTGACGAGAATCGTCACGGTTTCGCCGCTGCGCACGTTCACCGTATCGCGCCATGCACGGAACGGTTCGCTCGTGCGCGCACCGCCCGACTCGCGCTCGATCACCTGGAACTGCGTGCCATGCAGGTGGAACGGGTGATCCATGTCGGTGCCGTTGCGGATCGTCCAGCGCTCGACGTCGCCACGGCGGCTCGTCAGCGTCGCGCGATGCGGCGCGTAGGTGTCGCCGTTGATCGTGAAGCGCATGCCCGCCGGACGGCCGTGCGCGGCCCCCTTCATCATCGCGTCCATGTCCATCTCCTCGCCGAACGCGACCGTCTTGTGCGCGACCGGTTCGCCCAGCGACGGCACCGTACGCAGGGTCGCCGGCAGCGCACGTGCGGCGGCCGGCGCGAATGCGACGTCGGCCAGTGCCAGCGCCGGATCGGGCGGCAGGCTGCCGTGTCCGTCATCGTGCGACATCGACATCTTGCGGCGGTCGTATTCGGCCGCCTGCAGCACGGCGCGCGACGCCCGGTCGCCGGCGCGGACCAGCAGTTCCGCCCGTTCGCCCGGCGCGATCAACAGCGACGTGACGCGGCGCGGCGCGTCGAACAGGCCGCCGTCGGTGCCCGCATGCTCGAACGCGCGGCCGTCGTCGAACGCGACGCGCAAATAGCGCGCGCTGCACGCGTTCCACACGCGCCAGCGCTCGTCGCCCGCGACATCGATCCGCGGCCGGCGGGCGCCGTTGACCAGCACGAACTGGCCCTCGCGACCGTTCATCCAGTCCATCATGTCGTTCGGTGCAACCGTGCCGTCGCGCGCAAGCTTCAGGTCCGACACGAACAGGTTGCGCTCGGGCCAGCCCGCCAGCGGATCGTCCACGGCGCGCACGACGAACGGACCGGCGAGCCCGCGGAAGACCTGTTCGGCCGTCATCATGTGCGGATGCGGGTGGTACCAGTAGGTGCCGGCACTCCCCTTCGGCAACGTGAAGCGGTACACGCGCGACGCGCCGGGCGCGACCGGATCGGAAGGATTGCCGTCCTGGTCGGGCGGCACCGGCAGGCCGTGCCAGTGGATGGTCGACGGCTGCGGCAGCTTGTTCACGAACTTGATCTCGACCGTGTCGCCCTCGCGCACGTCGATCAGCGGACCGACGACGGGGCCCTGCGTGCCCGCACCGAACTGCCAGAACGTGGTCGGCCGTGCACCGTGCAGCATCGGGCGCGCCACGGGCTGCGCCACCAGCGTGGCCCGAAACATGCCGGGCTCGCGGCTTTCGTTCGCGAGCGTGCGCAGCGCCGCGAGCGGCGCGCCGGCCGGCAACGCGTCGGCGGCCGCGAGCGCGGCCGGTGCGGACTTGCCGTGCTGCCCGTGACCCGCCATCCCTGACATGCCGGGCATGTCGTCCATCGAGTCCATGCCGGCCATGCCGGCGTGACCTGCATGCTGCGCCCACGCGGCGCGCGCGAACAGCGACGCAGCCGCGACACCGATGGCGCGCGACAGGAAGGTTCTCCGTATCATCAATCGTTCCTCGTTATCCATGCTGGGTCGCGCGGCCGCCGCGACGCCCGCGCCGGCCGGCCGAAGCGCCGGTGCGCGACGCAAATCCTGATGCCCGCGTCATCATAACCGCAGGGCCAAATCGAGACGCGCCGCGGCCGGCCGGGCGGCGATACGCCGCAGGGTTCGACCACGCCGCACCCGAATGGCACGCATCGGCCCGCATCGTCGATCGGCGATGCACGGCGCTTCGCTCACGGCCGAAGCGCCCTTCAACCCTGCCCCTGGCAGTTCCCAGGCAGTCGCCTCGCGCCTGCCGTTCGGCCCCACCACGACGCGGGCCACTTCACCGATCCGCAAACCCGTCAATATTTCACGATGCGGAACAAGTCTCTGCGTTATAAAAATTCGTGGTGCAGGGCACAAAATCCCCGTTTCGCGATGCCGAAAAACGTTCCGCAATACAAAATGATGAAAATAATTATTTGTTTTTAAAAGGGAAATTTTGTTTAGTGAAGGCGTTCTACATGCACCATCCGAGCGGGCCGCGGACGTAGACTTTGTTCCATGCACTGACGCTTCGCCACGACGTTCGATACAGAACCGGGCGCAAGCAGCCAGTCGGGCCACAGCCGGCCAAGTCGGCGGGCGGCACACCAGAATCGCTTGTGATCAGAAAGGGAGAACGGAAATGAAGGGATTTCGCTTTGGTTCAGCGCTCGGGTCGTTCTACATCCTGCCGGGTAACGGCGGCTGGGAAGCGACGTTCGGCAACGCCCTGCTCGGCGCATTCTCGTGCCCCGAAGTGGCAGCCGACCACATCTCCCGCGGCGACTGCGAGCAACTGTCCGAACTGGACACGGCAACGCTCGAAGTGCCGCACGAAATCGCCGAATGGGAAATCGTTCACGTCTGAATGACACGCCAGCAACGAAAAACGCCCCGGGCGTCCGGGGCGTTTTTCTTTTGTAGCCGGTGGCAGGCAGCGATGCCCGCCGCGCCGGCATGCGCATCGGCCCGCGCGATCGCGCGGCCTGCGTCAGGCGACCGCGTCGACGATGCCGTTCAGCGTCGCGCTCGGGCGCATGGCCTGGCTCGTCAGGTCGACGTTCGGACGGTAGTAGCCGCCGATGGCCTGCGCCTTGCCCTGCGCGGCTGCCAGTTCTTCCAGGATGCGCGCTTCGCTGTCGGACAGCGCCTTCGCCACGCCTTCGAACTGTGCCTTCAGCGCCGCGTCCTCGGTCTGCTCGGCCAGCGCCTGCGCCCAGTACAGGCACAGGTAGAAATGGCTGCCACGGTTGTCGAGGCCGCCGACCTTGCGCGCCGGCGACTTGTTCTCGTCCAGGAACTTGCCGGTCGCCTGGTCGAGCGTCTTCGCGAGCACGAGCGCCTTCGGGTTCTGGTACGCGTTGCCGAGGTGTTCGAGCGACGCGGCCAGCGCGAGGAATTCACCGAGCGAATCCCAGCGCAGGAAGCCTTCCTCGACGAACTGCTGCACGTGCTTCGGCGCGGAGCCGCCCGCACCCGTTTCGAACATCCCGCCGCCGGCCATCAACGGCACGATCGACAGCATCTTCGCGCTGGTGCCGAGTTCCATGATCGGGAACAGGTCGGTCAGGTAGTCGCGCAGCACGTTGCCGGTGACCGAGATCGTGTCCTTGCCCGCCCGGATGCGCTCGAGCGAGAAACGCGTGGCTTCGACCGGCGTCATCACGCGGATATCGAGGCCGTTCGTGTCGTGATCCTTCAGGTAACGCTCGACCTTCGCGATGATCTGCGCGTCGTGTGCACGCGCCGGATCGAGCCAGAACACGGCCGGTGCGCCGGTCGCGCGCGCGCGGTTGACAGCGAGCTTGACCCAGTCCTGCACCGGTGCGTCCTTCGTCTGGCACATGCGCCAGATGTCGCCCGCTTCCACCGCATGCTCGAGCAGCACGTTGCCCGCTTCGTCGGTGACGCGCACGACGCCGTCCGCCGGGATCTGGAACGTCTTGTCGTGCGAACCGTATTCTTCAGCCGCCTGCGCCATCAGGCCGACGTTCGGCACGCTGCCCATCGTGACCGGATCGAACGCGCCATGCTGCTTGCAGTCCTCGATCACGGCCTGGTAGACACCGGCGTAGCAGCGGTCCGGAATCACGGCCTTCGCGTCGTACAGCTGGCCGTCTGGGCCCCACATGCCGCCCGAATCGCGGATCATCGCCGGCATCGATGCGTCGACGATCACGTCGCTCGGCACGTGCAGGTTCGTGATGCCCTTGTCCGAGTTGACCATCGCCAGGCGCGGACGCACTGCGTATTCGGCCTTGACGTCGGCTTCGATCGCTTCGCGCGTGTCGGCCGGCAGGTCCTTCAGGCGCGCGTACAGGTCGCCGATGCCGTTGTTCGGGTTGAAGCCGACCTGCGCCAGCACGTCTGCGTGCTTCGCGAGCGCGTCGCGGTAGAACACCGACACGAAGTGACCGAACAGGATCGGGTCCGAGACCTTCATCATGGTCGCTTTCAGGTGCACCGAGAACAGCACGTCCTGCGCCTTCGCATCGGCAATCTGCGCTTCGATGAAGCTGCGCAGCGCGTTGCGGCTCATCACCGATGCGTCGATCACTTCACCGGCCTTCACGGCCGTCTTTTCCTTCAGCACCTTCTTCGCGCCGTCGGTCGTCGTGAGTTCGATCTTCACGCTACCGGCATCGGCGATCAGCGCCGACTTCTCGCTGCCGTAGAAGTCGCCTTCGCTCATGTGCGCGACGTGTGCCTTCGACGTGGCCTTCCACGCGCCCATCTTGTGCGGATGCTTGCGTGCGTAGTTCTTGACCGACAGCGGCGCGCGGCGGTCGGAGTTGCCTTCGCGCAGCACCGGGTTCACCGCGCTGCCCTTGATCTTGTCGTAGCGCGCCTTGACCGACTTTTCTTCGTCCGTCGACGGATCTTCCGGGTAGGCCGGCAGCTTGTAGCCCTGCGCGTGCAGTTCGGCGATCGCGGCCTTCAGCTGCGGCACCGATGCGCTGATGTTCGGCAGCTTGATGATGTTCGCTTCCGGCTTCAGCGTGAGCTGGCCCAGTTCGGCCAGATCGTCGGAACCCTTCTGCTCGGGCGGCAGGACGTCCGCGAATGCGGCGATGATGCGGCCGGCGAGCGAGATGTCGCGCGTTTCGACGGCGACGCCGGACGAGCGCGTGAAGGCCTTGACGATCGGCAGCAGCGAATAGGTCGCGAGCGCGGGCGCTTCGTCGGTGAGGGTGTAGATGATCTTGGGCGAAGTGGACATGGTGGTCAAAGCATTGCTACGTGATTGTTGAACAGGGAGCGCCGGCGGGTAACCGGCGGGGAGCGACCGGGTCGGTCGCGAAAGGGGCGCGCCGGCTCAGCCGGGCGGTGGTGTTGCGAGGGCCGTCATGTTCTACCTTGCAGGGGCTCCGGGCCGCATCGCGGCGCCGCGGCCCGCATGCCGGACCGCCCTGCCAACAAACCTGCCATCCACGAAACGCTCCGGCGCCGGCAGTAGGCGCCGGGGCGGCCGGCAACCTGCCGGCCCACCCCGGAAGGGGTCTTACATGTTCTCGATCAGCACTTCACCGAAGCCCGAGCACGACACCTGCGTCGCACCTTCCATCAGGCGCGCGAAGTCGTACGTGACGCGCTTCTGCAGGATCGACTTCTCCATCGCGGCGATGATCGTGTCGGCTGCTTCCGTCCAGCCGAGATGGCGCAGCATCATTTCCGCGGACAGGATCTCGGAACCGGGGTTCACGTAATCCTTGCCTGCGTACTTCGGCGCGGTGCCGTGCGTCGCTTCGAACATCGCGACCGAATCCGACAGGTTCGCGCCCGGCGCGATCCCGATGCCGCCGACCTGCGCGGCCAGCGCGTCGGAGATGTAGTCGCCGTTCAGGTTCAGCGTGGCGATCACGTCGTATTCGGCCGGGCGCAGCAGGATCTGCTGCAGGAACGCATCGGCGATCGAATCCTTGATCACGATCTCGTTGCCCGTCTTCGGGTTCTTCACGCGCATCCACGGGCCGCCGTCGATCAGCTCGCCGCCGAATTCCTTCTGCGCGAGCGCGTAGCCGGCGTCACGGAACAGGCCTTCCGTGAACTTCATGATGTTGCCCTTGTGCACCAGCGTGACCGACTTGCGATCGTTGTCGATCGCATACTGGATCGCCTTGCGCACGAGACGCTCGGTGCCTTCGGTCGACACGGGCTTGACGCCGATCCCCGAGGTTTCCGGGAAGCGGATCTTCTTCACGCCCATCTCGTCCTGCAGGAACTTGATCACCTTCTTCGCCTGCTCGGAGCCCGCGGCCCATTCGATGCCTGCGTAGATGTCTTCCGAGTTCTCGCGGAAGATCACCATGTCGATCTTTTGCGGCTCGCGCACCGGCGACGGCACGCCCTTGAAGTACTGCACCGGGCGCAGGCACACGTACAGGTCGAGTTCCTGGCGCAGCGCGACGTTCAACGAACGGATGCCGCCGCCGACCGGGGTCGTGAGCGGCCCCTTGATCGACACCACGTATTCCTTCAGCACCTGCAGCGTTTCGTCCGGGAGCCACACGTCCGGACCGTACACCTTCGTCGCCTTCTCGCCCGCGAAAATCTCCATCCAGTGGATCTTGCGCTTGCCCTTGTACGCATGCGCGACCGCCGCGTCGACGACCTTGATCATGACCGGCGTGATATCGAAGCCCGTACCGTCGCCTTCGATATAGGGAATGATCGGCTGATCGGAAACGTTGAGCGAGAAGTCCTTGTTGACGGTGATCTTGTCACCGCCTTCCGGAACCTTGATGTGCTGATACGGCATGATCGACTCCAGTGACGTGGCTGAGCAGGTGATGCTGGTCGAAGCTGCGCGCGCGGCGGGGGCGCGGCATGGCCACCCCGTGACGGCAACAGCGAGCCGCTATTCTAGCGCCCCAACCGGGCACTTCGGCATGAAGCGCGGCACTGCGTATCAAGACCCCACTTATGTCTTATATAAGACAGAGGACTTGCCGTTCCGTATTATGCATTAAGATTCCGCCATTTGCCATAGACCGCCCGCCCCCGCTTCCCGCGGCCCGCCGGGCGGACGCCCCGCCATGAACCTGATCGCCCTCAACAAGCCGTTCGGCACGATTTGCCAGTTTTCCGCGCACGAGACGCGCCCGTCGCTCGGCGACTGGGTCAAAACGCCCGGCGTCTACGCGGCCGGCCGGCTGGACGCGGACAGCGAGGGGCTGCTGCTGCTCACCGACGACGGCGCGCTGCAGGCGCGCATCGCCGAGCCGCGCCACAAGCTCGTCAAGCGCTACTGGGCGCAGGTCGAGGGCGCGCCCGGCCCCGCCGACCTGAAGGCGCTCGCGCGCGGCGTCGACCTCGGCGACTACGTGACGCGTCCGTGCCGCGCCGAGTTCATCGAACCGCCCGACACGCTGTGGCCGCGCAATCCTCCGATCCGCTACCGCGCCGCGATCCCGACGACGTGGATCGAGCTCGCGATCACCGAGGGCAAGAACCGGCAGGTGCGCCGGATGACGGCGGCCGTCGGCTTCCCGACGTTGCGCCTGGTGCGTGTCGGCATCGGCGCACTGGATATATTCGCGCTCGGCATTGCACCGGGAGAAACAATCGCGCTGTCGCCACGCGCGCCGTGGGAGGGTTTCGCGCCCGCCGGATGACGAATTCGGGATGGGCGAATTTTTCGTCATCTTTTTCGTCAACCGGCTGCGAAGATCGCGCGTTAAATCACGCAGATGCCAACCTTAGCTATCCGGCATTGGCAGCCGAACCCGTGTTTGCGTCACGAAAGCGACGTTTTTATCGAATACGATTCGGCGCCCGCAGCGCAATGAGAAATTTCTCGAAGCGTCTGTCAACCGAAAGGTGGATGGCACCGTTAGACGACATGACTCCTATTGCCGGGTCATTTGGTTAATTAACTAAAGCTGAGGAACACAACATGAACAAACTGATCGCTGCTCTGGTCGCTGGTCTCTTCGCAACGGCTGCTTTCGCACAAGCATCGGCTCCGGAAGCTGCTCCGGCTGCTGCTGAAGCTGCTTCGGCACCGGCTAAGCACGCTGCCAAGAAGCACCACGCAGCCAAGAAGCACCACAAGGCATCGAAGAAGGCTGCAGCGAGCGACGCAGCAGCACCGGCAGCTGCTTCGAACTAAGTAAGCCTGCTGTAATAAATAACGCAGTCAAGAACACGCAGTCTTGCCGTTCTTACGGCGTTGAAAGGCAGATCACCGCAAGGCGATCTGCCTTTTTCTTTTTGTGCCCGACGACACGCATCGCGTACCATGCGGGTCTCGTTTTCCAGATAGGAGCCTTGCTGTGCAATTCTCCCTGCGTTCGTCGCTCGGCCGCCTTGCGCGCGCCGCCGTGTTTCCCGCCGCGCTCGCCGTCATGGCGTTCGGCATGCAGGCCGCCGGCGCGCAAGTGCCGCCCGGCGCCAAGCAGCCGAGCGAATTCCCGCGCGTGAAGCTGCGCGCCGGCATGTACGTGATCGACGCGGCCGTCGCCGCGAACGACCCCGACCGCGAACAGGGGCTGATGTACCGTTCGCAGCTCGCGCCGAACGAAGGCATGCTGTTCGTGTTCAACGAGAACGCGGTGCATTGCTTCTGGATGAAGAACACGCTGATTCCGCTGTCGATCGCGTTCATCCGCGCGGACGGCACGATCACCGACATCGACGAGATGAAGGCCGAGACGACCGACAACCACTGCCCGCGCAACAACGGCGTCTATGCGCTCGAAATGAGCAAGGGCTGGTTCGCGGCGAAGGGCATCAAGCCCGGCATGAAGCTCGAAGGCCTGCCGAAGGCCCAGTAACGGCCATTGCCGCGGCACCGTGCCGCGCACCGACCGAAGCCGGCCGCCCGTTGCGCGCCGGCTTTTTTTTCGCCCGCCGGCGGGGGCGCCCGGCTTGATTCCGCCGCCGCCGGCCGCATCTGCAAAAGCCACGCGCAAGCGCTATGCTTTAAGTCTCGCTTGTCCAGTCCGGGCCGCCACCGTCGGCCCGCTTACATCCGAACCTAAGGAGGTTCACGTGCCCCGCAAAACCCCCATCGAGCGCTATCGCAATATCGGGATCAGCGCTCACATCGATGCCGGCAAAACCACGACGACCGAGCGCATCCTGTTTTACACCGGCGTGAGCCACAAGATCGGTGAAGTGCACGACGGCGCGGCCACGATGGACTGGATGGAGCAGGAGCAGGAACGCGGCATCACGATCACGTCGGCCGCGACCACGGCGTTCTGGAAGGGCATGGCCGGCAACTATCCCGAGCACCGGATCAACATCATCGACACGCCCGGGCACGTCGACTTCACCATTGAAGTCGAGCGCTCGATGCGCGTGCTCGACGGCGCGTGCATGGTCTACGACTCGGTCGGCGGCGTGCAGCCGCAGTCCGAGACCGTCTGGCGCCAGGCCAACAAGTACAAGGTGCCGCGCATCGCGTTCGTCAACAAGATGGACCGCATCGGCGCCGATTTCTTCCGCGTGCAGAAGCAGATCGGCGAGCGCCTGAAAGGCGTCGCCGTGCCGATCCAGATTCCGATCGGCGCGGAAGATCATTTCCAGGGCGTCGTCGATCTCGTGAAGATGAAGGCGATCGTGTGGGATGACGAGAGCCAGGGCGTGAAGTTCTCGTACGAGGACATCCCGGCAAACCTCGTCGAGCTCGCGCACGAATGGCGCGAAAAGATGGTCGAGGCCGCGGCGGAAGCGAGCGAGGAACTGCTCGAGAAGTATCTGCACGACCATGAATCGCTGACCGAGGACGAGATCAAGGCGGCGCTGCGCAAGCGCACGATCGCGAACGAGATCGTGCCGATGCTGTGCGGCAGCGCGTTCAAGAACAAGGGTGTGCAGGCGATGCTCGACGCGGTGATCGACTACCTGCCGTCGCCGGTCGACGTGCCGGCCATCCTCGGCCACGACTTCGCCGATCCGGAAAAGCCGGCGGAACGCCATCCGAGCGATGACGAGCCGTTCTCGTCGCTCGCGTTCAAGATCATGACCGACCCGTTCGTCGGCCAGCTGATCTTCTTCCGCGTGTATTCGGGCGTCGTCGAATCGGGCGACACGGTGCTCAACGCGACCAAGGACAAGAAGGAACGGCTCGGCCGGATCCTGCAAATGCACGCGAACGAGCGCAAGGAAATCAAGGAAGTGCGCGCGGGCGACATCGCGGCGGCCGTCGGCCTGAAGGAAGCGACCACCGGCGACACGCTGTGCGATCCGGCGAAGCCGATCATCCTCGAGAAGATGGAATTCCCGGAACCGGTGATCTCGCAGGCCGTCGAGCCGAAGACGAAGGCCGACCAGGAAAAGATGGGCCTGGCGCTGAACCGCCTCGCGCAGGAAGATCCGTCGTTCCGCGTGCAGACCGACGAAGAATCCGGCCAGACGATCATTTCGGGGATGGGCGAGCTTCACCTCGAAATCCTGGTCGACCGGATGAAGCGCGAATTCGGCGTCGAGGCGACGGTCGGCAAGCCGCAGGTCGCGTATCGCGAGACGGTGCGCACGACGGCGTCCGACGTCGAGGGCAAGTTCGTCAAGCAGTCGGGTGGTCGCGGCCAGTACGGCCACGCGGTGATCACGCTCGAGCCGAACCCCGGCAAGGGCTACGAGTTCCTCGACGAGATCAAGGGCGGCGTGATTCCGCGCGAATTCATCCCGGCCGTCGACAAGGGCATCACCGAGACGCTGAAGAGCGGCGTGCTCGCGGGCTACCCGGTCGTCGACGTGAAGGTGCACCTGACGTTCGGCTCGTACCACGACGTCGACTCGAACGAAAACGCGTTCCGGATGGCCGGCTCGATGGCATTCAAGGAAGCGATGCGCCGCGCGAAGCCCGTGCTGCTCGAGCCGATGATGGCCGTCGAGGTCGAGACGCCCGAGGAATTCATGGGCAACGTAATGGGCGACCTGTCGAGCCGTCGCGGCATCGTGCAGGGGATGGAAGACATCGCGGGTGGCGGCGGCAAGCTCGTGCGCGCCGAAGTGCCGCTCGCGGAAATGTTCGGCTACTCGACGTCGCTGCGTTCGGCCACGCAGGGCCGCGCGACCTACACGATGGAGTTCAAGCAGTACGCGGAAACGCCGGCCAACGTATCGGAAGGCGTGATCAACGCGAAAGTGAAGTAAGCGCGGCGCGCTCGCGCGCGGCTGCTTGCAGGCAAGGCCCGTCCGGTTCCGGACGGGCCTTTTTTCATTCGCGCGCACCATGCACGCCGCCCTTTTTGATCGGCACGACCCGGTTTTTTTTCGCGTGCCACAATGCATCGCGATTCATCAGATGGAACCATCCCGATGCCGCCCACCCCTGCCCTGCGCCGCCTGCTGATCCTCTATGCCGGCCTGATCGCCGCGAACGTCGCCGTGTGGCTGTGGGCGCTCGCCGTGTTGCGCGATCATCCGCTGCTGCTCGGCACCGCGGCGATCGCATACGGACTCGGGCTGCGTCATGCGGTCGACGCCGATCACATCGCCGCGATCGACGTTGCGACGCGCAAGCTGATGCAGGAAGGCCAGCGTCCGGTGAGCGTCGGGCTGTTCTTCTCGCTCGGCCATTCGACGATCGTGATCGTCGCGACGCTCGGCATCGCGCTGACGGCGTTCGCGCTGCGCGACCGGTTCGATGCATTCCGCGAGATCGGCGGCACGATCGGCACGGCGGTGTCGGCCACCTTCCTGCTCGTGCTCGCGTGCGTGAACCTGGTGATCCTGCGCGACGTGTGGCGACGCTATCGCGGCACGCACGGGCATGCGCACGGCGCCGCGCATGTGCATCGCCCTGCCGGGCTCGTGTCCCGTCTGCTGCGTCCGCTGTTCCGGTTCGTGTCGAAGAGCTGGCACATGTATCCGGTCGGCGTGCTGTTCGGGCTCGGTTTCGATACTGCAACCGAAATCGGCCTGCTCGCGATCGCCGCCGCGCAGGCGAGCCAGGGGCTGCCGGTCTATACGGTCATGCTGTTTCCCGCGCTGTTCACCGCCGGCATGACGCTGATCGACTCGACCGACAACGTGCTGATGATTCATGCGTACGGCTGGGCGATGGACGATCCGCAGCGCAAGCTGCTCTACAACGCGAGCATCACGTTCGTGTCGGCGGCCGTCGCACTGGCGATCGGCGGGATCGAGGCAGCCGGCCTGCTGGCCGACAAGCTGGCGCTGACGGGCCCCGTGCGCGACACGCTCGATGCGCTCGGCGAACGCTTCGGCTCGATCGGCTACGGCATCGTCGCGCTGTTCCTCGTGTGCTGGATCGCGTCGATCCTGTTCCACCGCTGGCAGCGTGCGGCCGATGCGCCTGCGCGCTGAGCGACGCGCGAACGGTCGGACGTTTCATTCCGGAAACAAAATCCCCCCGACGATGCCGCGTGCGTGCGTCGCGTGTCCGCACGCGCCTTGCGCGACGGGCACAAGCGGCCGATGGCACGAATCTCGCACATAGGGATTCGCACGGCGGGCCCGCGTGCCGATTCGCGTTCGCGGCTGGCGTCAAGCGCCGGCCCTAA
This sequence comes from Burkholderia sp. AU31624, assembly GCF_020420065.1. Taxonomy (NCBI): domain Bacteria; kingdom Pseudomonadati; phylum Pseudomonadota; class Betaproteobacteria; order Burkholderiales; family Burkholderiaceae; genus Burkholderia; species Burkholderia sp. AU31624. The sequence goes on from NZ_JAIZRT010000003.1 coordinate 308,389, forward strand.
GGCAATCGGCCACCGATAGGATAACGAATCTTTTATGGCTCCCTGCACTACACGTAGCTAGCCGCGCGGCAACGAGGCGTCGCGCGCATGGGGAGGCCATGATGCATAAGACGAAACAACCGTCCCGCCCGGCGGGACGGCGCCCTCGTGCAACCTTGCTGGCCGCGGCCGCGTTTGCGTGCTGCTGCTCGTATGCCGTCGCACAAACCACCACGCCTGATTCCGCGCCCGGCGCGAACGCCGGCTCGGACACCATCATGACGCTGGTCGCGGACGCTACGTCATGCGCAGCCAATCCGGCTGGGTGTGCGGTGCAGGTCTATGCCGGTCATGGTATCGGCGGGAACGGGGCCGGCCCGAGCGGCAGTGGTAGCGGCAGCCCTGGGCCGGCCAACGGTAGTGGCAGCGGCAACGGTAGCGGGGGAAATAACGGCAACGGTGCCGTCGGACCTGCCGGTGTCGGTGGAACGACAGGCGGAACGTCCGGCGGGACGAGCGGCGGGACGAGCGGCACGGGTCGCGGAGGCAACTCGTCCGGCAACGGTGGTAACGGTAGTTCCGGTGGTGGCGGCACTTCCGGTGGTGGTACTTCCGGTGGCGGCACTTCCGGTGGCGGTACTTCCGGTGGCGGTACTTCCGGTGGCGGCACTTCCGGTGGCGGCACTTCCGGTGGCGGCACTTCCGGTGGTGGCACTTCCGGTGGTGGCACTTCCGGTGGTGGCACTTCCGGTGGCGGTACTTCCGGTGGCGGTACTTCCGGTGGCGGTACTTCCGGCGGTGGTACTTCCGGTGGCGGTACTTCCGGTGGCGGTACTTCCGGTGGCGGAGGCCATGGCGGACACGGAGGCGGTGGCGATGGTGACGGCGGTGGTCACGGCGATGGCGGTGGCCACGGCGACGGTGGCGGCCATGGCGATGGCGGTGGTCACGGCGATGGCGGTGGCCACGGCGACGGTGGCGGCCATGGCGATGGTGGCGGCCACGGCGACGGCGGTGGCCACGGCGACGGCGGTGGCCACGGCGACGGCGGTGGCCACGGCGACGGTGGCGGCCATGGCAATGGTGGTGGCCATGGCGACGGTGGTGGCCATGGCGACGGCGGTGGCCACGGCGACGGCGGTGGCCACGGCAACGGCGGTGGCCACGGCGACGGCGGTGGCCACGGCGACGGCGGTGGCCATGGCGACGGCGGTGGCCACGGCGACGGCGGCGGTCACGGCAACGGCGGTGGCCATGGCGACGGCGGCGGTCACGGCAACGGCGGTGGCCATGGCGACGGCGGTGGCCATGGCGACGGCGGCGGTCACGGCAACGGCGGTGGCAACGGCAACGGCAACGGCGACGGCGGTGGCCATGGCAATGGCGGTGGCCATGGCGACGGCGGCGGTCACGGCAACGGCGGTGGCAACGGCGGTGGCAACGGCGACGGCGGTGGCCATGGCAATGGCGGCGGCCGTGGCGACGGTGGCGGCCACGGCAACGGTGGTCACGGCAATGGCAATGGCAATGGCGGTGGCAACGGCAACGGCGGCTCGGGCAACGGTGAAGGCAACGGTGGCCACGGCAATGGCGGCGGCAACGGCAATGGCAACGGCAGTGGTGGCGCCGGCAATGGCGGGCCCAACGGTGTCGGCAATGGCCACGGCACCGGCAACGGCAATGGCGGCGGTCACGGCAACGGCGGCTCGTCCGGCGGCAACCACTGACCGGACACGTTGCCTGACCGGGTGCCGTCAGAGCATCTCGAGCGCGCGCTTGCTGCGCGGCGGACGGAAATACGCGTCAAGCCGCGCGCGCTCGTCATCGCTCAATTCGAAATCGAGCGCGGCGCGATTGTCGCGCACGTGCTCGATCCTCGATGCCTTCGGGATCGCGAATACGCCCGGCTGCGCGAGCACCCATGCCAGCGCGACGCGCATCACCGACACGCCGCGCAGCCGCGCGATCTCGTCGAGCGGCGAACGCTTCGGTAACCGCCCATGGTCGACCGGGCTGTACGCCATCGCCGGCATCCGGTGATCGGCGAGCCAGGGCAGCAGGTCGAATTCCGGGCCGCGCCGCGCGATGTTGTAGAGGATCTGGTTGGTCGCGCAGGCACCGCCGCCCGCGTCTTCGACGAGTTCCTCCATATCGGCCGTATCGAAGTTGCTCACGCCCCAACGACGAATCTTGCCCGCGCGCTGCAGCGCCTCGAAGCCCTCGACCGTTTCATCGAGCGGCACCGAGCCGCGCCAGTGCAGCAGGTACAGATCGAGACGATCGGTGCGCAAGCGCTTGAGGCTCGCGTCGCACGCGGCAACGACGCCGCGCCGGCTCGCATGGTGCGGATAGACCTTGCTGACGAGGAACACGTCGTCGCGCAGGCCCGCGAGTGCTTCTCCGACCAGTTCCTCGGTCGCGCCGTCGCCGTACATCTCGGCCGTATCGACCAGCGTCATCCCGAGTTCGATGCCTTCGCGCAGCGCGGCGATCTCGTCCGCTCGGCGGGCGGGCCGCTCACCCATTTCCCAGGTGCCCTGACCGAGCTTCGGAATCGTCTCGCCGTCCGGCAGGACGACCGTGGCGATCGTGTCTGTCATGCGTTCCTCGTTGCGGGTTCGTGGCCGCGCAGCGCGGCCAAAGCATGGAATACGACGTGTCAGTGTAGTCAATCGGCACGCTGACGGCCTATTGCACGGCAAAAACCGGCTATAACGGCACCGCATGATGACTTAGAATGGCCGCAACCTGATCGATACCCATTCCATGAAGGCACCCACGGACGACCGGTGGCAGGACCTGCGCCCCGACCCGGACAACGACACGCCGCTGTACCTGCAGCTCGCCCGCAAGCTCGGCGACGCGATCCACGACAACCGCTGGACAGCCGGCGAGGCATTGCCCTCCGAGCGCGTGCTGTCCGATGCGCTCGGCGTGTCGCGCATCACCGCACGCAAGGCGATCGCGCTGCTCGTCGAGCAGGGTTTGATCCGTCGCACGCAGGGCGCGGGCAATTTCATCCAGCCGCGCTACGAGGATCCGCTGTCGCGACTGTCGAGCTTCAGCGAAATGCTCGAACGGCGCGGCTTCAAGCCGAGCTCGCAATGGCTCGCGCGCGAGATCCAGCCGGCGAACCGCGACGAAGTGATCCAGCTCGGGCTGTCGCCGGCCGCATCCGTTACACGCCTGAAACGCCTGCGCCTCGCCGACGGCATCGTGATGGCCGTCGAGAACTCGACGTTCCCCGCGACGCTGATTCCCGATCCGCAGGCGATCGGCGGCTCGCTGTACAGCTATCTCGAAGCGCGCGGCACGCCGATCGTGCGCGCGCTGCAGCATTTCCGCGCGGTCAACGCGACCGACGAGATCGCCGAGCAGATGGGCATCGCGCCGCACGACGCGCTGCTGCTGATCACGCGGATCGGCTATACGTCGGACCAGCGCGCGATCGAACTGACCGATACCTACTGCCGCAACGATTACTACGACTTCGTCGTCGAGCTGCGCAAGTAACGCCGGCCGCGCGGCCGCCGCTTTCCGCTTACAGCCAGCGCGCGACGTCGGTGCCGGGCGGCACGGGCGGCCGTTCGAACGCCGGCGGCGTGGCCGACAGGCGCTCGGCCGGCCGCACGCTATCGAGCATGCCGAACGGCGATGCGATGCGATCGAACCGGTCGCGCACGTCGGCGGCCGCGAGATCGGGCGCACCCAGGCCGTCCGGCACGTTGCCGAACGACTGCAGCCAGCGTCCCGTCTGCGCGAGCGACATCCGCACGTGCCAGCTTCCGCCTTCGCTCGCCCGCCGCGCGAGCGCGATCATCGCGCCGAACGCCGCGAGATACCCCGTCGCGTGATCGAGCGCCTGGCACGGCAGGTGGCGCGGCGCGTCCGCGTGCGCGGCCTGCTGCTCCTGCCATGCGATCCCGCTCGCCGACTGCACGAGGCTGTCGAAGCCGCGCCGCTGCGCCCACGGCCCCGCATGCCCGTACGCGGATATCGACACGTACACGATGCCGGGCCGCCGCATCGCCAGTGCGTGCGGCGCGAAGCCGCGCGCCGCGAGCGCGCCGGGCCGGTACGACTGCAGGAACACATCCGCGTCGTGTACGAGCGCGTGCAGCGTATCGATGCCCGCGGCATCACGCAGGTCGATCCACGTCGAACGCTTGCCGCGCCCGTTGTCGATCACGAGCGGCGCGATGTTCGGCAGGTGCGGGCCGTTGACGAGCAGCGTCTGCGCGCCATGTGACGCCAGCGTGCGGCCCGCGACCGGCCCCGCGATGATGCGCGTGAGATCGAGCACACGCACACCCGTGAGCGGCTGGCCGGCTTCGCCTCGACCGATCGGCTCGACCGGTGCATCGCCGATCCGCTCGATCTCGAACAGCGGCAGCGACGCGATCGCGCGCGCTTGCTCGAGCGACGCCCACTCGTCAGGTGTTCTGATCAATGCGGCACACAGCCCGGCGTCGGCCAGCGCGGTATCGAGTGCCGCGCCGTCCCACGTGCGGATCGCCGCGGCGACATCGTCCCGCTGCGCGCTACAGCCAAGCACGTCGAGAATGCCGCTCAGGTGATGCGGGAAGTTCGCGTGCAGCTGGATCCAGCGGCCGTCGCCCGTCTCGAAGAAGCCCGTCACCGGATGACGCAACTCCGGCGGCGGACCATCGTCCACGCGCAGGTAGCGTTCGCTGCGGAATGCGACGAGCGCGTCGCGCACCGACACGTCGACGGATTGCGCAACACCCGTGCGAAGCCGGTGGCATTCGGCCGCCGCGAGCCCGGCTGCCGCGATCGTCGCCGCGGCCAGCGTGCCGACCCGGAAGGTCGAAGGCAACGTCGGGTCCTGCCCCGTTACGGTTGCACGGGCCAGCGCGCCGGGGTCGCCGTGTGCGAGCCGCCACAGATGCGCCAAAGCAAGTTCGGGTGTCATGGCGGAATGGGCGGTGAGAAAGACAACATCGAGTCTAGGATCGGCGGCAGTCGCGAGCAATCCTGATTGCACGAATCCGCACAGCACATACGGTCGTATTCCCTGCGTTCCGGCAGAAACGGCCGACCCACGCCTTTCAGTGCGCTGGAAACCTGCCGATACCCTCGATACCGGCGTGCCCGCTGCACGCGTGAACCGCGACCTGCTGCGCTTACTACCGGATCGCGCAACCGGGTGCCGCTACCATCACGCGAATCGAATGCGGCTGTCGGCACGCTGCCGTGCCGACGCGAAACGCTCGCGCGCCAGCGTCGAACGTTCGCTCGACCGGGACGTACCGAAGCCAGACCCGCAGATCACTTAGATCGCCGCATGACCACACGGCCGGCTGGATCACACATGCGCTCGAACACGGCACGCACGGAGCGCCGATCCCGCCCCGGGCGCGCTACGTCGGCAACGACGCGGGCGCATGGCGCCGGCCGTCTCGCCACGCGACGAGCGGCCTCCACCACGCCTGCGCGGCGCGCCTCGCCGGCACCTCGAGCGGACCGAACGCGAACGTCGCGCCCTGCGACCCCGCGCTGACCCATACGCGCATGCCGGGCGTCAGCATCAGCGCAGCCCCGGCGCCAAGCCAGTGATCGTCGGGCAAGCCCTCGATCGTCACCCAGACCTCGCCGTCGGCCACCTCCAGCGAGGTGCGATCGACGATCCGCCACCGACCGGCCGGCTCGTCGCCATCGATCACATAAAGTCGCAGTTCGCGCATGGCAGCCTCCTGGTCGCACGGATCCGATGGCATCAGTATTTCGGACAGTGGCAGCACACGGACAGATACGGCTGCAGACACTTTTGGCCGAACTGTACTGGTCGTTCGACAGGGACGGGAGGCGCCTGTCGGCGGACTTCGCGCCGTCCTTGCGCCGAACCGGCACGACGCGACGGCTTTCCCTACAATGTCGGCTGTCCCGCGCCACCCTCCCGCCCCCATGTTCCAGCGTCCGCCTGCCGCCGCCCCCGGCGAAAAGAATCTCACCGTGATGCTCTGGCTCGTCGCAACGGGCTTCTTCATGCAGACGCTCGATGCGACCATCGTGAACACGGCGCTGCCGTCGATGGCCGCGAGCCTCGGCGAATCGCCGCTGCGGATGCAGTCGGTCGTGATCGCGTACTCGCTGACGATGGCGGTGATGATCCCGGTCTCGGGCTGGCTCGCCGACACCTTCGGCACGCGGCGTGTGTTCTTCAGCGCGATCCTGGTGTTCTCGCTCGGCTCGCTGCTGTGCGCGAATGCACATACGCTCACGCAACTTGTCGCGTTCCGCGTCGTGCAGGGGGTCGGCGGCGCGATGCTGCTGCCGGTCGGACGGCTCGCGGTGCTGCGTACCTTTCCGGCCGAGCGCTACCTGGCCGCGCTGTCGTTCGTCGCGATTCCCGGCCTGATCGGCCCGCTGATCGGGCCGACGCTCGGCGGCTGGCTCGTGAAGATCGCGTCGTGGCACTGGATCTTCCTGATCAACGTGCCGGTCGGCGTCGCGGGCTGCATCGCGACCTTCTATTCGATGCCCGATTCACGCAACCCGGCCGTCGGCCGCTTCGACCTGAAGGGCTATCTGCTGCTGACGATCGGCATGGTCGCGATCTCGCTGTCGCTCGACGGGCTCGCCGATCTCGGGATGCAGCACGCGGCCGTGCTCGTGCTGCTGATCCTGAGCCTCGCGTGCTTCGTCGCGTACGGCCTGTATGCGGTGCGCGCGCCGCAACCGATCTTTTCATTGGAGCTGTTCCGGATCCATACCTTCAGCGTCGGGCTGCTCGGCAACCTGTTCGCGCGAATCGGCAGCGGCGCGATGCCGTACCTGATCCCGCTGCTGCTGCAGGTGAGCCTCGGCTACTCGGCGTTCGAGGCCGGGCTGATGATGCTGCCGGTGGCCGCCGCCGGGATGTTCTCGAAGCGGATCATCACGCGCCTGATCACGCGGCACGGCTACCGCAAGGTGCTGCTCGCGAACACGATCATGGTCGGCGTGATGATGGCGAGCTTCGCGCTGATGCGCGACACGGTGCCCGTCTGGGTGAAGGTCGTGCATCTCGCGCTGTTCGGCGGCTTCAACTCGATGCAGTTCACCGCGATGAACACGCTGACGCTGAAGGATCTCGGCACGGGCGGCGCGAGCAGCGGCAACAGCCTGTTCTCGCTCGTGCAGATGCTGTCGATGAGCCTCGGCGTCACGGTCGCGGGGGCGCTGCTCGCGACGTTCACGGGCATGCTGCGCACCGTGACGCCGAGCAACACGCTGCCGGCGTTCCATGCGACGTTCATCTGTGTCGGCATCATCACGGCGGCTTCCGCGTGGATCTTCGCGCAGCTCGCGCCCGAGATCCGCAGCACCGCGCGCAAGACCGACCCGTCCGAGCGCGCGTGATGCGTGGCGCGCGCCGAACCGGGTCGGCGCGCACCATCACGGTGCAGCGCGGCCCTGCGAGGCGCATCTGAAACACCGGCCATGCCCCGCGGGGCTCGGCCGCGACGCGCCGCCGCACGGGGTACGATGCCGTGCACGCTTCTTGCTCGCCTATTCTCTAGGTAAACTGGCAGTCCTCCTTCGGCCGACATCATGAGCATGATCGAAATCGATCCCCCCGGCTTTCAGCCGCCCCGCCCCGTCGCCGGCGACGACGGGAACCGGCGCACCGTGCTGTACGGCGGCTACACCGTGTTCAGCGTGTTCCAGCCCGTTTTCTCGGTGTCGCACCGCCGCGCGATCGGCTATCACGCGTCGCTGCGTGCGCACGACGAGGAAAGCCGCCAGGTGGCGTCGCACGAGGTATTCACGCAGGCGGCGCGGCGCGGTGACCTGCTCGAGCTCGGCCGGCTCGCCGAATCGCTGCATCTCGGCAACTTCCACGCCTTCGACAGCCACGACGAATGGCTCTTCCTGAGCCTGCATCCGGCCGCGCTGATGGACACCGTCTACAGCGACGCGCTGCTCGCGAACCTGAAGGCGCTCGGGCTGCCGCCGCATCGCGTCGTGCTCGAGGTGCCCGAACAGGCGGGCGGCGAGACGCCGCGCTACGCGGCGATCGTCGACGGGCTGCGCAAGGCCGGCTTCCTGATCGCGCTGGTCGGGTTCGGCGCGAAGCATTCGAACATCGACCGCGTGTGGCACCTGCATCCCGACATCGTCACGCTCGACCGCGGCATCCTCGCGCAGGCGAGCGAGCACTCACATCTCGAACGCGTGCTGCCGGGGCTGGTGTCGCTGCTGCACGAATCCGGTCAGCTCGTGCTGATGGGCGGGCTCGCGACCGAACGCGACGCACTGATCGCACTGGAGTGCGACGTCGATTTCGTGCAGGGCCAGTACTTCGCGGGGCCAAGCGTCGAACCGGTGCAGCCGCAGGCCGCCGCGGGCTGCATGGATACGCTGTCGGCCGCGTTGCGGCTGCGCGTGGCGAAACGCGAGCGCACGCAGGCGGAACGGCTCGCGCCGTACGTCGCGGCGCTCGAGGAAGCGAGCCAGAAGCTCGTCGCGGGGGAATCGCTGACCGACGCGGCCGCAGCCGTGCTCGGGCTGCCCGAGACCGCACGCTGCTTCCTGCTCGACGCCTCGGGGCGCCAGATCGGCGACAACGTGCTCGCGCGCGGCAGCGTCTCGCAGCGCGCGAAGCGTTTCCGGCCGCTGCTGCATTCCGAAGGGGCAAGCTGGGAACGCCGCCCGTACTTCATCGACGCGATGCGCGCGCCGGGCCGTGTGCACCTGACGGCACCCTACCTGTCGATCAACGAGGCGCACCTGTGCGTGACCGCGTCGATCGCCGCGCCGGTCGCGACCGGCATGCAGGTGCTCTGCGTCGACATCAACTGGGAAGCGGCACTCAACCGCGAATGAGCGCGCCGCCGCGCCGCCCTACCTAGGCCGCGGCAGCCTTGCGTACGATCAGCCGGTGCACGCGCTTGCCGGACGATGCGCTGACGACCTCGTGCTCGTCGATCACTTGCGTACCGGCACCGAGCGCCGCCCTCATCCGCGCCGAATCGAGCGGCGTGTAGAGGCGGCCGCGCTCGTCGCGCAACGCGCCGTTTCCGGCCACCCGCCAGCTCATGTACAACGTGCCGCCCGGCATCAGCAGCTCGGCCAGTCGCGCGGCGGCAGCGGCCGCCTCCGCCGGTTCGAGATGCATGACGACCGTTTCGCACAGCACGTTGCGAAACGCGCCGGACGGCACGCCGGCCAGCGCCGGCAGCGCGGCCAGCTCGAAGGTGAGATCCGGGTGGCGGCGCCGCGCCTCGTCGAGCAGCGCGGCGCTCGCGTCGTAGCCGCGCACGTCGAAGCCGCGCGACGCAAGCCAGGCCGTATCGCGCCCGGCCCCGCAGCCGACGTCCGCGGTCGGCCCCGGCGAGAAATGCTGCTCCAGCAGCGTGTACATGTCGTCGGGCGCAGCCTGGTCGAGCCAGTCCTGCGCGTATTGCGCGGCATGGGCGTCGTAGGCATCGAGAGTCGGACGATCCACCATGGTGACGGCTCCGCATAGGCGTCGTATGACGCACCCCGCATCTTAGCCGTTGCACACTCCGTGCGGCATCACGCACGCCCATGCCGCGAGTCGTGCAGCCCCTACGCAGCCCGCACGTCGCCCGCGTGCGGCGCTTGCGCGCTCAGCTCGGCCCACAGCGCATCGCCGAGCCAGGCCGGGCGCGCCGCCGCACGTTCCGCGTCGTGCACGAGCGCGCACAGTCGCGCATTGACGGGCGCCTGCCCGCCGAAGCGCGCGGCCAGCCGCACGACCTCGCCGTTGATCCACTCGACTTCCGTCGCCCGCCCCGCCGCAAGATCGTCGGACATCGACGAACGCGCGAGCGGGTCGATCGCGAGCATCCGGCCGCCGAGCACGCGAAACGCCGGATCGGGCAAATCGAGCACGGCCGGGAGCCATCCGGCCGGCAACGGCGTCAGCCGCGCGGGCCGGATCGCGGCCCGCGCCAGCCAGTGCAGCGCTTCGCGCTGCGCAAGCGCGACGCAGCGCCGGTACGCACGTTGCGCGAGTTCGTCTCGCAGCGGCAGGTTCGCGAGCGCGTTGACCGAGTTGTTCAGGTTGAGCAGCAGCTTCGCCCATTGCACGGCCCGCATGTCGCGATGCAGCGCGAGCGGCAGCCCGGCACGCGCGAATGCGCCGGCGAACGGCGTCAGCGCGGGGGAGACTTCGGCTGCCAGCGCGCCGGCCGAACCCTGGTGAAACGCACCGGGCGCGCGCTCGATCACGTTGAACGGCACCATGCCGGCCAGCACGGTGGCTTGCGGTAGCGCTTCGCGCAGCACGTCGGCGTTGTGCAGGCCGTTCTGGAAACTGACCACAACCGTGCCGGGCCGCAGCACACCGGCAAGCTGCGCCGCGGCCTCGCGCGTCGCGGCCGATTTCACCGCCACGAGCACGAGCCGCGCGGCGGCCGCAGCCGCCGGATCGGTCTCGAACACGACGTCCGCCGGCGCGAGCGTCGCGCGGTAGCCACGCTGGTCGGTCAGCGTCAGCCCGTGCCGATGAATCGCGTCGCCGATCCGCGCGCGGCCGACGAGCGTCACATTCGCGCCGGCCGCCGCAAGCCGTCCACCGAGATAGCAGCCGACCGCGCCCGCGCCGAACACGCAGACCGGGGCGTCAGACATGCGAATGCGCGCCGCCGTGCACGGGGCCGGCCCGCCGCTCGACTTCGCGGCGCACGTCGCCGCGCAGCCCCGCGAAGAACGCGACCTCGGCGACGACGAACAGCGGCCCGACCATCAGGCCGATCAGATCGTCGACGAACGCGGGCTTGCGCCCCTCGAACCAGTGTCCGACGAACTGCACGATCCAGCCGACGACGAACGCGCCTATACCGATCGCGAGCCATTGCGCGGTCGGCAGCAACGCGAGCGCCTGCGCGGCCCACAGGCCGAGCGCGAACAGCGCGGTCATCACGATCCCGAACCGCAGGTCGAGACGCAGGTAGAACAGCGCGAACGCGAACGCCAGCAGCAGCGCCGGCGACAGCGCGATGCCGGCCAGCATCCCGAGCGCCGGCCGCGACAGCAGCACCTCGACCGCGAACACGATCATCGGAATGCCGACCAGATGCGTCGCGATGTTGCGCGCGTCGCGATGGTAGGCCGCATACTGGGCAAGATGGTCTTCGAGCGTCTTCATCGCGTCTCCTGGTCGATGGTTGAGCGCTATGATGCGCGTCACGCCCGAGAACCTCTGTCAGCTACCCGACATCGCGTGCCCATGCCCTCTTCGCTCGCCCCGTACCTGCCGCAGATCGAAGCGAACCCGTGGTTCGCCGCGCTGCCGCCCGCGTTGCGCGCGGACCTGCTCGCCCGCGCGGCGCTGCGCCGGCTGCCGGCCGGCCATGCGCTGTTCCGGCGCGGCGACCCGCCGTGCGGGCTGTACGCGGTACTGGCCGGTTCACTCACGATAGGTGCGGTCGACCCGCAGGGCAAGGAAGCGCTGCTGACGGTGGCCGAGCCCGTCACCTGGTTCGGCGAAATCGCGCTGTTCGACGGCCAGCCGCGCACGCACGACGCGATCGCACTCGACGACGCGCTGCTGCTGCACGTCCCGCAGGCCGCGCTGCTTGCGATCCTCGATGCGACGCCGCAATACTGGCGGCAATTCGCGCTGCTGATGGCGCAGAAACTGCGTCTGAGCTTCCTGACCGTCGAATCGATGAGCGTGATGCCGGCCGCGCAGCGGCTCGCCGCCCGGCTGCTGATGATCGCCGACGGCTACGGCGGGATCAGCGCCGGCCGCACCCGCATCCGGCTGTCGCAGGAAAAGCTCGCGGCGATGCTGTCGCTGACGCGGCAGACCACCAACCAGTTGCTGAAGGCGCTGCAGGCCGACGGCGTCGTGCGGCTGCACGTCGGCGAGATCGAGCTCGTCGACGTCGATGCGCTGCGGCGCGCGAGCGGGTTGCCCGACGGCATGCGCTGAGGTTCGGCACCACCGCCACGCGACCTCCCCGCCGTGACCGCGTTGCGCTATCGTGGCGGCTCGTCCGTTCATCCGCCCGCCTCGCCTTGAGCACATCGACCGCCTCCGCCCCCTCGCGCCATCCGTGGCCTGTGTTCATCGCGTTCCTGCGGCTCGGCCTCACGTCGTTCGGCGGCCCGGTCGCGCATCTCGGCTACTTCCGCACCGAATTCGTCACGCGGCGCGGCTGGCTCACCGAGCGCACGTACGCGGATCTCGTCGGGCTGTGCCAGTTCCTGCCAGGGCCCGCGAGCAGCCAGGTCGGAATGGCGATCGGCCTCGCGCGCGCCGGCTACGCGGGCATGTTCGCCGCGTGGCTCGGCTTCACGCTGCCGTCGGCGTTGCTGATGATGCTGTTCGCGCTCGGCGTGCATGCAACGGGCGCGCCGATCGAAGCCGGTGCGCTGCACGGGCTGCGCATCGTGTCGGTCGCCGTGATCGCGCAAGCCGTGTGGGGCATGGCGCGCACGCTGTGCCCGGATGCGCGCCGCGTCACGCTGATGGCCGCGGCCGCCTGCGTCGCGTTGCTCGCACCGGCCGCGTGGACCCAGGTTGCGGTGATCGTCGCGGCCGGGTTGGCCGGCCTCGTGCTGCTGCCGCAGCCGCCGCGTGGCGCGCATGATCCACTGCCGCTGCACGTGTCGCCTCGCGCGGGCGTGCTGTGGCTCGCGCTGTTCGCGGCGCTGCTCGTCGTCCTGCCGTTCGCGGCCCGTACGCTGCGCGCCGATATGCTCGCCGTCGTCGATGCGTTCTTCCGCACCGGCGCGCTCGTGTTCGGCGGCGGTCACGTGGTGCTGCCGCTGCTGCAGGCGGCCGTGGTCGCGCCCGGCTGGGTCGGCGATGCGGCGTTCCTGGCCGGATATGGCGTCGCGCAGGCCGTGCCGGGGCCGCTGTTCACGTTCTCGGCGTTCCTCGGCGCGTCGCTGCGCAACGCGCCGAACGGCTGGCTCGGCGGCACGATCGCGCTGGTGTCGATCTTCGCGCCGTCGTTCCTGCTGGTGGCCGGCACCGCGCCGTTCTGGGAACGCCTGCGCCGCAGCACGCGCATGCAGGCCGCGCTCGCCGGCGTGAACGCGGCCGTCGTCGGCCTGCTGCTCGCCGCGCTCTATCACCCGGTCTGGACCGACACGATCGTGGCGCCGCGCGATCTGGCCGCCGCGCTCGTCGCGTTCGTCGCGCTGGTGTTCTGGCGCGTGCCGCCGTGGGCCGTCGTGATCGCGAGCGCCGCGCTCGGCTGGGGGCTCGGCCTCCTGGCCTGACCCGGGACGCGCGGCACGTTCCAGCGCGTCAAAAACAAAAAAAACCCTCGTTTCGAGGGCTTTTCTTGCTGGGTGCCGCGCGCCGTAGCGGCGCGCAGGCGCCGGACCTTACGCGAAGTTCTTCGCTGCGAAGTCCCAGTTCACGATGTTCCAGAACGCTTCGACGAACTTCGGACGTGCGTTGCGGTAGTCGATGTAGTACGCGTGTTCCCACACGTCGATCGTCAGCAGTGCCTTGTCGGCGGTCGTCAGCGGCGTTGCTGCGTTGCTCGTCGACACGATGTCGAGCGAACCGTCAGCCTTCTTCACGAGCCATGCCCAGCCCGAGCCGAACGTGCCGACTGCAGCCTTCGTGAACGCTTCCTTGAATGCGTCGTACGAACCCCACTTCGCGTTGATCGCGTCGCCCAGCGCGCCCGTCGGTGCGCCGCCGCCGTTCGGCGACAGGCTGTTCCAGAAGAACGTGTGGTTCCAGATTTGCGCGGCGTTGTTGAAGATGCCGCCCGACGACTTCTTCACGATCTCTTCCAGCGACAGGTTTTCGAATTCCGTGCCCGGGATCAGATTGTTCAGGTTCGTCACATAAGCCTGATGGTGCTTGCCGTAGTGGTACTGGATCGTCTCGAGCGAGATGGTCGGCGCGAGTGCGTCTTCAGCGTACGGGAGCGGCGGGAGCGTATGAGCCATGGCGATTCCTTCGTTGAGTATGTAGGGAGGCTGTGTTGGATGCTGCCGAGCGTCCGATTGTAGGCGAGGACGAATAACCCCGCAAACTCACGGGCCATTTATCCGCGGTATGCGGAAAAGCGATGTTTGCGCAACGTCCGGCAGGACGAACCCGACGATGAGCAGCATCCGTTCCCGTGCACGATGCGTCCGTTACGACAACCTTCGCGCCGCTCGCACCCGTTACGTCAGATCGTATCGGTCAGCCGCGGCTGCACGTCGGCGATCGACACGTCGGCCGAGCCTTCCGCGAGATGCACGGTCAGGCGGCGCTGCGGCTTCAGCGCGTTCGGCGTGCGCACCGCGCGGCCCGTCTGCGCATCGATCAGCGCCGCATAGCCGCGCTCGAGCGTGCGCTGCGGGCTCAGCACCTCGAGCCGTGCCGCACAGGCTGACACGCGAGCCGTGTCGCGTTCATGACGGCGCTGCAAGGCCAGCGCAAGACGCTGCGACAGCCCCGCGAGCGCCTGGCGCGTCTGCGAAGGATCAGGCCGTGCGCGCTGCCAGCGCAGCTGCGCGAGCGCGAACCGCGCGCGCGCGTCGCGTACCGGCCGCGACGCCGCCGACGCCAGCCGCACCGCGAGCTGCTCGACGTGCGTGCGCTGCCGCTGCAGCCGCTCGGCCGGGCTCACCAGCCGGCGCGCGAGCCAGTCGAGCTGCTGCGCGCGCTGTTCGAGCCGGCGCTCCATGCCGCGCGCGAGCGCCCGCTGGCGCTCGCCGACCTCGCGCAGCAGCAGTGCGCGCTGCGGGCTCGCGAGTTCGGCCGCGCCGGTCGGCGTCGGCGCACGCACGTCGGCCGCGAAGTCCGCGATCGTGAAATCGGTTTCGTGCCCGACGCCGCTGACGACCGGCAGTTCGCTCGCCGCGATCGCGCGTGCCAGCGCCTCGTCGTTGAACGACCACAGATCCTCGATCGAGCCGCCGCCGCGACAGACCAGCAGCACGTCGACCTCGCGGCGCGCATTCGCGGTCTCGACGGCCGCGACGAGCTTTTCGGCGGAACCCGCGCCCTGCACGGGCGCCGGATAGACGATCACCGGAATGTGCGGCGCGCGGCGCGCGAGCGTGGTCAGCACGTCGCGCAGCGCCGCCGCCTGCAGCGACGTGACGATACCGATCGCGCGCGGATGGGCCGGCAGCGGCCGCTTGCGCTCGGGCGCGAACAGCCCCTCGCTCTCGAGCTGCGCCTTCAGCCGCAGGAACGCCTCGTACAGGCGCCCCTGCCCGGTGCGCCGCACGGCCTCGACGTTGAGCTGCACTTCCCCGCGCGGCTCGTACATCGTGACGACCGCGCGCACCTCGATCCGGTCACCTTCGCGCGGCGTGAACTCCGCGTACTGCGCGCGGCCGCGGAACATCACGCAGCGCATCTGCGCCTGCTGGTCCTTGATCGAGAAATACCAGTGGCCGCTCGCGGCGCGCGTGAAATTCGACACTTCGCCCGAAATCCACAGCAGCGGAAACGAGCGCTCGAGCATCGTCGAAATCGCGCGATTGAGCGCCGAAACGGGAATCACTTCGTCGCCGCCGCGGGTCGCGCCCGGTGCGGCAAATGGGGAGTCGGAAGGCATGGACGGTCGAATGAATGCTGGCGGCGACACGATAGTCCGACACGCACGCGACGTCCAGCGCCGGGCGCATGTACCGTGACGTTCGGAAGGTGTCCACACTTTGGCAATCATCGGCCTAAAACGCGCGAAAACCGCTGAAAAATCCAGACAATTCTCTCTAACACCTTGATTTTTATATATTTTTAAATCTTTCTGAATGATTCTCATCCGATTCGAAGCCCACCCGGCGGGCGTTTGACGCCATCGAGCAGGGAGTTCTTCACAGAGTTATCCACAAGCCGCCGCGATCCGGCCCCGCGAGTCGCGGCGGCCGGTCGCGCTTGCCGCGCCCGCCCGCGGCGCGCTAGAGTGCCGCCTTCCGCAGACCCCGCGGCATGCGCCGCCCAACGGAGAATCCGCCTTGACGAATCCGTCCCACGCCGCGGCGCACGAGATGCCGCGCCCGGCCCGATGAGCGCGCCCGACGGCCCGCTCGCCCGGCTCGAAGCCCGCCTGACGCGCGAATGGCAGCGCCGCGGCGCGCTCGCGTGGGCGCTCACGCCGTTCGCCTGCGTGTTCGGCCTGTGCGCGGCGCTGCGGCGCACCGCCTACGCGCAGGGCTGGAAGAAGCCGGTCGACGTCGGCGTGCCCGTCGTCGTGGTCGGCAACGTGACCGTCGGCGGCACCGGCAAGACGCCGACCGTGATCGCACTCGTCGACGCGTTGCGCGCGGCCGGCTTCACGCCCGGCATCGTATCGCGCGGCTACGGCGCGAACGTGAAGGCGCCGACCGCCGTCACGCCCGCATCGCGCGCCAGCACGGGCGGCGACGAACCGCTCCTGATCGCACGCCGCACCGGCGCGCCCGTCTGGGTCTGCCCCGATCGCGTCGCGGCCGCGCAGGCGCTGCGCGCCGCGCATCCGGACGTCGACGTGATCGTCAGCGACGACGGCCTGCAGCACTACCGCCTCGCGCGCACGGTCGAACTCGTCGTGTTCGACCACCGGCTCGGCGGCAACGGCTTCCTGCTGCCGGCCGGACCGTTGCGCGAGCCGCTGTCGCGGCACCGCGACGCCACACTCGTCAACGATCCGTACAGCGGCGCGCTGCCGCCGTGGCCCGACACCTATTCGCTCGCGCTCACGCCCGGCGCCGCGTGGCACCTCGACCAGCCCGCGCTGCGCCGCCCGCTGTCGCAATTCGCGAACGAGCGCGTGCTCGCCGCGGCCGGCATCGGCGCGCCGGAACGCTTCTTCGCGACGCTGCGCGCGGCCGGTCTCGCGCCCGCGACGCGCGCGCTGCCCGACCACTACGCGTTCGCCGACAATCCGTTCGTCGACGACGCCGTCGATGCGATCCTGATCACCGAGAAGGATGCAGTAAAATTGGGCGCTTCCTGGCGCGACGCCCGACTGTGGGTTGTCCCCGTCGAAGCCGCGCTCGACCCTCGCCTCATTGCCCTCGTTGTGGAGAAACTCCGTGGACGCTCGCCTGCTTGAAATCCTTGTGTGCCCTATCTGCAAAGGCCCGCTCCACTATGACCGTGCCGCGCAGGAACTGATCTGCAACGCGGACAAGCTCGCCTACCCGATCCGCGACGGCATCCCCGTGATGCTGGTCGACGAGGCGCGCCAGACCGTCGAAGGCACGCCGGTCGACCCGGCCGGCCGCTAAGCCGCCCGACCCGGCCCTCGCCGCGGCGTGTCCGCTGCGAGGGCGCCGAACCAGCCGGGCGGCCCGCCCCCGACACGCCGCCCGCTCCGCTTTCCTCACCGTCCTCCCCGATGACTCAACCCTTCATCGCCGTCATTCCCGCCCGGCTCGCGTCGACGCGGCTCCCGAACAAGCCGCTCGCCGATCTCGGCGGCAAGCCGATGGTCGTGCGCGTCGCCGAACGCGCGCGCGAAGCGGGCGCGCAGCAGGTGCTGGTCGCGTCCGACGCGCAAAGCGTGCTCGATGCGGCCCGAGATCACGGCTTCGAAGCGGTGCTGACACGCGCCGACCATCCGTCCGGCACCGACCGGCTCGCGGAAGTCGCGGCGACGTTCGGGTGGAGCGACGACACCGTCGTCGTCAACGTGCAGGGCGACGAGCCGCTGATCGACCCGGTGCTCGTGCGCGACGTAGCGTCGCACCTCGCCGCGCATCCGGCCTGCGCGATTGCGACGGCCGCCCACCCGATCCACGACGCGGCCGACGTGTTCAACCCGAACGTGGTGAAGGTCGCGCTCGACGCGCAGAGCGTCGCGCTGTACTTCTCGCGCGCGCCGATTCCATGGAGCCGGGACGCGTACCAGCCGCACTGGCCCGACGTCGCGGCCATGCCTGCACCGGCCTTCCCGGTCTACCGGCACATCGGCCTCTATGCATATCGCGCGCGTTTCCTGCGCACCTATCCGACGTTGGCGCAGGCGCCGATCGAACAGGCCGAGCAGCTCGAACAGCTGCGCGCGCTCTGGCACGGCGAGCGCATCGCAGTGCTGATCACCGAGTCCGCGCCGGAAGCCGGCATCGACACGCCGGCCGATCTCGCACGCGTGCAGGCCCTTTTTCAGCCGTCATCAAAATAACCCGTGGCATAATCAGGCGATTGTGCGAGCCGTCCGCGACCAGCGCGTCCTCGCTTGACCCCGCCCGCGGCCCTGCCGGCAGCCGCGCGTCGCCCAACCCGACGCGCCGCATCAGACCGGTCCGCCACGCGCCAGGCAAGCCCCGCGCACACCGTCGCCGGCGCTTTTTTCGTCTCGCCACACGAATCTACATACTGGAGATATCACCATGCGTTTGATCCTGTTGGGCGCGCCCGGCGCGGGAAAGGGCACCCAGGCAAACTTCATCAAGGAAAAATTCGGCATCCCGCAAATCTCGACGGGCGACATGCTGCGCGCGGCCGTGAAGGCCGGCACGCCGCTCGGCGTCGAGGCGAAGGGCTACATGGACGCCGGCAAGCTCGTGCCGGACGCGCTGATCATCGGCCTCGTCAAGGAGCGCCTGAAGGAATCCGACTGCGCGAACGGCTATCTGTTCGACGGTTTCCCGCGCACGATCGCGCAGGCTGACGCGATGAAGGAAGCCGGCGTCGCGATCGACTACGTGCTCGAGATCGACGTGCCGTTCTCGGAAATCATCGAGCGCATGAGCGGCCGCCGCACGCACCCGGCATCGGGCCGCACGTACCACGTCAAGTTCAACCCGCCGAAGGTCGAAGGCCATGACGACGTGACGGGCGAGCCGCTGATCCAGCGTGACGACGACAAGGAAGAAACCGTCAAGAAGCGCCTCGAAGTGTACGAAGCGCAGACCAAGCCGCTGATCACGTACTACGGCGACTGGGCGCAGCGCGGCGAGGAAAACGGCCTGAAGGCACCGCAGTACCGCAAGATCTCGGGCCTCGGCAGCGTCGAGGAAATCCGCGAGCGCGCGTTTGGCGCACTGAAGTAAGCAGCGCACCGCGCACCCGCAAGCCGCCCTTTCCGGGCGGCTTTTTTTTGCCCGGGCGGAATTGGCACGACCGTTCTGGTCCCGCCTTCGCGCGAGCGCGCCCCGTACAATCGGTCGGATGCCGGAGCCCCTCCTACCGGCGCCCATCATTTCAACCGGTCGCGCGGCATCGGATCGGGCAACCGCTTCGCGTGGCAACGCAACACGCGCCGAAGCGCCAACCGCGGTCGATCACCCTGCATGGGGCGGCCCTGAGCGCTGTCGCGCCAGAGGCGCTCAACAACGGAGACAACCATGGAAATTCGCGGCAACGTGTTTCTGATCACGGGCGGTGCATCGGGCCTCGGCGCCGGCACCGCGCGGATGCTCGCGCAGGCAGGCGGCACGATCGTGCTCGCCGACCTGAACGACGCGGCGGGCACCGCGCTCGCGACCGAACTGGGCGGCCGCTTCGTGCACTGCGACGTGTCGAGCGAAGCCGACGCGCAGGCGGCCGTCAGCGCGGCAACGCAAGCCGGCACGCTGCGCGGCCTCGTGAACTGCGCGGGCATCGCGCCCGCCGCGAAGACCGTCGGCAAGGACGGCGCGCATCCGCTCGACGTGTTCGCGAAGACGATCAACGTGAACCTCGTGGGCACGTTCAACATGATCCGGCTCGCGGCCGCCGCGATGGCGGCCACCGCGCCGACCGCGGACGGCGAGCGCGGCGTGATCGTCAGCACCGCGTCGGTCGCCGCGTTCGACGGGCAGATCGGCCAGGCCGCGTACGCGGCGTCGAAAGCCGGCGTCGCGGGCATGACGCTGCCGATCGCGCGCGACCTGTCGCGCAGCGGCATCCGCGTGATGACGATCGCGCCCGGCCTGTTCGAGACGCCGATGCTGCTCGGCATGCCGCAGGACGTACAGGACGCGCTCGGCGCGATGGTGCCGTTCCCGCCGCGGCTCGGCAAACCGGCCGAATACGCGCTGCTGGTGCGCCAGATCGTCGAGAATCCGATGCTCAACGGCGAAGTGATCCGCCTCGACGGCGCGATCCGGATGCAGCCGAAATAGGCACAAAAAAACGCCCGCGATGCGGGCGTCGTTTCATTCAGGGTTCCGGCAGCGTGGCGGCGGCTCAGTCCTCGCCGTCGCGCTGCATCCGCTGCCGCAATTCGGTCACCTGCGACTCGACGACGGTGGCGTCGTCCGCGTCCGGCCGCTCGCCGAGATACAGTTCGAGATCCTCGAGCGCGGGCCGCAGGTAATCGAGCCGCGCATACGCGAACCCGCGGTCGCGGACTTCGTCGAGGTGCTCGGGCAACAGGATCACGAGCCGCTGCTGCACCGCGAGCAGCCGCTGCCAGCGTTCCGTCTGAAGATAGATCGTCTTCAGGTTGCGCAGCATCCGCGCGATGATCTCGCGGCTCGTCGCCGGCTGCAGCAGCGCGCGCAATGCGCTGTCGACCGCGCCGGCCGCGCGCGCCACGTACGGCTCGAGCATCTCGACCATCTCGGCTTCGGACAGCGAATGGCCGTTGGCCGGATCGATGATCAGGTCGCCGTCCGGCAGCGTGACGCGCAGCAGGAAATGGCCGGGGAACGACACGCCGCGCGCCGGCACGCCGATCTGCTCGGCGAGCTCCAGGTACAGCACCGACAGCGAGATCGGGATCCCGCGCCGCCGCTTCAGCACGGCATTCAGGTGGCTGTTATCGGGGTCGTAGTAGTCGTTGTGATTGCACGCGAAGCCGAGCTCGCGGAAGAAGAAATCGTTCAGTGCGGCGACGCGGCCCTTCAGGTCCGCATCGTCCGTGAGCCGCCGGCGCAGCCGCGCCGCCAGCATGTCGAGTTCGGCCAGCGTGCCCTGCAGGTCGAGGTCGGGATACGCGTCCTGCGCCAGCGACAGCGCCGCTTCCGTGACGGGCAGACTGTCGTCGTCTGCCACGAGCGTGCTGAAGTAGTCGAGGACGCGGGTCATTGCGGTCGTCACTTGGCGCGCCTTCTGAAATAAGCGTATTTGAAGCCCATCACCCACAACATACCGAAATATAGTGCAGCGAACAGCACGAGGCACGCGGCCATCAGCGCGATGCGATCGAGCGGCTGCGTACGCATCCCGGTCCAGTCGAAGCTGATCGACAGCCAGTGCATCAGGCCAGCGAGCACGAGCGCCGCGCCGATCAGCTGCACGAAGAAGCGCAGCCAGCCCGGCGACGGCTGGTAGATGCCGCGCTTGCGCAGCCCGATGAACAGCAGCAGCGAGTTCAGGCACGCGCCGACGCCGATGCTCAGCGTCAGGCCCGCGTGGCCGATCAGCGGCACGAACACGTAGTTCGAGATCTGCGTGACGATCAGCACGCCGATCGCGATCTTCACGGGCGTCTTGATGTCCTGCTTCGCATAGAAGCCCGGCGCGAGGATCTTGATCAGGATGATGCCGACGAGACCGATCCCGTAGGTCGCCAGCGCGCGCGCGACCATCGTGACGGTGTGCGCGTCGAACTTGCCGTAGTTGAACAGGGTCGCGGTGAGCGGCGTCGCGAAGAAGAACAGCGCGAGCGCGCTCGGTGCCGCGAGCAGGAACGTGACGCGCAGGCCCCAGTCGAGCAGCGCCGAATACTCGTGCGAATCGGCATCGACGTGCGCCTTCGACAGGCTCGGCAGCAGGATCGTGCCGAGCGCGACGCCGAGCAGCGCCGTCGGGAATTCCATCAGGCGGTCGGCGTAGTTGATCCACGACACGGCGCCCTGCCCGAGCCGCGACGCGATGTTGGTGTTGATGATCAGCGACAGTTGCGCGACCGACACCGCGAACGTCGCGGGCACCATCTTCGCGAGCACGCGCTTCACGCCCGGGTGGCGCAGCGCGCGCAGCGGGTTGAGTCCGATCAGCGGCACCATGTCGATCTTCTTCAGGCCCGGCAGCTGCACGAGGAACTGCAGCACGCCGCCGACGATGACGGCCCACGCGAGCGCGAACACCGGCACCTTCAGGTGCGGCGCGACGAACACGGCCGCGGCGATGAACGCGACGTTGAGCAGCACCGGCGCGAACGCGGGCAGCGAGAAGCTCTTGTACGTGTTCAGCACGCCGGAGGCGAGCGTCGTCAGCGAGATGAACACGATGTACGGGAACATGATCTGCGTCATCGTGACCGCGAGCGGGAACGCCTGCCCGTCGGTGTGCAGGCCGGACGCGACGGCGAACACGACCCACGATGCGCCGGCGATCCCGACCACCGACAGCACGGCAAGCGCCCACGCGAGCACGGTCGACATCGCGTCGACGAGCGCTTTCGTTGCATCGTGCCCTTGCTGGTTCTTGAACTCGGCAAGGATCGGCACGAACGCCTGCGAGAACGCGCCTTCGGCGGACAGGCGGCGCAGCAGGTTCGGGATACGGAAGGCGACGTAGAACGCGTCGGTGTATTGACTGGCACCGAACGCACGGGCGATCAGTGTCTCGCGGGCCAGTCCGGTCACGCGCGACAGCAGCGTGAAGCCGCTGACCGTCAGCAGGGCTCGGAATAGATTCATGGGGCGCTTATTATACGGACGTTGCGTGGCCCGGCCAGCGGCCGATGCCGAAAAGCGCGCACGCGTTCGGGCGCCGTCCTTGGCGGGTGTCACGTTGAACTTGCCACGCGCTTGATTTCGTTGCTATAATCGCCGGTTTCTAGGCTCGTACATGCACGGCAACTGCCGTTTTCATGTCCCTGCCTCGGTTAAAATCACCGTTTTTTATGCGCCCCTGGGCAATCGCTCTCAGGGGACGGATCGAAAAGCAGCGCTTGGCCGTCTAGGCTCCAAGCTCTGGAAACAGGACAGGATAAGGAACCGTCATGGCTAACTCCGCACAAGCACGCAAGCGCGCCCGCCAGGCCGCGAAGGCAAATTCGCACAACTCGGCGCTGCGCTCGAAATTCCGTACCGCGATCAAGGCTGTTCGCAAGGCTGTCGACGCCGGCGATCAAGCAAAGGCTGCAGAGCTGTTCAAGTCTGCCGTCAAGACGATCGACACGATCGCCGACAAGAAGATCGTTCACAAGAACAAGGCCGCTCGCAGCAAGAGCCGCCTGGCCGCAGCCGTCAAGGGTCTGCAGGCAGCAGCGTAAATCCGGTGCGCCCGCTCACGCGGGCGTTCCTGTTTCCTGCGATCGCAAAAAAGCCCGCCTAGGCGGGCTTTTTTGTTGCCTGTCGCCGGCGCATCCTGCGTGCCGGTGACAGTTGCCACGAGGGCGGGCGCGGCAAGCGCCCTCGCCCGCGCCGGCATCACTTCTTCGCGTCGTAGTCCGGCAGTTCGCACGCCTCGGTCACGACGAGGTTGTTGTCCTTCGCGAAATTCAGCACGAAATCGAACGCCATCGGCTCGACGTCGCGCAGCCGGGAATCGAGGATCACGCATTTCAGGTCGCCGAGCATCGTCGGACGCACGTAGAGCGAATACTTGAGGCGCGCGTTCGGCCCGCTCGCCCCCGGCCCGAAGCAGGCCATCACACCGGCCAGACGTTCCGACCAGTCGCTCGGGCGAAACTTTTTCCCGTCTTTCGTGATGCCCTGGATGAAGAATTCGGTCGGAGGGGTTTCAGCCATGTGGTTACCCAAGTGACGGCCCGGCGATGTCCAGGCAACGGCGCCTGGATACGCGAACACAAAGCTGAAACGGACGGCGGCACAAGCATTCCGATATCCCGAAAACGGGACGTCGGTGCGCGCCACCGGCGGACTGCACCGGATTTGTGCAGCGCACGGCTTGTGTCCGGCAGAGCGCGAAGAGGCTTGCCTGCCGGGCTGGAGAAAACTTTTGAATTATACCGCAGCGCGCCATCGCGCGCCGTCCCGACACCCCGCCTCCTTGCGTCGCTTGACGCGCGCGGCGATCGTGCCCCGCTTCTCTCGGCGGCTCGTCAAAGCACAGAAAATCCTTTATGCTGCTTTGAGTTATCCACACCCGACGGCGGCGCCGTCCGGCCTTGCTGCCGGGTGCAACCCGCCGTATTTCGCTTCATGACCGCCAAAACCATTCGTCACTACCTGCAGTTCAAGGATTTCTCGCTGGAAGACTACGAGTACGTGCTCGAGCGCACGGGTATCCTGAAGCGCAAGTTCAAGAACTACGAGACCTATCACCCGCTGCACGACCGCACGCTCGCGATGATCTTCGAGAAGAGCTCGACGCGCACGCGCCTGTCGTTCGAAGCCGGGATCTTCCAGCTCGGCGGCCACGCCGTCTTCATGAGCACGCGCGACACGCAGCTCGGCCGCGGCGAACCCGTCGAGGATTCCGCGCAGGTCATCTCGCGCATGGTCGACATCATCATGATCCGCACGTTCGAACAGGAGGTCATCAAGCGCTTCGCGGAGAATTCCCGCGTGCCGGTGATCAACGGCCTGACGAACGAGTACCACCCGTGCCAGGTGCTCGCCGATATCTTCACGTACTACGAGCACCGCGGCCCGATCGCCGGCAAGACCGTTGCCTGGGTCGGCGATGCGAACAACATGCTCTACACGTGGATCGAAGCCGCGCAGATCCTCGGCTTCAAGCTGCGCCTGTCCACGCCGCCCGGCTACGCGCTCGACATGAAGCTCGTGTCGCCCGACAGCGCACCGTTCTACGAGGTGTTCGACGATCCGAACGAAGCATGCAAGGGCGCCGACCTCGTCACCACCGACGTGTGGACGAGCATGGGCTTCGAGGCCGAGAACGAGGCCCGCAAGCAGGCGTTCGCCGACTGGTGCGTCGACGAGGAAATGATGGGGCACGCGAACCCGGACGCCCTCTTCATGCACTGCCTGCCCGCGCACCGCGGCGAGGAAGTGACGGCCGGCGTGATCGACGGCCCGCAGAGCGTCGTGTGGGACGAAGCGGAAAACCGCCTGCACGTGCAGAAGGCGCTGATGGAATTCCTGCTGCTCGGCCGCCTCAAGCACTGACGCGCCGGCAACTGGCCATCCATGAAAAAAGCGCCGATCGACGATCGGCGCTTTTGTTTGGGCGCGGGAAAAGCGGTGCCGAGCCCGCGTTACAGGCAGACCGGTTCGGGCTCGAGTTCGACGCCGAAACGTTCGCGCACGTCGGCCTGGATCGCCTGCGCCAGCGCGAGCACGTCGGCCCCCGTCGCGCCACCGCGATTGACGAGCACGAGCGCCTGGCGGTCGTGCACGGCCGCCGCGCCCAGCGCGCGCCCCTTCCAGCCGCAGCGGTCGATCAGCCAGCCGGCCGCGAGCTTGACCTGCCCGTCCGGCTGCGGATACGACACGACTTCCGGCGCGCGGGCGCGCAGCGCGTCGAACTGCGCGGCATCGATCACCGGATTCTTGAAGAAACTGCCCGCGTTGCCGAGGACGAGCGGATCGGGCAGCTTCGCGCGGCGGATCGCGACGACCGCGTCGAACACGTCGCGCGCCGTGGCCGCGTCGGCTGCCATGCCGCGTGCGTCGAGTTCGCGCGTGACGTCCGCGTAGCCGAGCCGCGGCGCCCACTGCTTCGGCAGCCGGAACGTCACCGACACGATCGCGAACCGGCCGCGCCCTTCCCGCTTGAAGAAGCTGTCGCGATAGCCGAACGCGCACCGCGCGGCGTCGAAACGCTCGCTGCGCCCCGTCGCCAGCTCCACCGCGACCAGCGAGTCGAAATACGCCTTCATCTCGAGGCCGTAAGCGCCGATGTTCTGGATCGGCGCGGCGCCGACCGTGCCCGGAATCAGCGCGAGGTTCTCGAGGCCCGCCATCCCGTGCTCGAGCGTCCATGCGACGAATGCGTGCCAGTTCTCGCCGCCGCCGGCCTCGACGTACCACGCGTCGTCGTCCTCGCGCACGACGCGGCGGCCCGCGATCTCGTCGAGCAGCACGACGCCGTCGAAATCGCGCGTGAACACGACGTTGCTGCCGCCGCCGAGCACGAGCTGCGGCAGGTTCGCGACGCGCGGGTCGCGATGGAGCGCCTCGAACTGCGACGCATGCGTGATGCGCGCGGCAAAGCGCGCGGTCGCGGCGATGCCGAACGTGTTGTGCGCGGCGAGCGGATGGTCGGGAAGCAGCGACAGGGCGGAATCGTCAGGAGGCATCGGCATTCGCGGTCACGTCCGCCTGGGCGGCGCATGGCCGGCCTTGGGCAAACGGAGGGGCATCGGTAAAATGGCAAACAGTCCGCAATTATAGCGAGTGCCCGCGCGCGAGCCGGGTTCCGCATCTCAAGGGAGGAATGCCATGCCATCGTTCGACGTCGTTTCCGAAGCGAACATGATCGAAGTGAAGAATGCCATCGAGCAGTCGAACAAGGAAATTTCGACGCGCTTCGACTTCAAGGGCTCCGACGCGCGCGTCGAGCAGAAGGAACGCGAGCTGACGCTGTTCGCCGATGACGATTTCAAGCTCGGCCAGGTCAAGGACGTGCTGATCGGCAAGCTGGCCAAGCGCAACGTCGACGTGCGCTTCCTCGACTACGGCAAGGTCGAGAAGATCGGCGGCGACAAGGTCAAGCAGATCGTCACCGTGAAGAAAGGCGTGACCGGCGATCTCGCGAAGAAGATCGTGCGCCTCGTGAAGGACAGCAAGATCAAGGTGCAGGCGAGCATCCAGGGCGATGCCGTGCGCGTGAACGGCACGAAGCGCGATGATCTGCAGAGCGTGATCGCGATGCTGCGCAAGGACGTGACCGACACGCCGCTCGACTTCAACAACTTCCGCGACTGATCGCCGGACGATCCGTCACGTCATCCCGCCGGGCCCCGCACACGCGGCGCGCCCGGCTGCGGCCAAGCGCCGCACTTTCTCAGGCTTTCCCGCCGTCCTGCGCGCCGCCGTCCGCGGCCGCCTTCTTCTTGTCGCCGATCCGGCTTTCTTGCCCCGCCAGCAGCTTCGAAATATTGCCGCGGTGGCGCCATACGAGCAGCACGCTCATCGCGAGCACGGCCCATGCGACCGGGTTGTGGCCCGTGCCGAACAGGAACACGTCGAACACCGGCGCGAACACGGCCGCCACCAGCGCCGCGAGCGACGAATAGCGGAAGAAGAACGCGACGATCAGCCAGGTCAGCGCGGTCGCGAGCCCGAGCACCGGGTGCACCGCGAGCAGCACGCCGGCCGCGGTCGCGACGCCCTTGCCGCCCTGGAAGCGGAAGAACACCGGATACAGGTGGCCGAGGAACACGGCGATCGCGACCCATGCGACCGCGACGTCGGGCAGGCCGAAGTGCCGGGCGAGCCAGACGGCAATCCAGCCCTTGAATGCATCGCCGACGAGCGTCAGGATCGCGGCCTTCTTGTTGCCGCTGCGCAGCACGTTGGTCGCGCCGGGATTCTTCGACCCGTACGAACGCGGGTCGGCCAGGCCCATCGCGCCGCTGACGACGACGGCGAACGACACCGAACCGATCAGGTAGGCAACGAGGGCGGCGAGCAGGATCTGCATGCGGAGGACTCTTCTTTCAACGTATCGGTAAAGGGACGGCTGCGCGCGGCACGCCGAAACGGCGCCCATTCTACCGAACGCGCGCCGCCTGCCACGAAGGTGAAACCCTCAGTCGACACTGGCGCACTGCACGGGCTGCGCGCCGAGCAGCGACGTGAGCACGGCCGGCGCGAGGCTGACGAGGTAGCCGCGACGCCCGCCGTTCAGGTAGATCGTCGGCAGTTCGAGGATCGTCGCCTCGACGTAGACGGGCATCGTCTTGCGCGTGCCGAACGGCGACGTGCCGCCGACGAGATAGCCCGAATGGCGGTTCGCGACTTCGGGCTTGCACGGCTCGACGCGCTTCGCGCCGATCTGCCGCGCGAGGTTCTTCGTCGACACGGTGCGGTCGCCGTGCATCAGCACGATCAGCGGCTTCGCGTGTTCATCTTCCATCACGAGCGTCTTCACGACGCAGTGCTCGACGACGCCGAGCTGGCGCGCCGATTCGCCGGTGCCGCCGTGCTCGACGTAGTCGTACGGATGCTCGCCGAATGCAACGCCGTGGCGGCGCAGCAACTGGGTCGCGGGGGTTTCGGACACATGCCTGGATTTGCTCATGGCGGCATTTTAAGGTGAACGACCGGCGCGCGCGCAATCGTGCGCCCGCACCGGCGGTATACTCGCGGCCCGTTTTTCGCCGGGCGGCCTGCTGCGTCGCCGCAACGATTCCGTCCATCATCATTGCGGACATCGCGAAGCGCTATTGCCCGAATGGCCGATTGTGGCGCGCGCGCCGTCATGGCACGATCGTTCGCCAACCTCGTCAGCCGCCGCCCTTCTTCTGGAGACGCCATGTCCTCGTCCCTCCGTTCATCCGAGCCGCTCGACGTCGACGCACTGCTCGCCGCGCTGCCTCGCCGCATCGCCGACGTGCCCGCACGCTGGGCCGCGCAGGCGCCCGCGCATCCGGCGCTGATCGAGGACGCGCGCCGCCTGTCGTATGGCGACCTGTCGCAGGCCGTCGATGCAGCCGCCGCGCAGCTCGCCGACCTCGGCGTGCACGGCGGCGACCGCGTGATGATCGTCGCCGAAAACTGCGTCGCGCAGATCGTGCTGCTGTTCGCGGCCGCCCGCCTCGACGCGTGGGCGCTCGTGTCGAACGCGCGATTGTCCGCCGGCGAGCTCGACGCGATCGCCGCGCACGCACGGCCGAAGCTGATCGCGTTCACCACCGACGCCTCGCCCGACGCGCGCACGCATGCCGAACGGCACGGCGCGACACCGGCCGGCATGCTGCCGGTCGACATCGGCGCATGGTCGTACCACGTCGACGCGAGCGCGCCCGGCGAACCGGTCGCCGCCGACGGTGCCGCGCAATGCGCGGCGCTGATCTACACGACCGGCACGACCGGCACGCCGAAAGGCGTGATGCTGTCGCATCGCAACCTGCTGTTCATCGCGGCGACGTCGAGCACGCTGCGCCGCGTATCGCCCGACGACGTCGTCTATACGGTGCTGCCCGTGTCGCACGTGTATGGGCTCGCGTCGGTCTGCCTCGGCAGCCTGTATGCGGGCGCGACGCTGCGGCTCGCGCCGCGCTTCTCGCCCGAAGCCGTGCGCGTCGCGCTCGCCGACGAAGGCGTCACGATCTTCCAGGGCGTGCCCGCGATGCACGCGAAGCTGCTCGAACACCTGCACACGCACGGCCACGCGTGGCGTGCGCCGCGCCTGCGCTTCGCGTATTCGGGCGGCTCGCCGCTCGACGCGAACCTGAAGGCGCGCGTCGAGCGCCTGTACGGCGTGCCGCTGCACAACGGCTACGGGATGACCGAAAGCAGCCCGACGATCACGCAGACGCCGCTCGATGCGCCGCGCACCGACAGCTCGGTCGGCGTGCCGATTCCCGGCGTGGAGATGCGGATCGTCGCGCCGGACGGCACCGACGTGCCGCCGGGCGAAGTCGGCGAGATCCGCGTGCGCGGGCCGAACGTGATGCTCGGCTACTACCGCAACGCGGACGCCACGCACGCGGCCGTGTCGCCGGACGGCTGGCTGAGCACCGGCGATCTCGCGCGGCAGGAGGCGGACGGTGCGGTAACGATCGCGGGCCGCAGCAAGGAGCTGATCATCCGGTCGGGCTTCAACGTCTATCCGGTCGAAGTCGAGCAGGTGCTGAACGCGCATCCGGACGTCGTGCAGGCGGCCGTGATCGGCCGCGCGGTCGAAGGCAACGAGGAAGTGCTTGCGTTCGTCGAGCTGGTGCCCGGCGCGACGGCCGACGAAGCGGCGTTGCACGCGTGGTGTGCGGAGCGGCTCGCGCCTTACAAACGCCCCGCACACATCCGCGTACTCGACGCGCTGCCGGCCGCATCGACGGGCAAGGTGCTGAAGCACAAGTTGCGCGAGTTGGTCTGACTCGGGCCGGCCGTTGCACGTGACACGGCCCGCGCCGCGCCGGATGCGCTAACCGCGCGGATGGTGTTGCGCGTGCAGCGACTTCAACCGCTCGCGCGCAACGTGCGTATAGATCTGCGTGGTCGAGATGTCGCTGTGACCGAGCAGCAGTTGCACGACGCGCAGGTCGGCGCCATGGTTCAGCAGGTGCGTCGCGAACGCGTGCCGCAGCGTATGCGGCGACAGGTGCGCGCGCACGTCCGCATGCTGCGCGTGGCGCTTGATGATGTTCCAGAACTGCTGGCGCGTCATCCCGTCGCCGCGCGCGGTCACGAACAGTGCGTCGGCCGCGCGCGCGCCGAGCAGCGCCGGCCGCGCGTCGCGCAGGTAGCGCTCGATCCACCCTTGCGCGACTTCGCCGAACGGCACGAGCCGCTCTTTCGAGCCCTTGCCCATCACGCGCACGACGCCCTCGTTGAGCCCGACCTCGACGGTCTTCAGCGTCACGAGCTCGCTCACGCGCAGCCCGCTCGCATACATCAGCTCGAGCATCGTACGATCGCGCAGGCCGAGCGGCGTGCCGATGTCGGGCGCACCGAGCAGCGCCTCGACCTGCGCTTCCGACAACGTCGACGGAAACCGGGCCGCCTGTTTCGCGGACGTGATCCGCAGCGTCGGGTCGGCGCTCGCGCGATGCTCGCGCACGGCCCAGCCGTAATAGCGCCGGAACACGGACAGCCGCCGGTTCGACGACGTTGCCTTGCCATCGCTGCGCGCGGCGATGTAGCCCGTCACCATCGCTTCGTCGGCGGAATCGAGCGATGCGTCGTGCGTCTCGGCCAGCCATTGTGAAAACAGCACCAGATCGCGCCGGTACGCATCGAGCGTGTTGCGCGCAAGCCCGTGCTCGAGCCACAGCGCATCGCAAAACACGTCGATCGACGCGCGGCTCGCGAGCAGCGCGGGCGACACCTCGACGGCATCGCCGTCGACTTCGGGGGACATCAGCGATTCAGTCATCAGTACGGCACGCCTTCGTGCGCCAGCAGCCAGCGCTTCACTTTCTGGTAATAACCGTTGTCGTCATGGTTCGCGAAGCCGCCGAGCCCGCCCGCCGCGACGACGCGATGACACGGAATCACGAGCGGGAAGTAGTTCGCGCCGCATGCCTGGCCCACCGCGCGCGGCGCGCTGCCGATCCGTTTCGCGACCTGTCCATAGGTCAGCACCGTGCCGGGCGGAATATCGCCGATCACGTCCCACACGCGGTGCTGGAACGCGCTGCCGACTTCGGCGAGCGGCAGATCGAAGCGCGCCGACGCACGCTCGAAATAACGTTCGATCTGCTCGACCGCACGCTGCGCGAGCGGCGAATCCGGATCGACCGACTTCACCGATTCGGGCAGATAGACGATCTCGCGCACCACCGCGGCATCCGTGCGGATGCCGACCTTGCCGAACGGCGCGTCGATGACTGCATTGAACATGGCCCTCTCCTGACCGATGGATGCGCGCGGCACCCCCGCGCGCCGACGACACTTTACGCCGCCTTCACGCGGCACGCAGCGCCCATTCGACGTGCTCGCGCACGACCGGCGACGGGTCGTCGGCCCGCGCGCGCAACGCGGCGACGATCGCGTCGCGCGCCTGCGGCGTGAGCCGGCCCGCGTCCGCGCGCAGCGCATTGCCGAGCCCGACCGCGAGATTGCGCAGCCAGCTTTCGTAGCCGATGCGCCGGATCGCACTGCCCTGCATCCGCGTCTCGAACGCGTCCGCGTCCCATGCAAACAGCTCGACGAGCGTCGCGCGATCGAGGCCGTGCCGCACGTCGAAATCGGCGACGGGCGCGGCCTGCGCGAACTTGTTCCACGGGCACACGAGCTGGCAGTCGTCGCAGCCGTACACGCGATTGCCGATCATCGGCCGCAGCGGCTCGGGGATGCTGCCTTTCAGTTCGATCGTCAGGTACGAGATGCAGCGGCGCGCGTCGACGCGGTACGGCTCGACGATCGCGCCGGTCGGGCACGCGTCGATGCAGCGCGTGCAGCTGCCGCAGTGCGCGCCGGGCGTCTCGGGCGCGGTGTCGGGGGACGTGTGCGCATCGGTCGGCAGCGGAACGTCGACGTAGATCTCGCCGAGGAAGAACAGCGAGCCCGCATCGCGCTGCAACAGCAGCGTGTGCTTGCCGCGCCAGCCGACGCCGGCCTTCTGCGCGAGCTCGACCTCGAGCACGGGCGCCGAATCGGTGAACACGCGGTAGCCGAACGCGCCGATCTCCTGCTCGATGCGCTCGGCGAGCGTCTGCAGGCGGTTGCGCAGCACCTTGTGATAGTCGCGGCCGCGCGCGTAGATCGACACGACGGCCGCCTGCGGATCGTCGAGCCGGGCCCGTTCGCGTGCGCGCCAGTCGTGCAGTGCGAGCGTGCCCGGCTCGCTTTCAGGCGCGTCGGCGGCGAGCGTTTCGGCCGGCAGATAGGCGAGCCGCACGGAAATCACACGTCGCGTACCGGCCACAAGTTCGGCCGGACGCGCGCGTTTCATCCCATGTTTCGCCATATAATCCATTTCGCCGTGGTATCCGGCTTCCAGCCAGGCGGCGAGGCCTGCTTCGGCATCCGAGAGATCGGTATCGCTGATGCCGATCGCCCCGAAACCCAATTCGCGCCCCCACGCCCTGATGCGCGCGGCGAGCGCAGTCAACGCCGCATCGTCGAGCGCGCACGGTGCCGCACCTTCGGCACGAGTCGAAGGTCTGTCGGATGCGGCGAGTTCCGGTAATCGGTTCATCGCACTATTTTACGAGAATGCCAGCCACGCCCAGCCATCCGCCTCACGACGCCATGCTGCCCGCCCCGCTCGCGGAGCGCGTGATCGCGCTCGCCGACGAAGCGGCGACCGAGGCCTTCGGCACCCGCTTCGCGCACGCGCTCGACGCGGCGCGCACCGAACTCGCCCGCGCGCATGCGTTCGACGGGCTGCAGATCCAGCTGGTCGGCGATCTCGGCGCGGGCAAGACGTCCCTCGTGCGCGCGATCCTGCGTGGCCTCGGCCACACGGGGCGCGTGCGCAGCCCGACCTATACGCTCGTCGAGCCGTACGCGCTCGAACGCGACGATGGGGAACTCGAGGTGTATCACTTCGATCTGTATCGTTTCAACGATCCGGCCGAATGGTCCGACGCAGGCTTTCGCGAATATTTCAATTCCAGCGCGATCTGCCTCGTCGAATGGCCACAACAGGCAGGCACGCTGCTCGGCGTACCCGATCTGGTTTTCTCGCTCGACGTGGATGGCGACGGCCGCGCCCTCACCGTCCGGGCGTACAGCGCTTCAGGAAAGGCATGTCTCGAAAGATGTTGATCAAACCGTTCCGCTCGATCGAATCGGCGGCCACCGCGACGCACAACTGGCGGCGCCGCCAGATCCTGTGCGCGGGCGCGTCGACGCTGGTGCTCGGTCTCGTCGCACCGCGGCTCGCGCGCGCGTCGTCGGTGCTCGGCGTGCGCGTGTGGCCCGCACGCGATTACACGCGCGTCACGATCGAATCCGACCAGCCGCTGCAGAATAGCCAACAGCTGCTGCAGGGTCCCGACCGTCTCGTCGTCGACCTGACCGGCCTCGACCTCGACCAGGCGCTGCGCGACCTCGTGTCGAAGATCGCGCCGAACGATCCGCAGATCCAGTCGGTGCGTGTCGGCCAGTATCAGCCGCACGTCGTGCGGATGGTGTTCGACCTGAAAGGTTCGGTGAAGCCGCAGGTGTTCACGCTGCCGCCGGTCGGCACCTACAAGTACCGGCTCGTGTTCGACCTGTATCCGGCCGTCGCGCCCGATCCGCTGTCCGACCTGATCGCGCAGACGGAACGCAAGGAGCAGGCGCTCAACGACACGGCACGTGCGCAGCAGATGCAGCCGCCGACCACGCTGGCCGGCCCCGGTACCCCGCCGCCCGCCGCGGGCGACAACAGCGACGCGTTCTTCCAGCGCTTCGCGCAGAACACGCCGGCCACGCCGCACACGTCGCCCGCCACCCCTGCGACGCCCGCTAAGCCGGCCGTCAAGCCGCCGCCCGTCATCGCACGCCGCGACGACAGCGACGACGATGGCGACACCTACAAGTTCACCGCGCCGAAATCCGGCAAGGGCAGCACCGTCCGCCTGCTGACGGTGGCGATCGATCCGGGCCATGGCGGCGAGGATCCGGGCGCGATCGGCGGCGGCGGCACGTACGAGAAGCACATCGCGCTCGACATCGCGAAGAAGCTGCGCGCGAAGATCGACGGCGCGCCGAACATGCGCGCGATGATGACGCGCGACGCCGACTTCTTCGTGCCGCTGAACGTGCGCGTGCAGAAAGCGCGCCGCGTGGGCGCCGACCTGTTCGTGTCGATCCACGCCGATGCATTCACGACGCCGTCCGCGCGCGGCTCGTCGGTGTTCGCGCTGTCCGACCACGGCGCGACGAGCGCCGCGGCGCGCTGGATGGCGAACAAGGAGAACTCGTCCGACCTGATCGGCGGCATCAACATCAAGACGGCGGACGCGGCCGTGAACCGCGCGTTGTTCGACATGTCGACGACCGCGCAGATCCGCGATTCGCTGCGCTACGGCAACTACGTGCTGAAGGAAGTCGGCGGCATCAACAAGCTGCACAAGGGCTCGGTCGAGCAGGCCGGGTTCGCGGTGCTGAAGGCGCCCGACATTCCGTCGATCCTCGTCGAGACGGCCTTCATCAGCAACCCCGAAGAAGAGAGCCGGCTGAACGACGACGGCTATCGCGACCAGATGGCCGACGCGATCTTCCGCGGCATCAAGCGCTATTTCGCCGCGAATCCGCCGCTCGCGAAGAGCCGGATGGCCTGACGGCCGTACCCGGCCACCCCGCCCCGCCGCCGGCACGCAGTGCGTGCCGGCGCGTCACGACGCCGCGAAGCGGCGCATCAGTTTCCCGCCGAACACGTTCACCGCGAGCCCGCCCATCACGAGCGCCGTGCCGATCAGCTGCGTGCGCGTCAGGTGCTCGTCGAGCAGCAGCGCCGACGACGCGAGGCCCACGATCGGCACCAGCAGCGAGAACTGCGCGACCTGCGCGGCCGGATAGCGCGACAGCAGGCGGCTCCACAGCCCGTAGCCGAGCAGCGTCGCGACGAACGCGAGATACACGACCGCGAAGATCGACGCGCCGTTCAGCCCGGCAAGCGCGGTCGCGATCCGCTGCGGCCCTTCGAACCACAGCGACAGCAGGAAGAACGGCACGGGCGGCACGAGGCTGGCCCACACGACGAGCGACACGAGGTTCGCACGGCCGACCTTCTTCGTGACGATGTTGCCGAACGCCCACATCGCGGCCGAGCAGATCGTCAGCAGGAAGCCCGCGAGCGTCATCGCGCGCCCGCCCTGCGCCGCGATCACGACGAGCCCGCCCGCGGCGATCGCGAGCCCCAGCAGGTTCTGCACGCGCAGCCGCTCGCCGAGGAACAGCATCGCGAACACGAGCGTGAAGAACGCCTGCGACTGCAGCACGAGCGACGCGAGGCCGGCCGGCATGCCGACGTACATGCCGGTGAACAGGAACACGAACTGGCCGAGCTGAATCGTCGCGCCGTACAGCACCAGCAGGCGCCATGGAATCTGCGGCCGGCGCACGAAGAACACCGCGGGGACGGCCGCGAGCGTGAAGCGCAGCGCGCCGAGCAGCATCGGCGGCATGCCGTGCAGGCCGACCTTGATCACGACGAAGTTCACGCCCCACGCCAGGATCACGACCAGCGCAAGCAGCAAGTCCTTCGGGGCCATCATCGGCGTCTCCTCGATTGTCGAATGGTCGTGCACGGTGCGCTCAGGCCCTGTCGCTTTCCCTGTCGCTTTGCGGCGGGCGTCCCGAGAAAACTTGCTGCGAGGCGGAAACACCGGGGCGGCCCGGTGTTTTCCTCTGGGAAGCCGGTCAGTCTACCGGGTTTCAGCTCCCGGCCCGATACCCGCGCGGCGCGCATGGAATCGGCGGCGGACGGCCAGTACAATGACCGGCATCCCCCGCCGCCCCACAGGATCCGCCATGACCGCTCCGATCAAAGCCCTGCTGAAGCCGCACGTGCGCGACATCGGCAACCTGCAGGTGCGCCGCACGCTGCCCGCACTCGCCGCCCGCCTCGTCGGCCCGTTCATCTTCTTCGATCACATGGGGCCCGCCACGCTGCCGCCCGGCACGGGGCTCGACGTGCGCCCGCACCCGCACATCGGCCTCGCCACCGTCACCTACCTGTTCGACGGCGCGATCCTGCACCGCGACAGCCTCGGCTCGCTGCAGGAGATCGTGCCCGGTGATGTGAACTGGATGACGGCCGGCCGCGGGATCGTCCACTCCGAGCGCACGCCCGACGCGCAGCGCGAAAGCGGCCACACCGTGCACGGGATCCAGACCTGGGTCGCGCTGCCGCGCGCGCACGAGACGACCGAGCCGTCGTTCGAGCACCATGCGGCCGACACGTTGCCGAAGCGCAATGAGGACGGCGTCGCGCTGACGGTGATCGCCGGCGATGCGTTCGGGCTGCGCTCGCCGGTCACGACGTTCTCGCGCACGCTGTACGTCGCGGCCGAATTCGCGGCCGGCGGCCGCATCGAACTCGACGCGTCGCACGAGGAGCGCGCGGTCTACGTGGTCGACGGCGAGCTCGCGATCGACGGCACGCCGGTGCCGGCCGAGCAGATGGCCGTGCTCACGCCCGGCGCCGCGGTCACGCTGACGAGCGGCAGCGGCGCACGTGCGATGCTGCTCGGCGGCGACAAGATCGACGGCGAGCGCTTCATCGAATGGAATTTCGTCGCCAGCAGCCGCGAGGCGATCGAGCGCGCGAAAGACGCCTGGACGCGCCAGGAAATGGGCAAGGTGCCGGGCGAGACGGAATGGATTCCGCTGCCCGAGTCGAAGCCGCGTTGAAAAAGGGGCGCGCCGCCCCCATCCTGACGACATTCGAACGGAAGAGAACGACATGGACACCACGCTTGCCACATTCGAGAAAGACGTCATCGAGGCGTCGCTGGACGCACCCGTGCTGGTGGACTTCTGGGCGCCGTGGTGCGGCCCCTGCAAGACGCTCGGCCCGCTGCTGGAAAAGCTCGAAGGCGCCTATGAAGGCCGCTGGAAGCTCGTGAAGGTCAACGTCGACGAGAACCAGGAACTCGCCGCGCACTTCCAGACGCGCAGCATCCCGCACGTGATCGCGTTCGCCGACGGGCGCCCCGTCGACCAGTTCGTCGGCGTGCTGCCCGAAGGCCAGCTGCGCGCCTTCCTCGACCGGCTGCTGCCGGCGCCGGAGGAAGCCGAACGGCGTGCCGCACAGGACGCGATGGCCGAGTCGCGCTACGACGACGCGCTCACGCACCTCGAAGCGGCGCTCGCGCTGAACCCGGGCTTCGACGACGCCCGCCTCGATCTGATCGAACTGCTGCTCGCGAACAACCAGGTCGACGCCGCGCGCGCCGAGACCGAGCGCCTGTCGCCGCAGACCGTGCAGAACGGCGATCCGCGCTACCATGCGATCAAGACCCGTTTCGACGCGCTGGACGCGACGGCCGACCTGCCGCCGACCGACGCGCTCGAAGCGCGCATCGCGGCGAACCCGGCCGACCTCGACGCGCGCTTCGACCTCGCGCAGAGCCTGATCGCGCGGCGCGCGTACGAAGGCGCGGTGGAGCAGTTGCTGGAAATCGTCACGCGCGACCGCGCGTACGGCGACGACCTCGGCCGCCGCACGCTGATCTCGGTGTTCGAGCTGGCCGGCGATCGCCCGGATCTCGTCGCCGGGTGGCGGCGCAGGCTGAGCATGGCGCTCAACTGAACTTACGTGGAACCGGCCGGGCTGCAACGGCCCGGCTGCCGGATCACCACGTCAAGCACGGCGCGTGTCACGCGCCGCCGCATTGCACAACGACCGCGATTCGCAGCGGCTCAGCCGGCAGCCTGCGCCGCGATCGCGCGCAGCGCATGCGCGGCGGCTGCGAAGCCGAAGCTCGCGGTCACGCACACGCTCGAACCGAACCCCGCGCAGTTGAGCCCCGCGACGTGCACGGCCGCGGACGGCTCCGTGCCGTCCTCGAGGTCGCAGGCGGCAGCTTCCGGATAGATCAGCGGCTCGTCCGAATACACGGCGCTGACCTTGAAACGCGCCTTCGGCCCGCGCGGAAAGCCGTGCTGCTTGCGCAATTGCGCGCGCACTTTCGACAGCAGCGGATCCTGGATCGTCAGCGCGAGATCGTCGATCCGGATGCGCGTCGGGTCGAGCTGGCCGCCCGCGCCGCCGACCACGACGAGCGGCTGACGCTTCGCGACGCACCATGCGATCAGCGCGACCTTCGTGCGCACGCTGTCGATCGCGTCGATCACGTAGTCGAAGCCGCCGCCGAGCAGCGCGTCGAAGTTGTCGGGTTCGACGAAATCCTCGATCCGGTTCACGCGGCACGCGGGATCGATCAGCGCGATCCGCTCGGCCATCGCGTCGACCTTCGGCTTGCCGTAATTGCCGTCGAGTGCGTGGATCTGCCGGTTCGTATTGCTTTCGGCGACGTTGTCGAGATCGATCAGCGTCAGCGTGCCGACCGCGTTGCGCGCGAGCGCCTCGGCCACCCACGAGCCGACGCCGCCGATCCCGATCACCGCGACGTGCGCGCGCTCGAACGCGGCGGCGGCCGGCGCGCCGTACAGGCGCGCCACGCCGCCGAAACGCCGCGCGCGATCCACGTCAAGCTGGATTTCCGGGGTCGGGGTAAGATCAGAGGAACTGGGCGGGGCAGCGTCGGCGACGGACATGGCAGCAAGGAAAACGTAAGTCGTGCAGCCCTCTATTTTGCCTGAACTCCCCGCTCGCACGCGCCACTGTGCACGCACGTTTCTTGCGCGTTGGCTACAATGGTTCCAGATTGAAGCGTTTGCATAACATGACGACTCTCGCCGATCTCCGCATCAATTACTCACGTGCTTCGCTCGACGAGGCCGACGTCGCCCACGACCCGTTCGCCCAGTTCGACCGCTGGTTCAAGGAGGCGCTCGCCGCCAAGCTGCCCGAGCCGAACACGATGACGCTCGCGACCGTCGGCGCCGACGGGCGGCCGTCGGCACGCATCGTGCTCATCAAGGGCGTCGACGAACGCGGGTTCGTCTTCTTCACCAATTACGAAAGCCGCAAGGGGCGCGATCTTGCCGCGCACCCGCAGGCCGCGCTGCTGTTCTACTGGATCGAGCTGGAGCGCCAGGTGCGCATCGAAGGCCGGATCGAGAAAACCAGCGCAGAAGAAAGCGACCGCTATTTCGCGTCGCGCCCGCTCGGCTCGCGCATCGGCGCATGGGCG
The DNA here is from genome assembly GCF_020420065.1 of Burkholderia sp. AU31624. Lineage (NCBI taxonomy): Bacteria > Pseudomonadati > Pseudomonadota > Betaproteobacteria > Burkholderiales > Burkholderiaceae > Burkholderia > Burkholderia sp. AU31624. The sequence goes on from NZ_JAIZRT010000003.1 coordinate 347,409, forward strand.
TCGGAACAGAGCGCGGTGATCGACAGCCGCGCGACGCTCGAAGCGCAGGAAAAGGCCGTCAGCGAACGCTACGGCGACAACCCGCCGCGCCCGCCGCACTGGGGCGGCTACCGCCTCGTGCCCGACTCGATCGAGTTCTGGCAGGGCCGCCCGTCGCGGCTGCACGACCGCCTGCTCTATATGCGCGACGCCGGCACGTCGACGGGCTGGTCGATTTCGCGCCTGTCGCCTTAAGCCCGGCGCCGGCGCATGCCGGTCGTGTCTCGTGTTGCATTCGGGCGCCCGCCTCGCAAGCGGCGGGCGCCGGTCAAGATACTTGGCTGTATTCGATTCAACGAACAAACGGAGAATCCAAATGTTCTGGGAAAAGAAGCTGGCACAGTGGGCGGACGAAGTACGGGCGAAAGCGAACATACCGGCGCGCCTCGTGCTGTGGAACGGCGATCAACTCGATTTCGGCACCTTCAGCGCGCCGCAGGTCACGCTGAAGGTCAACAGTGCGTCGGCGTTGCCGCTGCTGCTCGAACCGAGCCTCGACAATCTCGGCGAGGCGTATGTAAAGGGCAAGATCGACATCGAAGGCAAGCTGTCGGACATCATCAACATCGGCTACTCGCTCGCGCGCAGCACGGTGACGAGCGCGAGCAAGCTGGCGCGCGTGAAGCGCTACTTCAATCACTCGAAGAGCACCGATAAGAAGGCGATCCAGTATCACTACGACGTCTCGAACGAGTTCTACAAACTGTGGCTCGACGAGAACATGGTGTACTCGTGCGCGTACTTCGAGAACGGCGACGAAGATCTCGCCACCGCGCAGATCAAGAAGATCGACCACATCCTGACGAAGATCCGGCTCCAGCCCGGCCAGCGCCTGCTCGACATCGGCTGCGGCTGGGGGGCGCTCGTGCTGCGCGCCGCGCAGAAGTTCGGCGCGCAGTGCCTCGGCGTCACGCTGTCGCAGAACCAGTTCGACCTCGCGACGGCGCGCGTGAAAGCCGCCGGGCTGGAAGACAAAATCGAGATCCGGCTACAGGACTACCGCGAGATCGACGGGCAATTCGACCGCATCACGAGCGTCGGGATGTTCGAGCACGTCGGGCGCAAGAACCTGCCGCTCTATTTCTCGCGGATCCACGACCTGCTCGCCGACGACGGCATCGCGATGAACCACGGGATCACGTCGACCGACGCGGAAAGCGGCGAGACGGCGCTCGGCGGCGGCGAGTTCATCGATCGCTACGTGTTCCCGGACGGCGAGCTGCCGCACATCAGCCTCGCGCTGGAAGCCGCGCAGCGCGGCGGGCTCGAAGCGATTGACGTCGAAAGCCTGCGCCGGCACTATGCCCGCACGCTCGATATCTGGACGGAAAACTTCGAGGCGAAGGCCGACGCCGCGCGACAACTCGTCGACGACGAAAAATTCCGCATCTGGCGCGTGTATCTCGCCGGCTGCGCGTATGCGTTCGAGCACGACGACGTGTCGATCTTCCAGATCGTGTGCCGCAAGGCCGGGCAGAGCGCGAAGACGCTGCCGTGGTCGCGGCGCTATATGTACGAACACACGCTGCCGCGCTAGGCGGCGCTTCACGCTGGGCATGCATGGGTGACGGCAGGACGCGGCGCAAGGCGCCGCCGGAACGACAGCAGCACGACGACGCGAACGCGCCGCACGCCGACGGGCAATTCGACCTGTTCGGCGTGCCGGTCGATGCTGCACGCGCGTCGCCCGGGAACGATGGCCCGCCTGCCGACGCCGACGAACATGTGAACCCGGGCGCGCCTGACGACGCGCAGCCGGCACCGCGCCTTCGCACTCCTCCCCGTTCGTCAGACGAAACGCCGCCCGCCGCTTCCGGCCTGCTGTGGGACGAACCGTCCCTGCCAGCCGAGCCGCCGAAGAAGGGCCGGCGCCGGCGCGGCGTGCTGCCCGCGCCGATCGCACCGGATGTGGCCGACGCAGCGGCCGGCCTGCCGCCGAACGTCCGGCTCGGCACATCGTCGTGGACCTTCCCGGGCTGGGACGGCATCGTCTACGACGGCGATTTTGCTCAGACGAAACTCTCGCGCGAAGGGCTCGAAGCGTATGGCGCGCATCCGCTTCTGAAGAGCGTGAGCCTCGACCGGTCGTTCTACGGCCCGCTGTCGGTAGCCGACTACCTGCGCTACGCGCAGCAGGTGCCCGACGATTTCCGCTTCGTCGTGAAGGCGCCGGCCTCCGTGACCGACGCGGTGATCCGGGGCGGGCGCGGCGAACCGTCGGGACCGAACCCGACCTTCCTCGACGCGGATCTCGCGACCCGCGAATTCGTGCAGCCGTGCGTCGAAGGGCTCGGCCGGAAAGCCGGCGTGCTCGTGTTCCAGTTCTCGCCGTTGCCCGACACGCTGCTTGCCCGGCCGGCCGAACTGATCGACCGGCTGGCCGCGTTCTTCGCGGCGCTGCCGCCGCTGCCGGAGGACGCCGACGGCACCCGCTACGCGATCGAGATTCGCGACGCGAGCCTGCTCACGCCGCGCTTCATCCGCGCGCTCGCCGCGCTCGGCGTGCGCTACTGCGTCGGCCTGCACGCGCGGATGCCCGACCCGCTGCGCCAGGCAGCCGCGCTCGCGCTGCTCGACGGCGACGCACCGGGCCCGCTGATCGTGCGCTGGAGCCTGCACGGCGGCTTCAAGTATGAACAGGCGAAAGCGAAGTACGAGCCGTTCGACAAGCTCGTCGACGAGGATCCGGCCACGCGCTCGGCCCTCGCCGAACTGGCCGCGCGCTATGCGCTGGCCGGGCAGCCGGTGATCATCACGATCAACAACAAGGCGGAAGGCTCCGCGCCGCTGTCGTGCATCGCGCTTGCGCGCGAGATCGCCGCCGCGTGCGCGCAGTGGCGCAACGAGGCGGCTTGATACCGATTGGATACCGGCTTGCGCCGGCCGCGGTCACGACGCTTACGCGCCGCGCAGCGACTTCAGCCGGTGCGAGAACTTCTTCCGGAATTTCGCGAGCTTCGGCCCGATCACGACCGAGCAGTAGCCCTGCCCCGGGTTACGCGCGTAATAGTTCTGGTGATAGTCCTCGGCCGGCCAGTAGTTGTCGTCGAGCGGCACGACCTGCGTGACGATCGGCTGCCCGAACACCTGCTCGCGCTCGAGTTCGCGGATCACGTCGAGCGCCGTGTCGCGCTGCGCGTCCGAATGCGTGAACACGACCGAACGGTACTGCGTGCCGACGTCGTTGCCCTGCCGGTTCAGCTGGGTCGGATCGTGCGTTGCAAAGAAGATCTCGAGGATCTCGCGATAGCCGATGCGCGCCGGATCGAACGTCACGTTGACGACTTCCGCGTGGCCCGTATCGCCCTCGCAGATGTCGCGATAGCCGGGATTGCGCGTATGGCCGCCCGCGTAGCCCGACTGGACGGCCGTCACGCCGTCGACGTCGAGAAATACCGCCTCCGTGCACCAGAAACACCCGCCTCCCAATGTCGCGGTTTCAAGCATCTCGTTCACCATGAAATCAGTCCCTCGTTGATGTCGGCAGCCGGCACGCATGCGCCGGCGCCACCGTTCCGTCTCGCCGCTGCCCACCCGCGTGCGGGCCGCAACGGCACGTCGGCAAGTATCTCACTCGCGCGCGAACCTGACAGATTGCACGGGTGCCGCGCGCGACCGGCCGCCCGTTTTCTCGACTACACTTAGGCACGCGCGAGCGCGGCGGCAAACCCGCCGTCTGGCGCAACGCGCCCGATGCATGCCCGACCCTGATGCAAACATCATCTGCCGGAACATCGCTATGCACGCCTTAACAGACCTCACCCGCGTCACGCGTCCGGCCGTCGCCGCGTCGCGGGCCGCGGCTTCGATTGCATCACCTCCTTGCCATGCATCCGTCTCGCTCCGCGCGCGGCGATCCGGCTCATCGCCTTTATCCGCTTTCACGATCTGATGCACGGCGTCGCACGCTCATCGACGCGTGCGTCCGCCTGCCGATCGCCCCCGCCGGCGTGATGCGTGCCGTGCGGCAACCCCGACTCGCACGCCCGCAACGAACGGCCGTGCGACCCCGATCCGACACCATCGAGAGGGCATCACCATGAGCATGCGGCCTGACCCGACGTTTCACGCTTCACCCGAGCTTGCGATGCAGGCACCGGCAGAGGAGTTTGCCTATACGTTGTTGCTGAGCCCCGATTTTTCCAGACCCGACGCGCTCGCCGTGATCGACGTGAAGCCTGGCTCGTCGACCTACGGAAAAATCGTGCACACGGTGACGATGCCGAACACCGGCGACGAGTTTCACCACTTCGGCTGGAATGCGTGTTCGTCGTCGCTGTCGCCGCTGACCGGGCATGCATTCCTCGAGCGCCGCTTCCTGATCATCCCCGGCCTGCGCTCGTCGCGCATCTACGTGATCGACACGAAACCGCATCCGACGCAGGCGCGCATCCACAAGATCATCGAGCCCGACGAGATCTTCTCGAAGACCGGTTATTCGCGGCCGCACACCGTTCATTGCGGGCCCGAGGGCATCTACGTGAGCACGCTCGGCGGCGCGGGCAAGGACGGCACCGACGGTGCGCCCGGCATCTTCATCATGGATTGCGGGACCTTCGACGTGCTCGGCCGCTGGGAGATCGATCGCGGCCCGCAGGACAAGCACTACGACTTCTGGTGGAACCTGCCGCGCGACTATATGGTGTCGAGCGAATGGGCGCTGCCGCCGCAATTCGAGAACGGGATCGTGCCGGAGGACCTGCTCGCGAACAAATACGGGCACCGGCTGCATTTCTGGGACCTGCGCGCGCGTCGCAACGTGCAGACGATCGATCTCGGCGCGCAGCACCAGATGGCGCTCGAGGTGCGGCCCGCGCACGACCCGGCGCGCGAATACGGGTTCGTCGGCGTCGTGGTCGATACGACGAATCTCGAAGGCTCGATCTGGACCTGGTGGCGCGAAGGCGGCAAGTTCCATGTGAAGAAAACCGCGACGATCCCGGCCGAGCCGGCCTCGGCCGACGAACTGCCGCCGCTGCTCAAGGGATTCGGCGCGGTGCCGCCGCTCGTGACCGACATCGACCTGTCGCTCGACGACCGCTTCCTCTACGTGTCGTGCTGGGGCACCGGCGAGATGCGCCAGTACGACGTGTCGGACCCGCACAACCCGGTGCTCGCCGGGTCGGTCCGCATCGGCGGCATCGTGCGCCGCGCGCCGCACTCGAACGGCCGCACGTTCGCGGGCGGCCCGCAGATGGTCGAGATCAGCCGCGACGGAAAACGCGTGTACTGGACCAACTCGCTGTATTCGACATGGGACGACCAGTTCTATCCGGACGGCGTGCCGGGCGCGCAGGTGCTCGCGCACGTGGGGCCGGAAGGCGGTCTGACGCTCGCCGACGATTACTGGGTCGAGTTCCCCGACGGCTATCGCGCGCACCAGATCCGGCTCGAAGGCGGCGACTGCTCGACCGACTCGTTCTGCTATCCGTCGGTCAAGCGTTGAACGCCGGCTTTCACGCCCCGTTCGCGCTGTGGGCGGCCGTGCTCGCGAGCGGGGTGTATCACGGGCTCAACCCCGCGATGGGCTGGCCGCTCGCGGTGTCGAACGCGCTGATGACGCGCCGCGGCGGCGCGCTCGTCGCGGCGCTCGGCTATCTCGCGCTCGGCCATGCACTCGCCGTGTTCGCGGTGATGCTGCCGTTCGGGCTGCTCGCCGCGCTGCTCGCGTGGCAAATGGCGATCCGGATCGGCGCGAGCGCGCTCGTGATCGGCTTCGGCGCCGTGCTGCTGATCCGGCGCCGGCATCCGCGGGCGCTCGCACGGATTCCGCCCGCCCGGCTCGGCCTGTGGTCGTTCGCGGTCGCGATCGCGCATGGCGCGGGGCTGATGCTGGTGCCGATCTACCTCGGGCTGTGCGGGCTCGACCAGGATGCCGGCCATCGCGCGGCGGCCACGCTCGTCGATGCGCATCTCGGGATGGCGCTCGTCGTCGCGGCCGTGCATGCCATCGCGATGATCGGCGCCGGCGGCGGGCTCGCGTGGCTCGTGTACCGCTATCTCGGGCTGAAGTTCGTATCGCGGAGCTGGTTCAATCTCGACGCGGTGTGGGCGTCGAGCCTGATCGTGACGGGCGCGTTGTCGCTCGGGCTGGCGGCGGCGCGATAGTGCGAGGGGATCTGCGGCCGATGTCGAGTACGGGTACCGGGCGGAGCGGCGGACCCGCACAAAAAACGCGACAGAACGACCGTGCCGGCAGCGTGCCCTTGCGCATCCGTCGGCGCGCCGCAGTGTTCGCTACGTCACCCTGCCCCCGCAATGCGCCGCCTGGCCGGGCCCGGCAGCCCCGATTCCGCTAAAATCGGGCCATGCGCACCCCTTCCTCCTCGACCGCCTTGTCGCCTTTCGTCCGCCGTGCCCGCCCCGCCCGCGTCGCGCCGCGCCCGCCCGTCTCGTTCCGGATGGCTACCCGATGAACCAGGCCAATCCTCCGGATTTCGACTCGGCCGCCTTCCGGCAAGCCCTCGGCCAGTTCGCCACGGGCGTGACGGTGATCACGACGCGCGCGCCGTCCGGCCAGCTGATCGGCATCACCGCCAGCTCGTTCAACTCGGTCTCGCTCGATCCGCCGCTCGTGCTGTGGAGCCTCGCGCACAAATCGGCGTCGACGCCCGTGTTCCGCGGCAACAGCCATTACGTGGTGAACGTGCTCGCGGCCTCGCAGCTCGACCTGTGCAAGCGCTTCTCGACCTACAAGGGCGATCGCTTCGAAGGGATCGCGCATGCGGCCGGCAACTCGGGGATGCCCGTGCTCGACGGCGCGCTCGCGTGGTTCGAATGCCACAACCGCAGCCGCTACGATGAAGGCGACCACGTGATCTTCGTCGGTGAAGTGGAGCGCTGCGGCGTGCGCGCGGAATCGGACACGGCACCGCCGCTCGTGTTCCACGGCGGCGGCTTCCACGGCCTTACACCGCTTTGATCGCCCCCGTGCGCGCCAGCCCGACCGGCGCGCCGGCTTCATCCTTCAGCGTCTGCAGCACGATGTTGGAACGGATGTCCATCACGCCCGGCGCCTTGTAGAGCCGGTTCAGCACGAAATCCGAATAGTGCTTGAGGTTGTGCGCGAGCACGCGCAGCAGGTAGTGGCTCTCGCCCGTCACGACGAACGCGCCGACCACCTCCGGCCATTCGCGCAGCGCTTCCGCGAAGCGCTCGTGCCATTGATTCTCTTCGTTGCGCATCGACACCTGCACGAACGCCTCGAGCTCGAAGCCGAGCTTCTCGCGGCTCAGGCACGCGCGATAGTGCTCGATCACGCCCTGCTCCTCGAGCAGGCGCATGCGGCGCAGACAGGCGGACGGCGAAAGCGAAATCCGTTCCGCCAGGTCGAGATTGCTGATTCTGCCCTCTTCCTGCAGTACCGCCAGAATCCGGCAGTCGGTGGCATCGAGCGTGATCGCGTGCATTTTTGGTCCCCGTTTTCCCTCTGAGTCGAATTATCTGCCAATCCGGCGGATTGTCCATGTTTATTTCGCAAGCACTTTCTGCGAGCGTCCACCTATCATTCGAAGGATCGACTCACCGAATCGTCATGCCATGGACACCCTCTGGGACATCTCGCCGCCTGTCAGCCCCGCCACCCCCGTGTGGCCGGGCGATACGCCGGTTTCCGTCGAACGCGTGTGGCGGATGGAGGCCGGCTCGCCGGTCAACGTCGCGCGCCTGACGCTGTCGCCGCACACGGGCGCGCACTGCGACGCGCCGCTGCACTACGACGCCGACGGCGCGCCGATCGGCGCCGTGCCGCTCGACACCTACCTCGGCCCGTGCCGCGTGATCCATTGCATCGGCGCATCGCCGGTCGTGCAGCCGGCCGATGTCGCGGCCGCGCTCGGCGGCGTGCCGCCGCGCGTACTGCTGCGCACCTGTGCGCGCGCCAGCGTCGATGAGTGGGACAGCCACTTCTGCGCGGTCGCGCCCGAGACCGTCGATCTGCTCGCCGCGCATGGCGTGAAGCTGATCGGCATCGACACGCCGTCGCTCGACCCGCAGGAATCGAAGACGATGGATGCGCATCACCGCGTGCGCGCGCACCGGATGGCGATCCTCGAAGGCATCGTGCTCGACGACGTGCCGCCCGGCGACTATGAACTGATCGCACTGCCGCTGAAATTCGCGACGCTCGACGCGAGCCCCGTGCGCGCGGTGCTGCGCGCGCTGCCCGCGCGTGCTTCCTGATTACCCCGACTGACGACCCCACATCATGATCAAGACCCGTGAAGACGCGCTCGCGCTCGACCGCGACGATCCGCTCGCCCCGCTGCGCGACCAGTTCTCCCTGCCCGACGGCGTGATCTACCTCGACGGCAACTCGCTCGGCGCGCAGCCGCGCGCATCGGCCGCCCGTGCGCAGCAGGTGATCGGCGCCGAATGGGGCGAAGGCCTGATCCGCAGCTGGAACACGGCCGGCTGGTTCGCGCTGCCGCGCCGTCTCGGCGACAAGCTCGCGACGCTGATCGGCGGCGCGCCCGGCGAGACGGTCGTGACCGACACGATCTCGATCAACCTGTTCAAGCTGCTGTCGGCGATGGTGCGCCATCAGGCCGAGCGCGCGCCCGAGCGCCGCGTGATCGTGTCGGAACGCTCGAACTTCCCGACCGACCTGTATATCGCGCAGGGGCTGATCGAGCAGCTCGGCGGCGACTACGAACTGCGCCTGATCGACGACCCGGCCGACCTGCCCGGCGCGCTCGGCGCGGACACGGCCGTCGCGATGATCACGCACGTGAACTACCGCACCGGCTACATGCACGACATGCCGGCCGTCACGCAGCTCGTGCACGACGCCGGCGGGCTGATGCTGTGGGATCTCGCGCACTCGGCCGGCGCGGTGCCGGTCGACCTGAACGGCGCGCGCGCCGACGGCGCGGTCGGCTGCACGTACAAGTACCTGAACGGCGGCCCCGGTTCGCCCGCCTTCGTATGGGTGCCGCAGCGTCATCACGCGCACTTCTCGCAGCCGCTGTCCGGCTGGTGGGGCCACCGCGCACCGTTCGCGATGCAGCCGGGCTTCGCACCCGATCCGGGCATCGCGCGCTTCCTGTGCGGCACGCAGCCGATCGTGTCGATGTCGATGGTCGAATGCGGGCTCGACGTGTTCCTGCAGACCGACATGCACGCGATCCGCCGCAAATCGCTCGCGCTGACCGATGCGTTCATCGCGCTCGTCGAGGCACGCTGCGCGGGCCTGTCGCTGAAGCTCGTCACGCCGCGCGCGCATCACCAGCGCGGCTCGCAGGCGAGCTTCGAGCATCCGCACGGCTACGAAGTGATGCAGGCGCTGATCGCGCGCGGCGTGATCGGCGACTATCGCGAGCCGTACGTGCTGCGCTTCGGCTTCACGCCGCTCTATACGCGCTTCGCCGACGTGTGGGATGCCGTCGAGACGCTGCGCGACATCCTCGCCACCGACGCGTGGAAGGCGCCCGAGTTCGCCGAACGCGGCGCGGTGACCTGATCGGCCTTGCCCGGCGCGCGCGAGCCGCGCGCCGCGCCCCGTCATTCAAATCTGGAGAAAGTCGTGAATTCTGGTCATATGCAGCCACCCGGCGGCGACGCGCCGGCGGGCTGCCCGTTCTCGGGCGCGCGCGCCGCGCATTCGGCCCAAGCAGCCCCGGCCGCGCACGAAGCGTCGCACGTGCCCGGCGATGCCGGCTGGCACAACGCGCAGCTCGATTTCTCGAAGTCGATGAGCTACGGCGACTACCTGTCGCTGAATTCGATCCTCGACGCGCAGCATCCGCTGTCGCCCGATCACAACGAGATGCTGTTCATCATCCAGCATCAGACGAGCGAGCTATGGATGAAGCTCGCGCTGTTCGAGCTGCGCGGCGCCCTCGACGCGGTGCGCACCGACGCGCTGCCGCCTGCGTTCAAGATGCTCGCGCGCGTGTCGCGGATTCTCGAGCAACTGGTGCAGGCGTGGAACGTGCTGTCGACGATGACGCCGTCCGAGTATTCGGCGATGCGGCCGTATCTCGGGCAATCATCGGGCTTCCAGTCTTATCAGTACCGGCAGCTCGAATTCCTGCTCGGCAACAAGAACGTGCAGATGCTGCAGCCGCATGCGCACCGGCCGGACATCCTCGAACAGGTGCGTGCGACGCTCGAGGCGCCGTCGTTCTACGATGAAGTCGTGCGCCTGCTCGCGCGGCGCGGCTTCCCGATCGCGGCGGAGCGGCTCGAGCGCGACTGGACGCAGCCGACCCGGCACGACGAGACGGTCGAAGCCGCGTGGCTCGAGGTGTACCGTCATCCGCAGCAGCACTGGGAGCTCTACGAGATGGCCGAGGAACTCGTCGATCTCGAGGATGCGTTCCGCCAGTGGCGCTTCCGTCACGTGACGACCGTCGAGCGCATCATCGGCTTCAAGCAGGGCACGGGCGGCACCAGCGGCGCGCCGTACCTGCGCAAGATGCTCGACGTCGTGCTGTTCCCCGAGCTCTGGCACGTGCGCACCACGCTGTAACGCGCGACGCGCCCCCAGGCCCGCCCGCCGTCACGACGACGTGCGGGCCAGCGCCTCCCCTTCGCGCGGCTGCACGCCCGCGCGCGACAGTCGCGGGATATGCCGTCGCACGACGAGCAGCGCGACGCAGACCACGCCCATCGCAATCGCCACCATCGTCAGATAGGCCGTGGCGCCGCCCGTGGTGATCACGACCGCGCCCGCGAACGCGCTGAGGATCGCACCGAGCCGGCCGAACGCGAGCGCGCTGGCGGTGCCGGTCGCGCGCACGGCCGTCGGGTAGATGTACGCGCAGAGCGCATACATCGTCGACTGCACCGCGTTGACGAACAACCCGTGCAGGCCGAGCCCGACGATCAGCCAGCCCGTGTGGCGGCTCGCATCGACGCCCATCAGCCACACCGCGCTCGCCGCGCCGCCGATACTGCACAGCACGAGCGGCCAGCGCGACCCGGCATGCGCGATCGTCCACGCGCACAACAGCGCACCGATCACGCCGCCGAGGTTGTACGCGGTGAGCCCCGTCCCCGCGACCGACACGCTCAACCCGCTCGCCGCCAGCATCGTCGGCAGCCAGCTGAACGCCGCATACACGGCAAGCAGGCACATGAAGAACGCGCACCACAGCGCGATCGTGTCGCGCGCCTGGCCGCTCGCGAACAGCGCGCCGAAGCCGCCGCGGCCGCCTGCCGCGCGGGCGTCCCGCAGGTCGGTGAAGGCGGTGCCCGGCGCGACGGGCCGCTCCATCCGCGCGAGCAGCGCGCCGAGTTCCGGCCAGCGCGCGGGGCGCCGCGCGAGATAGCGCGGCGATTCGGGCAACGCACGCACGAGCACGAAGCCGAGCACGAGCGGCAACGCGCCGCCCGCGAAGAACAGCCCGCGCCAGCCGTAGCGCGGCAGCACCTCGTGCGCGAACAGGCCGGCCAGCATCCCGCCGAGCGGCACGCAGACGATCGTCGCGGTCACCATCATCGTGCGACGCCGCGCGGGCGTGTATTCGGCCGTCATCGTCGTGGCCGTCGGCAAGGCGCCGCCGATCCCGAGGCCTGCGACGAAGCGCAGCACCGCGATCGCCGTGACGTCCGGTGCGAAGCCGATCGCGCAGGTCGCGATGCCGAACAGGAACACGCTGCCGATCACGGCCTGGCGGCGGCCGAAGCGGTCCGCGACGATCCCCGCGCACGCGCTGCCGATGCCCATCCCGATCAGCCCGGCCGCCACCGCCGGCGCGAACGCGCCACGTGTGATGCCCCATTCGCGGATCAGCACCGGGATCGCGAAGCCGATCAGCTGGCCGTCGAAGCCATCGAGCACGATCGCGAGCGCGGCGAGCAGCACCACGCAGCGCTGCATCGTCGTGAACGGCCCGTCGTCGAGCGTCGCGCCGATGTCGACGGACGGCGGTTGCAATCCGCCGCGCGTGCTCATGCGACCTCCCGTGCGCCGCGCGCTGGCGGCAACATGCGCAAGCGGCGCGCGGAAAGACAACGGCATTCGATGGCGTTCATGGCGTCTCCGGTTGCCCGGGCTGGCGCGGTGCGCGCGTGCCCGGATCTCGTGCTGCGCAGGCGGCCGGCGTCGACGCATCGGCGCCGCCTCCGGTGTCTCGTCCAACCTGTCCCGATCCGGCGCCGTCGCCTGCGCGCGACGCGCTCGTCTCGTCGTGCGGCGCAAGCCGCGCCGCCCGTCTGATGCTCAGTTCACCCGCGCGTCGATCAGCCGGACCAATGCAAGCAGCGTCTCCGCGTGCGGCACCGCGACGCCCGCTTCGCGCGCAGCCGCGACGACCTTGCCGCTGATCGCTTCGATTTCCGTGCGGCGGCCCGCGAGCACGTCCTGCAGCATCGACGGGCGATGGCCGCGATGCGCGCGGATCGCATGCTCGACGTTGTGCGCGATGCGTTCGCCGTCGACCGCGATGCCCTTCGCGCGGGCGACGGCGGCCACCTCGGCTGCAATCGCGAGCGCGAGCCGCGGCCCGTCGTGATGGTTGCCGAGCTGGTCGACCGTGCAGTTGGTCGCCGCGCACAGCGTGTTGAGCGCCGCGTTGAACGCGACCTTTTCCCAGATCGCGGCCCATACGTCGGCATCCAGCGTGCACGCGAGCCCCGCGCGCGAAAGCGTATCGGCCACCGTCGCCGCGAACGGGCGCGTCGCGCCGTCGGCCGTCATCATGCGGATCGCGCCCGCGCCGTGCGAGCGCACGTGCGCCGGCCCCGCCGCGTCGGCCGGCCACGTCGTCACGCCGACCAGGATGCGTTCGAGCGGGACGAACGCATTCAGCGTCTCGACGTTGCCGAGCCCGTTCTGCAGCGTCAGCACGTGCGTGTCCTGCTCGAGCAGCGCGCGCACGCCGTCGAGCGCGGCGCGCGTATGCAGCGACTTCGTGAAAACGATCAGCAGGTCGAACGATGCATCGGGCGATGCGGCCGCAGCCGCATTCGCCACTTCCGGCCGTACGGCCTGCAACGTACGGATACACCGCTCACCACGATCGTCATCGATGCGCAACCCATCGCTGCGAATCGCATCGAGATGCGCATCGTTCACGTCGATCAGCGTGACGGCCTCGCCGCTTTCGGCCAGCCGCCCGCCGAACAGCGAGCCCATCGCGCCGGCGCCCAGAATCGCAATTCTCATCGTCGTCGGCCTCGTCAGAACGGATAGTGGCGCGGTGCGGTCTGCACCGTGATCCAGCGCAGGTCCGTGAACGCCGCGATGCCGGCCTTGCCGCCGAAGTGGCCGAAGCCGCTGTCCTTCACGCCGCCGAACGGCATCTGCGCCTCGTCGTGCACGGTCGGGCCGTTCACGTGGCAGATGCCCGATTCGATGCGGGCCGCGACGCGCATCGCACGCGCGACGTCGCGGCTGAACACGGCCGACGACAGCCCGAACGCGTTGTCGTTCGCGCAGCGGATCGCGGCGTCCTCGCCGTCGACGCGCACGATGCCCTTCACCGGGCCGAACGACTCCTCGGCATAGATGCGCATCGCCGGCGTCACATGGTCGAGCAGCGTGGCCGGGAACAGCGTGCTGTCGGCCTTGCCGCCGCACACGAGCGTCGCGCCGTGCGCGAGCGCATCGTCGATCAGCGCGTTGCAGCGCTCGACGGCCTTCATGTCGATCAGCGAACCGAGCACGACCGGCCCCTGGCGCGGGTCGCCGAGCGGCAGCGACGCGGCCTTGTCGGCGAGCTTCGCGACGAACGCATCGGCAATCGACGCGTCGACGACGATGCGTTCGGTCGACATGCAGATCTGCCCGGAATTCGCGAACGCGCCGAACGCGGCCGCGGCGACCGCCGCATCCAGATCGGCATCGTCGAGCACGACGAACGGCGCCTTGCCGCCGAGCTCCAGCACCGACGGCTTCAGGTGGCGCGCACAGGCTTCGGCGACGATCCTGCCGACGCGCGTCGAGCCCGTGAAATTCACGCGGCGCACCGCTGGATGCGCGATCAATGCATCGACGATGGTGCCCGCATCCTCGGGCGCGTTCGTCACGAAATTGACGACGCCCGGCGGCAGCCCGGCTTCCTGCAGCGCCTCGACGATCAGCCCGTGCGTGACGGGGCACAGCTCCGAGCCCTTCAGCACGACGGTGTTGCCGCACGCGAGCGGCAGCGCGAGCGCGCGCGTCGCGAGGATCACCGGCGCATTCCACGGTGCGATGCCGAGCACGACGCCGGCCGGCTGCCGCACGCCCATCGCGAGCGAACCGGGCACGTCGGACGGGATCAGCTCGCCGCCGACCTGCGTGGTCAGCGACGCGGCCTCGACGAGCCCGCTCGCGGCGAGATGCACATTGAAGCCGGCCCACAGCGCGGACGCGCCCGTCTCCGCCGCCATCGCGGCGACGAACTGCTCGTGCTTCGCTTCGAGCGCGGCGGCCGCCTTCAGCAGCAATGCGCGGCGGGCGCCGGGGCCGAGCTCGGCCCAGCCGGGAAATGCACGCGCGGCAGCATCAGCCGCCGCGCGCGCATCGTCGACGGTGCACGCGGGCGCTTCGGACGCGACTTCGCCGTCAAGCGGGTTGCAGCGCGCGAAGGTCGCGCCGCTGGATGAGTGACGGCGTTCGCCGCCGATCAGCATCGATACGGTTTGCATGGAGTCTCCGGCAGGACGCGTATTGCGCATCACGTCATTCAGGCAATTTCGACTTCGACGACGACCGGCGTCGCCGCACGCAGCGCGTCGGTCAACGTGTCGCGCAGGCGCGTGGCATCGGTCACGCGTACGCCCCGGCAGCCCATCCCTTGCGCAAGCGCGACGAAATCCAGGTTCGGCAGATCGGTGCCCTGCACGGGATCGTCCGGGCCGAAGCCGAACACCGGCGCGAAATCCTGCAGCGCCGCGTAGCGCCGGTTATTGAGGATCACGAACGTGACCGGCAGCTTCAGCTGCGCGGCGCTCCACAGGGCCTGGATCGAATACAGGCTCGACCCGTCGCCGATCAGCCCGATCACGCGCCGGCCCGGCTGCGCGAGCGCGACGCCGACGGCGGCCGGCATCCCGTAGCCGAGCCCGCCGCTGTCCATCGTGTAGAACGTGCCGCTGTGCGTGAACGGCAGGTGTTCCTGCATCACGGGCCGCGCGCTCGGCGCTTCCTCGACGACGATGTCGTCCGCGTCGCGCACGTCGGCGAGCGTCTGCAGCGCGAACGCGACCGGCATGCGCTCGCCGGCGGCCGGCGGTTCGACGCGCGCACGCGGCGGCCGCGGCGCGGGCATCGGCCGTTCGGGCGGCGCCGGGCGCGCGAGCAGGTCGCGCGCGGCGAGCCGCAGGTTGCCGACGACCGCATCGCCCGACGGCGTCCACGCGGCGATGCCCGGATCGTCGACGAGCTGCACGAGCGTCGCGCCCGGCGGCACGTGCGGGCCGAAGCCCTCGATGTGATAGGTGAACGCGGGCGCGCCGAACGCGAACACGAGGTCGTGCCCGTCGAGCCGCGCGACGATCTTCTCGCGGATCGCGGGCAGGAAGCCGGCGAACAGCGGATGGTCCTCGGGGAAGCTGCAGCGCCCCGACATCGGCGCGACGTACACGCGCGCACGGTGCCGCTCGGCGAGCCGCACGACGTCGTCCCACGCGCCGGCGCGATCGACGGCCGCCCCGACCACGAACGCCGGCCGCCGCGCGGCGTCGAGCGCATCGCCGAGCCGCGCGAGCGCGTCCGGGTCGGGCCGCACGACGCTGCTGACGTCGCGGCGCGGCAGCAGCTCGGCCGGCTGGTCCCAGTCGTCGACCGGGATCGACACGAATACGGGCCCACGCGGTTCCTGCATCGCGATGCGGTACGCACGCGCGATCGCGGCCGGCACGTCCTGCGCACGCGCGGGCTCGATGCTCCATTTCACGTACGGCTTCGGCAGCTCGGCGGCTTGCGTCGCGCCGAGGAACGGGTCGAACGGCAGGATCGCGCGCGCCTGCTGGCCCGCGGTGACGATCAGCGGCGTGCGGTTCTTGAAGGCGGTGAAGAGATTGCCCATCGCGTTGCCGACGCCCGCCGCCGAATGCAGGTTGACGACCGCCGCATTGCCGGTGGCCTGCGCGTGGCCGTCGGCCATCCCGACCACGACGGCTTCATGCAAGCCGAGTACGTAGCGGAAATCGTCCGGGAAGTCGCGGAACATCGGCAACTCGGTCGAGCCGGGATTGCCGAACACGCGGTCGATGCCGAACTGGCGAAGCAGGTCGATCACCGCATCGCGAACGGTGATCGGTGCGGCGGAAGGGGGCGTAGGGCCGGACATGCTCGGGCGTCTCCTCGATGGCTTGGCGGTTTCCACAGTATCGAAGCGCGAGCCATTCTCGGATACTGTATTTTTTGCGATAAGCCATACCGTTCCGACATGACTTTCGACCTCCGACAATTGCGCGCCTTCACGACGATCGTCGCGTGCGGCAGCCTCGGCCGCGCGGCCGACGCACTGCACGTGACGCAGCCGGCGCTGAGCCGGATCCTGAAGCGGCTCGAGGACCAGGTCGGCGCGCCCCTGTTCGAGCGCCATTCGAAGGGCGTGCAGCTCACCGCGTTCGGCGAGGCGCTGCTGCCACACGCGACGCTGCTGCAGCATGAGGCCGAGCACGCACGCGAGGAGCTCGACGCGATGCGCGGGTTTGCGAAGGGCACGATCAAGGTCGGCACGGTGGGCAGCATCGCGAGCCTCGTGCTACCGGTTGCGGTCGGCCGTGTGCTCGACCGCTGGCCGAACCTGCGCGTCGAGATCATCGAAGGCGTGTGGGACCGGCTCGCGGAAGGGCTGAACAAGCACGAGATCGATCTCGCGCTGTCCGCGCACGGGCCCGATACCGACGAGATCGTCGCGATTCCCGAGTGCCGCTGGGAGGATCGCAGCCACATCGTTGCGGCGCCGCACCATCCGCTGCGCACGCTCGGCCGCGCGCCGACGCTCGTCGACACGCTGCACGCGCGCTGGGCGATTCCGCCGCGCGGCACCGCGCCGTTCGACCACATGCGCGCGACCTTCGACGCACACGGGCTCGCGCTGCCCGACATCGCGGTCGAGACGCGCTCGGTTACTACATTGAAGAGCCTCGTCGCGCATGCGGGCTTCCTGAGCTGGATGGCCGAGCCGATGTACGGCGCCGAGCAGCGCGCCGGCACGATCGACACGTTGCCCGTGCGCGAAGTCGTCGCGGTGCGCACGCTCACCGCGTTCCGGCGCCGCCACGGCATCCTGCCGGGGCCAGCGGGCAAGCTGCTCGAGGAACTCGTCGCGTTGACGCGCGAAGGTCGCTGACGGCGCTTTCCGCACCGGCCACCCGTTCGCGCCCTCCCGCCCCACCCGCACGCCACCGCCGCAGCGCACCATCGAAATGCCGTTTCCCCGCCTTGACTTTCGCTCGCCCGAATACGATCATTCGCTCACACAAAGAGCAAATGATCGTATTCGACAGGACTGTCAGGCACGAACAGGAGACACACCGGATGAGCGCATCGCCCTCCGCCCGCACGCCCGTGCTGCTGCACATCGGCGCGGGCTCGTTTCACCGCGCGCACCAGGCGTGGTATCTGCATCGCGTGAACGCGGCCGTCCCGGCCGACGAGCGCTGGTCGCTGACCGTCGGCAACATCCGCGACGACATGCGCGCGACGATGGACGCGCTCGCCGCGCAGCACGGCGCCTACACGCTCGAAACCGTCACGCCGCAAGGCGAGCGCGCGTACGAGACGATCCGCGCGATCACGCGCGTGCTGCCGTGGTCGATCGACCTCGCCGCACTGATCGACGCCGGCGCCGATCCGGCCTGCCGGATCGTGTCGTTCACCGTGACCGAAGGCGGCTACTACCTCGACGAACACAACCGCCTCGACCTCGCGAACCCCGATCTCGCGGCCGACCTGCAGGGCGCGCGCACGACGCTGTACGGCGCGCTCGCGGCGCTGCTCGCCGAACGCGTGAAGCGCGGCGCGGGCCCGCTCACGCTGCAGAGCTGCGACAACCTGCGCAACAACGGCGCGCGCTTTCGCGCGGGGATGCGCGAATTCCTCGAGCGGCGCGGCCAGGCCGACCTGCTCGCGTGGTTCGATGCGAACGTCGCGACACCGAGCGCGATGGTCGACCGCATCACGCCACGCCCGACCGCCGACGTGCGCGAGCGCGTGCTGGCGGCCACCGGCTTCGACGACGCCTGCCCGGTGATGGGCGAATCGTTCATCCAATGGGTGATCGAGGATCGCTTCGCGGCCGGCCGGCCGAAGTGGGAAGTGGCCGGCGCCGAACTCGTCGACGACGTGCACCCGTACGAGGAAGCGAAGATCCGCATCCTCAACGCGACGCACAGCTGCATCGCGTGGGCCGGCACGCTCGCGGGCCATACGTATATCCACGAAGGCACGCACGACGCGGCGATCCGCCGCTTCGCGCACGACTACGTGACGCAGGACGTGATCCCGTGCCTCACGCCGAGCCCGCTCGATCTCGCGCGCTACCGCGACGTCGTGCTCGAACGCTTCGGCAACCCGTACGTGCTCGACACGAACCAGCGCGTCGCGGCCGACGGTTTCTCGAAGATTCCCGGCTTCATCGCGCCGACGCTCGCCGAATCGTTCGCACGCGGCGCGGCGCCGGTCGCCACCGCCGTGCTGCCCGCGCTGTTCCTGCGCTTTCTCGAGCGCTGGGCGCGCGGCGCGCTGCCGTACGCGTACCAGGACGGCGTGATGGACGAAAGCGCCGCGCGCGCGATCGTCCAGGCCGACGACCCCGTCGTCGCGCTGGGCGCGAACCGACAGCTGTGGGGCTCGCTCGCCGGCAACGCCGCGCTGTTCGAGGCCCTGCGCGGCGGACTCCGGCATGTCGACGCATGGCTCGCGGCACGCTGACGCGCATCCGGGCGAACCTACCTTGGCACGGGCGCGGCCGCGCGGCTAAAGTAGCGACTCCCCACTGACGGAACGGATCGCTCATGTATCTCGGCATCGACCTCGGCACCTCGGAAGTGAAGGTGCTGCTGCTCGCCCCGGACGGCACGGTCGTCGGCACCGCCGGCTCGCCGTTCACCGTGTCGCGGCCGCATCCGCGCTGGGCCGAACAGCATCCGGACGACTGGTGGCAAGGCACGCTCGCCGCGCTCGCGGCGCTGCGCGAACGGCACCGCGACGCGTTCGCGGCCGTGCGCGGCATCGGCCTGTCGGGCCAGATGCACGGCGCCGTGCTGCTCGGCCGCGACGATCGCGTGCTGCGCCCCGCGATCCTGTGGAACGACATGCGCAGCGCCGACGAATGCGCGCTGCTCACCGAACGCGCGCCCGATCTCCACGCACTGGCCGGCAACCTCGCGATGCCGGGCTTCACCGCGCCGAAACTGCTGTGGGTCGCGAAGCACGAACCCGACGTGTTCGCGGCGACCGCCTGCGTGCTGATGCCGAAGGACTACCTGCGGTTCCGGCTGACCGGCGCGAAGGTGTCCGATCCGTCGGACGCCGCCGGCACACTGTGGCTCGACGTCGCGCGCCGCGACTGGTCGGACGCGCTGCTCGCCGCGTGCGGGATGACGCGTGAGCAGATGCCGCGCATCGTCGAAGGCAACGCGCCGTCCGGCACGCTGCGCGCCGACATCGCACGCGAACTCGGGCTGTCGGAGGCCGTCGTGGTGGCCGGCGGCGGCGGCGACAACGCGACGAGTGCGCTCGGCATCGGCGCGATCCATGCGGGCGACGGCTTCGTCTCGCTCGGCACGTCCGGCGTGCTGAGCGTGGTCGGCGATCGCTTCATGCCGAACCCCGCATCGGCCGTGCATGCGTTCTGCCATGCGATTCCCGATCGCTGGCAATTGATGAGCGTGGTGCTGTCGGCCGCGAGCTGCCTGCGCTGGGTCTGCAAGCTGACCGGCACCGACGAGCCCGCGCTGCTCGCGGAAATCGAAACGCTCGACGCCGACGCGCTCGCAACGGCCCCGCTGTTCCTGCCCTACCTGTCCGGCGAGCGCACCCCGCACAACGACCCGTACGCGCAAGGCGTGTTCTTCGGGATGACGCATGCGACCGAACGCGCGCACCTCGGCTATGCGGTACTCGAAGGCGTGACGCTCGGCCTCGCCGACGGTCTCGACGCGCTGCATGCGGCCGGCGTCGAAACCGACCAGCTGTCGCTGATCGGCGGCGGCGCGCGCAGCGCGTTCTGGGCGCAGCTGATCGCCGATGCGCTGAACGTGCGCACGCGCCAGCACGGCGGCGGCGAAACCGGCGCGGCACTCGGCGCGGCACGGCTCGGCTGGCTGGCCGTCGGCGGCGATCCGCATGCGGTGCTGACCAAGCCGCCGGTGCGCGCCGAATACGCGCCCGATGCGGCCCGCCATGCGCTGCTGCGCGAACGCCTCGATGCGTTCCGCGCGCTGTACCGTCACGTGCAGCCGCTGTACGAGCCGTCGCGCGCACGGCTCGCGTAAGGGCCGCACGTCACGCGCGGCGGCCGTCGGCCGTGCGCGCGACATGCGGTACAGTGGATGCCGCCATGCGGCCCGCCGGCCGGCCCGCGGGGCGCCCCCCGATCCGAACCGAATCGCTATCGTGTCCAAGTCCTCAGAAAAACTCGATCTCGCCACGCGTGCCGCGTGGCTCTACTACGTCGCGGGCGACACGCAGAACGAAATCGCGGAGAAGCTGCAGGTATCGCGCCCGGTCGCGCAGCGCCTCGTCGCGTTCGCAGTCGAGAAGAACCTGATCCGCGTGCGCGTCGACCACCAGCTCGCCGACTGTCTCGATCTCGGCGCGCAGCTGTCGAAGCGCTACGGCCTCGCGATGTGCGAAGTCGTGCCCGTCGATGCCGATGCGCCCGACGCGATCGACCGCAAGCTCGCGGTCGCCGGCGCGCAGGTGATGGAGCGCTACCTGAACGAAACCCGGCCGATGGTGATCGCGGTCAGCAGCGGCCGGACGCTGAAGGCCGCGGTCGCGCAGATCGCGCAGATCGACCGCCCGCAGCACCGGCTCGTGTCGATGGTCGGCGCGATCGCCGCCGACGGCTCGTCGAACCGCTACGACGTCGCGCAGTACATCTCCGAGAAAACCGGCAGCAAGCACTTCCTGCTGCCCGCGCCGCTGTTCGCCGACAGCGACGCCGAGCGCGCGCAGTGGTGCAATCACCGGCTGTACCGGATCGTCGAGGCGCTGTCGGGCAAGGCCGACGTTGCGTTCGTCGGGATCGGCAACATCGGCCCACACTGCCCGCTCTATGAAGACGGCTTCATCACCGAACAGGAGCGCGACGAGATGACCGCGCTCGGCGCGGTGGCCGAACTGCTCGGCGTGCCGATCGACGCGCAGGGCACGCAGATCGCCGTATCGACGAGCGCGCGCGTAACGAGCGTCGCGCTCGCCACGCCGCCGAAGCTGCCGACGATCGCGTTCGCCGGCGGCCCGAAGAAACACGACGCGGTGATTGCCGCGCTGCGCGGCGGCTGGCTGTCGGGGCTCGTCACCGACGAAGCGTGCGCGCGCGCCGCGCTCGCCGCGAAAGCGACCTGACGCAGAAGCCGCGCACCGCGCGCGGCTGTGTCGAACGCTCAAGCCGCGTGCGGCGCCGGAAACGCATGCCGGCGCGCACGCCACGCGCCGCCCCCCACACCGTGATCGTGGGGCCGGCATCCGCCCCCCAGGCCGCGCGCGTTCATAGACTAGATGGCCGAACCCCTGCGCGTCTGACCGGCGCAGGCGCCGGCCGTCATGCGGCCTTCGCGTGCACGCTCAACCGCCGGAACGCCCGCCCGTGCTCGTCGAACAGGTGGCAGTGCTCGGCGTCCGCGTGCACATGCAGCGCCTCGCCGGTGCGGTACGTGTCGAGCGGCGGAATCCGCGCGATCAGCCCGTCCGGCGCGACGGCCGACTCCGCGTACAGATACGCGGCATCGCCGAGCGACTCGACGGCCATCACCCTGGCAGCAACGCCGGTCGCCGAAGCTTCGACTTTCAGATGCTCGGGCCGCACGCCGACCGTCACCGCCGCGCCGCGCTGCAAGCCCGCTGCTTCGACCGCGACGCGCTGCGTCTCGCCGCTGTCGAAACGCACGAGCACGCCGCCCGTATCGACCGCTTCGACGATGCCCTTCAGGAAGTTCATCTTCGGCGAGCCGATGAAGCCCGCGACGAACTGGTTCGCCGGCGCGTGGTACAGCTCGTTCGGTGTGCCGACCTGCTGCACCGCGCCGCCCGACAGCACGACGATCTTGTCGGCGAGCGTCATCGCCTCGACCTGGTCGTGCGTCACGTAGATCATCGTCGTCTTCAGCTCGTCGTGCAGCCGCGCGAACTCCAGCCGCATCTTCACGCGCAGCGCCGCGTCGAGGTTCGACAGCGGCTCGTCGAACAGGAACACCTTCGGCTTGCGCGTGATCGCGCGGCCGATCGCGACGCGCTGCCGCTGGCCGCCCGACAGCTGCTTCGGCTTGCGGTCGAGCAGATGGTCGATGTGCAGGATCTTCGCGGCCTGCTTCACCGCCTGGTCGATCTCCGGCTTCTTCGCGCCCGCGAGCTTCAGGCCGAACGCCATGTTGTCGTACAGCGTCATGTGCGGGTACAGCGCATACGACTGGAACACCATCGCGATGCCGCGCTTCGCGCTCGGCACGTCGTTGACCTTCGCGCCGTCGATCAGCAGGTCGCCGCTCGAAATATCCTCGAGGCCGGCGATCATCCGCATCAGCGTGGATTTGCCGCAGCCGCTCGGGCCGACGAACACGACGAATTCGCCGTCGGCGATGTCGAGGTTCACGTTGCGCAGCACTTCGGTGTCGTCGTAGCGCTTCGCGATGTTGCGCAGGAGCACGCTTGCCATGATCTGTCTCCGTTCGTTCGTGATGCGCCGCGTCGAACGCGGCGCGCAATCATTCGGGGTGGCTAGTTCGGCAGCACCGCGCCGGTCGCCTGCCAGCGCGCGACGTAGCCGGGCAGCTCGTGCATGTCGTCGAAGACGTGACGCGCGCCGATGCCGCGCAGCGCGTCGATCTGCGCGGCCGACGCATGCCCGCCGCCGACGAAGCCGAGCACGGTCATGCCGGCCGCGGCGGCCGCGGTGATGCCGGTCACGCTGTCCTCGACCACGAGGCACCGGGCCGGCGCGACGCCGAGCGTGCGCGCCGCCGCGAGATACACGTCGGGCGCCGGCTTCGGCCGCGCGACGGCGTCCGCGCAGAACAGCCGGTCGCCGAAGAAGCGTGCGAGGCCCGTGCGGGTCAGCGCCGCCTCGACGTACGCACGGTAGCTGTTGCTCGCGCAGGCCGTCGTCAGTTCGATCGCGGCCAGCGCCGCATCGATGCCGTCGACCATCGGCGCGTTGACGGCCGCCGCCTCGACCGCGGCGCGGATTTCGACGACGTCGTCGTTCGACAGCGTGCGGCCGAGCGCGTCGCATGCGCCGGCCAGCACGCGCTCGATGCGCAGCCCGAGCAGCGGCATCACGGCCGGCCGCGCATCCGCGCCCGGCCAGCGGGCATCGAGTTCGCGCACGAGCACGTCGGCCGCCACCGCCTCGCTGTCGATCAGCACACCGTCGCAATCGCAGATCAGGACGTTCATCGCGGTCATTTGACGGCTCCGAACGTGAGCCCGCGCACGAGCTGCTTCTGCGACAGCCAGCCGACGATCAGGATCGGCGCGACCGCGAGCAGCGACGCCGCGGACAGCTTCGCCCAGAACAGCCCCTCGGGGCTCGAGTACGACGCGATGAACACGGTCAGCGGCGCCGCATTCGAGCTCGACAGGTTGATGCTCCAGAATGCCTCGTTCCACGACAGGATCACGAGCAGCAGCGCGGTGGACGCGAGCCCCGGCAGCGCCATCGGCATCAGCAGGTAGACGATCTCCTGCCACGTCGACGCGCCGTCGATGCGCCCGGCCTCGAGGATGTCCTTCGGGATCTCGTTGAAGTACGTGAAGGTCATCCACACCGCGATCGGCAGGTTGATCAGCGTGTAGACGATCACGAGGCCCGACACGGTATCGAGCAGCCCCGCGTTCTTCCACAGCAGGTAGATCGGCACGAGCACGCCGACCGACGGCATCATCTTGGTCGACAGCATCCACAGCAGCACCTTCTGCGTGCGGTGGTTCGGGAAGAACGCCATCGCGTACGCGGCCGGCACCGCGAACAGCAGCGAGATCACCGTGACGCCCGCCGAGATCAGCACCGAGTTCCACGCGAACGCGAAGTAGTTGCTGCGCGCGAACACCTCGCGGAAGCTGTCGAGCGTCGGGATGAAGAACAGCGACGACGCATACGCCTGCTGCTCGGTCTTGAACGCGGTGATCGCCATCCAGAAGATCGGGAAGAACAGCAGCAGCGCGATCAGCCACGCGAGCGTGCCGGGCAGCGCGCGCCGCACGAGGTCGAACACGGCCGGCACGCGCCGGCTTTCCAAAGTCAGGTCGCTCATTTCTCGTATTCCCCCTTCAGGTTGCGCGCGAGCATCCGCACGAGGAAGAACGACACGACGTTCGCAACCACCACGGCGATGATGCCGCCCGCGGACGCGAGGCCGACGTCGAACTGCTGCAGGCCGAGCGCGTAGATCAGGTAGGACAGGTTGGTCGTCGCATTGCCGGGGCCGCCGCCGGTCGTCGTGTAGATCTCCGCGAAGATCGACAGCAGGAAGATCGTCTCCATCATCACGACCACGGCGATCGCCCGCTTCAGGTGCGGCAGCGTGATGTAGAAGAACATCGCGATCGGGCCCGCGCCGTCGATGCGCGCCGCTTCCTTCTGCTCCTGGTCGAGCGACTGGATCGCGGTGAACAGGATCAGGAACGCGAACGGCAGCCACTGCCACGCGACGATGATGATCACGGCGGTGAGCGGGTAATCGGCGAACCAGTCGATCGGCGTCATGCCGAGCGCGCGCATCGCGTTCGCAACGAGCCCGTACACCGGGTGCAGGATCATGTTCTTCCAGATCAGCGCGGACACCGTCGGCATCACGAAGAACGGCGCGATCGCGAGCAGGCGCGCGACGCCCTGCCCGTAGAACTTGCGGTCGAACAGCACCGACATCAGCACGCCGCCGATCACCGTGATCGCGAGCACCGCGCCGATCAGCACGAGCGTGTGCCAGATCGCGGGCAGGAACGACGGATCGGTCGCGAGGAAGCGGTAGTTGTCGAGCCCGGCGAAGCCCTTCACGTCCGGGTTCAGCAGGTTGTAGCGCGAGAACGAATACCAGATCGTCATCGCGAGCGGAATCGACATCCACAGCAGCAGCACCGCGACGGACGGCGAGACGAGCCAGCTCGCGCCGCCGCGCGCGCGGCGCGGCGCGCCGGGCGGCGACGACGCGTCGCCGACCGACGGCGCGTGAGCGTGGCTCAGGGGAAGACGCAGGTGACGCATGATCGGAGTCCCTCCGGTTGATGCGCGGGCGCGAAGGCCTGCCCGCCTGTCAGCTTCGACGACGCGCACCGTGCGCCACCGCGCACGGTGCGGGCCGCGTTACTTCTTGTAGCCGGCCTGCCGCACCGCGCGGTCGGCGGCGGCCTGCCCGGCGGCGAGCGCCTGGTCGACCGACATCTGGCCCGCGACCGCACCCGCGATCGACTGGCCGACCACCGTGCCGAACGACTGGAATTCAGGAATCCCGACGTACTGCACGCCCGTGTACGGCACCTTCTTCAGCGACGGATCGTTCGGGTCGGCCGTCTCGATCGCCTTCAGCACGAAGTCCGAGAACGGCGCGGCGGCCTTGTACTCGGGGCGCTGATAGGTCGACGTGCGCGTGCCCGGCGGCACCGACGCCCAGCCTTCGTCCTTGCCAACCATCTCGATGTACTGCTTCGACGTCGCCCACGCGATGAACTTGCGCGCGGCGTCCTGCTGCTTCGACGTCTTCGGCACGGCCAGCGCCCACGCCCACAGCCAGTGCGAACCCTTCGGCGTAGCGGCGACCGGCGCGGCCGCGAAGCCGATCTTGTCGGCCACCTGCGACTGCTGTTTGTTATAGAGCATGCCGGCCGCGACCGTCGCATCGATCCACATCGCGCACTTGCCCGATGCGGTGAGGGTCAGGTTCTCGTTGAAGCCGTTCGAGCTCGCGCCCGGCGGGCCGTTCTTCTTCAGCAGGTTCACGTAGAAATTGATCGCCTTCTTCCACTCGGGCGACGTCAGCTGTGCGTTCCAGTTCTCGTCGAACCAGCGCCCGCCGTACGTATTCACGACCGTCGACACGTACGCCATATTCTCGCCCCACCCCGCCTTGCCGCGCAGGCAGATCCCGTAGGTGCCCTTCGCCTTGTCGGTGAGCTTGTCCGCGAATTCCGCGATCTGGTCGTAGGTCGGCTGGTCGGGCATCTTCAGCCCCTTCGCCGCGAACAGGTCCTTGCGGTAGAACGTCATCGAGCTCTCGACGTAGAACGGCAGCGCGTACAGCTGACCGTTGTACGACAGGCTGTCGCGCGCGGTCTTCACGATGTCGTTCAGGTCGTAGTCGGCGGGCAGGCCCGTCATCGGCGCGAGCCAGCCGCGCTTGCCCCACTGCGGCGTCTCGTAGGTGCCGATCGCCATCACGTCGAACTGGCCGCTGCCGGTCGTGATGTCGGTCGTCGCGCGCTGGCGCAGCACGTTCTCCTCGAGGATCACCCAGTTCAGCTTGATGTCCGGGTTCGCCTTCTCGAAGGCCGGCGACAGCTTCTTCAGCTCGATCATGTCGGGATTGTTCAGCGTCGCGATCGTCAGCGTGCCGGCGGATGCGGCGCAGGCCGCCGTCGCGAGCGCGGCTCCGGCGAAGCAGCGTGCGGCGGCGTCGAGCATCTTTCGTTGCATGGCATGTCTCCTGTGTTTGTTCGAGGTGTCGTCGGTACTGCGTTTCCTTCGCGGCCCGTCACGCCGGCCGCTGCATTCCGCACGCGCGCGCATAGTGCGCGATCACGTCGCGTATCCGGTGGCGCACCCACGCGCGCGGTTCTTTCGCCAGGCCGCCCGCGCGGCAGGCCGCGTACACGTCCGGCAACCACTGCGCGACGAGCGTTTCCGGCACCGGCTGCCGCGCGAGGTTGTCGAACAGTTGCTCGACCGCGGCCGCGACGGCCGGCTGCAGCCAGTAGTAGCGGATCCGGTCGCTGTAGCTGAACTGGCGCGCGAGCCGCTGCGCGGTCTCGTCGCCGCGGTAGTACGGTGCCCAGTGCTCGGGCTGCGCGCGCATCGCGGCGTCGACGACGTCGCGCAACCGCGAGCGCTGCGCGACGTCGTCGATCAATGCGTCCTCGATGAAGGTCAGCGCGAACAGCGCCTCGCGCAGCGCGAACGTCAGCGCGGGGCCGACCTTCAGCACCGCGAAGTGGTCGCGCACGAGCGCGGCGAGCGCCCCCTCGGTCTGGTAATCGGTCGAATGCGCTTCGAACACGAGGCCCGGTGTCTGAAGGATACTCGCGCCGAGCGACGCCGCTTTCGCACTGTCGTAGTCGAGCACGTGGCGATCGTCGAAGTCGACCCCCGGCTGCGCGACGATCGCGACGACGCGTGTCCACGCATCGTCGAGCCCGGCTGCCGCGAACGCGTGGCGGTGCGCGTCGAGCGTCGCCGCGATGCTGTCGCTGCGCGTGACCGCGATCTGCGCGATCGCGGCGTCGCCGTTGTCACCGCTGCCGCTGACCTCGCCGCCCGGCGTCGGCACCTCGGTGCCGATCACGTAGACGGGCGCGATGCCGGCGCGCGCCGCCGCGTCTTCCGCGGCGCGGCACAGCTCGGCCGCGCGCGCGGCGATCGTGCGATCGTCGAGCCGCGCCGGATCGTCCGCGCACGCCATGCTCGCATCGAGGTGGATCTTTTCGAAGCCGGCTTCGACGTACGCGGCGACCATCGCGCCCGCTTCGCGCATCGCATCGGCCGCGCGGCGATGCCGCCACGGGTTCGGGCCGAGATGGTCGCCGCCGAGCACGAGCGCCGACGGCGGCAGCCCGCAACGCTGCGCGATCGCGTCCACGTCGCGGCGGAAATCGGCAGGCGTCATCCCCGTATAGCCGCCGAGATGGTTCACCTGGTTGCAGGTCGCCTCGATCAGCAACGGCGAGCCGTCCGCGCGCGCGGCTTCACACGCGGCCTCCAGCACGAGCCGGTGCGCGCTGCAGATCGCATAGATGCCGCGCTGCGCGTTAGCGCGGTTTGCGTCGAAGATCATCCGCAGCACGGCGTCCGCGTGCGCGGTGCGCGAACGTTCGGCGAAGGTCGTCAGGCCGGACATGCGATACCTCGTTCGGTCAGGAAACGGTCGATTTCGGCCGCGCTGCTGTTGCCCTCCATCGGGCCGCGCCGCGTGACCGCGATCGCCCCGGCCGCGTTCGCGCGACGCAGCGCAACCTCGATCGGCACGCCGGCGACGAGGCTCGCGACCAGCGTGCCGCCGAAGCAGTCGCCGGCGCCGGTCGGATCGACTTCGTCGACCTGGAACGCCGGCGCTTCCGCCCGGTGCGCGCGATCGAACGCGACGCTGCCTTGCGCGCCGCGTTTGAGCACGACCCGCTCGAGTAGCGGATGCGTCGCGAGCAGGCCCGCGATCGCGCGCTCGGCCGGCTGCGGCCCGCAGAAGAACGGCAGGTCGGCTTCGCTCGGCAGGAACAGGTGGCACGCGGCGAGCATCGCGTCGAGCGCCGCGCGCATCGGGCGAAAACTCAGCATTTCCGGCCGCACGTTCGGATCGAACGACACCTTCGCGCCGGCGCGCGCGGCCTCGATCACGCCGCGCTGCACGGCCGCGATCGCCGATTCGCTCGTCAGCGACGAGCCCATCACATGAAAATAGCGGCAGCCGTCGAACATCGCGGTATCGACATCGGACGCATCGACACACGCGGCCGCGCTGGTCGACAACGTGTACACGAAACTGCGCGAACCATCGTCGCGATACGCGACGAACGCGGTGCCGGTCGGGCGCGCGACGCGACGGATGCGCGCGACGTCGACACCATCGCGTTCGAGCCGCGCGACGATCGCGTCGCCGAATGCATCGCGGCCGACGCAGCCCGCGTACGCAACACGTGCACCGAGCCGCGCGGCCTGGTCGGCGAAGATCGCCGGCGCGCCGCTCGGGAACGGCCCCTCGAACAGGCCCGGCGTATCGAAACCCTGGCCGCGCTCGGCGGCGACGAATTCGGCGAGCAGTTCGCCGGCGACGACGATCTCGGCCATCAGGCTAACCCTCCTCGTTCGACGGCGGCCGCGACGTTCGGGGCGGCCGCCTCATCGCAGGCCGGCCGGCGGGTGGCGCGTGCGAGCGGCATCACTTCAGCTCATCCAGTTGCCGCCGTCGACGTTCAGCGTCTGGGCGGTGATGTAATCGGCGTCGGACGACGCGAGGAACAGCGCGGCGCCCGTCAGGTCGCCCGGCACGCCCATGCGGCCGAGCGGCACGGCTTCGCCGACCAGCCGCTTCTTCTCGCCGAGCGGCCGGTTCTCGTAGCGCGCGAACAGCGCATCGACCTGCTCCCACATCGGTGTGTCGACGACACCCGGCGCGATGCCGTTCACGTTGATCCGGTGCGGCGCGAGCGCAAGCGCGGCCGACTGCGTGTAGCTGATCACCGCGGCCTTGGTCGCGCAGTAGTGCGAAACGAGTGCCTCGCCACGACGCCCGGCCTGCGACGACATGTTGACGATCTTGCCGCCACGGCCCTGCTCGACCATCCGCTGCGCGACGGCCTGCATCAGGAAGAACAGCCCTTTCACGTTGACCGAGAACAGCCGGTCGAACACGTCCCACGATTCGTCGAGGATCGGCCGCATGTCGAACAGCGCCGCGTTGTTGAACAGGATGTCGACGCCGCCGAAGCGCTCGACCGCCGTGGTGACGATCCGCTCGATGTCGTCGCGGCGCGTGACGTCCGCGGTGACGGCCACCGCGCGGCCGGGGTTCGCCTCGATGAGCCGCGCGAGCGAGCCGCCTGCCGGCTTCAGGTCGACGAGCACGCAGCGTGCGCCCTCGTCCAGATAGCGTTGCGCGACCGCTTCGCCGATGCCGCTTGCGGCGCCCGTCAGGATTGCGACCTTGTCTTCCAGTCTCACTGGCTGTCTCCGGTTCGTTCTGCGTGTCGACGGCTGCGAGGTGAGCGAACGCTCGCGAACCGATCAATTGCTCTGTTAGTGATCGAATGATCGGATACGCGATTCGCGCTGTCAAGGCGACGTGACGGCTTTCTATGACGCGCTGCGGCACAACGGCGCACCGCGGGGACCCGCCGCGCACGCCCGGCAAGGGCTAGCGCGCACGGTGCGGCGCAGCCGGATCGGCGATGAAGGGGACGGAGCGAGGACGGAAACGGGATTTCGCGCTGCACGGCGCGGCGATACGTTATATCATCGCCGTACTTTGTTTCATCGCGCTGCTTCACGCCATGGCTACCTCATCGCCCATTGACGCCCGGCTGTCCCGGGCCGACGCATTCGCCGCCGAGCACGGGCTCGCGTGGACGCCGCTGCGCCGCCAGGTCTACGAGCGCGTGCTGGCCGCGCAGCGCCCGATCGGCGCGTACGACCTGCTCGCCGAGCTCGAGCCGCAGCGCGGCCGCGTGCCGCCCACGACCGTCTACCGCGCACTGGATTTCCTCGTCGAGCACGGCTTCATCCACCGGATCGAATCGAAGAACGCGTTCTTCGCGTGCTGCGAGATCGGCGTCCCGCACGAAGGCCAGTTCCTGATCTGCGACTCGTGCGGCGACACCGTCGAGATTCCCGGCGGCGACCTCGCGAAGCAATTGTCCGCGAGCGAGCCCGCGCACGGTTTCGAAGTCCACCACCAGGTCGTCGAGCTGAGCGGCCTGTGCGGACACTGCAAGCACAAGCCCGTGCAACGCTGACGCATCTCGCGCGGCGCACGCGCCGCCCCTTCCAACGAGGAGTTCCATGTCCATTGCCCTGAAGCGCGCGCCGCGGCGCGCCCTGTCGCCTGTCCGCTGGCTCGCCGTCGCTGTCGCCGCCCTGTCGCTCGCGGCGCCCGTGTTCGCGCAGGCCGCGACCGTCAACGTCGTGGCCGCCGAGAATTTCTACGGCGACGTCGCGTCGCAAATCGGCGGCAGCCACGTAGCGGTGACGAGCATCCTCAGCAATCCGGACCAGGATCCGCACCTGTTCGAAGCGAGCCCGAAGACGGCCCGCGCGCTCCAGCACGCGCAGGTGGTGATCTACAACGGCGCCAACTACGATCCGTGGATGAGCAAGCTGCTCGGCGCGTCGAAGCAGGCGAAGCGCGCGACGATCGTCGTCGCCGATCTGGTCGGCAAGAAGGCCGGCGACAACCCGCACCTGTGGTACGCCCCGGCGACGATGCCGGCCGCCGCGCGCGCGATCGCGGCCGAGCTCGGCCGTGCCGACCCGGCGAACAAGGCCGAATACGACGCGAACCTGCAGAAGTTCGTCGCGTCGCTGAAGCCCGTCGACGACAAGGTCGCCGCGCTGCGCGCGCAGTACAAGGGCGTGCCGGTGACGGCCACCGAGCCCGTGTTCGGCTATATGTCCGACGCGATCGGCCTCGACATGCGCAACCAGCGCTTCCAGCTCGCGACGATGAACGACACCGAGGCGAGCGCACAGGACGTCGCCGCGTTCGAGAACGACCTGCGCAAGAAGCAGGTGCGCGTGCTGATCTACAACAGCCAGGCCGAAGAACCGATGACCAAGCGCATGCTGAAGATCGCGCGCGACGGCGGCGTGCCGACCGTCAGCGTCACCGAGACGCAGCCGGCCGGCAAGACCTTCCAGCAATGGATGGCCGGCCAGCTCGATGCGCTCTCGACCGCGCTGGCCGCCGGCAAGAAATGAACACTCCGTAACGACATGACCGTCACTCCTCACGCACTCGCCGTCGATCGCGTCACGCTCGAGCTGGGCGGACGCACGATCCTGCGCGACGTCAGCTTCTCGATCGAACCCGGCGAATTCGTCGGCGTGCTCGGGCCGAACGGCGCGGGCAAGACGACGCTGATGCGCGCGGTGCTCGGCCTCGTGCCCGTGTCGGCCGGCACGCTGTCCGTCGGCGGCGTGCCGGTCGTGCGCGGCAACGCGTCGATCGGCTACATGCCGCAGATCCGAAGCGGCCTCGCGAACCGCCGGATGCGCGGCTACGACTTCGTCGCGATGGCCGCCGACGGCCACCGCTGGGGGCTGCCGCATACGAACGCGGCGACGCGCCGCGACGTCGACCGCGTGCTCGACCTCGTCGGCGGCCCGGCGCTCGCGCGCCGGCCGCTGTCGGAACTGTCCGGCGGCGAGCGGCAGCGCCTGCTGCTCGCGCAGTGCCTGCTCGGCAACCCGAAGCTGCTGCTGCTCGACGAGCCGCTGATCAGCCTCGACCCGAATCACCAGCGCGGCGTCGTCGAACTGGTGCGCAACGTGCAGCGCGAACTCGGCATCACCGTGCTGTTCTCCGCGCACGAACTGAATCCGCTGCTGAACGCGCTCGACCGCGTGCTGTATCTCGGCAACGGCGTGGCCGCGCTCGGCACCGTCGACGAGGTGATCACGAAGCCGGTGCTGTCGCGGCTCTACGGATCGCCGATCGACGTGATGCGCGTGAACGGCAAGATCTTCGTGATGTCGGGCGACGTCGAGATCGAGAAGCACGACCACGAACACGAGGACGACGACGGTCACTCGCACGGCGGTGGCGGCGGCCACGGCCATCACCACCACGGACACGCGCATCCCGGGCATTCGCACGATGTTTGAATACGACTTCATGATCAACGCCTTCGCGGCGTCGGGGATCGTCGCGGTGCTCGCGGGCATCGTCGGCTATTTCCTGGTGCTGCGCGGGCAGACCTTCGCCGGCCATGCGCTGTCGCACGTCGGCTTCACCGGCGCGACGGGCGCGGTGCTGCTCGGCATCTCGCCGATCTGGGGGATGGTCGGCTTCACGCTTGCAGCCGGGATCGGGATGGGCGCGCTCGGCGAGAAGCTCGCGGGCCGCGACGTCGCGATCGGCGTGATCCTGTCCGGCGCACTCGGCTTCGGCCTGCTGTTCCTGCATTTCTATACGTCGTTCGCGACGCAGGTCACCGCGCTGCTGTTCGGCAACGTGCTCGCGGTGAGCCACGACACGCTCGCGGTGCTCGCCGGCATCGGCGCGGTGAGCCTGCTCGCGCTCGCGCTGATCGCACGGCCGCTGCTGTTCGCGTCGCTGCAGCCCGAACTGGCCGAAGCCAAGGGCGTGTCGCTGCGCACGGTGTCGATGCTGTTCCTCGCGGTGTGCGCGCTCGCGGTGGCCGCGGCGACGCAGATCGTCGGCGTGCTGCTGGTGTTCACGCTGCTGGTCGGGCCGGCTGCCGCCGCGCAGAACGTGACGACGCGGCTGTCGACCGGCGTGCTGCTCGCCGCGCTGTTCGCGCTGTTCGAAGCGTGGCTCGGCATCGTGCTCGCGTATCACACCGACTGGCCGACGAGCTTCTGGATCACCGCGCTGTCGGCACTCGTGTACGGCGCGAGCCTGTTGCGGCGCCACTGAGCACCGCCTGGCGGATCGCCGCCCGAAGGAAATAAAAAACGCCGGCGTGCCCGAGGGCAGCGCCGGCGTTTTTTTCATGCGCCCGCGATCGCGCGGTGCGGCGTGTGCCGCGGTGTGCGTTAGCGGCTCCCCTTCCCGCTCATCGTGCGAGCACGCGCGCGTGATGCGCGAGGTGGTCGGCGATGAACGTCGAGATGAAGTAGTAGCCGTGGTCGTAGCCCGGATGGCGGCGCAGCGTCAGCGGCTGGCCGGCCTTCGCGCACGCGGCTTCGAACACGTCGGGGTTCAGCTGGTTCGCGAGGAACTGGTCGGCGAGGCCCTGATCGACGAGGATACCGTCCGCGAACTTAGGCGCATCGGCGCGCGCGACGAGTTCGCTCGCGTCGTGTGCCTTCCATGCTTCACGATCGGCGCCCAGATAACCCGAGAACGCCTTCTCGCCCCACGGGCAGCGCGTCGGCGCGGCGATCGGCGCGAACGCCGACACCGACCGGTACAGGCCCGGATGGCGCAACGCGAGCGTCAGCGCACCGTGCCCGCCCATCGAGTGGCCGAAGATCCCCAACCGCGCGCCGTCGATCGGCAGCTCGGCCGCGACCAGCTCGCGCAGCTCGCCCGTCACGTACGACTCCATCCGGTAATGCGCGGACCACGGCGCCTCGGTCGCATCGACGTAGAAGCCCGCGCCGACGCCGAAGTCCCACGCATCGGTCTCGCCCGGCACGCCCGCGCCGCGCGGGCTCGTGTCGGGCATCACGAGCGCGAGGCCGTGCTGCGCCGCGTATTGCTGCGCGCCGGCCTTGATCGCGAACGTCTCGTCGGTGCACGTGAGCCCCGCGAGATAGAACAGCGCCGGCACGCGGCCGTGCGCGGCCTGCGGCGGCAGGTACACCGAGAACTTCATCGGCAGGCCGATGGCCGCCGAATCGTGACGGTAGAAACGCTGCTCGCCGCCGTGGCATGCGTGCGAGGAAACGAGTTCGAGCATCGCGGTGCGCTCCCGGTCAGTACAGCACGACCGAGCGGATCGACTCGCCGGCCTTCATCAGGTCGAAGCCTTCGTTGATCCGCTCGAGCGGCAGCGTGTGGGTGATCAGGTCGTCGATGTTGATCTTGCCTTCCATGTACCAGTCGACGATCTTCGGCACATCGGTGCGGCCGCGCGCGCCGCCGAACGCCGAACCCTTCCACTCGCGGCCCGTCACGAGCTGGAACGGACGCGTGCTGATTTCCTCGCCCGCTGCCGCCACGCCGATGATGAACGACTGGCCCCAGCCCTTGTGCGTGCACTCGAGCGCCTGGCGCATCAGCTTCACGTTGCCCACGCATTCGAACGAGTAGTCCGCGCCGCCGTCGGTCAGCTGCACGATGTGGTCGACCACGTTCTCGACTTCGTTCGGGTTGATGAAGTGCGTCATCCCGAACTTCTTCGCGAGCTCGACGCGCTTCGGATTGATGTCGACGCCGATGATCTTGTCCGCGCCGACCATCTTCGCGCCCTGGATCACGTTCAGGCCGATGCCGCCGAGGCCGAACACGACGACGTTCGCACCCGCCTCGACCTTCGCCGAGTACACGACCGCGCCGACGCCCGTCGTCACGCCGCAGCCGATGTAGCAGATCTTGTCGAACGGCGCGTCCTCGCGCACCTTCGCCACCGCGATCTCCGGCACGACGATGTAGTTCGAGAACGTGGACGTGCCCATGTAGTGGAACAGCGGCTTGCCGTCGAGCGAGAAGCGCGACGTCGCGTCGGGCATCAGCCCCTTGCCCTGCGTCGCGCGGATCTTCTGGCACAGGTTGGTCTTGCGCGACAGGCAGAACTTGCACTCGCGGCATTCCGGCGTGTAGAGCGGGATCACGTGGTCGCCCTTGCGCAGGGTGCCGACGCCGGGGCCGACGTCGACCACGACACCCGCGCCTTCATGGCCGAGGATCGCCGGGAAGATCCCTTCCGGATCGGCGCCCGACAGCGTGTAGTAGTCGGTGTGACAGATGCCCGTCGCCTTCACCTCGATCAGCACTTCGCCGGCGCGCGGCCCTTCCAGATCGACTTCCTCGATCGTCAGCGGCGCGCCCGCCTTCCATGCAATCGCTGCTTTCGTCTTCATCGTGTGACTCCTGTCTGTGTGTGAGGTCGGCCCGGGTCGGCGCATCAGCGCTCATGTCGGCCGGCGTAGGTGCATGAGCACCGGCGCCGGTTCCATGCTTCACCGGGTTCCAGGCAAAGCCGTCGAAGCCGTGCCGCGCGGCATCGCGCACGGCACGGCAAAAGAATCTCGTGCTCGCCATGATGGCGGGTCCGGCCGCGCATCGCGTGCGGGAAACGGTCGCCGGCTTGCCACGATGCGTCATCGCTGGCGCAAAAGAACAAGTGTTCGAGTTTAAACGCCCGTCGTGAACCATGCATCCGTTCGCGCATACAGATCGACGAAGCGTGCGTGGCGCGCGGCCAGCGCGCGATCGCCGCGCGGCGCGGCAACCGGCGACGCGGACGGCGCCAGCGCGTGCAGCGCGTCCTCCCGCCAGTGCCCGATCGCGACGCCCGCGAGCAGCGCGGCGCCGCGCGTCGCGGCGTTCGGGCAGTCGATCGCGTGGAGCGACGCGCCGAGCGCATCGGCCAGCAACTGGCGCCAGCGCGGATCGACCGAGCCGCCGCCCGCGAGACGCAGCATCGCGACCGGATCGCCGCGCTCGGCGTCGCGGATCGCATCGAGCCCGGCGCGCAACGCGAACGCGACGCCTTCGAACGCGGCGCGCATCATCGCGCCGCGCGTGTCGCCGAGCCCGAGGCCGAGCCAGCCGCCGCGCGCATCGGGGTTCATCCACGGCGAACGCTCGCCCGTCAGGTACGGCAGGAAGCACAGGCGTTCCGACGCCGCGTGGGCGAACGCGTCGTCATACGCATCGGCCCACTGCGCGTAGCCGAGCCAGCCGCGCACGGCTTCGAGCGCGAGCCCGACGTTCTGCATCGCGGCCATCGTGTAATAGCCGCCGGCCGCCGCACGATAGCGATGCAGCCCGCGTCGCGCGGGCGGCAGCGCATCCGCGAGCACGACGATCTGGCCGCCGCTGCCGGTCGTCAGCAGCGCGTCGCCGGCGGCGGCAAGCCCGCTGCCGAGCGCCGCGCATGCGGTGTCGGCCGCACCCGTCGCCAGCGGCACACCGGCCGGCAGGCCAAGCGCTGCGGCAGCCTGCGCGCCGAGCGTGCCGCAGCGCGCGCTCGACGGAAGGACCGGTGCGAACCGGTCGGCAGGCAGGCCGAGCGCGTCGATCAACGCGAGATCCCATGCACCGTCGGGTGTCGCGAGCGCGGTCGCGCACGCGTCGCTCGGATCGGCCGCGACGGCGCCGCCCAGCGCGATGCGCAGCCAGTCCTTCGGCTGCACGGCCCAGCGCGCGGCGCGCAGCGCTTCGGGTTCATGTGTGGCTAGCCAGCGCAACAGCGGGCCGGCCATGCCCGGCGCGACGGGGTTCGGTGCGACGGGCAGGCCGGCGGTGCGCCAATCGGCCGCCTCCGCTTCGCGCACCGCGCGCGTGTCGGGCCACAGCAGCGCGGGACGCACCGGCTGCCCGGCCGCATCGATCAGCACGACACCGTGCATCTGCCCCGAGAATCCGATCGCGGCCACCTGCGCACGCTCGTCGGCCGGCAGCCGCACGGCCGCGCGCACGAGCGCCTGCCACCACGTATCGGGCGCGATCTCGGCCCAGCCGGGCTGCGGCGACGACAGCGCATAAGGTTCGCTCGCGACCGCCCGCTCGACGCCGTCGGCATCGAGCGTGACGAGTTTGACGGAGCCGGTGCCGAGGTCAATTCCGAGCAGGCGCATGACGTGAGGGCGAATTCGAATGAACGGATGTCGATGATAACGGGATCGTGATGCGCGCCCCGTTTTTTGCCGCTACCGCGGAGGGCCGAAAAACGCGGTCGCCGGCCGGGTTCCACCCGGCTGCACCTTGCGGGCAAAAGCGGCCGTTCGCGGGTTAACCCGGCACGATTTTTCCCAGGCACTTTTTGCCACTATGCCGCCCGCCCGATACACACCATAAAGCGGCCTATATTTGACACGGGGGCCAGCGCTATTTTGAAGGGCTATAAAACCGGGGAACCTCACTCCTGCGGCTGTTTCCCGATGATCGACACCCTGTTCCATGCCGAAATGGCATATCGAACCAGCAAAGAACGGAATAGAACCCAGCACTCTTGTTGCATGGATTCATTCCGAATAATTTCGTATCACCCCGAAAACAAGATCATGGAGTGAGACAGATGCAACCGAACACGGTCCATCCGTGCGATGAGGTGCTGCCGACCGGCAAGCTGGTAACGCTTGGCCTGCAGCACGTCCTCGTCATGTACGCCGGCGCTGTCGCCGTGCCGCTTATCGTCGGCGCCGCGCTCAAGCTGCCGAAAGACCAGATCGCGTTCCTGATCAGCGCCGATCTGTTTTCGTGCGGCATCGCCACGCTGATCCAGACGCTCGGCCTGTGGATCTTCGGAATCCGCCTGCCCGTCATCATGGGCTGCACGTTCGCGGCAGTCGGCCCGATGATCGCGATCGGCACCAACCCCGGCCTCGGCATCCTCGACATCTTCGGCTCGACCATCGCGGCCGGCATCATCGGCATCGTGCTCGCGCCGATGATCGGCAAGCTGTTGCGGTTCTTCCCGCCCGTCGTCGTCGGCACCGTGATCGCGGTGATCGGGCTGTCGCTGATGGAGGTGGGCATCAACTGGGCGGCCGGCGGCGTCGGCAACCCCGAATACGGCAGCCCCGTCTATCTCGGCCTGTCGCTGCTCGTGCTCACGCTGATCCTGCTGATCAACAAGTACGGCCGCGGCTTCGTCGCGAACATCTCGGTGCTGCTCGGCATCGTCGCCGGCTTCGCGATCGCCTTCGCGATCGGCCGCGTGAATACCGATGGCGTCGCGCACGCACCGTGGGTCGGCTTCGTGATGCCGTTCCACTTCGGCCTGCCGCACTTCGACCCGCTGTCGATCGTGACGATGGTCACGGTGATGTTCGTCACGTTCATCGAATCGACCGGCATGTTCCTCGCGGTCGGCGACATGGTCGATCGCCCGGTCAACCAGGAGCGCCTCGTGCGCGGCCTGCGCGTCGACGGCCTCGGCACGCTGATCGGCGGCATCTTCAACTCGTTCCCGCATACGTCGTTCTCGCAGAACGTCGGCCTGATCGGCGTGACGGGCGTGAAGAGCCGTTTCGTGTGCGCCACCGGCGGCGTGATCCTCGTGCTGCTCGGCCTGTTCCCGAAGATGGCGCAGGTCGTCGCCTCGGTGCCGCCGTTCGTGCTCGGCGGTGCGGGCATCGTGATGTTCGGGATGGTGGCGGCGAACGGCATCAAGGTGCTGTCGAAGGTCGACTTCGTGAACAACTCGCACAACCTGTTCATCGTCGCCGTGAGCGTCGGCATGGGTCTCGTGCCGGTCGTGTCGCCGCACTTCTTCTCGAAGCTGCCGCCCGCGCTCGCGCCGATCCTGCACAGCGGCATCCTGCTCGCCTCGGCGACGGCCGTGATCCTGAACATCGTGTTCAACGGCGTGAAAGGCGAGAAGGACGCACGCTGCGACATCCGTCGCGCCGGACACGACTTCGATGGGCGTCCCGCCGACGTGCACCACTGATCGCCTCGCGCCGGACGACGGCGCGGAGAAGCGGTAACGAAAAACGCCACGGCATGCCGTGGCGTTTTGTTTCTGCGGGTGCGGGAAGCTGCGCGGTGATCGGTCGGACAGCTGGGCGTTCGGACAGGCGGACAGCTGGACGGTCGAACGGCGGAACAGGCGGTGGCGCGTGAAAGCGGGTCGCCCGCGGGCGCGGCGCGATGATGCCGAGTCGCCAAGCAGGATGGCTGGTCCGACGCTATAAGCGGCACCAGAATCCGACACGCGCATCGTCACCCCAACCGTTTTCGCGCCGCACGAATCGACTACGCAAAAGAAAACGCCACGGACTTTCGTCCGTGGCGTTTTCGATTCCGCAACCAGCCGGTTCGAAGGACAAGCACGATCGAAACCGCGCCTGCCCCTCCTTGCGTTTACCCGTTCGTCGCCGTTGCCGACGCAGGCGCCGGAGCGGCCGCCTTGTCGTAGTCGACCGGTGCATCCGGCGCGCGCGGCGTTTCGCCGGCCCGCTCGATCCACCCGCCGCCCAGCGAACGGTACAGGTTGACCAGGTTGGTCCAGCGTGCCAGGCGCGCATTGATCAGCGACTGCTGCGCCGAATACAGGTCCGTCTGCGCGGTCAGCACCGACAGGTAGCTGTCGACACCGTTCTTGTAACGCAGGTCCGACAGGTCGAAGCGACGCTGCTGCGCGTGCTCGTTGCGCTCCAGCGCCGCGATCTGCTGGTCGTACGTGCCGCGTGCGGCCAACCCGTCCGCCACGTCGCGGAACGCCGACTGGATCGCCTTCTCGTAGTTCGCGATCTCGATGCGCTTCTGCACGTGCGCAAGATCGAGGTTCGCGATGTTCGAGCCGCCTTCGAAGATCGGCAACGCGATGCTCGGCGCGAACGACCATGCCGCCGTGCCGGCCTTGAACAGGCCGCCGAGCGTCGGGCTCGCGGTGCCGAACGCGGCCGTCAGCGAGATCTTCGGGAAGAACGCCGCGCGTGCCGCACCGATGTTCGCGTTCGCCGCCAGCAGCGACTGCTCGGCCTGCATCACGTCGGGACGACGCGTCAGCAGGTCGGACGGCAGGCCGGCCGGCACGTCCGTCAGCAGGTTCTGCGCGTCGAGCGGCATGCCCGCCGGCAAATCGTCCGGCAGCGGCTCGCCGATCAGCAGCACCAGCGCGTTCAACGCCTGCGCGCGTGCCCGTGCTTGCGCCTGCTGGTTCGACAGCGCCTGCTCGACCACCGTCTGCGCCTGACGCAACTCGAGCTCGGAGCCCGTGCCGTTGTCGAACTGCAGCTTCGTCAGGTTGTACGAGTCCTGCGCCGTCTTCAGCGTGTTCTCCGTGACCTTCAGCAGATCGTCGGTCGACAGCAGCGTCAGGTATTGATCCGCCACCTGCGACACCAGCGAGATCTCCGACGCCTGCCGCGCATACGCGGTCGACAGGTACTGCGCGAGCGCCTGGTCCTTCAGGCTCTGCACGCGGCCGAACAGGTCGAGTTCCCACGACGCCGACAGCCCGACGTTGTAGGTCGTCGTGATGTTCCGGCCCGGCGCCACCGACAGCGCATTCGGCAAGCGCTGACGATTACCGGTACCCGTCGCATCGATCGTCGGGAACAGGCCCGCGCGCGTGATCTGGTACTGCGCGCGCGCCGCCTCGATGTTCAGCACCGATACGCGCAGGTCGCGGTTGTTTTTCAGCGCGATCTCGATCAGCCGCTGCAGGCGCGGATCGACGAAGAACTCGCGCCAGCCGATGGCGGTCGCAGCTTGCCCGTTCGCGCTGCGCGCGCCGGCCGCACCCGGCTGCGTCGCGTAGACGCCGCCGGCCGGGTACGCCTGCGCGACGGGTGCATCGGGCCGCTTGTAATGCGGCGCCATCGTGCAGCCCGTGGCGAAGAGCGCGACCGCGATTGCAGTCAAAGCGTGTTTTTGCATCATCACTGTCCCTTGTTGCCTTCGTCGCCGTTGCCCGGCTTCTCTTCGTGGTGCGAGTGCTCCTGAGCCAGGCGCAGCGCCTCGTCGACGTCTTCCTTCTCGCCGCTGAAGATCGCGCGGATCTTCACGAAGAACATCGGGATCATGAAGATCGCGAGGAACGTCGCCGTGATCATCCCGCCGATCACGCCCGTACCGATTGCGTGCTGGCTCGCCGAACCCGCGCCGTTGCTGATCGCGAGCGGCATCACACCGAGAATGAACGCGAGCGACGTCATCAGGATCGGACGCAGCCGCAGGCGCGCCGCTTCCAGCGCGGCCTCGATCGGCCCCATCTTCTCCGTCATCTGCAGTTCGCGCGCGAACTCCACGATCAGAATCGCGTTCTTCGCGGACAAGCCCACGGTCGTCAGCAGGCCGACCTGGAAGAACACGTCGTTCTCGAGGCCGCGCATCGTTGCCGCGAGCAGTGCACCGATCACGCCGAGCGGCACCACCATGATCACCGAGAACGGGATCGACCAGCTTTCATACAGCGCCGCGAGACACAGGAACACGACGAGGATCGAGATCGCGTACAGGATCGGCGCCTGCGAACCGGACTGGATTTCCTGGAACGACAGGCCCGTCCACGAATAGCCGATACCGACCGGCAGCTTCTTCGCGATCTGTTCCATCGCAGCCATCGCCTGACCCGTCGACTTGCCCGGTGCGGCCTGACCCTGGATTTCCATGGCCGACACACCGTTGTAGCGCTCGAGCTTCGGCGAACCGTACGTCCAGTGACCGGTCGCGAACGAACTGAACGGCACCATCCCGCCCGACCCGTTGCGCACGTACCAGATGTTCAGGTCTTCCGGCGTCATCCGGAACGGTGCGTCCGCCTGCACGTAGACCTTCTTGATCCGGCCGTCGGTATCGAGGAAGTTGTTCACGTACTTCGACGCCCAGGCGATCGAGAACGTCTGGTCGATCGCATCCGCCGTCACGCCGAGCGCGTTCGCCTTCTCGCGATCGATGTCGACC
Organism: Burkholderia sp. AU31624; assembly: GCF_020420065.1. Taxonomy (NCBI): domain Bacteria; kingdom Pseudomonadati; phylum Pseudomonadota; class Betaproteobacteria; order Burkholderiales; family Burkholderiaceae; genus Burkholderia; species Burkholderia sp. AU31624. Next base: position 389,463 of record NZ_JAIZRT010000003.1, read on the forward strand.
TTGTACTGCGGCGTATCGTTCAGGCCGTTCGGACGCACACCCTGCAGCGTCGGATCCTTCGAGGCCATCCCGAGCAGCTGGTTACGCGCGGCCATCAGCGCATCGTGGCCGAGACCTGCGTTGTCCGTCAGCTCGAAGTCGAAGCCGGCAGCGGTGCCGAGTTCAGGAATCGACGGCGGGTTGAACGGGATCACGATCGCGTCCTTGTAGCCCGCGTAGCGCCCGAACATCCGGCCGATCAGCGCCTGCACCTTCTGGTTCGCATGCTGACGCTGCGAGTAGTCCTTCAGGCGAACGAACACGAGACCGGAGTTCTGGCCGCGGCCGGCGAAGCTGAAGCCGTTGACCGTGAACGCCGATTCGACGATTTCCTTCTCGTCCTTCAGCAGGTAGTCGGAAATGTTCGCGAGCGTCTTCGCGGTCGTTTCCTGCGTCGAGCCCGACGGCGTCTGCACGATCACGAACATCAGGCCCTGGTCTTCATCCGGCAGGAACGACTTCGGCAGGCGCACGAACAGCAGGCCGACCGCGACGATCACGACGAGGTAGATGATGAGCCAGCGGCCCGAGCGCTTGATCACGTGGTGCACGCCGACGTGGTACTTGTCGCGGCTGTTGTTGAACGTGCGGTTGAACCAGCCGAAGAAGCCCTTCTTCTCTTCGTGATGCCCTTGCGGGATCGGCTTGAGGATCGTCGCGCACAGGGCCGGCGTCAGAATCAACGCGACCAGCACCGACAGCACCATCGCCGACACGATCGTCAGCGAGAACTGACGATAGATCGCGCCGACCGAGCCGCCAGAGAACGCCACCGGCACGAACACCGCCGACAGCACGAGCGCCACGCCGACGAGTGCGCCGGTGATCTGGCCCATCGCCTTGCGGGTCGCCTCCTTCGGTGACAAGCCCTCTTCCGCCATCACCCGCTCGACGTTCTCCACCACCACGATCGCATCGTCCACCAGCAGGCCGATCGCGAGTACGAGGCCGAACATCGACAGCGTGTTGATCGAGAAGCCCACCATCGACATGATCGCGAACGTGCCGAGCAGCACGACCGGCACCGCGATCGTCGGGATGATCGTCGCCCGCAGGTTCTGCAGGAACAGATACATCACGAGGAACACCAGCACGATACCTTCGAGCAGCGTCTTGACCACTTCCTCGATCGACAGCTTCACGAACGGCGTCGTGTCGTACGGGTACTTCACGACGAGGCCGTGCGGGAAGAACGGCGCCAGTTCGTCGATCTTCGCGCGCACGGCCTTCGCGGTGGCGAGGGCGTTCGCGTTGGTCGCGAGCTGGATACCGAGTGCCGCGGTCGGCTGACCGTTGTACTTCGTGTCGAAGTTGTAGTTTTCACCGCCGAGCTCGAGCTTCGCGACATCCTTCAGGCGAACCTGCGAGCCGTCCTGGTTGACCTTCAGCAGGATGTTGCCGAACTGCTCGGGCGTCTGCAGCAGCGTCGACTCGGTGATCGTCGCCTGCAGCATCGTGCCCGGCGTGGACGGCGTGCCGCCGATCTGGCCACCTGCGATCTGCACGTTCTGTGCGGAGATCGCGGTCGACACGTCGACCGGCGTGAGGCCGTAGTTCGTCAGCCGGGTCGCATCGAGCCAGACCCGCATCGCGTACTGCGAGCCGAACAGCGTGACGGTACCGACGCCGTTCAACCGGCTGATCGGGTCCTTCACGTGCGACGCCACGAAGTTCGCGAGGTCGTATTTGTTCATGCTGCCGTCTTCGGAGTTGAAGGCGAGCACCAGCAGGAAGCTGCTGCTCGACTTCGTCACCGAGAGGCCGAGCTGCTGCACGACCTGCGGCAGAATCGGCGTCGCGAGCGACAGCTTGTTCTGCACCTGAACCTGTGCGATGTCGGCGTTGGTACCCGGCGCGAAGGTCAGCGTGATCGTCGCGTTGCCCGAGTCGTCACTGGTCGACGACATGTACAGGAAGTTGTCGAGACCGCTCATCTGCTGCTCGATCACCTGCGTCACCGTGTCTTCCACCGTCTTCGCGGAAGCGCCCGGGTAGTTCGCGGTGATCTGGATCGAGGGCGGCGCGATCGTCGGATACTGCGAGATCGGCAGCGTGAAGATCGCCGCAACCCCGGCCAGCATCAGGATGATGGCGATCACCCACGCGAAGATCGGGCGATCGATAAAAAACTTTGCCATGAAACAGGCTCCCTGTTATTGCGCGCTCGAAGCAGCGGCAGCACTCGCCGGCGCGGCGCCCGATGCGGCAGCACCGGAAGCGGCAGCGGCGCCGGAACCGGCGGCAGCCGGCGCGGCGGTGGCGGCGACGCCCGATGCGGCGGCAGCCGCCGGTGCGAGCTGTGCCGGTACCGACTTCACGGTCGCACCCGGGCGCACCTTCTCGCCGCCCTGCACGATCACGTGGTCGCCCGCTTGCAGACCGCCTTCGACGATCCAGTTCGGGCCCTGCATGCCGGTGGTCTTCAGCGGACGCGGCTCGACCTTGTTGCTGGCGTTCACCACCATCGCGATCGCCTGGCCCTTCTGGTCGTGCGTGACGCCGATCTGCGGCACCAGGAACGCGTTCTCGTTCACGCCTTCCTCGATCCGTGCGCGCACGAACATGCCCGGCAGCAGCACGCGGCCCGGGTTCGGGAACACCGCGCGGATCGTCACCGAACCGGTGGCCTGGTCGACCGTCACGTCCGAGAACTGCAGCTTGCCGGCTTCCGAGTAGGTCTTGCCGTCTTCCAGGATCAGCGACACCTTCGCGGCGCCCGGGCCGCTCGTCTTCAGGCGGCCGCTCTGCACGTCCTGGCGCAGCTTCAGGCCTTCGAGGCTCGACTGCGTGAGGTCGACATACACCGGATCGAGCTGCTGCACCGTCGACATCAGCGTCGCCTGGCTCGCCTGCACGTACGCGCCTGGCGTCACCTGCGAGATGCCGACACGGCCGGTGATCGGCGACACGACGTCGGTGTAGCCGAGGTTGATCTGCGCGGTATCGACCGCTGCCTTGCCGGCCGCGACGTCCGCCGCGGCCTGGCCTTGCGTGGCCACTGCGTTGTCGTAGTCCTGCTTGCTGACCGCGTTCGCGGCCACCAGCACCTTGTAGCGCGCGACCAGTGCGTTCTGCGTGACGAGGTTCGCCTGCGCCTTCGCGAGCGTTGCCTTCGCGCTGTTCAGTGCGGCGACGTACGGCGCCGGATCGATCTTGTACAGACGCTGGCCGGCCTTGACGTCGGTGCCTTCGGTGAATTCACGACGCAGCACGATGCCGTCGACTCGTGCGCGCACCTGCGCGACGAGGAATGCGCTGGTGCGGCCCGGCAGTTCGCTGAAGACCGGTACGGCTTGCGGTTGGACGGTGACGACGCCGACTTCCGGCGTTTGCGGCGGCGGTGCCGATTCTTTTTTCCCGCACGCGGCCAGGAAAACGGCGGCCGTCGCGACAGTGATTAAGCGGTATGGAACCCGTTCGACGCGCATGGAGCGACCTCTGTGTATAACCAATGGAATAAGTGCCGCACCCCACCGGAGGGAGCGCGACACGGATGCGCCTCACGGCGCAGATCGAACACCTGAAATACTGGACTGCTAGATACAGCAAGCGGCACGAAACCTCCGTGCCGACAGGTTGCCCCGCACTGCGGACTGGAACTTTGGCGGGAATCAGCAGAGTGGGATATTAACTGATTGCCACTTGGGTCATTCGATCGTAGGGTGGTATTGTATATACATTCATGAATGTATGTAAAAAGCCCGTTTATGCCCCGCCTGCCGTCCAGTCTTACGGATTGTTACCAATCGCAAGCATAGCCAGTCTATATGACTGCGCCGAGGGTTGCAGACCCTAAATTCACCTACGATTCATTCCAATCAGGCCTGCACATGGTCAGACGTACCAAGGAGGAGGCGCTCGAGACGCGTAACCGCATTCTCGACGCCGCCGAACACGTGTTCTTCGAGAAAGGCGTGTCGCACACGTCGCTCGCGGACATCGCCCAGCACGCCGGCGTGACGCGCGGTGCGATCTACTGGCATTTCGCGAACAAGAGCGAACTGTTCGACGCGATGTTCGACCGCGTGTTTCTGCCGATCGACGAGCTGAAGCGGATGCCGCTCGACGCGCCGGGCGGCAATCCGCTCGAGAAGATCCGGCAGATCCTGATCTGGTGCCTGCTCGGCGTGCAGCGCGACGCGCAGTTGCGCCGCGTGTTCAGCATCCTGTTCATGAAGTGCGAGTACGTCGCGGATCTGGAGCCGCTGCTCCAGCGCAACCGTGCGGGCATGAGCGAGGCGCTGCACGCGATCGATGCCGATCTCGCGGGGGCCGTGCGGCTCAAGCTGCTGCCCGAGCGGCTCGATACGTGGCGCGCGACGCTGATGCTGCACACGCTCGTCAGCGGTTTCGTGCGCGACATGCTGATGCTGCCCGACGAAATCGACGCCGAGCAGCATGCGGAAAAGCTCGTCGACGGCTGTTTCGACATGCTGCGCTTCAGCCCGGCGATGCTGAAGGACGGCGACTGACCGCGCGACGAGCGCGCGCTTGCGGGGTTGTTTGTTTCATCGGGCGGCGCGCCGCCCGCGCCCTCCCCCCTCTCCCTCCCGTTTCAGGCCACCGTCGCGCGCTGCGCGCGGGCCCGCCGGTTCGACGCGGCGACCGAATCGCGCTTCGGCATCGGCGCACCGGCCAGTCCCGCGATCCACGCGTCGGTCGACATCACGGCCGCGAAATTCGACTGGAACACGACCGCGTACGTGCGGTGAATCTCCTCGGCGCTTACCGCGCCTGCTTCGTTCTCGTACGGCAGCGCACCCGTCGCGTCGTTCAGGTACTCGACATTCAGCCCCGCGTGCGCCGCGTGATAGACCGTCGACGCGTTGCAGTTGTGCGTCATGTAGCCGGCCACCGTGAGCGTGTCGATCCCGTGCGCGTCGAGCCACGCGGCGAGGTCGGTTCCGGCGAACGAACTGGCCTGCTTCTTCTCGATCAGGTGCGCATACGGCCGGCCGGCAACGACCGCGTGCAGCGCGACGCCGTCGGAGCCGGGCGCGAAGATCGGCGCGCCGGCCGGTGCGACGTGCTGGACCACGATCACCGGCACGCCGGCCGCATGCGCGGCATCGATCGCGCGGCCGATGTTCGCGAGCGACACGTCGAGCGGCGGATAGTCGATCGGCAGGTTGCCCGTCACGTATTCGTTCTGGACGTCGATCACGATCAGTGCGCGACGGGGAACGGTTTGGGAAGCGGAAGGCGGGACGGCGTTCGACATGACGGGCTCCTGGTGCGGTGGCGCGGCCCCACCCCGGAACGGGACGGCCAGCGGCGCGATGCGATGCATTGTCGGCGCGCATCGCTCACGGGGACAGTGGCCCGATAGCCATTCTTCGATAGAATCGGGCCATCGCCACTCCGAAGCCTGCCATGACCGCCGCCGCCTCGCCCACCCGGACCGCCCAGCCCGCTCCGACCGTCGTCGCCGTGATCGCGTACGACGGCATCAGCCCGTTCCACCTGTCGGTGCCGTCGGTCGTATTCGGCAAGGAACGCGACGCGGCCGCCTCGCCCGCGTTCGAGTTCCGCGTCTGCTCGGCCGAACGTGGCCCGCTGTCGACGACGGGCGGCTTCACGATCACCGCGCCGTACGGGCTCGACGGGCTCGACGACGCGGACATCGTCATCGTGCCGGCATGGCGCGACCCGGACGAAGCGCCGCCCGACGTGCTGCTCGACGCTGTCCGCGCGGCCGCCGCGCGTGGCGCGCAGCTCGTCGGGCTGTGCCTCGGCGCGTACGTGCTCGCTGCGGCCGGCCTGCTCGACGGCCGCCCGGCCACCACGCACTGGGCGTGGGCCGACGACTTCGCACAACGCTTTCCGCGCGTGAAGCTCGATCCGGACGTGCTGTACGTGGACGACGGCAACCTGATGACGTCGGCCGGCACGGCCGCCGGGCTCGACTGCTGCCTGCACGTCGTCCGGCTGCGCTTCGGCTCGGACGCCGCGAACCAGATCGCGCGCCGCCTCGTGATCCCGCCGCACCGGCAGGGCGGGCAGGCGCAGTACGTGCCGCAGCCGGTGGCCGCGCACCCGCGCGATGCGCGGCTCGCGGGCCTGCTCGACTGGGTGCGCGCCCACCTCGACGCCGCACACAGCGTCGATTCGCTCGCCGAACGCGTGCTGATGAGCCGGCGCACGTTCACGCGCCACTTCCGCCAGGCGACCGGCACGACCGTCACCGCGTGGCTGCAGGCCGAGCGGCTCGCGCGCGCGCAGCATCTGCTGGAAACCACCGGGCAATCGATCGATGCGATCGCGCAGGCGGCCGGCTACGGGTCGAGCGTGTCGCTGCGCCAGCATTTCGCGGGCGCGCTCGGCACGTCGCCGTCGGCATATCGAAGGGAATTTCGCGGCGCCGGAGCCGGCGCCGAGGTCGTGCGGTAACGCGCGCGGCGAGCAGCCTCGCAGCGGAACCGTCCGGCCGCTCAGCCGCCGTTGATCCAGCGCGCCGCGTACAGCAGCAGCGCGACGAAGACGATCATCGCGGCCCACGCCCACACGGGCACGGTGCCGGCGCCGCGATGCGGGAGCGCGCTGGCGGCACGCCCGCTCAGCGCACCGCCAAGGTGCGGCGGCAGCGCACGCTTCGTCGCGGCCACCAGCGACGCCGGCCGCAGGAACACGTGCTGGCGCCGTGGCACGGCCGAGCGCGCGCGATTCGGTGCAAGACCGTGCTTCGCCTGCACGACCGTGCAGAATTCACGGAAGAAATCGTCGGTCCATTCGCGCAGCGTGTTTTCGATCTGCCGCCCCGGCAACTCGGTGAGCGGGCCGCTTGCCGTCGCCCAGACGACGTACTCGATGCGCGTGGCGTTCGCATCGTCATCCGGCATCAGCACGAGTTCGACCTGGCCGCGCAGCGCGCCAAGCCCGTCGGCCCGCGCCTTGAAGTTGAGCACGCGGCGCGGCTGCCCTTCCGCGTCGCCCTGCTCCGCGGCCGCATGCGCGCGCACGTCGTAGCGGGCGCGCAGCGGGCCGAGCGGCACCGTGATCGTCAGCGCAAACTCGCCATGCGCAAGCTTCACGAAGGATTCGCAATGGTCGAAGCTCGCGCGCAGCAACGCGAGATCCTCGAATGCCTCCCGCACGACGGGCGGGGCGAGCGGTATGCGTAACGTGTCGTTCAGTTCCATGACGCCTCCCCGATGAACACGCGCCGCATCAGGACGTCTCGACGAGACTGTCGATCCGTGCGGCGTCGAAGGCAACGTAGTGCGCGAGCGCCAACGCAGCCGCCTTCGGTGCCTCGTAACTCCACGCGGCGTTCTCGATCACGCCGTCTTCGGTCTGCAAGTCGAAGTGCACGGCCTCGCCCCTGAACGGGCAGGCCGACGTGACGCCCGACTTCACGAGCCGGCGCATGTTGACGTCGCTGCGCGGCAGGTAGTGGGTGTCCGGCAGGCCCGTTTCGCGCACGGTCAACGCGCCGTGCGAATCGGCGTACGTGATGCCGCGATGGATCACGCGCACGCGATGGCGGTTCGGCACGATTTCGAGACGAGGGTCGGCTGCGTCGGACATCGTTTCTCCTTGGGGCGGCCCGGCCAGGCCGGACTCAGGAAACGAAAAAGCCACGGCACGAGTGCCGTGGCTTTCATTATGGGCGAAACCGCAGCCGAATGCGCAACCCCGGCCGGGGCCGCGCGCGGCGGGCTACTGCGCGCTCCACTGGAAGGCGGTTTTCGCGCCGCCCTTCGCGCCGACCGTGACGGCGTGGGATTCCTCGTTGCCCTGATACGACGCCTGCACCGTATAGCGGCCCGGCGGCACCTTCACGAGCATGTACGGCCCGCGCGCGTCGGTCTTCAGCACTTCGGTACCCTTGCCGTCGACGATCCGCACGTGGACGTCGGCCAGGAACTCACCGCCCTTGCCGGTGAACCGCAGCGCCAGCGGCCAACTCGGCTCGTTGCGCTGGAACGCCGTCGATTCGTCCAGCCCGACGCCGCCGGACACGAAGGTGACGTCGCCCTGCTGGCGCGCGGCGGGCAAGCCGTCCGACTGCGCGTACGCGCCGGTCGCTCCGGCTGCGAGGCCGGCGGCCAGCGCCGCGGCGACGGCAAATCGGGACACGTTGCGTAGATATTGCATGGCTCTCTCCTTGGGGTCGGAACACATACAGGGCGCCGCGCCACACCTTCAGTACGGCGGCGGCGCCCGCCGCGGCCGGCCTGGCCGGCCATCGGCCGTCGCCGGTCAGCTCAGGTCGACCGGCACGAAGATCTGTGCATTATCGCGCTGGATCAGCAGAGCAAGACTGTTGCCCGCCCCCTTGACCGCGTCGCGCAACTGCTCGGGGCTCGTGACCGGACGGCCGTTGACCGCGAGGATCACGTCGCCGGGCTGGATGCCCGCGTTGGCGGCCGGCCCGCCGGCCTGCTGCACGATCAGGCCATGCGACAGGTTGGCGGCACTGCGCTCCTGCGGCGACAGCGGACGCACCGCGACGCCCAGGCGCCCCTGCTCGACCGGCCCGCCGTCGTTCGACGCGAGCTTCGCGTCGGCCATCGCGCCGAGCGTCACGCTGATCGACTTCTTCGACTTGTCGCGCCAGATCTGCAGGTCGGCCTTCGACCCCGGCTTCAGGTTCGCGATCTGCGCGGGCAGCGACGTCGAATCGGCAACCGGCGAGCCGTTGACCGACAGGATCACGTCACCCGGCTGCAGGCCGGCCTTCGCGGCCGGGCCGTTGGCGTCGACCGAGCTGACGAGCGCGCCGTCCGGCTTCTGCAGCCCGAACGAGCTCGCGAGCGTCTGGTTCAGCCCCTGCACGGCGACGCCGAGGCGGCCGCGGCTCACGTGGCCCGTCTTCACGAGCTCGTCCTTCACCTTGATTGCCTCGTTGATCGGGATCGCGAACGACAGGCCCTGGAAGCCGCCCGTCTGCGAGTAGATCATCGAGTTGATGCCGATCACCTCGCCCTGCAGGTTGAACAGCGGGCCGCCCGAGTTGCCCGGGTTCACCGGCACGTCGGTCTGGATGAACGGCGTGTAGTTCTCGTCCGGCAGCGCGCGCGACTTCGCGCTGATGATGCCCGACGTGACCGTGTTGTCGAAGCCGTACGGCGAACCGATCGCGACGACCCACTGGCCGACCTTGCTCTGCGCCGGGTCGCCAATCTTCACGGTCGGCAGGCCGCTCGCGTCGATCTTCAGCACCGCGACGTCCGACTGCTTGTCGGAGCCGACGACCTTCGCCTTGTATTCGCGCTTGTCGGTCAGCTTGACCGTGACGACGTTCGCGCCGTCGATCACGTGCGCATTGGTGAGGATGTACCCGTCGGAGCTGATGACGAACCCCGAACCGAGGCTCGCGCTCGGCTGGTCGTCCGGCTGCGCGTCGCCGCCCATGCCCGGCACCTGGCCGTAGAAGTGCTTGAAGAACTGGTAGAACGGGTCGCTCGGATCGATCGGCAGCTGCGGCTGCGGCACGCGCCGCGACACCTGCTTCACGACGTGCTTCGCGCTGATGTTCACGACCGCCGGGCCGTAGGTCTCGACGAGCCCGGAGAAATCGGGGATGCCGGTCTTCGCGGCCGCTTCGGCCGGCATCAGTGCGGCGGCCTGCGCGGGCGTGATGATCTGCGGATCGGCGCGGTGGGTGCCGGCGACATAACCGGCGGACAGGGCGGCCGCCACGGCGACCGCGACGGCGCCGCGCGCAAGGAATCGGGTATTCATCGTAGGACCTCCTCTTTGTTAGGACGCAGCGTAACGACCCTGACTTAAAGGAGGCTTAATCAGCCTTAAGCGGGGCTTAAGCGGCCGCCGGCGCCTGCGCGGGGTCGTGCTTCACACGGATTCGGACGGCTGCGGCGCCTCGGCCGGCATCTCGGCATCGCGAAACACGACGCTGACGAGCAGGCCGCCCGCGGCCGCGTCGCCGAGCGACACCGTCGCGCCCTGCTGCGCGGCCACGCGCTTGACGATCGCGAGCCCGAGCCCGCTGCCCGACACGTCGGTGCGCGCCCGTGCGGAGCTGTCGCGGTAGAAGCGGTCGAACACGCGTTCGCGCTCGTCGGCCGGAATGCCGGGCCCGCTGTCGCCGATCTGCACGCACGCGCGGCCGGCCGCGTCGCGGGTCAGCGATACGTCGATGCGGCCGCCGTCCGGCGTGTACTTCACTGCGTTGTCGAGCAGGTTGCCGAACATCACGCGCAGCGCGCCGACGTCCGCGACGACGCTCGCCGCGCGCGTCTCCTCGAAGCCGAGATCGATGTCGCGCCGTTGCGCGAGCGGCGCAAGCGCGGCCACGCATTCGGCGAGCAGCGCCTGCAGGTCGACCGGCTCGCGCATCGTCGCGCCATCCGGTTCGGCGCGGGCGAGCGCGAGCAGTTGCTCGGTGAGGCGCGTCGCACGCGACACGCCATCCTGGAGATCGGCGATCGCCTCGCGGCGCGACGCGTCGTCCTTCGCACGGGCGACGAGCTGTGCCTGGATCTGCACGGCCGCGAGCGGCGTGCGCAGTTCGTGCGCGGCATCGGCCACGAAGGCCTTCTGCGTGTCAAGCGCGGCCGCCAGCCGGGCGAGCAGCCCGTTCAGCGCGCGGACGAGCGGCTGCACCTCGAGCGGCAGGCGCCCATCGGGCAGCGCATCAAGCGCTTCCGGCCGGCGCGCCTCGACCGCGCGCGTCACGCGGCCGAGCGGCGCGAGCCCGCGTCCGACGATCACCCACACGGCCGCGCCGAGGAACGGCAACAGCACGATCAGCGGCCACAGCGTGCGCAGCGCGACGTTCGCCGCGAGCCGGTTGCGCACCGACAACGGCTGCGCGAGCTGCACGACGTTGTCGCCGACGATCGCGCCGTACACGCGCCATTCGCCGCGATCGGTGCGTTCGGTCGAGAAGCCGAGCTCCGCGCGCGGCGCGATCGGCGCACGCGGATGCGAGAAGTACATCAGCACGCCGTTGCGGTTCCAGATCTGGATCACGATACCTTCGTCGCCGTTGGTGCGCGAACCGAACACCTGCGAGAACGGCTCGGACGGCAACGCCGCGGCGATTTCCTGCAACTGGTAGTCGAACAGTTCGTTCGCTTCGGCGAGCGCCTGCCGGTAGATGAGCCAGCCCGCGAGGCCCACGCCCGCGACGACGATCGCGAGCAGCCAGATCAGCAATTGATGACGAATCGACCTCACGCGTCAGCTTTCCTTGACGACCATGTAGCCGAGCCCGCGCACGTTGCGGATCAGGTCCGAGCCGAGCTTCTTGCGCAGCGCGTGGATGTAGACCTCGACCGTGTTGCTGCCGATCTCCTCGCCCCAGCCGTACATCTTCTCCTCGAGCTGGCTCTTCGACAGCACCGCGCCGGGCCGCGCGAGCAGCGCCTCGAGCAGCGCGAACTCGCGCGCGGACAGCGCGACGGGCGCGCCGTCGAGCGTCACCTGGTGCGAAGCGGGATCGAGCGTCAGCGCGCCGTGGCGGATCAGCGATTCGCTGCGCCCGGCCTGGCGGCGGATCAGCGCGCGCATCCGCGCGCCCAGTTCATCGAGGTCGAATGGCTTGACGAGGTAGTCGTCGGCGCCCGCGTCGAGCCCCTTCACGCGGTCGGCCACCGCGTCGCGCGCGGTGACGATCAGCACCGGCAGCGCCAGCCCGCGTGCGCGCAGCGTGCGCAGCACGTCGATGCCGTCGCGCTTCGGCAGGCCGAGATCAAGCAGCAGCAGGTCGTACGTCTCGCCGCCGAGCGCCGTCAGCGCGGCGTCGCCGTCCTGCACCCAGTCGACCGCGAAGCCGTCCGAGCGCAGCGCCTTGCGCACGCCTTCGGCAATCATTCGATCATCTTCGACAAGCAGAATCCGCATCGGGACAGGCATCCATGGGGCGAGTCAAACACGCCGACCATTGTAGCGCCGCGAACCGGGCGCGCGGCACCGTGCAATGCAACAGAAAGGCGGATTGCAAGGGGGCTGTCCGGACTTGTCTCTACAATGTGCGCTTTGGCGCCGCGCGCGCCCTGCCCGAACGTCGTGCTTCCCCCGTATTCGCTCATGCCGATTTCCGATCTTTCCACCCGGTTCGCCCCCCGCGCCCGCGTCTGCCTGAAAGCGGCCGCCATCGTCGCCACCTGCACGGCCCTCGTCTTCGCGCCGCCCGCGCAGGCCCGCAAGAAATCCCACAAGGAAGCACGCAAGACGGCCGTCGTGTCGCCGGCCGCGCGCGCGGCCGGCCTGCCGGCGTCGGTGCTCGTCGCGCTGCAGCGCGCGAAGGTGCCGGCGTCGGCGATGAGCGTCGTCGTCGAGCGCGTCGGCGATCCGGAGCCGCTGATCGCGTGGAATGCGAGCCGGCCGATGATGCCGGCCTCGACGATGAAGCTCGTGACGACCTTCTCGGGCCTGTCGATCCTCGGCGCCGACTACCGCTGGCGCACGACCGCCTACACGGACGGCACCGTCGACCCGGACGGCACGCTGCAGGGCAACCTGTACATCAAGGGCACCGGCGATCCGAAGCTCGTGCCCGAAGAGCTGATCGATCTCGTCGACAAGCTCCGCAAGGCCGGCGTCAAGCGCGTGGCAGGCGGACTCGTACTCGACAAGAGCTACTTCGCGACCTCGACGCGCGACCTCCCTTCGTTCGACGACGACGCGAGCGCGCCGTACAACGTCGGCCCCGATCCGCTGCTGTACGCATTCAAGGCCGTGTCGTTCACGGTCACGCCGGGCGACGACGGCAAGGTGGCCGTCGACGTGCTGCCGCCGCTCGCGGACCTGTCGATCGACAACCAGCTGGTCGAAGGCACGGGCTCGTGCAGCGCGGCCGCCGCGGCCGCGCGCCCGACGCTGACGGCCGGCGGCGGGATCATGACCGCCTCGTTCGCGGGCGACTACCCGCTGCGCTGCGGCGCGCACACGACCAACCTCGCGATCCTCGATCACACGACGTTCTTCGCGCGCGGCTTCCTCGCGCTGTGGCAGCAGGACGGCGGCACGATCGCCGGGCCCGTGAGCGAGGGCAAGGTGCCGACCGCCGCGCGGCCCCTCGCCGTGCATCACAGCCCGGTGCTCGGCAGCATCGTCTACGACATCAACAAGTTCAGCAACAACGTGATGGCGCGCAACCTGTTCCTGACGATCGGCGCGGTCAGCGGCAAGCCGCCCGCGACGCCCGAGCAGTCGAGCCGCGTGATCCAGGCGTTCCTGCAGAAGAACGGCATCGCGATGCCCGACCTCGTGCTCGAGAACGGTTCGGGCCTGTCGCGCGAAGAGCATGTGAGCGCGCTGTCGCTCGCCGCGCTGCTGCAGGCCGCGAACGCGAGCCCGGTCGCGCAGGCGTTCGTCGATTCGCTGCCGATCGCCGGTATCGACGGCACGATGAAGAACCGCCTCACCAACGCCGGCGTGCTCGGCAACGCGCACATCAAGACCGGCACGCTGCGCGACGTGCGCGCGATCGCCGGCTACGTCGCCGGTGCGGACGGCCAGAGCTACATCGTCGTGAGCTTCATCAACAACGATCACGCGGAAGCCGCGCGCGCCGCGCACGACTCGCTGCTCGAGTGGATCTACGCCGGCACGCACTGACGTCGCCGCGCGCCGCGACATACGGCGCGCCCGTGGCCTGCTGCCGGCGCGCGTCGGTCCGCCTCGGCATCGGGGCGGCGCCGCACAGCGGGTCGCCCTGACGCACCGCCGGGGCGGCCTGCCAGCGCCTGCGCACACCGAATCCCGCCCTCTCCGGTTTGAAACGCCGGCCGCCACCGGCGCACGACACACCGCGCGCCACCCACGCCCGCAAAACAGGGCCACACCGCCCGCCCCCGTGCCGCACGGCTTCCGTAAAAACCCTGTCCTCAGAGGGAACCCTCTACGCTGCCCCCTCGCCTAGCGCCTGGCGATTGCGTAGGCTGTTGGCCTGACCGATATCTACAACGGGCCATACGCCCGGCCTCAAGGCTTGCAGGGGAAAGAAGGAGACACGCCCATGCGATTCGACGTCGAATTGCTTCTGCTCGCGCTGGCGCCCGTCTTCCTGCTCTGCATCGCGTGGGAGGCCTGGCACCTCGCCCGCACCCGTGCGCAGGACGCTGTCTATGCGTGGCGCGACACGCTGTGCAACGCGGCGCTCGCGCTGATGCACCAGGGCGCCGACAAGGTCGCATGGCTGTTCGTGATCCCCGTCTATGCGTACTGCTATCAGCACTATCGCCTGTTCACATGGCATGACGGCTGGCTGTCGTTCGCGGTGCTGTTCGTCGCGCAGGATTTCCTCTACTACGTCTTTCATCGCGCGAGCCATCGCGTGCGCTGGCTGTGGGCCGCGCACGTCGTGCACCACTCGTCCGAGCGGATGAATTTCTCGACAGCGTTCCGCCAGAGCCTGATGTACCCGGTCGCGGGGATGTGGGTGTTCTGGCTGCCGCTCGCGTTCGCCGGTTTTCCGCCGCAACAGGTCGTCGGCATCGTGCTGATCAACCTCGCGTTCCAGTTCTTCGTGCATACGCAGGCGATCGGCAAGCTCGGCTGGCTCGAATACGTGCTGAACACGCCGTCGATCCACCGCGCGCACCATGCGCGCAACCCGCGCTACATCGACCGCAATTACGCAGGCGTCCTGGTGATCTGGGATCGCCTGTTCGGCAGCTATGTCGAGGAAACGCCCGACGATCCGCCGCAGTACGGAATCGTCGAGCGGCTAGGCTCGAACAACCCGCTCGTCGCGACGTTCCACGAGTGGATGTCGATGGCCGGCGACGCGTTGCGCGTCGGCGGCTGGCGCAACAAACTGCGCGCGATTTTCGGCCCGCCCGAATGGGCGAGCGCTTATCATGCGCAGATTGCCGAGGCCGCGAACCCCGATCCGCGCACCGTGCCGCTCGCGGCCGCGCGAGACCAATAAACCGTTTCAGCCAACGGCCGCCGCGCAGCCCGGAACCGAGCAGGCACGCGGCAGATGAGAAACACATCAGGCCATATCTACGAGGAGATCGAACGATGCAGACACAACAACACGCACCCGCCCGCACCCGTCAGCGCATGCTGCGCACCGCGCAACTCGCGATCGCCGGCGCCGCGCTCGCGCTGCTCGCCGCGTGCGGCGGCGGCGGTGACGACAACAACAACAGCGCATCGAACACGCCGCCGTCGGGCGTGAAAATGCAGGTCGTGTCGTTCGGCGACAGCCTGTCCGACGCGGGCACCTACTCGCAGATCAAGCTCGGCTTCGGCGGCGGCCGCTTCACGACCAACCCGGGCCAGGTGTGGACGCAGAACGTCGCGCAGTACTACGGCGACACGCTGCAGCCCGCGAACCAGGGCGGTTTCGGCATTCCGCTGCAGGCCACCGGCGGCCTCGGCTACGCTCAGGGCGGCTCGCGCGTGACGCAGCAGCCGGGCATCGGCCACGCGGACGCCAGCGTGCCGAACCCCGATTACGCACAAGCGACCACGACGCCGATCGCCGACCAGGTCAAGCAATACGTGTCGCAGCACGGCAGCTTCAACGCCGGCCAGATCGTGCTGCTGAACGGCGGCGCGAACGACATCTTCTACCAGGTCGCGGCGCTGCAGGCCGGCGCGATCACGCCGACGCAGCTGCAGCAGAACATCGGCGCCGCCGCGCAACAGCTCGCGGGCATCGTGCAGCAGATCGTCGCCGCCGGCGCGACGCACGTGTTCGTGTCGAACGTGCCGGATATCGGCGGCACGCCGCTCGCGCTCCAGAGCGGCTCGCAGACGACCCTCACGCAACTGTCGATGCTGTTCAACGGCACGCTCGCCGCGACGCTGCAGGCACTCAAGGTCGACACGACCAAGTACGTGCTGCTCGACACGTTCACGTGGCAGGACGGCATCCTCGCGAACTACAAGGCGAACGGCTTCGCCGTGTCGAACACCGACACCGCCTGTAACCTGAAGGCAATGGTCCAGGCCGCCACGCAGTATGGCGTCGCGAACGCAACCGCATTCGGCTCGTCGCTGTTCTGCTCGCCGCAGACCTACACGGTCGCGAACGCGGATCAAACCTACATGTTCGCCGACACGGTCCACCCGACGACGCGCCTGCATGCGCTGTTCGCGCAGTTCGCGCAGTCGAAGATCGCGGCCTCGGGCGTCGGCAAGTAAGCCGCCGGCCACGCGCCCAAACGAAAACGCCCGACCGGTTTGCCGGTCGGGCGTTTTTCATTCGTGAACCGCGACGGGTATCAGTCGCGCGCTTCGAACGCGGCGGCCGCGCGGCCGAGGCGATCGTTGACCGCGATCCATTCGACGGTCTCGGGCAGCTTCTCGACGAGAATCCGCGCCACCTGCGCGCGGTCGAGCGCACGCAGCATCCCGTACAGGTCGCGCGCATACGCCTGCGGATCCTCCGGCGCCGCGACGAAATGCACGCCGTCAGCCTGCGCCCAGCGTCCCGCGCGCGATGCGCGTGCGACGAGCGCGACACGCTCGCCGTCGGTCTGCGCGGCCGCGAGCAATGGCTCGAGCGCGTCGAACGGCAGCAGCGCGAGCGGCGTGCGCGGCGCGTAGTGCGCCTTCAGCGTGCCCGACGCGCGCGGCGCGGTCGCGTCGCTGCCGTCCGGCAGTTGCGGTGCGCGACCGAGCACGGCGGCGATCTGCTGCGGCGTCACGTGCCCCGGGCGCAGCAGCGCCGGGAAACCGCGCGACAGGTCCAGAATCGTCGATTCGATACCGACTTCCGATGCGCCGCCGTCGAGCACGTGCACGGTGTCGCCAAATTCGTCGCGCACATGCTGCGCGGTGGTCGGGCTTACATGGCCGAACCGGTTCGCGGACGGCGCAGCCACGCCGCCATGCCCGCCGCGCCGCGCGCTGAATGCGGCCAGCAGCGCCTGTGCGACCGGATGCGACGGGCAGCGCAGCCCGACCGAATC
Organism: Burkholderia sp. AU31624; assembly: GCF_020420065.1. Taxonomy (NCBI): domain Bacteria; kingdom Pseudomonadati; phylum Pseudomonadota; class Betaproteobacteria; order Burkholderiales; family Burkholderiaceae; genus Burkholderia; species Burkholderia sp. AU31624. The sequence continues at coordinate 406,343 of NZ_JAIZRT010000003.1, forward strand.
CTGGCCGCCGCTCACGGCGTCCGGGATGCGCGCGTGGCGCTTCAGGATCAGCGTCAGCGGGCCCGGCCAGAACGCATCGATCAACGCCTGCGCGTCGGCCGGCAGATCGTCGGCCCAGTAGCCGGGATCGCCGCCCGGCGGCAGGTGCACGATCACCGGATGGTTCGCGGGCCGCCCCTTCGCCGCGTAGATGCGCGCGACGGCCTCGGGATTCGCCGCGTCGCCGCCGAGCCCGTAGACGGTTTCGGTCGGAAAGGCGACGAGCTGGCCCGCGTCGAGCAACGCGGCGGCCGCGTCGATCTGCGCGGCCGTCACGGCGTTCGGGAGGTCGATGGACATCGGCTGGCGTCTCAGTCGAGCGGCACGCGCAGCAGCTGCGCGCACGCGGTGGCCGCGGCAACGGCTTCGTCGCGCGTTTCGGCCGTGAAGTTCACGTGGCCCATCTTGCGGCCGATGCGCGCGTCTTCCTTGCCGTACAGGTGCAGGTGCGCGGTCGGCATCGCCGCGACAGTGTCCCACGGCGGCGTGACGGCATCGGCCGCCGCACCTACGCCGGCCGCACCGTTCGGGAACCACACGTCGCCGAGGATGTTCAGCATCGCGGCCGGCGAATGCTGGCGCGGGTTGCCGAGCGGCATCCGCGTCATGGCACGCACCTGCTGCTCGAACTGGCTCGTTGCGCACGCATCGACCGTGTAGTGGCCTGAATTGTGCGGGCGCGGCGCCATCTCGTTCGCGACGAACGAACCGTCTTCCAGCACGAAGAATTCGACGCACAGCACGCCGACGTAGCCGAGCGTATCGGCGATCCGCACGGCGGCCTGCTGCGCCGCTTCGACACGCGCGGCATCGGCGGCCGGCGCGGGCACAACGGTCAGCGCGAGGATGCCGTTGTGGTGCACGTTCTGCGCGAGCGGGAACGCAGCCGAGCGGCCGTCCGCGCCGCGCGCGATCAGCGCCGACACCTCGTATTTCAGCGGCAGGCGCTTTTCGAGCACGCACGGCACGCCGTTCAGCGCCGCATGCGCGTCGCGCACTTCCTGCGCGGTGCTCACCCGCACCTGGCCCTTGCCGTCGTAGCCGAGGCGCGCCGTCTTCAGGATGCCCGGCAGCACCGCGTCGAGCGCGGCATCGTCGAGCGCGGCGAGCGCCGCCGACGATTCGATCACGACGTGCGGCGCGACGGGCACGCCCGACGCTTCGATGAAGCGCTTCTCCGCGATCCGGTCCTGCGCGACCGCGACGCAGCGGCCGGCCGGTGCGACGAACGTCGTGCGCGCGAGGAAATCGAGGCTCGCGGCCGGCACGTTCTCGAACTCCGTCGACACCGCGTCACACAGGTCGGCCAGTTCGGCGAGCGCGGCTTCGTCGTCGTAGGCCGCGCGCAGGTGGCGGTCGGCGACCGCGCCGGCGGGGCTCGTCGGATCGGGATCGAGCACGGCGACGCGATAGCCCATCGACTGGGCGGCAAAGCAGAACATGCGGCCGAGCTGGCCACCGCCGACCATGCCAAGCCACGCGCCGGGCAGGATCGGGGAAACGGAATCAGGAGTTGCGGTCATGTCAGTGGTCGGTCGCGGCGGGCGCTGCCCGCCGCAGTGGGAAGGTCAGGCAGCCGCTCGAATGGCAGGGCGGCCGCCGGTGCGCCGTCATTCCAGCGGCGGCAGCACCATCGCGTGCGCGGCTTCGTTCTGGCGCACGCGGAACGCGGCGAGCCGGTTCGCATAGTCGACCGAGTTGCCGGACAGGATCGACACCGCGAACAGCGCGGCGTTCGCAGCGCCGGCCTCGCCGATCGCGAACGTCGCGACGGGCACGCCCTTCGGCATCTGCACGATCGAGTGCAGCGAATCGACACCCTTCAGGTACTTGCTCGCGACCGGCACCCCGAGCACCGGCACCGTCGTTTTCGCGGCCAGCATGCCGGGCAGGTGCGCGGCGCCGCCGGCGCCCGCGATGATCGCGCGCAGCCCGCGCTCGCGCGCCTTCTCCGCATAGTCGAACATCTCGTCGGGCATCCGGTGCGCGGACACGACCTTCGCTTCGTACGGCACGCCGAATTCCTGCAGGATGGCGACCGCATGCTTCATCACGTCCCAGTCGGAACTCGAACCCATCAGCACGCCGACGAGCGGCGCGCTGTGCGTGTGGGCGGTCTGGACTTCACTCATTTCGTGCGTTCCTTCTTGTCAGGCCAGCGACTGGCCCGTGATGCGCTCGAGCGCTTCCTGGTACTTCGCGGCCGTCTTCTCGACGACGTCGGCCGGCAGTGCCGGTGCCGGCGCCGTCTTGCCCCACGGCTGCGCCTCGAGCCAGTCGCGCACGAACTGCTTGTCGAACGACGGCGGGTTCGTGCCGACTTCGTACTGGTCGGCCGGCCAGAAGCGCGACGAATCGGCGGTCAGCACTTCGTCCATCAGGTACAGCTGGCCGTGGTTGTCGAGGCCGAATTCGAACTTCGTGTCGGCGATGATGATGCCGCGCGTGGCCGCGTAGTCGGCCGCTTCCTTGTACAGCTTGATCGAGATGTCGCGGATCGTCGCGGCCAGCTCGGTGCCGATGCGGCGCTCGGTTTCCTCGAACGTGATGTTCTCGTCGTGCTCGCCCATCTCGGCCTTCGCGGCCGGCGTGAAGATCGGCTCGGGCAGCTTCTGCGCGTTCTGCAGGCCTTCCGGCAGCTGCACGCCGCACACGGCGCCCGACGCCTGGTATTCCTTCCAGCCGCTGCCGGCCAGGTAGCCGCGCACGACCGCTTCGATCATGATCGGCTCGAGGCGCTTGACGACCACGCCGCGGCCCTTCACCTGCTCGACCTCGTCGGCCGCGACAACCGCTTCCGGCGCGTCGCCCGTCAGGTGGTTCGGCACGATGTGCGCGAGCTTGTCGAACCAGAAGTTCGCCATCTGGTTCAGCACGCGGCCCTTGTTCGGAATCGGCTCGCCCATCACCACGTCGAATGCCGACAGGCGATCGGTCGTGACGATCAGGAGCTTGTCGTTGCCGACCGCGTAGTTATCGCGGACCTTGCCGCGACCGAGGAGCGGCAGCGAGCGGAGCGTGGATTCGTAGAGGGTAGACATCGTCTTTTCGCAGATAAGGAGCCAAACAAAAAGGGAAACGCCGTTCCCCGCGGCAGGCGGGAACGGCGGTCTTGCAATACGTCGGCGAACCGGCCGGGCGACGGCGCCCGGGCGGTTGCCGGCCGGCCCTCGTTCGGCCGGACGGAGCGGCTGCGGGGCCGGATCAGATCCGGCCGGACAGCCTTGCCGTTGCCCACATCGGGCGCGGCAATCGTACTACAGTCTCAGCGCACGACCTGTGCGAGCGCGCCGGACTTGTACTGCTCGGCGATCTTGTCGAGCGCCACCGGCTTGATCTTGCCGGCCTGGCCTTCGCAGCCGAACGCGAGGTAGCGATCGACGCAGACCTGCTTCGCCGCTTCGCGCGCCGGCTTCAGGTAGTCGCGCGGATCGAACTTGCCCGGGTTCTCGAACAGGTAGCGGCGGATCGCACCGGTGATCGCCAGACGCAGGTCGGTGTCGATGTTGATCTTGCGCACGCCGTGCTTGATGCCTTCCTGGATTTCCTCGACCGGCACGCCGTAGGTTTCCTTCATGTCGCCGCCGAATTCGCGGATCTCGGCCAGCAGTTCCTGCGGCACCGACGACGAACCGTGCATCACCAGGTGGGTGTTCGGGATGCGCGCGTGGATTTCCTTGATGCGCTGGATCGACAGGATGTCGCCCGTCGGCTTCTTCGAGAACTTGTACGCGCCGTGCGACGTGCCGATCGCGATCGCGAGCGCATCGCACTGCGTGAGCTTCACGAAGTCGGCGGCCTGCTCCGGATCGGTCAGCAGCTGCTCGCGGGTCATCGTGCCTTCCGCGCCGTGGCCGTCTTCCTTGTCGCCCTTCATCGTCTCGAGCGAGCCGAGCACGCCGAGTTCGGCTTCGACCGTCACGCCGATCGAGTGCGCCATCTCGACGACCTTGCGCGACACGTCGACGTTGTACTCGTACGATGCGACCGTCTTGCCGTCGGCTTCCAGCGAACCGTCCATCATCACGCTGGTGAAGCCGCTGCGGATCGCGGCCATGCAGACTGCCGGCGACTGGCCGTGATCCTGGTGCATCACGACCGGGATGTGCGGGTACGACTCGACCGCTGCTTCGATCAGGTGGCGCAGGAACGGCTCGCCCGCGTACTTACGCGCGCCGGCCGATGCCTGCATGATCACGGGCGCGCCGACCTGGTCCGCCGCCGCCATGATCGCCTGGACCTGTTCCAGGTTGTTCACGTTGAAGGCCGGCAGGCCGTAACCGTGCTCTGCCGCGTGGTCCAGCAATTGACGCATTGATACGAGAGGCATTGTGGAACTCCATGGAATGAAAACCGGTGCGCCCTGACGCCGGCGCGGCGCTCGCTCCCGGTCGAACCCGGGGTGGCGCGGCGCGGCTGAGCGTCGAATAGCCGCATTTTATCGCGAAGCGCCTCCGATTCCGACCGCCCGGTGGCGCCGACTCGCAATTTGTTACGTTCGCACGGCACAATGCGGGCAAAAATGAGAAAAAAAGCCGCGCGGGGCTTCGACCCCACGCGGCTTTCGCGCGAAAAACGGTGCCTGATCGATTTTTCAGCCGACCCGGGCGGCCGGCCTGCAGGCCGGCCCGAGGTTCAGCAGGCGCTCAATAGTGCTCGCCGACCCGCACGATCTTCAGCGTGTTGGTGCCGCCCGCCTGCCCCATCGGCTCGCCGACGGTCAGCACGACCATGTCGCCGTGCTGCACGTAGCCCTGCTTGACGACGATCTCGAGCGCCGCCTGCAGCGCCGAGTCGCGGTCGCTGTTGAAGTCGACGTGCAGCGGCGTCACGTTGCGGTACAGCGCCATCGTGCGCTCGCTGCCGACGCGCGGCGTCAGCGCGAAGATCGGCACGTGCGTGTAGTGACGCGACATCCACAGCGCGGTCGCGCCCGATTCGGTCAGCGCGATGATCGCCTTCGCCCCCAGGTGGTACGCGGTGAACAGCGCGCCCATCGCGATCGACTGGTCGATCCGCGTGAATGTGCGGTCGAGAAAATCCTTGTCCAGCTCGACTTCTTCCGACTTTTCCGCCTCGACGCACACGGCCGCCATCGTCTCGATCGTGACGACCGGATACTTGCCGGCGGCCGTCTCGGCCGACAGCATCACCGCGTCGGTGCCGTCGAGCACCGCGTTCGCGACGTCCGACACTTCCGCGCGCGTCGGCACCGGCGCGTGGATCATCGATTCCATCATCTGCGTCGCGGTGATCACGAGCTTGTTCGACTCGCGCGCCATCCGGATCATCCGCTTCTGCAGCGCCGGCACGGCCGCGTTGCCCACTTCCACCGCGAGGTCGCCGCGCGCGACCATGATGCCGTCGGACGCGTCGAGAATGCTTTGCAGCGCCGGAATCGCTTCCGCGCGCTCGATCTTCGCGATCATCTTCGGCTTGATGCCGTACGGCGCGCCCGCGATGTTCGCGAGCTGGCGCGCCATTTCCATGTCGGTCGCGTTCTTCGGGAACGACACCGCCACCAGGTCCGCGCCGAGCGACATCGCGGTGCGGATGTCTTCCATGTCCTTCGCGGTCAGCGCGGGCGCCGACAGGCCGCCGCCCTGGCGGTTGATGCCCTTGTTGTTCGACAGCTCGCCGCCCACCTTGACGATCGTGTGGATCTCGTCGCCGAGCACGCGCTCGACGGTCAGCACGATCAGGCCGTCGTTCAGCAGCAGCAGGTCGCCCGTGCGCAGGTCACGCGGCAGTTCCTTGTAGTCGAGCCCGACGCGCTCGTCGTTGCCCAGCTCGCAGCCCGCGTCGAGGATGAAGGCCTGGCCCGGCTCGAGCGTCGTCTTGCCGTTCTCGAACTTGCCGACGCGGATCTTCGGGCCCTGGAGGTCGGCCATGATCGCGATCTCGCGGCCGACCTTGCGGGCGGCCTCGCGCACCATCTCGGCGCGCTGGCGGTGATCGTCGGCCGTGCCGTGCGAAAAATTGAGCCGCACGACGTCGAGGCCCGCCTGCATCATCTGCAGCAGAATCTCCGGCGAACTGGAAGCCGGGCCGATCGTGGCGACTATCTTGGTGGCGCGCTGCATGAAACTCCTCATCTGGATCAAGGTGGATGCGCTGGGTGAAACGCTGCGAGAGCCGGAAGCGGCAGGCCCAGCGGCCGCCGCTCCGGGGGGCGTGCCGGTGCTTGCGCCCGGCATCGCTTTGTTCTGAATCTCGTGGTGCTGCTCGGCCGCGTCGCCGGCGGCCGCCGGTGCGCGCGGGGCGGTGTTCGCCCGCGCGGGCGCGCGTTTGCGCTTGCCCGCGCCGGCCGGCTGCTCCGCTTTCGCGGAGCGCACGGCCTTCGTCACCCCTGCGCGCGCCGCCACGCTCAGGCCGCCCGCGTTTCCAGCACTTCCACCGCCGGCAGCTTCTTCCCCTCGAGGAACTCGAGGAAAGCGCCGCCGCCCGTCGAGATGTAGCTGACCTGGTCATGGATGCCGTACTTCGCGATGGCCGCGAGCGTGTCGCCGCCGCCCGCGATCGAGAACGCGGACGATTTGGCGATCGCTTCCGCGAGCGTCTTGGTGCCGTTGCCGAACTGGTCGAACTCGAACACGCCGACCGGGCCGTTCCACACGATCGTGCCGGCCTTCTCGAGCTGGCTCGCGAGCGCCTTGGCGGTATCCGGGCCGATGTCGAGGATCATGTCGTCCGCTTCGATGTCGGCGACCTGCTTCACCGTGGCCGCGGCCGTCGGCGAGAATTCCTTGGCCGTCACGACGTCGGTCGGGATCGGCACCGACGCGCCGCGCTCGCGCGCTTCGTCGATGATCGCCTTCGCCTCGTTGACGAGGTCGGCTTCCGCGAGCGACTTGCCGATCGACAGGCCGGCCGCGAGCATGAACGTGTTCGCGATGCCGCCGCCGACGATCAGTTGGTCGACCTTGCCGGCGAGCGACTTCAGGATCGTGAGCTTGGTCGACACCTTCGAGCCGGCGACGATCGCCACCAGCGGGCGGGCCGGGTTGCCGAGCGCCTTGCCGAGCGCGTCGAGTTCGGCGGCCAGCAGCGGGCCAGCGCACGCGACCGGCGCGTACTTCGCGATCCCGTGGGTGGTCGCTTCCGCGCGGTGCGCGGTACCGAACGCGTCGTTCACGTACACGTCGCAGAGCTTCGCCATCTTCTGCGCGAGCTCGTCCGAATTCTTCTTCTCGCCCTTGTTCACGCGGCAGTTCTCGAGCAGCACGACCTGGCCCGGCGCGACGTTCACGCCATTCTCGACCCAGTTCGACACGAGCGGCACGTCACGGCCGAGCAGCTCGGCGAGGCGCTTCGCGACCGGCGCGAGCGAATCTTCCGGCTTGAATTCGCCCTCGGTCGGACGGCCGAGGTGCGACGTGACCATCACGGCCGCGCCGGCGTCGAGCGCGGCCTGGATGGCCGGCACGGACGCGCGCACGCGCGTGTCCTCGGTGATGTTGCCCTGGTCGTCCTGCGGAACGTTCAGGTCGGCACGGATGAATACCCGCTTGCCGGCGAGCTGGCCGGCGGCGATCAGGTCGGTAAGACGCTTGACTTGGCTCATGTTGAACAAATTGAAGTAGTGGATGGGGAAAGGGGGTTCACGCTGGACGTGCGCGGGCTGCCGCGAAAGGGCGCCGGATGCGGCCGTGGCTGGCGGTTCGCATGACGCGCACGGGTAAAAAATCTCGAACGGGCATTCTAGCCGATCCATCCGGCAGACTGACCCGCGGGCGGCGAATTCCGCCTATTTGGGATCGCGCGCGGGAACGGACCCATTGCTGCAACGCAGTAATGCACGCGCGCAGGCGGCCGGCGCCCGGCGGGCCCGAGCGGCGGCCCATCAGAAGACCAGGCGCAGCGCGGTGAAGACGAGCATCCCGACGACGATCGTGCCGAGCATGCTGCGCCGCCACAGGAACCAGCCGAGGCCGGCGAGCGCCGCGTAGAACGGATGGTTGGACAGCGCGAACGACAGCCCGGCCGGCGTTTCGAGCACGTCGGGCAGCACGACGGCGACCAGGGCCGCCGCCGGCGCGTAGCGCATCGCGCGCTGCGCGCGCTCGGGCAGCACGGTGCGTTCGCCGCCGATCAGGAACAGCGCGCGCGTGACGGCCGTGACGATCGTCATCCCGATGATGACGATCCAGATTTCCGTCGCGCTCATTCGATTTCCCTTTCGGGCACGGTTTCGGTGCGGATGCGCCGCCAGTCGGCCCGCTCGACGAAGAAATCGGCCGTGCAGCCGGCCGCGAGCGCGGCGAGCACCGCGAGCGGCAGCGCGAGCCGGTATGGCAGGTCGAACGCGATGAGCGACACGATGCCGGCGACCGCGACGGCCGCGAGCGTCGAGCGGTTCGCGACCGCCGACACCATGATGGGGATCAGCGCGAGCGTGCCGGCCAGTTCCAGCCCCCAGCTCGCGGGAAAGAAGCTCGCGAGCAGGATGCCGGCGAGCGACGACACCTGCCACGACAGCCAGCTCGCGAGCGCCATCCCCCAGAAGTACGCTTCCTTGCCGGGCACGTGGCCGTACGCGAAGCCCTGTTTCTGGAACAGCAGGTAGATCACGTCGCCGTTGAAATAGCCGATCGCGAGGCGCCGCCACAGCGGCAGGTAGGAAAAATGGGGAGCAAGCCCGGCGCTGAAGATCACGAAGCGCGTGTTGACCATCGCGGCCGTGAGCAGGATGGTCCAGATCGGCAGCTTCGCCGCGAGGAGCGGCAGCACCGCGAGCTGCGACGAGCCCGCGTAGACCAGCAGCGACATCGCGCTCGCCTGCCAGAGTGTCATGACCGACTTGCTCATCGCGATGCCGGTGACGAGCCCCCACGAGAAAATCGCCATCAGCGTCGGGGAATAGTCGCGCGCGCCCTGGATCAGCGCGAAGCGGTCGGTGGCGGACAATCGAGCGAGCATGGGAAGCGGGCCGCAGCGGGCGGTTCGTCGGGGCGCCGGCGCCTCCTGCCGGGTCGACCCGTCGTTATTGGAATCGGTACCGGGCGATTATAGCGCCGGCCCCGCGCCGACCGACCGGATCGCCTTCAAATGACGCTAAAATATGCGTCTTTCCGGCTCAACGCTGCATACAACCGCATCCCAGGAGAAATCTATGTCAATGGCCGACCGCGACGGCAAGATCTGGATGGACGGCAAGCTGATCGACTGGCGCGACGCCAAGATCCACGTCCTGACCCACACGCTGCACTACGGCATGGGCGTCTTCGAGGGCGTGCGCGCGTACAAGTCGGCCGACGGCAGCACCGCGATCTTCCGCCTGTACGAGCACACGAAACGTCTGCTGAATTCGGCGAAGATCTTCCAGATGGACGTGCCGTTCGACCGGGAAACGCTCGAAGCCGCGCAGCTCGAAGTCGTGCGCGAGAACCAGCTCGAGTCGTGCTACCTGCGCCCGATCATCTGGGTCGGCTCGGAAAAGCTCGGCGTGGCCGCGAAGGGCAACACGATCCACGTCGCGATCGCGGCATGGCCGTGGGGCGCGTACCTCGGCGAGGAAGGCCTCGCGAAGGGCATCCGCGTGAAGACGTCGTCGTTCACGCGCCACCACGTGAACGTGTCGATGGTGCGCGCGAAGGCGTCGGGCTGGTACGTGAACTCGATCCTCGCGAACCAGGAAGCCACCGCCGACGGCTACGACGAAGCGCTGCTGCTCGACGTCGACGGCTACGTGTCGGAAGGCTCCGGCGAGAACTTCTTCCTGGTGAACAACGGCAAGCTGTACACGCCCGACCTGTCGTCGTGCCTCGACGGCATCACGCGCGACACCGTCATCACGCTCGCGAAGGACGCCGGCATCGAGGTGATCGAGAAGCGCATCACGCGCGACGAGGTCTACACGGCCGACGAGGCGTTCTTCACCGGCACGGCCGCTGAAGTCACGCCGATCCGCGAGCTCGACAACCGCACGATCGGCAGCGGCGCGCGCGGCCCCGTCACGGAAAAGCTCCAGTCGGCGTTTTTCGATATCGTGTCGGGCAAGAACGCGAAGTACGCGAACTGGCTGACGAAGGTCTGAGCGCGCTGCGCCACCGACCGCCCCACAAAAGAGTGATAAGAGAAAGTCTCATGAGTGAAATCAAGGAAATGCCGCTGGTCGAGCTGACGGCCAAGGATCTTCCCGCGTACTGCCCGAACCCGGCCATGGCGCGCTGGAGCGCCCACCCGCGCGTCTTCATCGACGTCTCGCACGGCGAGGCACGCTGCCCGTACTGCGGCACGCGCTACAAGCTGCGTGACGGCGAGGTCGTCAAGGGCCACTGAGCCCCGGCGGCCGGGCCTGCAGGCTGATGCAGGCCCGCCGATCGCCCAGGCGGCGCAGCCGGATTGCCGGCGCGCCGCCGTTCTCCATTCTGGCAACCCGAACGCGGCGCCTGGGCGCCGTGCTTCATTACGACATCGGAAGTCGACCTGATGCGTCGAGCGCTGGTTATCGCACCGAACTGGATCGGTGACGCATTGATGGCGCAGCCGCTTTTTGCGCTGCTGAAGAAAAACCATCCCCGCATCGCGATCGATGCCGTCGCGCCCTCGTGGGTCGCGCCCGTGCTCGAGCGGATGCCCGAGATCCACGATGTCTACGCGACCGATCTCGCGCACGGCAAGCTGCAGTTGCTGCGCCGCTGGCAGCTCGCGAGCGACCTGCGCGACGTCGGCTACGACGCGGCGTACGTGCTGCCGAATTCGCTGAAATCCGCGGTGATCCCGTGGCTCGCGAACATCCCGCTGCGGGTCGGCTACACGGGCGAGCACCGCTACGGGCTGCTGAACGTGCGGCACGCGAACCCGGACAAATCGGGCGAGCGGCCGCCGATGACAACCCACTACGCGGCGCTCGCGTACGCACCGGGCGCGAAACTGCCCGAGTCGATGAAGACGCTGCCCGCGCCGCGCCTCGACGCCGATCTCAACGAGACGGCGCGCGTGTCCGCCCGTTTCAATCTCGATACGCGCAAGCCGCTCGTCGTGTTCTGCCCGGGCGCGGAATACGGCCCGGCCAAGCGCTGGCCGCCCGAGCACTTCGCGTCGCTCGCCACCATCGTCCACCAGTCGTTCCCGTACACGCAGATCGTCGCGCTCGGCTCGCAGAAGGACGCCGCGGCCGCGCAGGCAATCGCCGACCACGCGCCGAACGTGCGCAACCTGTGCGGACAGACGTCGCTGTCGGAGGCGTGCGCGCTGATCGCGCGCGCGAACGCGGTGGTCACCAACGATTCGGGGCTGATGCACGTTGCCGCCGCGCTACGCCGGCCGCTCGTCGCGCTGTACGGATCGACCGATCCGCGCCACACCCCTCCGCTGTCGGACCTGGCGAAGGTACAATGGCTTCATCTCGAATGCAGTCCCTGCTTCGAACGCGAGTGCCCGCTCGGCCACCTGAAGTGCCTGCGCGAACTCGGTCCCGAGCAGGTATTCGGCGATTTGCGCGGCATGCTCGTCGGGCAGCGCTGACCCTGGCCGGCAGCGTCGCACGGCGCGCCGGGCAATCCGATTCACCGGTGTACGGCGGCTCCATCCGGGCCGCCGTACTGAATACGGCGCGCGACGCGCGCGAGAGATAACCCCGATGCCACGTTTTGCCCGCCTCTTCGAAGCCGCCGCCGATACGCTGAACGCCTACTACCAGGCCGTCGCCGATGCCAATCTCGACGCGCTGCTGGGACTGTGGATCGACGAGGATTTCGCCAGCTGCGTATGGGCGGACGGCGAGCATCTGCACGGCCTCGACCAGATCCGCAGCGGGCTCGCCAACCGGCTCGCCACGCGCCCCGTGACGATCGAGCCGCTCGACATCCGCGTGTACGACAGCCTCGGCACGGTCGTCTATACGATCGCCGAAGCGCATCAGCAGGCCGACCTGACGGCCGAACCCGACATGGTTTTCGCGACGTACGTGATGATTCACGAACGTGGCGAGTGGCGCATCGCGCACATTCACGCGAGCCCGATTCCCGAACAAGCGGCCGGACAATTCGCCGCGAAGATCCGTCACGGGCAGGGTCCGCTGCACTGACGAAAAGACGAAGCAACGCATACGCGGGGCGATCATGAGTACGGCTTCTCCGCCCACCTCGCCGCTGACCGGGGCTCCGGCCCCCGACGACGACATACTGCGCTATCGCGCACCACGCTGGCTGCCCAACAGCCATGCGCAAACCATCGTGCCCGCGCTGTTCGCGCGGCGTCCCGTCGTCGCTTACCGACGAGAGCGATGGGAAACCCCCGACCACGACTTCATCGATCTCGACTGGGTCGCGCATCTCGACAGCGCGGCGCCGCGGCCCGATGCGCCGCTGTTCGTGCTGTTCCACGGCCTCGAAGGCAGCTCCGGGTCACACTACGCGCTCGCGATGATGGCCGCCGCGCGCGCGAAGGGCTGGCACGCCGTCGTGCCGCACTTCCGCAGTTGCAGCGGCGAGATCAACCGCCAGCCGCGCTTCTACCATCTCGCCGACAGCGCCGAAGTCGACTGGATCCTGCGCCGGCTCGCCGCGCAGCATCGCGGGCCGCTCGTCGCGGCCGGTGTGTCGCTCGGCGGCAACGTGCTGCTGCGCTGGCTCGGCGAGCATCGCAGCGACACGTCGATCCTGCGGGCGGCCGCCGCGATCTCGACGCCGATCGACGTGCACGCCGGCGGGCGCGCGCTGTCGCAAGGCTTTGCGATGGTCTACACGCGCAGCTTCCTGAAAACGCTCAAGCGCAAGGCGCTCGCGAAACTCGACCAGTACCCGGGGCTGTTCGACCGTGAAGCCATGCTGCAGGCCGTGACGATGCGCGACTTCGACGAGATCGTGACCGCGCCGCTGCACGGTTTCGCGAACGCGGACGATTACTGGACCAAAGCGACGACACGGCCGCTGCTCCCCGCAATCGACGTGCCGACGCTGATCCTCAACGCCCGCAACGACCCGTTCCTGCCTGAATCGGCGCTGCCGGGCCCGGCCGACGTATCGCCGGCCGTCGAGCTCGACCAGCCCGCGGCAGGCGGGCACGCGGGATTCATGACCGGGCCGTTCCCCGGCCGTCTCGACTGGCTGTCGGCGCGGGTGTTCGGCTATTGCTCCAAATTCGTCGACCATGGATGACATCGTCAGGCAGGCCCTCGCCAAGTGGCCGAACGTGCCGCACTGTACCGGCTGGCTGCTGCTCGACCGGCGCGGCGAATGGCGGCTGCGCGACGACGCGGCGCAGGCGGCCGGCGAACTCGGCTCGCCGATTCGGCATGCGGCGCTGAACGCGTTCATCGGCCGCAACTACGAATGCGACGCGCAGGGCCAGTGGTTCTTCCAGAACGGGCCGCAGCGCGTGTACGTCGAGCTCGCCTATACGCCGTGGGTCGTCCGGCTCGCCGAGCGCGACGGACAGCTCACGCTCACCGACCAGACCGGCACGCCGTTCGAACCGGACGAAGCCTGGCTCGACGACGCGGGGGGCGTGCTGTTTCGCGCGGCGGGCGCAGCGCCGCGCATCGCGGCGCTGCATGACCATGACCTCGGGCTGTTCGCCGATCACGTGGATTTCGATGCCGCGCCACCGGTGCTGCGCTGGCGCGACGGCCACACGCTGCCGCTCGGCAGCATCGTCTGCGCGGACGTGCCTGCGCGATTCGGCTATGTCGCAAGCCCGGCGCAACAGGCACGCGACACGGCTGACAGCGGCAACTGACCCACAGCGGTCTCGCCCGCGCTTGCCGCGCGCCGGCCGCTACCCGCGGCCGTTCTTCTCGTCTTCGCGCTCTTCCTTGTAGCGCGCTTCGAATTCCAGCAGCCGAGCGCCGATCATCGACTGCTCGTAGAACGACACGTCCTTCGCGTCGCGCGCCTCCTTCAGCTGGCGAATCGCCGACGGCCACGCGCCGTCGAGCGCGAGCTTCTCCGCGAGCGCACGGCGCCGCGCCAGCAGGTCACCCTTGCCGTCGCTCGCCTTCGCGAGATAGTCCCACCAGTCCGGCTGCTCGGGGTCGGCCTTCGCCTGCGCGCGTGCCTGCGCCTGCGCGTCCGCGAAACGGCGCGCCGCGATCAGCGCCTGAAGATGCGCGACGATCGCCGCGTGCGACACCGGCCAGCGGCGCTGCGCGAGCACCGCGAGCCGCACCGCGTCGTCGGCCCGCCCCGCGCGGCGCGCGATGTCGGCGGCCAGGACGTCGAGGCTCGGCGAGCTCGTCGCCGGATCGTCCTCGCGCCGCTCGCGGGCGTCGAACGCACTGCGTGCCGACGCGAGCGCCTTGCCGGCCGCGTCGTACTCGCCGAGCAGCGCATCCGCGAGTGCGATGCCGTACCAGTTCGCCGCGACGTTCGGCGCGGTGCGATCGTCGATCTCGAACTGCATTCGCCGCGCCTCGGCCGCGATGTCGGTCGGCGCGCGGTTCTGCAGGACGCGCAGCCGCGCACGCACGAACCCGTATTCGGGCGACTGGCGCGGCTGCCGGTACGGCGCGCGGCGCGCGCGATCCTCCATGTCGGCGATCCGCTCGCCGGTCAGCGGGTGCGTACGCGCGTAGGCCGGCACGCCCGCATCGCCCATCGACGCGCGGTCGAGCCGCTCGAAGAAGCCCGGCATCCCGTACGGGTCATAGCCCGCGCCCGCGAGCAGCTGGAAGCCGACGCGATCGGCCTCGCGCTCGGCCGACCGCGAGAAGCGCAGCTGGTTGTCCACCGCATACGCCTGCCCGCCCACCGCGATCGCACTGCCGAGGTCGCCGCTTCTCGCGAGCACGCCGGCCAGCACGCCGAGCAGCATCGTCGCGAGCGCCGTATAGCCGGTCTTCTCGTTCGCACCGATCATCCGCGCGATGTGCCGCTGCAGCACGTGCCCCATCTCGTGGCCGACCACCGATGCGAGTTCCGACTCCGTCTGTGTCGTGACGACGAGCCCGCTGTTGATCCCGATGAAGCCGCCCGGCATCGAGAACGCGTTGATCTGCGGATCGCGCACCGGGAACAGGTCGAAGTCCGGCATATAGCCGCCGATGAAGCGCGCGGCAGCCGCGGCCGCGAGCCGTGCCGCCATCGCGTTCAGGTAGTCGCGCACGAGCCAGTCGTCGAGATAGTCGGGGTCGCGCCGCACTTCGCGCATCACGCGCTCGCCGAGCCGGCGCTCGGCCTGCGGCGTCAGCGAACCGCCGGAGCCGTCGCCCAGGTCGGGCAGCTCCAGCGCGCGAAGCGGCGCGCGCAGGCTCGCGGCCGGCGCCGACGCGCCGCCCGCGTCCGAAAACCGGCTCTCCGCGCCGCCGTACGTGCCGAACACGCCGGCCGCGATGCCGGACGGCACGGTGGAAATCGACCGCGCGCCGTCGGCCGCCGATTCGAGCGGCGGCGCGGACGCGCTCTGCGCACGGCCGCTCGGCGGCCATGCGAGCGCCACCGACAGCGACACGGCAAGCAACTGTTTGACACGCATGGCAGGATGAAAGCGACGCCGTCCCGCGCGCCCGGCGCGCATCGCGGCGTTTGGTCTGAATATTCGGGTCATTGTACCGGCGGCAGCGTGACTGTCCCGTTCGACATGGACGCCATCTGCGTCCCCGGCGCCGCGCATGCCACTGCTATGATAGGCGCCCGTTGAACCGCTGGATCGGAGCGGGGCGCAGAGACGGGATGCGATGCCCCGGCCAATCGCGATGCGCGATCGCGGGACGCGCTCGCGCACGCCGTTCCACTAGAGGAAGACATGTCAGGACTCACCCATTTCGACGCCGCCGGCCATGCGCACATGGTCGACGTCGGCGGCAAGCAGGAAACCCAACGCATCGCGATCGCGCGCGGCACGATCCGGATGCTGCCGGCCACGTTCGCGCTGATCCGCGACGGCAAGGCCAAGAAAGGCGACGTGCTCGGCGTCGCGCGCATCGCGGCCATCCAGGGCGCCAAGCGCACGGCCGACCTGATCCCGCTGTGCCATCCGCTCGCGCTGACGCGCGTGGCCGTCGAGTTCGACCTCGACGACGCGCTGCCGGGCGTCCACTGCGTCGTGCAGGTCGAGACGTTCGGGCGCACCGGCGTCGAGATGGAAGCGCTGACCGCCGTGCAGGTCGGGCTGCTGACCGTCTACGACATGTGCAAGGCCGTCGATCGCGGGATGGTGATCACCGACGTGAGCGTGCGCGAGAAGCGCGGCGGGAAGTCGGGGGACTGGAAGGCGGAGGAACCGGCGGGTTGAGCGGCCCTGCGGCGGTCGATCCGGCCGGAACCGCTGACGGCCAGCCCTTGCCTGGCCGGATGACGTGCGCGCGTTGCCCGCCAGGCCGACGATCCGACCAGATTTGAAATGCCGTTGAAGGGCAAATTCGAGATATCCGTCGCTTATCTCATACAATTACGGGATTCCGCACGAGAGAGCGTGCGACCCAGCACAAAAAAAAGCGAGCACGGGTAATGAATTCGCAAGCATTGAGAAGCGCACTGCTGGCCGGGCCGATCCAGGACGAGCGACTCGTCAAACTGGAGACGCCGCTCGGCCCTGACGTCCTGCTGCCCCATCGCGTCAAGGGGCGATCCCGGCTCGGACGGCATTTCGAGTTTGCGGTCGACGCCGTGTCGGTGTCCGATGACATCGAACTCAAGAAGCTGATCGCGCAGCCGGTGACACTGCGGATCCAGCAGGCCGACAAGTCGTACGCGCCGCACCACGGGTACGTGCACGCTGCCCGCCGGCTCGGGTCGGACAGCGGCCTCACGCACTACCAGATCGTCTTCGCCTCGTTCCTGCACTTCCTGAGGTTCCGCCGCGACCAGCGCATCTGGCAGGACAAGTCCGCCGACGAGATCATCACCGACGTCCTGAACCAGCATCCGCAGGCCAAGGGCTGTTTCGACTTCAGGCTCTACCAGCCGCTGCCGTCCCGTTCGTTCTGCATGCAATACGAGGACGACTGGAACTTCGTGCACCGCCTGATGGAATCGGAAGGCCTGTACGGCTTCTGGGAGCAGGCGCAGGACGGCAAGTCGCACCGGCTCGTCATCGTCGACCGGATCGACGCACTGCCGGCCCTGGCGCCACAGACCCTGCGCTTTCATCACGCCGGCGCACACGACGAAGCCGACACGCTCGTCCAGTTCTCCGGCACGCGCACACTGCGCAGCGTCGCGCGCACGACGCGCTCGTTCGACTACAAGCAGCCGCCCACCGCATCGAATCCTAAGGCGACTCACCTGCCGACGATCGCGAACCAGGGCGACCTGCCACAGCAACTCGAAGTCTACGAATACACCGGGGCCTACACGTATTCCGAACAGTCTCGCGGCGACCATCTGTCGAAGATCTGGATGGAGGAACAGGAGTCGCTCGCGAAGCGCTTTCACGGTATCGGTGGCGCCCGGCGCATGGACGCGGGACGCACGTTCGAGCTGGCGGATCACCCCGAACACGACAAGGACGATGCTGGCCAGCGCCGCTTCGCCGTGATCGAAACGGCGTGGCTGATCGCCAACAACCTGCCCGTCTCCGATCGACAGGCCGGGTTCCCGCACAGCCTGCAGGCCGAAATCGACGACCTCGTGCAGGCCGGCGGCAGCGACCTGCCGCATGTCCGGCATCCGGACGGCAGCGCGGGCATTTTCCAGGTCAGCATCGAAGCGCAGCGCACCACGGTGCCGTTCCGCAGCCCGTTCGAACATCCCAAGCCGCCGATGCATCTGCAGTCGGCGATCGTCGTCGCGCCGCAAGGCGAGGAAGTCCACACCGACGAACTCAATCGAATCAAGGTCCGCTTCCACTGGGATCGCCTCAACGACGGCGACGAGAAGGCCTCGTGCTGGTTGCGCGCCGCCGCATCGGATTCGGGCAACGGCTATGGCGCCGTGCACCCCCATCGCAGCGGCGAGGAAGTGCTGGTCGATTTCCTCGGTGGCGACTGCGACCGTCCGATCGTCGTCGGGAAGCTGTACAACGGGGCAACGCGCCCGCAATGGCACAGCAACGGCATCCTGTCCGGGTACCGATCGAAGGAATACGCAGGCGCCGGTTACAACCAGCTGGTGCTCGACGACGCGACCGCGCAGAACCGCGTGCACCTGTACAGCAGCCAGGCCAACACACACCTGCACCTCGGCTACCTGATCGACCACACGGGCAACAACCGCGGCAGTTATCTCGGCAGCGGCTTCGACCTGCGCTCGGACGCATTTGGTGCGGTTCGCGCGAACCGCGGCCTGTACGTCACCACGCATCCGAAACAACCGGCGAGCCAGCCGCTCGACGTCAAGGAGACGCAACAGCAGCTCGTCACGGCGGAAGGCCTGATGGAAGCGATGTCGGGGGTCAGCGCGCAGCATCAGGGCGAGTCGCTCGACTCCGGCCACGCGGCGCTGAAGCAGTTCACCGATGCGACGCAGAACAGCGTGAGCGGCAGCGCGTCGGGCGGGCGACCCGGCGGCGGCGGAGCCGGCAGCGCCAATGCATTCAAGGAACCCGTGATGCTGTTCGGCAGCCCGGCCGGCATCGCACTGTCGACACAGCAATCGGTGCAGTTCGCCGCGGACCAGCACGTCAACCTCGTCAGCGGACAGAGCACGCACGTCGCGGCCGGGAAATCGCTGATCGCGAGTGTCCTCGACCGGATCAGCCTGTTCGCGCAGAACGCGGGGATCAAGCTGTTCGCCGGCAAGGGCAAGGTCGAAGTGCAGGCGCAGGCAGACAATATCGAGCTGACCGCGCAGAAGGCGCTGAAGCTGATCGCCGTCACGCAATCGATCGAAGGTGCCGCGGCGAAGGAAATCCTGCTGACGTCCGGCGGCGCCTATATCCGCATCGCGAACGGCAACATCGAAGTGCACGCGCCCGGCAAGATCGACATCAAGGGCGCGCAGCATGCGTTCAGCGGCCCCACTCACCTGTCGCAAACCATGCCGACACTGCCGAACTCGAGCGGCAACTACGACCAGGCGTTCATCGCACACTGGGCCGGCACCGACATTCCGGTCGCGAACACGCGATACCAGATGTTCTCGAACGGCACGCTGATCTCGGAAGGCGTCACCAACGCGGCAGGCGAGACGGGGCTCACGCAGAGCCACGTGCCGCATGACGTCGTCGTCAAGTTTTTAGGGAAATCGAATGGCTGACGGACAACAGGACAAGGTACTCGGCACCGGCGCGGCAATGCTGACCCCGACGGATTACAAGGATCGGCCCAAGGTGCAGATCAACATCTGCGACAAGCATGTGACGCCGGCGCCGAAATGGATTGTCGGCACCTGTCCGTTCTACTATCGGCCGCTGCATGGCGCTTATCTGGAGACTGTCGAAAAGGTCAGCATGTCGAGCATCTGGTCGACCATCAAGGGTTTCGCGCTTTCGTGGGATCCGTGGACAGACTCGGACGCGGCGCACAAACTCCTCCACCGGCGCGAGGAACTGATCAAGCCAGAAAGTTCGAATTCCGACTGGTCGCGTCATGGCAACTTCATGATGCGTCATATCGGATGCGGACATAAGCCACCCGACTACTACATCAGCTACGGCTACTACTATTGCTCTGACTACGGCGCCAACCTCCTCCCGCGACTGTCCGCGCAAGGGAAAGCGTGGTTGAACAAGGCACGGAAGCTGCTGCAGGCCAACATGGAAGACGGCCTGAACCAGAACATGATGGGCGACACGATCCAGATGGCCAGCCCGACACCGGGAAACGGCGGTGTCGATATGACCTGGCCACAGTTCGAACTGGAAATGAACAACGAGAAATTCAAGGAGTTCGCGTTCAAGACGCACCCGATGGCCTACCTCGACGGGGGATTGGCGGACCTGCCGATCATGGATCTCGTCAAGATCGGGATGCGTCCGAACATCCAGGAATGGGGCGACGGAAAGACATGGGGACAGGCTCGAGATTCGGCCATCCCCGTTGCACGGAAAAAGGCCGAGGACTGGGACGTCGACGATCCGGTCGGCAAGGCGCTCGGAAGACTGCTGGTGAAGTGACATGCGAAAAGGCACACGATGGCTTTGGGTCGCGGGATGCGTTCTTGTTCTGCCGATCGCTATTTACGGATACACGGAAATGACTTCAGGGTGGGACACGGTATCAACGGAATTCATGCGCAACGACAAGCCGTACGGTGCGGGCGCATTTCGAGTGCATCGCAACGACTTCATCTCATTGAAGATTGCCAGACCGGAACTCAGGTTCAAGCCGGAAAGCGAGCAGAAGAACCCTGACGTCGCGGAGTTCGCCGAGCCCTGGATGGACGATTCGAACGAGCGGCTGAACCGGTCGACCGTCAGCTTTCTGCGCGGCACGCTGGGCGGCGGCGTCGCACGCCACTTCCAACAACCGGGCCAGACCGCGTCTTGGTGGTATTCGCCTGACTGGCAGGTCCTGTACGTCAGCACCGGCTGGATGGATTACAAGGCGCCGCGCCCCGACGACGGAGCGGCCCCTCAGACAACCAGACTCTGGAAATCGAGCGACGGCGGCCAGCACTGGTCCCAACTCGAATGGCCGGCGAACCGCAACGTCAACCGGCTGCTGTTCATCGATACGCAACGGGGCTACGCCATCGGCTGGGGACCACGCGTGTGGCGCACGGCAGACGGCGGGCAATCGTGGCAGGAAATCAAGGAGCCGCCCGGTGCCGCCGTGCAAGGCAAGCCGAGGCGGACTTTCGACAGCATCAATCTCGGCCCCGACGGTGTTTTGCGCATTGCCTATCAGGTCGAGGACGCCGAGCATCCGCAACCGGCAACCATCGTCTGGCGGCTCGGGTGGAGCCAGCATGACTTCGCCCAGGAAGCGGTACTGCCCGGACAAGTCGTCGGTCTCGAATCGCCACCGGCACCCGTCCGGGATTACGCGCTGTATGCGTTGTCACGCACCAGCAGCGCATCTGGCAGCGGCCGTGGCGCGGGCGTCATTTCGACCTGGACCAGCGAGCACCCCGACCACATCCAGGAACTGCATGCGTTCGACAACCCGCTGACGCTCAATGGACTGAGCGTGGGTCGCAACGGTGTCGTGCTGGTCCACGCGACCGATCCGAACACCGCAAACGGCGGCGGCTCGCCGATCGACCAGACGATCAGCAGCACCGACGGCGGCAAGACCTGGCAGCATGCCGCCGACAAGGCTTCACAGGGCGGCTACTTCGACCCGGAAACGAATACGCTCTATTCGGTTTTCGCCTATACGCTGCGCAAACGGCAATTCTGATTGCCGCCTGACACGCTCGCCGCGGGCCGCGTCCGCAGAATCGGACGACGCCCGCGCATGACGCGCCTCATGATCCCTCCGCCGACGTCAGCCAGCCCTATGCGAAATCGATCTCGACTGAAGCGACTGGCCGCGATCGCGATCGGCAGCGTCGCATTGATTCTGCTGTACGAAAGCACCGGCCCTCGATGGGAAACCGTTTCGTCGCGGATTACGGGGCCCGACGGGTCGTCAGGCGTCGGGGATTTCTACGTCACCGGCAACGAGATCATGTCGTTCACGATCGCCGATCCCGTGGTGACGCTGAAGCCCGTCAGCGAGTGGAAAGACCCGATGGTCGCCGAACCCACCGAAGCATGGATGAACAGTGCGAGAGAAACCCTGAATCGGCGCACCGCGAATTTCTTCCGGGGCACGCTCGATCGGGGACTGCAGCGCTTCTTGCAAGTACCCGGTCAGCACACCGCATGGTGGCATTCGCGAGACGGTCATGTGCACTTGATCAGTGTCGGCCAGATGAGCTACACGTCGCCGGGCTCCGCAGACGACCTCGTCTCGCAGCAAACCCGTGTCTGGAAATCGCTCGACGGCGGCCGCCATTGGTCGCCACTCCCATGGCCCGAACCCGAAGATATCCATCAGCTCCTCTTCATCGATGCGCAGCAAGGCTACGCGATCGGCTGGGGCCCTGCCGTCCGGCGGACGTCCGACGGCGGCGAGTCCTGGCAGCGGATTGCACTACCGCCGGATGCAGTCGTCCCCGGTGCCCCTCAGCGCAAGTTCAACGCGGTGAGTCTTGGCCCCGACGGCATTCTGCGCGTGGCTTACCATGTCGACCGGTCTGCGACGGCCCCCGCCCGCAGCGTGGTCTACCGGCTCGCGCCGGATCAGCAGACGTTCGTCCCGGATGCTGTCCTGCCGAACCAGACCGTCACCCGACTCGCGTCGACGCCGGCCACGGCCGGCGGCTATGCGCTTTACGCGCTGTCTCTGCTCGACAGCGAGAGCGGCAACGACGCTACACCGGATCACACACACCGGACCGGCGTGCTTTCAACGTGGACGAACACGCGACCTGAGCACGTCCGGCAATTGACGACATTTGACAAGAAGCTCATCCAGCGTGATCTCGATGTGGGACGCGACGGCCTGTTGCTCGTATATGCGACCGATCCCCAGCAGGCAATCGATGATCCGCCGGTCCCACTGATGTTCAGCAGCACCGACGCAGGCATGACCTGGAAACAGCATGACGACAGAATCGCCTATCAAGGTCGGTACTTCGACCCGGATTCGAACACGCTCTATTCGCTGCTCGACAAAAGACTGAAGAAGCTGTCGTTTCCGGTGAGAAATACCCCCGCCTCAAAAGACTGAATCCCCTCGCTACGCCTGGGGACTCCGTTCGATGCAGAAATCGCTGCGCTGCGTGCGTACAAGCAGGCGCTCGTCAGCACGATCGATGCGTGGCTGGCGTGCAGCGACGAACAGGTCGATCCGGCCGCACTGAAGCGCACGCTCGCGGCGGCGTTCGGCGTGCCGGCCCGTCCAGCCGAAAAACGGCGAATCGGCGTTCGGCCGCAATCCGGACGTCGACGTCGAACGCGGTGGCACGTCCCGCCCGATGCTGTTCGTGCGCGCCGGCTTCGACATCGCATGCGGCGACGACAACCTGCTAACCGCGTATGCATGGGAAAACGGCGGCTGGCGACGCGTATGGCAGCGGATTCCGGCTCTCGGCGCTACCTGGCGGGCAGGTCGCGGTCGCACCGGCCAACGGCTCGGCTGCGCAACGCACGGTGTTCCATTCAGAGAACGACTACGTGCTCGACGAGAACTCGGATTGCGGAATGCGCCCAAGCCACCGTGCCGCAGCACGACCCTGGCGCTTCAGCACCGAACCGTATGCTGGTTCCCCAGGTTCGTCAGTTACCGCGCTGCGGCTCGAACACGAACGGTTGGGTCAGCAGGAACGGGTTCGCGGTCGCGCCCGTCTGCACGCAGGTCGCGTGCGTCATCGCGTCGACAGCCGCACGGTCGGCCGCCGAATTGCGGCTGCTCGTCGTCACGGTGACGTTCTGCGCTTCGCCGGACGTCGTCATCAGCGCGCGCACGAGCACGGTCGCCGGGCGCGTGAGCGGCTTCGCGGTATCCGGATAGACGGCGCGTGGAATGTGACAGGTCAGCTTGCTTTCCTGCGACGACGTCAGCATCGCGCAGCCGGAAAACAGCATCGCGACGGCGGGCAGGATCAGGTAGGTCGAGCGAATAGCCATGGTCGAATATCGTTCTTCAGCACTGTTCCGGACACACGCGCCGCGCACCGGAACACGTCGCCCGGCCGCATCGCATGCATCACACTGCGCCGCGGCCATCGGACCGGCGCCCCGTTACGGCCGCACGGCCGATCGATGCTCGGCCGCGATCCTGCGTGGCGGACTTCCCGGGTAGCCCGGGCTTTGCCTGTGTTCGCGCTACCCTCGCCTCACACGGGTCGGCACGCGAGCGCTTTCGCGCATTGTGCACGCCCTGCCCGGCAAGCGGCGGCGATTTGACAATGGTTGACGCGAATCGCCGGGCCTTCAGCCGGAATCCATGCAATCCGCGAGGTAATCGATGCGCGGCCGGAATCGCCGTGTTCGCGCCGGGCGCTAACGCCCGACGCGCACCGCCGCTCCGTCGCGGCGCGGCACATGCCGGAATTCCCCGTTCCGGCAGGCGCTGCGCGCATCAATCCGAATCGTCGTCGTCCTCGTCGTCGGCCGCATCGGCCGGAACTTCGCCGTATTTCGCGACGACCGCCGCCTTGAACGGCTTCAGCGCCGGCTGCTGATCGCACAGCTTGTACAGCGCGGCCAGTTGTTGCGGCCAGTCCTTCAACTCCTTCGCAAACACGTGCAGGCGTGCGACGGTGTCGAGCGCGTCGGCCTCGCGACCGGCCAGCGCCTGCAGCGCCGCGTAGCGGCGCAGCACCGTCTCGCCGGGCAGCAGCGCGATCGCGCGCTCATGGGCGGCGAGCTTGGCCGGCAGGTCGTCCGCCGAAATCGGGAGGAGCGTGGCCGCACCGTATTCACCCCACGCGCCGAACAGCAGCGACGGCGCATCGCGGTACTGCGCTGCCGGATCGCTGCCGTAATACAGCACTTCCGCGCGCTGGTAGTCGCGCAGCACCGGCACCGCCGCCAGCACGCCGCCGACCGACAGCACCGCGAACAGCCCGAATGCCGCACGCCCCGGCAGGATGCGCAGCGACTTCACCTCGAGCAGCCCGATCACGAACATGGCCGGCAACAGGAAGAACATGTACTGCTGCGGATACTCGACCAGCGCGTGCATCAGCAGGATGCCGATCAGCGCGAAGCCGAACACGCGCATGCTCGACTGCGGCGCGCGCACCGCGCGCACGAACCACGTCACGAGCGCGACGACGAGCACGCCCAGGCCGACGAGGCCGGACTTCGCGAGCAGGTCGATGAAGATGTCGTGCGAGTTGTTCGCGATCTCGACGCCGCCGAGCGAGCGCACGAGCGCGAACTGGTGCGACGGGAATTCACCCCAGCCGACACCGAGCAGCGGATGCTCGCGGAACATCGCGAGCCCGTACTTCCACAGCGCGAGGCGCGGTGCGATCTGCCCCGCGTCACGCATCCGGTCGGCCGCGGATTCCGCGAGACCCAGGTGGTAATGGACGTTCGCCCAGCGCACCGCGACGTTCACCGCGATGAACGCCACCGCGAGCACGACCGGGATCGCCCACGCACGCGCATTGCCCGGCGCGCGGCGCGATTCGAGCCAGGCCATCCAGAAGCCCGCGACGACCATCACCGCGACCTGCAGCCACGGCCCGCGCGACACCGTCAGCGCTAGGCCGGCGGACAGCACGATCGACAGCGCGAGCCACGCCCATGCCGCAAGCCGGCGCGTCTGCACGAGATACAGCGCGCCCGCGAGCGCGAACGCGATGTAGCTGGCCAGATGGTTCGCCTGCGCCATGTTGCCGTACGGACGGCGATCGACCGCGACGTTGTACACCACGACGAACGGCGACAGCGCCGACTCCAGGTGGAACAGCTGCACGATCTGCGTTCCGACCGCGAACACGCCGCCGATGAGCAGCGCGCCGGCCATCATTCGCGACACGGCCTCTGCCAGCCCGTCGCGCGCGAGCGCATAGCCGGCCTGCATCGCGACCAGCGCGGCGGCGAGATAGCCGACCGCCAGCCAGTTCATCGACGGCACCTTGAGCGGGATCAGCGCGACCTGCGCGATGAGTACCACCGCGAACCCAAGCGGCGCGACGAACGCGGCCGGCGCCGCAAACGGCTCGGCCGGGCGGCCCGTGCGCGCGAGCAGCACGACGGACACCCCCACCAGCAGATACAGCACCAGCGCCGAAAACTCGGAATAGAAGGTCGGGATCGGATACGTGTGATTCGTGATCGCGTACGGCACGATCAGGGCGACAGCCAGCGCAACGAGCGGCAACGAACGGGAAAAAGTAGAAGGCATGAGCGAACCGGATGTCAGCAACCGGCGCACTATACAAAACTTTCCCCCCTCTGTGCGGGGCCTTCGCGCCGCGACCCGACGCCGGGTGGCCGCCCCGGCCGGCTGACGAGGCGGCCGGCATGCTGCCCGCACCGCCCCTGCTCCACCTCCGGCGCTAGGCGCGACACTCCGCCGGCGCATATTTCGCGGGCAGCGTCGCCGCATCGACCGGCAGCGGCCCGGCCCCCGGTGCCGGCAGCGACGACGACGCCTTGCCGGCGGCGAAGCACTCCCACGCGATCGCGCCGGCCTGCATCGCGCCCTTTTTGAGCGGCACGCGTGCGGTGGGCGCGTCGGCCTTGTCGGGCGCGGACGGCACGAGCACCAGCGTATTGGTGCCGGCTGCGGCGACGCGCGTGGTGAACGCGACCGTGATCTGGCCGGTCTCGCCGTCGATCACAACCGATTCGACGTTGCGGGTCCCGGCCGGCGGGCTGTAGCCGCCGTCGAGGCTCGCACCGCTTGCGGCGTTGTCGGCGACGGCGAGCCGCGCGGACGACGCAAGCGCGAGCCCTTCGCCGACGCGCGAGCGCGCAAGGTAATCCTGATACGCGGGAATCGCATAGGCCGCGATCACACCGACGATCGCCAGCACGATCATCAGTTCGATCAGCGTGAAGCCGGCCGGCCGCCAGCGCGGCGACGGCCGGTTCGCGCGCCGCAGATCGGCGGCCACGCGACGGAACAGGGAAACGGAAAAGGCTTCGAACATGGCAGGCTCCGGAAACGAAAAACGCCTGCCGGTAAAGGCAGGCGTCTCGATCGTAGCCAGCAGGCCGTGAATCCGGCAGTCGGCCGGACGGCCAATGTCAGTGCGCGTGCGGTACGTCGCGGCGCTTCCTGAGCGTGTAACCGATCGCCACCACGAACAGCGCGCCCGCGATGCTCGCACCGTAGAGGACCTCCGGCGTATCGAGCACCGGCCAGCGGTCGCCGACCGGGTCGTTCACGATCAGGCCGCCCGCGATCCAGCCGAGCAGCCCCGCGCCGAATGCCACGAAGATCGGGAAACGGTCGAGCAGCTTCAGCACCAGCGTGCTGCCCCACACGATGATCGGCACGCTGACGACGAGGCCGAAGATCACGAGCGCGATCCGGTGCGACGGGTCGGCCTGTTCGGCCGCGCCCGCGATCGCGATCACGTTGTCGAGGCTCATCACCGCATCGGCGATCACGATCGTCTTCACGGCGTCCCACAGCCGGCTGGCCGGCTTGATGTCGTCATGCGCGTCGCCGGCCGGCGCCATCAGCTTGATGCCGATCCACAGCAGCAGCAACCCGCCGCCGAGCTTCAGGAACGGCACGTCGAGCAGCGCGACCGCGAACGTGATCAGCGCGACACGCAGCAGGATCGCCCCTGCGGTGCCCCAGACGACGCCGCGCAACCGCTGGTTCGCGGGAAGGTTACGGCACGCGAGCGCGATCACGACGGCGTTGTCGCCGCCGAGCAGGATATCGATGATGACGATCTGGAGAACGGCGCCCCAGTGGAGCGACGTCAGGAATTCGAGCATGGCGTGAAGGGCAGGACGGCGGCCGCCCGCGGGCGGCCCGGTTCATCGCCGGCACATGCGCGATGCATGCCCGGTGCTTACGAATTCATTGCGCGAGCATAACAAAAAACGCCGGCAAAGCCGGCGTTTTCTGCAGGACGAACCCAGGGGAAATATTACAGCGCCTTCTTCAGCAGACGGCCCATTTCCGACGGGTTGCGCGTCACGGTGATGCCGCACGCTTCCATGATTTCCAGCTTCGCTTCGGCCGTATCCGCACCGCCCGAGATCAGCGCGCCGGCGTGGCCCATGCGCTTGCCCGGAGGCGCCGTGACGCCAGCGATGAAGCCGACCACCGGCTTCTTCATGTTGTCCTTGATCCACTCTGCCGCATTGGCTTCGTCCGGACCACCGATTTCGCCGATCATCACGACTGCGTCCGTATCCGGATCGTCGTTGAACATCTTCATCACGTCGATGTGCTTCAGACCGTTGATCGGGTCGCCGCCGATACCGACTGCCGACGACTGGCCCAGGCCGAGTGCCGTCAGCTGGGCAACCGCTTCATACGTCAGCGTGCCCGAACGCGACACGACGCCGATGCGGCCCTTGCGGTGGATGTGACCCGGCATGATGCCGATCTTCAGTTCGTCCGGCGTGATCGTGCCCGGGCAGTTCGGCCCGAGCAGCAGCGTCTTGCGGCCTTCGCGACGCATGCGGTCCTTCACTTCGATCATGTCACGGACGGGAATGCCTTCCGTGATGCAGATCGCGAGATCCAGGTCGGCTTCGACCGCTTCCCAGATCGCAGCCGCTGCGCCTGCCGGCGGAACGTAGATGACCGACACGGTCGCGCCGGTTTCCGCCTTCGCTTCCTTGACGCTTGCGTAGATCGGAATGCCTTCGAAATCTTCGCCGGCCTTCTTCGGGTTCACGCCCGCGACGAATGCTTCGCG
The DNA here is from genome assembly GCF_020420065.1 of Burkholderia sp. AU31624. Taxonomy (NCBI): domain Bacteria; kingdom Pseudomonadati; phylum Pseudomonadota; class Betaproteobacteria; order Burkholderiales; family Burkholderiaceae; genus Burkholderia; species Burkholderia sp. AU31624. The sequence continues at coordinate 434,545 of NZ_JAIZRT010000003.1, forward strand.
GCCGTTTGCGTATTCACGGCAGGCGCGCGTATGGAACTGACCGGTTTTGCCGGTAATACCCTGCGTGATGACCTTCGTGTCCTTGTTGATCAGAATCGACATGTATTTTGACCTCTGTTCGATGGGCGTCGCGTACAAACCGCGCCGCCATGCGTATTCGATAGCGTTACTTGCCTGCGGCAGCCGCGACGACCTTCTGCGCAGCCTCTTCCATGCTGTCCGCCGAGATGATCGGCAGGCCCGAATCGGCCAGCATCTTCTTGCCGAGGTCCTCGTTCGTGCCCTTCATGCGCACGACGAGCGGCACGTTCAGGTTCACGGCCTTCGAACCGGCGATCACGCCTTCCGCGATCACGTCGCAGCGCATGATGCCGCCGAAGATGTTCACGAGGATTGCCTTCAGATCCGGGTTCTTCAGCATCAGCTTGAACGCTTCCGTGACCTTCTCGGTGGTCGCGCCACCGCCGACGTCCAGGAAGTTCGCCGGCTCACCGCCGAACAGCTTGATCGTGTCCATCGTCGCCATTGCCAGGCCCGCGCCGTTCACGAGACAGCCGATGTTGCCGTCGAGCGAGATGTACGCGAGGTCGAACTTCGACGCTTCGATTTCAGCCGGATCTTCTTCGTCCAGATCGCGGTACGCGACGATTTCCGGGTGGCGGAACAGCGCGTTCGAGTCGAAGTTGAACTTCGCGTCGAGGGCGATGACCTTGCCGTCGCTGGAAACGTTCAGCGGGTTGATTTCGGCCAGCGATGCGTCGGTTTCCCAGAATGCCTTGTACAGGCCTTGCAGGATCGCGCGCGCTTGCGGGATCGAAGCAGCCGGCACGCCGATCTTCGCGGCGAGGTCGTCGGCCTGCGCGTCGAGCAGGCCCGTCGACGGTTCCACGATGACCTTGTGGATCAGTTCCGGGTGCTTTTCGGCAACTTCTTCGATGTCCATGCCGCCTTCGCTCGAACCCATCAGCACGATCTTTTGCGTCACGCGATCGACGACGAGGCTGACATACAGTTCCTGCTTGATGTCGGCGCCTTCTTCGACCATCAGACGGTTGACCTTCTGGCCTTCCGGGCCCGTCTGGTGCGTGACGAGCTGCATGCCGAGGATCTGGTTCGCGTATTCGCGGACCTGCTCGATCGACTTCGCCACCTTCACGCCGCCGCCCTTGCCACGGCCACCTGCGTGAATCTGAGCCTTCACGACCCATACCGGGCCGCCGAGCTCTTCTGCCACCTTGACGGCCTCGTCAACCGAGAACGCCGGCTTGCCGCGCGGTACCGCGACTCCGAATTTCCGCAGGATTTCCTTACCCTGGTACTCGTGAATCTTCATGCGTGATTCCCTTCAGTCTGAGAGTTGGATGAAAAGTCGCTTTAGACGCTTCTTCGAATGATTTCCGTTCATTCCTTCGTGCTGCCTTCACCGGGCACGTCCGGCCGGCTCGCGCCATACCAGCGCGGGTAGTACTGCCGCACGACCTCGCCGTCGAACCGCAAAGCCCGGCAGCGGCCGAGCTGGAAAGGCGCTTCGTCGTGCACGCCGCCATGGTCCGGCCCTTCGCCCCCCTCCTCGCGCACGTTCCACACGTCACCGGCGAACGCCTGGATCGCTGCCGTCGGCAGCACGGCGCACAGTTCGGTGAGATGGGAGCAGCCTGCGACGCCGGCGAGCAGCCGGTTCGCGTTGCGGCGGAAATTGCGGAAGAGATTGAGCCCGATGAGGGCCCGATAGGCGGGAGTGGCGGATTGACAGTGACCGGGATAGGGAACCCATTCCGAAGACGCTTCGGCGTCGACGACATTGAGGTCACGATCGATAGTCACGCGCAGCCAGAGTTCGTGGATCGGCAGGCCCTGGGGCCGGATGCCCGACGCAAGCGCGACATCGCGCGGCTTGTGGTCGGTCAGGCAGGCTTCGATGTCCCACAAGCCGTCGCCGCGCTCGTAAGCTTCCGCTCGGATTGCGCGTTGATGTCGCAACTGACGGGGCACGGGCTCGGATAGCGGCATGCTGGAGGTTGAGGCCGAAGAGGAAAACCCAAGGATTTTAGCATATTGGGTATTTGAGACAGTTTGACGCGACGGCGGGTATTCCCGCCTGTCCGGAAGCGGTTGCATTGCAGCAAAATCGCGCGCCACGCGCGCGATCGGTGCGATCAGTCGTCGACCAGGAAATCGTCGCCGACCTTCAGCAACTTCACGATGGTCGCACTCGAGAAGCCGCGCGCGGCGAGAAAGCGCGCCTGCTTCGCACGCTCGGCCGGCGTTTGCGGCAGTGCACCGAATTTCTTGCGCCAGACCGCCTGCGCACGCGCCCATTCGGTCTCGCGGAGCTGCGCATTCACCTCTTCGACGAGCGTGTCGCCCACCGCATGACGCTTCAGCTCGCTGACGATGCGCGCGACGCCGACACGCGACGCGCGACGATGCACGAGACTCTCGGCAAAGCGCGCATCGGACAGCCAGCCTTCCTGTTCCAGCGCATCGAGCACGGGTTCGACGGATTCGTCTTCGCCGACGTAGGGCGCGAGCTTGCGCGCGAGTTCCGTGCGACTGTATTCACGGCGGGACAGATAGCCGAGCGCGCGGCCCTTCAGCGATCGCTGAGGCTTCGACGACTTGCGCTCGGTAGCGCCCGGAGCGTCACCCGATGAAGTGCTGGAAGAAGCACCCGGCGCGCGACGTGTGCGGCGCGGATGCTGGCTGCTGCGCGTATAGACATCTTCCCTGGCCGGCGACGATGCATCGGCTGCGCGATCACCCGGGAAGCTGACACCGGAAACACGACGGCGGGAGCGGTCGTGCGCGTCGAACGATTCATCGTCGTCGAACGGATCGTCCGGGACGGCAATCTCAAACGAAACGAGGGCATCGTCGGATGCCCTCGTCGCGGTGCGGTTCGCGGCATCGCTGCCCGCGCCCCGCTGATCAGCGCCCGAGGATCCGGTTCGCCGGCCGGAGCGACCCGCCGTTTCGGGCGCGTCGCTCTCCTCCGGCTCGCCAGCCTGACCTCGGCGCCCGACCATCACTCTTCTTCGTCCATCGCCTCGGCTTCGTCCTGGACTACACCGTCGGGCATGGTGACCACGCCAAGCGATTCGCGAATGCGGTTCTCGATCTCGCGTGCGATTTCCGGATTCTCGCGCAGGAATTCACGCGCGTTGTCCTTGCCCTGGCCGATCTTCTCGCCGTTGTAGCTGTACCAGGCGCCGGCCTTGTCGACGATCTTCGCCTGCACGCCGAGATCGATGATCTCGCCCTGACGCGAAATGCCTTCGCCATACAGGATGTCGAAGATCGCTTCGCGGAACGGCGGCGACACCTTGTTCTTGACGACCTTCACGCGGGTTTCGTTGCCGATCACCTCGTCGTTCTTCTTGATCGAGCCGATCCGGCGGATGTCGAGACGCACCGACGAGTAGAACTTCAGCGCGTTGCCGCCCGTCGTGGTTTCCGGGTTGCCGAACATCACGCCGATCTTCATCCGGATCTGGTTGATGAAGATCACCAGGCAGTTCGTGCGCTTGATCGTGCCGGTCAGCTTGCGCAGCGCCTGCGACATCAGGCGGGCCTGCAGACCCGGCAGCGAATCGCCCATCTCGCCTTCGATTTCGGCCTTCGGCACGAGCGCCGCGACCGAGTCGATGACGATCATGTCGATCGAGCCCGAGCGCACCAGCGCGTCGGTGATTTCAAGCGCCTGCTCGCCGGTGTCCGGCTGCGAGATCAGCAGCTCCGGCACGTTCACGCCGAGCTTCGCTGCATATTGAACGTCGAGCGCGTGCTCGGCGTCGATGAACGCCGCCGTACCGCCGATCTTCTGCAGTTCGGCGATGACCTGCAGCGTCAGCGTGGTTTTACCGGACGATTCCGGACCGTAGATCTCGACCACCCGGCCGCGCGGCAGGCCGCCGACGCCGAGCGCGATATCGAGACCGAGCGAGCCCGTGGACACGACCTGGATGTTCTCGGTCGCCTCGCCGTCGCCCATGCGCATGATCGAGCCCTTGCCGAACTGCTTTTCGATCTGGGCAAGCGCGGCGGCCAGCGCCTTGCTCTTCTCGGCGGTCATCCCGGAGCCCTTCTTGCTATCTTCCATGAATCGTCCTTTGCTATGATGAGCAGCGTCTGTTAGAGGCGCGCCCACTTTCAAGCGCTGCCCACGAATGCAGACACTGTATAAAAAAACAGTGTTTTGTGCAAGCCCGCAATGCAGAGCGTTGTACACGAATAACTTCGGAGACAGCCGGCCGGCGCGAACGCCCCGCCGGCCATCGGTCAGCACCATGCGAATTCTCATCGCGGAAGACGACAGCATACTCGCGGACGGCCTCACCCGGTCACTCCGCCAATCGGGCTATGCGGTCGACCACGTGAAGACCGGTGTCGACGCCGATACCGCGCTGTCGATGCAGACATTCGACCTCCTGATCCTCGATCTCGGGCTCCCGAAAATGCCCGGGCTCGACGTGCTCAAGCGCCTGCGCGCCCGCAATTCCAACCTCCCCGTGCTGATCCTGACGGCCGCCGACAGCGTCGACGAGCGCGTGAAGGGGCTCGACCTCGGCGCCGACGACTACATGGCCAAGCCGTTCGCGCTCAACGAACTCGAGGCGCGCGTGCGCGCGCTGACCCGGCGCGGCGCGGGCGGCGGCCCGACCGTCGTGCGCCACGGCTCGCTGGCGTTCGACCAGGTCGGCCGGATCGCGTATGCGAACGATCACGTGCTCGACCTCTCCGCGCGCGAGCTCGGCCTGCTGGAGGTGCTGCTGCAGCGGATCGGCCGGCTCGTGTCGAAGGAGCAGCTCGTCGACCATCTCTGTGAATGGGGCGAGGAAGTCAGCAACAACGCGATCGAAGTCTACGTGCACCGGCTGCGCAAGAAGATCGAACCCAGCGGCGTACGGATCTCGACCGTGCGCGGCCTCGGCTATTGCCTCGAGAAGGTCGCGCCCGCCGCGCCGGCCGACACGGCAGCGCCCCAGCCCGCGGTGGCCGGCACGCCGTTGCGCTGAATCCGGGCGTCGCCGCGATGGCCACGCCGGCCCATCCCCGCCATCCGACCGGCGCGCCGTCGTCGGCCGCCGACGAGGCGCGCGACGCGCGCTACGAGAACCCGTTCGCGCCGCCCGACGAAACCGATGCGCCCGAGGCGCCGCGCCCGCGCTCGCTGTTCGGCGAAATCCTCGACTGGATGCTCGCGCCGCTGCTGCTGCTGTGGCCGATGAGCATCGCCGTCACCTATCTGGTCGCGAAGACGATCGCGAACGGCCCGTTCGACCGCGCGCTCGAGACCAACGCCTATGTGCTCGCGCGGCAGATCCATCCGGTGAACGGTGTCGCCGAGCTGACGCTGCCGGAGCAGACCCGCGACTTCCTGCGCGCGGACAACGTCGACAGCGTGTACTTCCAGGTGCTCGGCACACGCGGCGAGCTGGTCGCGGGCGAAGCCGACATGCCGCTGCCGCGCGACGAGGACCGCCCGCCGCCAGGCGTCGTCATGTTCCGCGACGACCTGCTGCGCGGCAACGACGTGCGCGTCGCGTATACGACGGTCGCGCTGCCGCAAGCGGGCAGCCCGCAGCCCGTGCTCGTGCAGGTCGGCGAAACGCTGGACAAGCGCAACGCGCTCGCGAACGACATCATCAAGGGCGTGATCCTGCCGCAGTTCGTGATCCTGCCGCTCGCGATCCTGCTGGTCTGGTTCGGGCTGTCGCGCGGGCTCGCGCCGCTCAACGCGCTGCAGGCGCACATCCGCGCGCGGCGGCCCGACGACCTGTCGCCCGTCGAGGCGCAGCGCGCGCCGCCCGAGATCGAGCCGCTCGTCACGTCGTTCAACGACCTGCTCGCCCGCCTCGAACAGAACATGGCGCTGCAGAAGCGCTTCATCGCCGACGCCGCCCATCAGATGAAGACACCGCTCGCGGGCCTGCGCACGCAGGCCGAATTCGCGCTGCGCCACCCCGTCCCGCCCGACGTGCAGCGCTCGCTCGAGCAGATCGCGACGAGCTCCGAGCAGGCCGCGCGGCTCGTCACGCAGCTGCTTGCGCTGGCGCGCGCCGAAAACCGCGCGAGCGGGCTGACGTTCGAGCCGGTCGAGATCGCCACGCTCGCGCGGCGCGCGGTGCGCGACTGGGTGCAGGCCGCGCTCGCGAAACGGATGGATCTCGGCTACGAAGGCCCGCCGGACCCGCCGGACGACGGGCCGCTCGACGTCGACGGCAATCCGGTGATGCTGCGCGAGATGCTCGGCAACCTGATCGACAACGCAATCCGCTACACGCCGGACGGCGGCCGCATCACGGTGCGCGTGCGCGCCGAACCCGCGGCGCGGCTCGTGCATCTCGAAGTCGAGGACACGGGGCCGGGCATCCCGGCCGCCGAACGCGAGCGCGTCGTCGAGCGCTTCTACCGGATCCTCGGCCGCGAAGGCGACGGCAGCGGCCTCGGGCTCGCGATCGTGCGCGAGATCGCCACGCAGCACGGCGGCACGCTGACGCTCGACGATCACGTCTACCAGCACGCACCGCGCCTCGCCGGCACACTCGTGCGCGTCAGCCTGCCGCTGGCCGAAACTGCCCCGGATTAACCCTGATGGGCGCCGCCACAGCACGCCGCGATTGAGTCAAAATCTACGATTTAACAGAAAATAAAAGCACTTTGCAGCACGATGAGCGCACGAAACCACCGATTCGGCGCGGGTTAACCTGCAGTCGTTTTGCACGCGCGAGTCAGTCGGCCGTAAGTTTCCGTACCAATAATCCTCGACAGGCCCGTCCACCCAAGGCGGCCGCACATCTATATCAAGGGACTTGGAGACGACTCATGGCAACGTTAGGCGGGCAAATTTCCCACTCGCCGATGACGGGCGAAGAGAAGAAAGTGATCTTCGCGTCGTCGCTCGGCACCGTGTTTGAGTGGTACGACTTTTACCTGGCCGGCTCGCTCGCGGCCTACATCAGCAAGAGTTTCTTTTCCGGCGTCAATCCGACCGCCGCCTTCATCTTCACGCTGCTCGGCTTCGCGGCCGGCTTCGCGGTGCGGCCGTTCGGCGCGATCGTGTTCGGCCGCCTCGGCGACCTCGTCGGCCGCAAGCACACGTTCCTCGTGACGATCGTGATCATGGGCGTCTCGACGTTCGTGGTCGGCTTCCTGCCCGGCTACGCGTCGATCGGCATCGCCGCCCCCGTGATCTTCATCGCGATGCGGCTGTTGCAGGGCCTCGCGCTCGGCGGCGAGTACGGTGGCGCGGCGACCTACGTCGCCGAGCACGCGCCGGCCAACCGTCGCGGCTTCTACACCGCGTGGATCCAGACGACCGCCACGCTCGGCCTGTTCCTGTCGCTGCTCGTGATCCTCGGCGTGCGCACGTTCATCGGCGAGGAAGCGTTCGGCAGCTGGGGCTGGCGCGTGCCGTTCGTCGCGTCGATCCTGCTGCTCGCGGTGTCGGTATGGATCCGGATGCAGCTGAACGAATCGCCGGTGTTCCTGCGCATCAAGGCGGAGGGCAAGACGTCGAAGGCGCCGCTGACCGAAGCGTTCGGCCAGTGGAAGAACCTGAAGATCGTGATCCTCGCGCTCGTCGGCCTGACCGCCGGCCAGGCCGTCGTGTGGTACACGGGCCAGTTCTACGCGCTGTTCTTCCTCACGCAGACGCTGAAGGTGGACGGTGCGAGTGCGAACATCCTGATCGCGATCGCGCTCCTGATCGGCACGCCGTTCTTCCTGTTCTTCGGTTCGCTGTCGGACAAGATCGGCCGCAAGCCGATCATCCTCGCGGGCTGCCTGATCGCGGCACTGACCTACTTCCCGCTGTTCAAGGCGCTCACGCACTACGCGAACCCGCAGCTCGAGGTCGCGACGCAGAAGGCGCCGATCACGGTCATCGCCGATCCGGCCGCCTGCTCGTTCCAGTTCAACCCGGTGGGCACGTCGAAGTTCACGAACTCGTGCGACGTCGCCAAGAGCGCGCTCGCGAAGGCCGGCCTGAACTACGAGAACGTCGCGGCACCGGCTGGCGCGACGGCCCAGATCAAGGTCGGCGACACGGTGATCCCCGCCTATGAAGGCAAGGCGGCCGACGCGAAGGCGCAGGGCGCGGCGTTCGACAAGACGCTCGCGGCGACGCTGAAATCGGCCGGCTACCCGGCGAAGGCAGACCCGGCGCAGCTCAACTGGCCGATGACGATCGTGATCCTGACGATCCTCGTGATCTACGTGACGATGGTCTACGGCCCGATCGCGGCAATGCTGGTCGAGATGTTCCCGACGCGGATCCGCTACACGTCGATGTCGCTGCCCTATCACATCGGCAACGGCTGGTTCGGCGGCTTCCTGCCGGCCACCGCGTTCGCGATCGTCGCGGCGAAGGGCAACATCTACTCGGGCCTCTGGTATCCGATCGTGATCGCGCTGGCCACGTTCGTGATCGGCCTGCTGTTCGTCAAGGAGACGAAGGACTCGAACATCTACGCGCAGGATTGATGGCGGGGGCGCAGCGGGGACGGTCGGCGGAAGGTCTCCTTCCAGGGACCGGCTCCCGCCCGCAATGAAGGTCGGCACGGGCCGCCGGCAACTTTTTTCGGGAAAGATGGAAAAAGGTATTGACAGCGGACCGCCCGATCGACATAATTCAAGTCTTCGGCGAATTAGCTCAGTCGGTTAGAGCGACGGAATCATAATCCGCAGGTCCGGGGTTCGAATCCCTGATTCGCCACCAAATGCGAGAGCCGCTGTTTCGAAAGGAACAGCGGCTTTTTCATTTGTATCTTCCGAACACCATGTCCTGGCGGCCCGCGGTGTCGGGCCGGGCACAGCCCGGCCTTTACCTGCAATCACTGTCACGCCGGATGACCGTGCGGCGCCTCGTCCAGTCTCGCCAGCCACGCGTCTGCCGAACTCGCTTCCCCGAGCTGGAATCGCGCTTCGCTGAAGTACTTCAAACCGCCCCAGAGCGACGCGTCGCCGACAACGAACAGGCGATGCCTTGCACGGGTCACCGCCACGTTCAACAGGTTCGGCTTGGATGCTGCCCAGTTCGCGGACGCGGCACTTTCGTGGTCCGCCCCGAGAACGAACACCACGACGCTTTCCTCCTTTCCCTGAAACGTATGTACGGTGCCGATACGTTGCGAGCACCACTGTCTCCATACCTTGCTCGAGGGCCCTCGCCGCCCCGTGTCGGCCACCCATTGGATTGCCTGCAAGCGGTCCGACAGCGCCTTCCTGATCGCCTTGAAGGGGGCGATCACGTACAACGGTGGCAAAGCGCCGGAGTCCGCATACAGACGAATCACCAGCGCCGCAATCACTTCGATTTGCGCCGGCACGACCTGCCGGTCCGACGTGCGGCCGCGCACATCGATCCACGCGCTCGCCCCCAGTCTTTCGAGCGGATCTCCGGAAGGGGCGCGGGACTTAAGCCCGTAGACCATCTTGTCCCGATACGCGATCCGGTTCGCGATCGTAAACATCTTGTCGCAGCAGCGGCGATGCACACGAAGCGGGCTCCCGATCCACAATGGATCATCGCCTTCTACCGGCACGTACGTACCGAAGGGATTCGCCTCGTCGGCCAGCCGTTGCACCGATACCCTAGCGGGCGAGCATCGTCCATCGGACGTGTGCGGCGACAGGTCCGCCAATGCATTGATCAATCGAGTCGGCACCGTGAACACCGGTTCGATCTGCAACGGATCGCCGACGACCACCGCGCGTCGCGCTCGCCACAACGCTCCTACGGCAGCTTGCGGCACGGCTTGACCGGCCTCGTCGATGAATAGCCAGCCGATCGACCGCGGCCCCATGCCGCGAAACTGTCGAGCAAACGACGCGAACGTCGACGACACAACCGGCACCACCATGAACAGGCTCTGCCATATGAATTCGGCTTCCGCAGGATCCTCCAGACGGGTCCCGGCAAGCAGTTTCTGAATCGCCACCAGATTGCCGCCGAAGCCGCCCCCTTTCCTCGACACTTCTGCGAGCCAGGCCTCGTGCAGCGCAAGCCCCGCGACGAAAAGACCGGACCGCAGTCGCGCAAATTCGTCGTCGTGCCCGAAGCCGTTCCGCTGCACTTCGTCCGATTCGAGCTGGTCGGAACCGACCGGCAAGCTGGCCTTACCGAATCGGCGGCACCCATCGGCAAGCAATGCGTGCTTTTCCGCCCACACGCGACGGGCATTGATCAACTCCGCACTCGCCCGTTTCGCTTGCGACTGCGCATTGTCCAACGCGTTGCGCGCGGATGCGGCATCCAAACGACATTGCACGGCGGTACGGCGTGCGTCGATCTGTGCACGCGCATTCGTCGCCACCTGTTCCATGTGCCGTCGCGCCCCCTCCGTCCGAAAAAAACGGGAAAAGAATCCGGGGCGGGCGCGATCGAGCAATCGCTCTTCCTCCTGCAATTCCGCGAGCGCGGCATCGGCTGCCGCCGTCCTGCCGTCGCACGCCGCAAGTTCAGCGCTTGCGTCGCGACCATGCTGCTCCGCCTGTCGCAACGCGTCCGCTGCTGGCTGCGCAAACTGCGCCTCGGTTACGTGGCCCCACGCCGAATGCAACGCTCTAAATGCCACCCGGTCGGAGAGCGCCGCCTGGTAGGCGGATTCCGCTTCGAGAAAGGACGCCCTCGCGGACTGGAAGGTCGGGCCCGAGTAGCGGTCACGCCACGCCCAGAACGCCTGGGGGTCGCTCGGCCCGCCACGCTCGCCCAACGGCCGGGAATCGATAAAGAAACGCTCCTTGAAACGCCATCGATTGTCGCCGTTGCCCAACGCACATGACACGAGCCCCCAGGGCACATCGTCGGCGTCAAGCCGCGTCATTTTGCGGTCACCCACCTGCGCCGCAATCTTGTGCGCGATCGGCTGCAAATAGCGCACCCCGCTCCACTCGGCACCGAGTTGCTTCTGCTTGGGCAGATCGTTCGAGATATTCTCGACCGCCGCGTTGTTCGACGAGGCCACTACCATCTCGAACCCCGTGAGATCGGCGCGCAGCGTGCGAATTCGCGCCACATCGCCGTCCATGAAGCGGATTCCCGTGCTCATGTCCGCCAATGCGTCCGCCGCGCGCGCCAACTTCGCCAGTCGACTCGCGCGTCGCACTACGTTCTCGCAAATCATGTCGCGAAGCAGGGTCGTTTTCCCGGTTCCCGGTGGTCCGTTGACGGAAAACACGCCGTCTTCCTTCAAGTGGTCGAACGCCGTGTTGATCGCAAACTGCTGCATCAAACTCATTTTTTGCGACGCATCGGCAGGCCAGCGCCCGGCGTTCGTTTTTTCCGGACGTAACGTATCGATGATCGCCGCACGACCGGCATCGGTATAAAGATCGACTCGCCGCGCGGGGTCGCCCGGCGTCAGATACGCGCGGAGCGCCGCCGGCACGTCGCCGGCATCGACCGACGCCATGCAGCGCTCGATATCCTCGATATAGAAACTGTTCAGGATGTCGACCGTGGGCGCATCATCCTGGGCCTCGTCGCCACCTTCGTCATCGTCCGCCGGCGCCGCCCGATCCAGCGCACCAGCATCGTCCCTTGCGACTTCCGCTCCGCCGTTCGATGGCTTGGTGCGCGGCTTCTTCTCGCGCGTCACGATTTCCAGAAGCGCCACCGTGGAGCCCGTCTGCGATTCCCAGTTGCTCCACGCCGCCAGCAGATCGCGCAATTGCAGGATTTCGTCTCCCGTGAGCGGAATAGACGGCTCGTCCGGTTTCAGGCCAGCGCGTCTCCGGCGGCGCCGTTCGGTCTCGAAATTGAACAATTGGTCCGATAAGCTCCGCCGAGCACGGTCGAAGGAAGCCGAACCGAGCATCTCGAGGCCGTCGCTCCGGGCTGTGCCGATCGCCCACGGCGCAGTTGATACGGACAATGGATCGAAAGCAGGTTCGCCGGCAGCGTCCAACGTTATCCGTGCCATGCATGAACGACCGTCGAGTGCAGTCCGCTCCTCTTCCTCCGGCGCAATGCACGCCCCTTCCGGCGAAAGCGTATTGGCGAAGTCGACGATGGCTTGCATGTCGAATACACCGAGATACAGCCGGAATCCCGTCAATTCGCGCTCTTCCGGGATTGCCCCGACTGCCCACAACGACGCCGCACCTGGTGCGAGATCGGCCGGTTCGATCCATTTAAGCGAATCGTCGTCGGCATGATCGAATACCTGCTTCAAATCGAAAGGAATGAAGAATTCGATCTTGTGCCAGTAATCGAGAATATGATGAATCCGTTCCACGTCGGCCATGCTTTCTCAGGCTCCTCGTTCGGCTGATTTTGTCTAATCATATTCCCGAATTCCGAGTCACCGCCGACGACCACAGATCGAATACCTGTAACGACACGGTATTCGACACTTCCGCAATACGTTGAGAGCCGGCATATTCCAGATCATTCAAACTGCGGATCCGGAAAAAAACATCGCCGACTGGAGATTTTCAGTCGAACCTTCGTGCGCTTTTAATACGGGCATGCCGTCGTGAGCAATCAAATAAACATCGTACCGACGGGCATCGCAAACCGGTAGAACCATGTCGACTGACCCGCGACGGGCAAGCACGTGATGCAATGTCGAGCAGCGCCCCGATACGCTGCGGCGGAAGCGGCCGAATCGACGGTCGGCCGGCCGTGCGCTACGCCGCCACTGCCCCGCGCCGCACCTCCGGCGCGTTGCCCCCCACCCGCCCGCGCCAGTTCTCCCCACCTTCCAGCGACGGCGTCGACTCGAACACCTCCGCGATCCAGTCCGCGAACACGCGCACCTTCTGCGACAAATGCCGATTATGCGGATACACGATCGAAATCGGCTTCGGCTTCGGATTGCAGTCCGGCAGCACCTCGACCAGCGAACCGTCGAGCAGGTGCGGCAGCACCATGAAGAGCGTCGGCTGGATCATCCCGAACCCTTCGAGCCCGCACGTCACATAGGCATCCGAATCGTTGACCGTGACGCTCCCGTTCATCCGCACCTCGAACGGCTTGCCGTCGATCATGAACACCCACGGAATTGCCCGCGCGCCGTGGCTCGACCGAAAATTCACCGCGTGGTGGTCGGCGAGATCGGCAATCTCGTGCGGCTCGCCGTGACGCGCGAGGTAGTCGGGCGACGCGCAAGTCACGCGCTTCAGCATCCCGATCCGCCGCGCGACCATCGACGAATCCTCGAGCGGCCCGACCCGGATCATGCAGTCGATCCCCTCCTCGACCGGATCCACGTAGCGGTCGGAGAGCCCCAGTTCGAGCGTGATGTCCGGGTAGCGCTGCCGGAAAATCGACAGCGACGGCAGCACGATGCGCCGCCCGAGCGAACTCGGCATGTGAACGCGCAATACGCCGCTCGGCTTGCGGTTGCCGGTCTGGAAACTCGCGTCGGCCTCCGCGATCTCCGAGATGATCTTCATGCAATGCTCGTAGTACGCCGCACCTTCCGGCGTCAGCGACAGCCGGCGCGTCGTACGGTGCATCAGGCGCACGCCGAGCAGCGCCTCGAGATTCTGGATGATGGTCGTCACCGACGCGCGCGGCATCGCGAGCGTGTCGGCCGCGCGCGTGAAGCTGTTCGCGTCGACCACGCGGGTAAAAACTTCCATTGCCTGGATTCGGTCCATGCTGCTCCCCCTTCGAATCGCCAACGGAACAGAATAGAGCGCACGACGGGCGCGGCACAAGTCCCCACCCATTGTTCTCCGATCCTGAATAGTTCCGGCGTTTCGTACTGGAAAGCGATCGATTTCCGTTCAGTCCCACGCGGCAATCGTTCCGGCCCCGCCGGTCGCACGCCGCGCGTTACCGCACGAATCGCTCGCGATACCCCTGCGGCGATACGCCCAGCACGCGTACGAAACAGCGGCGCAGCGTCTCCTCCGAGCCGAAGCCGCACCGCGCGGCGATCCGCTTGACGGGCCATGCCGTTTCACCGAGCAGGCGTTGCGCGGCTTCGACTCGGATCTGCTCGACTGCGCGCGCGGGCGTGCGGCCGGTTCCGGCGCGGTAGTGGCGCACGAAGCTGCGCTCGCTCATGCGCACGCGCTCGGCCAGCGCGGGCACCGACAGGTCGGCCGCCAGGTGCTCGGCCATCCACGCGTGCAGTTCGCCGAACCGGTCGTCGGTGCGCTGCATCGACAGCATCGTGCTGAACTGGGCCTGCCCGCCCGGACGCTTCAGGAACACGACGAGTTCGCGCGCGACGTCGAGGGCGGTCGCGCGCCCGAGATCCTCCTCGACCAACGCGAGCGCGAGATCGATGCCGGCCGTCACGCCGGCCGACGTCCACAACGCGCCTTCGCGGATGAAGATCGGATCGGATTCGACGCGCACATTCGGATAGCGTGCCGCGAATTCTTCGCAGCGCGCCCAGTGCGTGACCGCGCGCCGCCCGTCGAGCAAGCCGGCCTCGGCGAGCAGGAACGCGCCGGTGCAGACCGATGCCACGCGCCGTGTGCGCGCCGCCTGCTGTTGCACCCAGCGCACCAGCCGCGCATCCTTCGATGCCGCATGCACGCCCTTGCCGCCGGCGACGATCAGCGTGTCCGGATGGCGCGCCGCCGAGCGCAGCGATTCCGCCATCACGACCAGGCCCGACGATGTCTCGACGGGCCCTGCCTCGGCCGCGATGACGCGCGGCGCATACGGCGCCGGCTGGCCGCGCTCCTGCGCCAGCTCGTTGACGGACGCAAACACCTGCAGCGGCCCCGACACGTCGAGCAGCTGGGCACGAGGGAACGCGAGGATCAGGATCGAACGCGGGGCGGCAGGCATGATGATTGGCTGAAAACGTGGGTGATATGGCAATTTCGCCAAACACTACGCGCCTAGAATCGACCTGTCCATCCCGTACCGGCTACGGCCCGCCCCCATCCAATCGGAGTCTTCGCATGACCCTGCATATCGGCTTTCTCGTGTTTCCAGGCGTCCAGCAACTCGATCTCACCGGCCCGCACGACGTGCTCGCGTCGCTGCCCGACGCCACCGTTCATCTGGTCGGGAAGTCGCGCGACTCCGTCGCATCGAGCAGCGGACTCGCGCTCGCGCCGACCTGCACGTTCGACGACTGTCCGCCGCTCGACGTGATCTGCATTCCGGGCGGGATCGGGATCAACGCGCTGTTGCTCGATGCCGAAACGATCGCGTTCGTGCAGCAGCGCGCGGCCGCCGCGCGCTACGTGACGTCGGTATGCACGGGTGCGCTGCTGCTGGGCGTGGCCGGCCTGCTGCGCGGGCGGCGCGCGACGACGCACTGGGCGTTCCACTCGCTGCTCGAGCCGCTCGGCGCGGTGCCGGTGCGCGAGCGCGTGGTGCGCGACGGCAACCTGATCACGGGCGGCGGCGTCACGGCCGGCATCGACTTCGCCTTGACGATCGCCGCGGAGCTGGCCAGCGAGGAAAAAGCGCAGGCGATCCAGCTGCAACTCGAATACGCGCCGGCACCGCCGTTCGACGCCGGTTCGCCCGACACCGCACCGGCAGCGGTCGTGAAGCGCGTCACCGAACGCTCGGCGGCAGGTTTCGCGACGCGCAAGGCGACGATCGAACAGGCGCTGCGCGCGAGGTCGCGCTGAACGCCGGTGCCGGAAAATCGACTTGAAAGCTCGAAGACTGGAAGACGAGAACGACGCGCATTCGCGCCGGAGAACCCATCGATGAACATCGTCCGCAGCGCCGCGTTCACCGCGGACCGCGCATGGGGCGCGCTCGACATCGCGAACCTGAACGGCATCACGGTCCGCCTGCACTGGACCGACCAGCCGTATCGGTGGCACGTCAACGACGGCGAGGAAGTGTTCGCGGTGCTCGACGGTCGCGTCGAGATGCGCTACCGAGAAGCAGGCGCCGAGCACGCGACGGTGCTCGAAACGGGTGACGTGTTCCACGCATCGGCCGGCACCGAGCACGTCGCGCATCCGCTCGGCGAAGCACGCATCCTCGTGATCGAAACCGAAGGCAGCGTCTGACGGCCCGCGGCCGGGTGTCGATGCCGCGCGGATGGCAACCGCCGCCTCCGCGCGGCCGGTTTCACCCGGTGATCGTCCCGGTGGCCTGCGACGCGATCAGCTTCGGCTGCGGCGTGCACAGGCACTGGCACAGGTCGTGTTCGAGCGCGACGACCTTGCCCATCACGGTCATCGTCCGCTCGCCGCCGTCGGACACGATCACGCCCGGCGACTTGCAGGCGGCGCAGAACACCGCTGCGCCGAGATAGGCGAGTTCGCGTCCGTCGAACGACGAATTGGCGATCCCTTCGAGCACGACACCGCCGTGGTCGGTCGTGTCGCCCTTCAGAATGAATTTGCGGCTCATGTTGTCGGTTCTTCCCTCGGAAATGCCGTGCAACGCGGCAGCGCGCAGGCAGTCGGAATCTGCCCGTCGATCGCGGGCGTCCCGCGAGCATATCACCGCGCGCCTCAGCCGCCTCCCGGATCAGGGTTCGTGCCGTATGCCGCCGGCGCCGCCATTCAGACGAACAGAGCGAGACACAGCACGGCGCCGCACAGATACGTGCCGAGCGCGCCGACGAAACGCGCGGGATTCGGGTCGGCCATCGTCGGCCAGGCAAGCAGGCCGATCACGAGCAGGCAGCGGCACGCGGTCGCCGCGACGATCAGCGCCAGGATCGCGCGCGATGGATCGTGTGTACCGAAATAGAGAAACAGCACCGCGAGAAACGGCGCGTATTCGGCCGTGTTGCCGTGCGCGCGCACGATCTTGTGCAACCCGTTCGCGGGATCGGGCGCGCACCCGGAACCGGTCGTGCACCGGAAGCGCGTGACGGACACGACGAACCCGAGCCCGAACAGCAGCAGCCCGAGAATGGCCGTGCAAACGAGCGCGACGGGGTGGATCGCCATGGGACTCCCGGCAAACGCGGAAATGCGCCGCAGATCCAATGATCGTACCCGTGACCGACACACGCGACCATCACGGAAACCCTCAGCATCGCCGTGCGCCGGACACAATTTTTCGGTCGGGTTCCGATCCCAATTGTCGCTCGGCCGCACCGCACGAAACCGGTGCATCGCCCCTGCCTGCCTGGGTGTCCGAGCCTGCCCGCCGACCCACCCCGCCATACGACGCCCCCGGCACGAAACGCGCAAACGTTACGCGTCGACGGCATGCACCAGCACAACGCAACTTGGGTGACAGCGCGTCGCAGGCATGCGCGTTGCGCCGACGCATCTCGGTAGTGAACGCCCTTGGCAGCCCGCTGCGGAGGACTACACTAATCCTTAATGGGGTGCGGCCGGAGCCCGCGCCTTCAGGGAGACGCCGCCATGAATCGGCCGCTGAATCGTATCCTGCCGCGCGTGACCGGTCCCGCATCGGTCTGGACGTGGGTCAAGTGGTCTTTGCTGGCCGCGCTGCTGATCGCCGTGGCGATCGTTGCGCGACTCGTGCAGAGCGAGATCGAAACGTCGCGGCTGCAGGCGCACTACCTGTCCGAGCTCACCCGCGATGTCGGCTACACGGTCGAGACGGGCCCGAGCGATCACATCCGCTTCCCCGCGAACGGCCCCTACGACCAGCGCCTCGGCTACGCGATGATTCCGGCGTTCCAGGAGCGGCTGCTCGCGCGCGGCTTCGTCGTCAGCAAGCAGGCGCGCGATTCGCAGCGAATGCTGTCGCTCGGCGAGCGCGGATTGTTCCTCCCGTTTGAAGAAAAGGACCAGGCGGGCCTGATGCTGTTCGATTCGACCGGCGCGCCGCTGTTCGCGACCGTGTTCCCGCAGCGCGTCTACGCCGACTTCGACCTGGTGCCGCGCGTGGTGGCCGATTCGCTGCTGTTCATCGAGGATCGCTACCTGCTCGATGCGAACGAACCGAACCGCAACCCGGCGATCGACTGGGGGCGCTTCGGCCGCGCGGTCGCCGACCAGGCGCTGCACGTGGTCAACCGCCATCAGGCGCGCCCGGGCGGCAGCACGCTCGCGACGCAGATCGAGAAGTTCCGCCATTCGCCCGAGGGCCGCACCGCGACGCCGCCCGAGAAGCTGCGGCAGATCGCGTCCGCGTCGGTGCGCGCGTACCTGAACGGCCCGCAGACGATGCTCGCACGCCGCACCATCGTCGTGCGCTACCTGAACTCGGTGCCGCTCGCCGCACGGCCGCATATCGGCGAAATCACCGGCATCGGCGACGGTCTCGCCGCGTGGTACGGCCGCGACTTCAACGACGTTAACCGGATCCTGTCCGCGCCGACGACCGGCGACAACGTCGACGAGCAAGGCAAGACGTTCCGCGAGGTGCTGTCGCTGATCATCGCGCAGCGCGCGCCATCGTACTTCCTCAACCGCGGCTACCCGGCGCTGCAGAAGCTGACCGACAGCTACCTGCGGCTGCTGTCGAACGGCGGCGTGATCTCGCCCGCGCTGCGCGACGCCGCGCTTGCCGCGCAGATCGAACGCAGCGCGCCGCCGGCCGCCGCGCACGTGCAGTCGTTCGTGTCGCGCAAGGCCGTGACGTCCGCGCGCGCGTCGCTGCTGTCGGCGCTCGGCATCAGCGACCTGTACCAGCTCGACCAGTTCGACCTGCAGGCAACCAGCACGCTCGACAACGGCGTGCAGCAGGCGGTCGCCGAACGGCTCGCCCAGGCGTCGACGCGCGACGGGGCGCAGAAGGCCGGCCTGTACGGTTTCGAGATGCTCGCGCCGAAGGACGACCCGTCGCACCTCACGTACAGCTTCACGCTGTACGAACACCGCAACGGCGCGAACCTGCTGCGCGTGCAGACCGACAGCGTGAACGAGCCGTTCGACGTGAATCGCGGCGGCCGCATCAACCTCGGCTCGACCGCGAAGCTGCGCACGCTGATCACGTACCTGCAGATCGTGTCCGACCTGCATGCGCGCTACGCAAACCTGTCGAACGCGGAACTGGCGCGCGTGAAGCCCGATCCGATCGACGGGCTGTCGCACTGGGCGCTCGACTACCTGTCGCATACGCGCGACCGCTCGCTGCAGGCGATGCTCGACGCGGCCGTCGAGCGCAAGTATTCGGCGAGCCCGGACGTGTTCTACACGGGCGGCGGCGCACAGGTGTTCTCGAACTTCGAGAAGTCGGACAACGGCCGCATCCTGACGCTGCACACGGCGTTCGAGCATTCGGTCAACCTCGTGTTCGTGCGGCTGATGCGCGACATCGTCCACTACGAGACGCTGCAGGCGGCCGGCCCGTCGTCATCGTGGCTCGGCGATCCGGAGCAGCGCCGGCATTACCTGCAGCAGTTCGTCGACGGCGAAAGCCAGGTCTACGTGAAGCGCTACTACACGCGCTATGCGGGCAAGGCGCCCGACGACGCGCTCGCGCTGATGCTGAAGGACGTGCGCAAATCGCCGCCGAAGATCGCGACGGTGCTGCGCAGCGTCGCACCGAACGAATCGCTCGCGTGGTTCGATGCGCAGATGCGCGTGCAACTGAAGGGCACGCCCGCCGCGACGCTGTCCGACGACGATCTCGCCCGGCTCTACGCGAAGTACGCGATCGACCGCTTCAACCTCAACGATCGCGGCTATATCGCGAGCGTGCATCCGCTCGCGCTGTGGACGCTCAACTACCTGCGCGCGCACCCGGCAGCGTCGCTCGCCGATGTCCAGCGCGAGAGCCGCGACGCGCGTTTCTACACGTACTCGTGGCTGTACAAGACGCGCTACCACGCGACCCAGGACCGTCGCATCCGTCGCATGGTCGAGCTGCGCGCGTACGCGGAAATCACGAAGTCGTGGCGCGCGCTCGGCTACCCGTTCGCGGAAGTCACGCCGTCGTACGCGGCCGCGATCGGCGCATCGGGCGACCAGCCCGACGCACTCGCGAAACTGATCGGCCTGATCGCGAACGGCGGCCAGAAGGCGCCGACCGAGACGATCACGCGGCTCGACTTCGCGAAGGGCACGCCGTACGAAACGCACTTCGAGCGCGCGGTCGCCCGGCCGCAGCCGATGCTGTCGCCGGAGATCGTCAACGTGGCGCACACGCTGCTGCGCGACGTCGTGCTCAACGGCACCGCGCGCCGCCTCGCGGGCGGCTTCACGCTGCCCGACGGCAAGACGCTCGACGTGTACGGCAAGACGGGGACGGGCGACCAGCGCTTCAACGTCTATGCGCGCGGCGCGCGGCTGATCGAGTCGCGCAAGGTGAACCGCAGCGGCACCTTCGTGTTCGTGCTCGGCGACCGGTTCTTCGGGGTCCTGACCGCCACGGCGCACGAGCCGTATGCGGCACGCTACGACTTCACGAGCGCGATGGCCGTGCAGTTGCTGAAGTCGATGGCGCCGGCGCTCGCGCCGCTGATCGAACGCCCGGCCGGCACGCGCACCGCGGGCCCCGCCCCGCAGGCGGAAACGCCCGCGCCGGGCGCCGCGACCGCGCAACCGTCCTGACGGCCACGCGTCCGTTCATGCGCCGGCGCGCCGCTCAATGCGAGCGGCCGTCGTAGTGCGTGACCGGCAGCGCGTCGATATCGACATCCTCGAGACAGCGCACGTTGATCGCGGCCATCGCGGTGCCGTTCGGGTGGACGCCCTCGCCGAACGTGTGAATCCCGCAGCGCTTGCAGAAGCGGTGCTGGATCACGTGCTTGTTGAACGTGTAGGTGGCGAGATGGTCGTCGGGCGTGAGGAGCGTCATGTGGTCGCGCGGCACGAACCACATCAGCGCGCCCTTGCGCCGGCAGATCGAGCAGTTGCACGCCATCACGCCCTGCAGGTCGCCTTCCGCCTCGAACTTCACGTCACCGCAGTGACAGCTTCCGCGATAAAGCATGGTCGTCTCCCGGTGCGGCCCGTGCGCATCGACGGCGCCCCGGCGGAACACCGTTGGCCAGGCCGATCCAAGCGGGTACAGTAGCGCGCACCTGCGCCGCACGCAATGTCCGTGCGGCGCCCGTCCCGACCCCGTCCAAACCAAGGAAAACCGTCATGCTCGAACTGCGCCCCGGCTGCGAATGCTGCGACAAGGACCTGCCGCCGGATTCGGCCGATGCACGCATCTGTACGTTCGAATGCACGTTTTGCGCGACCTGCGCCGACAACGTGCTGAAGGGCCGCTGCCCGAACTGCGGCGGCGACCTGGTCGTGCGCCCGCGGCGGCCGGCGAGCCTGCTCGCGAAGTACCCGGCATCCACCGAACGCATCCACAAGCCGGGCGGCTGCGCGAACGCCTGACGGCGCCGCACGGCCCGCCCCTCCCCGTCACGACATCTCGATCCGTGCGCGCGTCACCGCGAGCAGCGCGGCCATCGCGCGGCGCGCACCGTCCTCGTCGCGCACGCGGATCGCGTCGTTGACGGCCATGTGCTCGGCGAGCGACGCGTTGTATACGTCCGCGCGGCGCGCATTGAGCTGCAGTTGCGCCTCGAGCGTGCGATCGATCAGCGTGCCGAGCGGCACCAGCAGTTCGTTGCCGCCGGCCTCGAGCACGCTCAGGTGAAAGCGCAGGTCGGCGCGCACCCATTCGTCGACGTTGCGCGCGGCGGCCATCGCGCGCGCCGCGCCGTCGATCGCGTCGAACGTCTCCGGCGTATGCATGCGCGCGGCAAGCGCGGCCGCGTACGGCTCGACCATCTCGCGCATCTCCTGCAGCTTCAGCGCGAACGCGATCGGCGGCGCGACACGCGCGTACCAGTCGAGCAGGTCGGCGTCGAGCAGGTTCCAGACGCCGCGCGGCCGCACGCGCGTGCCGATCTTCGGCCGCGACTCGACGAGCCCCTTCGACGTGAGCGTACGCAGCGCCTCGCGCATCACCGTGCGGCTCACGCCGTACATCACCATCAGGTCGGGTTCCCTCGGCAGCAGCGACTCGGGCGGGTAGTCGCCGCGCAGGATCGCCGTGGCGAGCCGGAAGGCCGTTTGTCCATGCAGGTCGCGTCGAATGATCGTTCTCCGTTATGCGAGTACCCGGGCGTGCCGGCTGCCCACTATCTGCACAATAGTGCTATTAATACTATTTTTTATCGGGCTGCGCTAGGATAACCGCGAAAGCATGCGACCGTGCGCCGCGCCCGACTGCCCGCGCCGGTCAACCCTGGAGACTCGCACCGTGAAAATTACCCGCCTCGAAACCTTCGTCGTCCCGCCGCGCTGGCTGTTTCTCAAGATCGAAACCGACGAGGGCATCGTCGGCTGGGGCGAGCCGATCGTCGAAGGCCGCGCGCACACGGTCGAGGCCGCCGTGCAGGAGCTGGCCGACTACCTCGTCGGACGCGACCCGCTGCTGATCGAGGATCACTGGCAGGTGATGTACCGCGCGGGCTTCTACCGCGGCGGCCCGATCACGATGAGCGCGATCGCGGGCGTCGACCAGGCGCTGTGGGACATCAAGGGCAAGCATCACGGCGTGCCCGTGCACGCGCTGCTCGGCGGCCAGGTGCGCGATCGCATCAAGGTGTATTCGTGGATCGGCGGCGACCGGCCGAGCGACGTCGCGAACAATGCGCGCGCGGTGGTCGAGCGCGGCTTCAAGGCCGTGAAGATGAACGGCTCCGAGGAGCTGCAGATCGTCGACACCTACGACAAGGTCGAGCAGGTGATCGCGAACGTCGCGGCGGTGCGCGACGCGGTCGGCCCGCACGTCGGGATCGGCGTCGACTTCCACGGCCGCGTGCACAAGCCGATGGCGAAGGTGCTCGCGAAGGAGCTCGATCCGTACAAGCTGATGTTCATCGAGGAGCCGGTGCTGTCGGAGAACGCCGAGGCCCTGCGCGACATCGTCAACCAGACCAACACGCCGATCGCGCTCGGCGAGCGGCTCTACTCGCGCTGGGATTTCAAGCACATCCTCGCGGGCGGCTACGTCGACATCATCCAGCCCGACGCATCGCACGCGGGCGGCATCACCGAGTGCCGCAAGATCGCGACGCTCGCGGAGAGCTACGACGTCGCGCTCGCGCTGCACTGCCCGCTTGGGCCCATTGCGCTCGCCGCGTGCCTGCAGCTCGACGCGGTCAGCTACAACGCATTCATCCAGGAGCAGAGCCTCGGCATCCACTACAACCAGGGCAACGACCTGCTCGACTACCTGCGCAACCCCGAGGTGTTCCGCTACGAGGACGGCTTCGTCGCGATCCCGCAGGGCCCGGGGCTCGGCATCGACGTGAACGAGGAGAAGGTGCGCGAGATGGCGAAGACGGGGCACCGCTGGCGCAACCCGGTGTGGCGTCACGAGGACGGCAGCGTCGCCGAGTGGTGAGCGCGATGCGCGGCGTGCGGCTTCGGCCCGCGCGGCAAGTATCGATTCGAGAACGGCTGCCCACGGGCAGCCGTTTTTGCATGCGCAGTGCGGTGCCCGGCACGTGCCGGGTGCGCGACGGCGGCCTTGCGCCGCGCCGCGCGCGCCCTGCCGTCAGCCGATCGCCGCGAACCCCGGCACGCTGAACGACAGCACGGCGGCTGCGACGAACACGCCGATCATCGTCAGCGCCTCGAGATGCAGGATGTTGCGGAACGTGTGTGCATCCTCGGTCGACGCGGTGCGGCGCAGGCGCGGCAGCGCCGCGAAGCGGTTCAGGCCGCCGAGCACGAGCGCGAGCGCGACGAGCAGCAGCTTCAGCAGCAACACGCGCCCCCACGTGCTGCCGTCGAGCGGCGCGAGCGAACCGCCGAGGCCGCGGATCGCATTGAGCGCGCCGGTGCCGAGCACGAAGACGACCGCGATGATCGACGTGCGCGACAGATGCTGGCCGATGCGGATCAGCGCGCCGCGCGCGACCGACGACCCGAGCGCCGGCAGCACCGCGAGCCCGCCCGCGAGCACGAGGCCACCCCACACGGCCGTCGCGAGCAGGTGCAGCGTCTGCACGCCGACCGCCGCGGACAGCGCACCCGTATCGGCCGCATGGCCGAGCGACGCCTTGCCGGCGGCGACCACGATCACCGCGAGCCACAGCACCGCGTGCGCGGCCGGGCCCTCCGGCTTCGCCAGCGCGACGATCGCGAGCACCACGGCGCCGGCGAACGCGACGCTCCACGCGAAGCCCGTATGCGTCTGCATCAGCATCACGGGAATCGCGGCGAACGCGCCGCCGAGCCCCGCCCCGCTCATCGTCGCGGCCTCGTAGACGAGCCAGCCGAGATCCGCGAGCACCAGCGCCAGCGCCGCCGCGACCAGCGAATGTTGCGCGCGCAGCCACGCGGAATGCGACGGCGCGACGACCGGACGCGCACCGTCCTTGCCAAGCCATGCCTTGAGCAGCGCCGAGCCGACCGCCATCGCGAACGCGGCGTCCATCAGCGCCGCGAGCGCGACCTGACCGATCCACAAGCTGTCGAACTTCATCGCGCACACCCTCCCGACAGCGGCAGGCCGGCGAGGTGGCAGCAACGGGATGGACAGCGTGAGGAAGGCAACGGCACGGTAGAAAACGTCATCGATGAATCCGGAAACGGGAGAAATGACTGGACCTGCGGCGGAGGCGGCGCCGCGCGACCCGCGAGTGTACGGTCTTCGATGGTGAAAACGCACGCCGGTTCACACCGACACGTCGCAATGCGCGTCAAATTGTCGCAAGTCGCAAACGGACAGGAACCGATGTCCTTTTGCCAAATAGCCGTCATTACCCATCGATGATAGAATGCCGCGTCGCAGCAGCCCGGCTGCCCTGCCGTCATGCGCCGAGCCGATCGTAGCCCGGACAACAGGTCCCCGTCGAATAAACATGGAGTCTCGTGTGTCTTCAAGACGCCTCTTCCGTCCGCTGCTCGCCGTACTGATGTTCGGCAGCGCGGGCCTTATGAGCGCTGCCCAAGCGCAGACCAAGCCCACGGAGCAAGCGCACGCCCAGCAGGCGCCGCTCAAGGCACCCGATACCATGGCCGAGCGTGTGCGCGGCTGTACGGCCTGCCATGGCGTCCACGGCCAGGGCACGGACAACGACTACTTCCCGCGGCTTGCCGGCAAGCCGGCCGAGTACCTGTACAACCAGCTCGTCAACTTCCGTGACGGCCGGCGCAAGTACCCGCCGATGAACTACCTGCTGACGTACCTGAACGACGACTACCTGCGTGAAATGGCCGAGCACTTCTCGGCCGAACGCCCGCCGTACCCGGCGCCGGCGAAGCCGACGCTGCCGGCCGCGACGCTCGCGCGCGGCAAGCAGCTCGTCACGCAAGGCGACCCGTCCCGCAAGCTGCCGGCCTGCGTGGCCTGCCACGGCGCGACGCTGACCGGCATGCAGCCGGCGATCCCGGGCCTGGTCGGCCTGCATGCCGACTACCTGAGCGCGCAGATCGGTGCATGGCGTTCGGGCAACCGTCACGCGAAGGCGCCTGACTGCATGCATGAAGTCGCTTCGAAGCTTTCCGACGAAGACGTGACGGCCGTGACCGCATGGCTTGCCGCGCAACCGGCGCCCGCCAACCCCGTGCCGGCTCCGGCGCGTTCGATGAAGACTCCGCTCGCCTGCGGCAGCGAACCGCAATAAGGCAAGGGAGACAGACACAATGAAACGCAAGTCCCTGTTTGCACTCTCGGCCGTCGCGATCGTCGCGGCTGCCGCTCTCGTGCCGGTCCTGTGGCCGGGCAACGACACGCTGCACGGCGCTTCCGCCGTCGCGGCCACGCCGGCCGACCAGGCCGCGCTGATCAAGAAGGGCGAATACCTCGCGCGCGTCGGCGACTGTATCGCGTGCCACACCGTGCGCGGCGGCAAGTCGTTCGCGGGCGGCCTGCCGATGGCGACGCCGTTCGGCACGATGTACACGCCGAACATCACGCCGGACGACAAGGACGGCATCGGCAAGTGGACGTCGGATGACTTCTACCGCGCGATGCACACCGGTCGTTCGAAGGACGGCAGCCTGCTCTACCCGGGCTTCCCGTTCGCGAGCTACACGAAGGTCACGCGTGCGGATTCGGACGCGATCTACGCGTACCTGCGTTCGGTCGCGCCGGTGTCGGTGCCCAGCCGTCCGCATGAACTGAAGTTCCCGTTCAACAACCGCAACCTGCTGATCGGCTGGCGCACGCTGTTCTTCAAGGAAGGCGAATACAAGCCGGATCCGACCAAGTCGGTCGAATGGAACCGCGGCGCGTACCTCGTCGAAGGCCTCGGCCACTGCTCGATGTGCCACACGTCGATCAACATGATGGGCGGCCCGGTGACGGGCTCGGCATTCGCCGGCGGCCTGATCCCGCTGCAGAACTGGTATGCGCCGTCGCTGACGAACGACAAGGAACTCGGCCTCGGCGACTGGCACGTGCAGGAGCTGTCCGACCTGCTGCAGGCCGGCGTGTCGCAGAAGGGCGCGGTGTTCGGCCCGATGGCGGACGTGGTCCACAACAGCCTGCAGTACATGACCGACGAAGATACGCGCGCAATGTCGACGTACCTGAAGTCGATCCCGCAGAAGGCTGAAGCGCCGAAGAACATGCAGTACGAGCCGTCGAAGCAGTTCGGCAACGCGCTGTTCGACCAGGGCAAGAAGATCTACGCGGACAACTGCGCGACCTGCCACGCCGAAAACGGCGCGGGCAAGCCGCCGGCGTATCCGCCGCTCGCGGGCAACCACTCGATCATGATGGAATCGGCCGTCAACCCGATCCGCATGGTGCTGAACGGTGGCTATCCGCCGAGCACGTTCAAGAATCCGCGTCCGTACGGGATGCCGCCGTTCGCCCAGTCGCTGTCGAACCAGGAAGTTGCGGCGGTCGTCACGTATATCCGGGTATCGTGGGGCAACAACGGTACGCCGATCTCGCCGCAACAGGTGAGCGACCTGCGTTCCGCGCCGCTCGACTAAGAAGCGGCTGACACAAACGGGGCGCGGCTGCGGGAAACCGCGGCCGCGCCCTTTTGCATTTTGCATTTTGCGATGTCACCTCCCGCGCGGGCCGCGCGCGACGTCGCCGATCATAAAACTGAAGAGTGGTATCTATGTCTTTCGAATCTCTCGGCTTGGCCGAACCGCTGGTCAAGGCGGTCAACGAGCTCGGCTACACGTCGCCGACCCCGATCCAGCAACAGGCGATCCCGGCCGTCCTCGGCGGCGGCGACCTGCTCGCCGGCGCGCAAACGGGCACCGGCAAGACCGCCGGCTTCACGCTGCCGATCCTGCAACGCCTGCACACGTTCTATGCGGAACATCGCGGCGCGAAGCGCGCGGTGCGCGCGCTGATCCTCACGCCGACGCGCGAACTCGCCGCCCAGGTCGAGGAAAGCGTCCGTGCGTACAGCAAGTACCTGAAGCTGCGCTCGACCGTGATGTTCGGCGGCGTCAGCATCAATCCGCAGATCGATGCGCTCAAGCGCGGCGTCGACATCGTCGTCGCGACGCCGGGCCGCCTGCTCGATCACATGCAGCAGAAGACGATCGACCTGTCGGACCTCGACATCCTCGTGCTCGACGAAGCCGACCGGATGCTCGACATGGGCTTCATCCACGACATCAAGCGCGTGCTCGCGAAGCTGCCGCCGCAGCGCCAGAACCTGCTGTTCTCGGCCACCTTCTCCGACGAGATCAAGGCGCTCGCCGACAGCCTGCTCGACTCGCCCGCGCTGATCGAGGTCGCACGCCGCAACACGACCGCCGAAAGCGTCGCGCAGAAGATCCACCCGGTCGACCGCGACCGCAAGCGCGAACTGCTCACGCACCTGATCCGCGAACACAACTGGTTCCAGGTGCTCGTGTTCACGCGCACGAAGCACGGCGCGAACCGGCTCGCCGAGCAACTGACGAAGGACGGCATCAGCGCGATGGCGATCCACGGCAACAAGAGCCAGTCGGCACGCACGCGCGCGCTGGCGGAGTTCAAGAACAGCACGCTGCAGGTGCTCGTCGCGACCGATATCGCCGCGCGCGGGATCGACATCGACCAGCTGCCGCACGTCGTCAACTTCGACCTGCCGAACGTGCCGGAAGACTACGTGCACCGGATCGGCCGCACGGGCCGCGCGGGTGCGACCGGCGAAGCCGTGTCGCTCGTGTGCGTCGACGAGAAGCAGCTGCTGCGCGACATCGAGCGGCTGATCAAGCGCGAGATTCCGCAGGAAGTGATCGCGGGCTTCGAACCCGATCCGAACGCGAAGCCCGAGCCGATCCAGCAGCGCCGCGGGCAGCAGCAGCCGCGCGGCGGTGGCGGCGGCGGTGGCAATCGCCAGCCGCGCGCAGGCGGCTCAGGCCAGCCGGCCGCGAAACGCGACGGCAATGCGCAACCGAAGGCTACCCAGCAGAAGGCCGCGAAGCCGCGCACGCAAGGGCAAGGCGGCGCCGGCGGCAACGGCGGGCGTCCGGCCGGTGGCGGCAACAGCGCGCGCCCGGCGAACGGCAATGCCGCGCACGCGAACCGCAACCGCTCGTCGCGCAGCGGCCAGCGCGGTCACTGAAGCCGTGCGGCTGCGCGCCGCAGGTGCTCGACCTGGCGTTGCCAGCGCGCGAGCACCTCGGTGCGCTCCCCTTCCAGCGTGAACGTGACACCTGTCGCGAGACGCGCATAGCCGACCCGCTGCGCATCGCCGTGCGCGATCGTCGCAGCGAATCCGGCCAGTCCGCCGAAATCTCCTTCGAGCGGTGCCATCCTCAATTGCGCCTGAAAGAACGCGCCGTCCGCGACCAGCGTCAACGCGGCCGATCGCCGGTGCGCGATCGCGCGCGCCGCACGCGATTGCGGCCAGAGCGCCAGCAGCAGCGTGCGCGCATCGTGTGCATAGATTTCGCCGACGCCGAGCAGCGTCGTGCGCAACTGACCATCGTCGGTCGCGACGATCAGCGACGCGGCGAGGTCGGCATGACGTTCGAGCGCGGTACCGTCGAACAATGAGACGACGGCCGGCGGCCACGCATCGAACGTCCATTGTTCGAGCGCGTCGCGATGGGTATCGGTCATGATGGCGTGGCCCCGGTGGACAAGCGGATGAAGAGCCGCAGCATACGCGCGTCGGGCCGCGCCGCGGCGCTCAGCGCAGGAACACGTGCCGCGTGATCTTCGTGAGCGGATAGTGAACGCCCGGCTGGATCTTCGCGGGCAGGTCGAGCGGCTTGAGCAGCATCTTCACGCACATGTCGGCCGACAGGTTGCGCCGCACGAGCGTGCTGATGCGCGCGGCGCGTTCGCGGTTGTACTGGCTGTCGCCGACACGATCCGGATAGCGCACCGCGAACACGTGGCGCAGCGCGATCTCCGAATCCTCGTTCTTGATTTCCATCACGCGGCGCGCCAGCGCGCCGAGCACCGCAAGGCGGCCATTGCCTTCGACCTGGTTGTACTTCTTGAAGAACTTGAAGAAGTGCTTGTAGTGGCGTACTTCGTCGGTGCGGATGTTGTCGGTGATTTCCTTCAGCACGGGCTCGTCCGAGCACTCGTTGATCGCGCGATAGAGCGTGGCCGTGCCCGTTTCGACGACGCAGCGCGCGACCATCTCGAGCGCGCGGGTCTTCTCGAACGCCTCGACCTTGCAGGTCTGCGAATACTCGGCGAAGAAGTTCGCGAACGCGGTATCCCAGTCGAACTCCGGCCACACGTGCGCGATGTACGCCTTCAGCGCGCGCCCGTGCTGCAATTCTTCGTGCTCCCATGCATTGTTGAGCCATGCGGAGACTTCCGGATCGTCGTTGAAGAACTGGCTCAGATTGCTCGTGTAGAGATCCGAGCCGCTTTCGATGAACGACGACGCGCACAGCAGCAGCAACAGATCCTCGTTCGCGGCGGCACGTTGACGATCGATCCGGTTCAGGTCGATGTCCTCGATTCGCCACGGCATCACATGCGTCGTTTTGGTGTCCATGGTAGTGCGCTCCCAGTCGTCGCGCGGGGCCGGCCCATGCCTTCGGCACAGGCGCCGGCCATCCCGCAGGCGGCGTTTTACTTGCGTTTATAGTGGATTGGTCCGGCCGAACCATGCTGGCATCTTAGCCGGACTTTGATGTTCATGCTTCAAAGCACTGACCATACCCGACAAGCGCAGTTCCACGGCGTCTGTTGCCGTTCGTTAGACGAGTCCTTCAAACCGCTTGCGCCCGCGCGGTGATACGGCTTGCCGCAAACGAAACGGGCGGCCATTCGGCCGCCCGCGAAGCACACGACATGCCGGCGAAAGCCGCCAGGAATCCGTCAGAAACCGGCCGCCAGACCGTCGCGCCGGCTGTCGCTCGCGGCCGCGTAGCCGCGCTCGCGATCGTCGCGATCGAGACGCCAGATGAACTGCCCCGAACCGAAATCCATGTAAGGATCGTCGATCGACTTGATCGTATGGCCGCGTGCGGCCAGCGCATCGACGGTCGCGCGATTCATCGTCGCCTCGACGTCGAGCGTGAAGTCGCGGTTGACCTTCCAGCGCGGCGCATCGCAGGCCGCCTGCGGTTGCTGCCCGTAGCCGAGCATCCGCACGACGGTCTGCAGGAGCCCTTGCGGCTGCATGTCGCCGCCCATCACGCCGAAGCTCATCACGGCCTCGGTCCGGCCGTCGACCTCCTCGGTGACGAACGCCGGGATGATCGTGTGGAACGGCCGCTTGCCGCCCGCGACGACGTTCGGCGAAGCCGGGTCCATCGAGAAGCCGTGCCCGCGATTCTGCAGCGCGATGCCGGTGCCGGGCACGACGAGCCCCGAGCCGAAGCCCATGTAGTTCGACTGAATGAAGCTCACCATCATCCCGCGCTCGTCGGCCGCCGACAGGTAGATCGTGCCGCCCGAATGCGGCCGGCCGGCGGCGAAGTGCGTCGCGCGCGCGGGATCGATCAGTTTCGCGCGCTCGGCGAGATACGCGTCGTCGAGCATCTGCTCGGGCGTGACTTCCATCGCGCGTGGATCGGCGACGTAGCGATAGACGTCCGCGAACGCGAGCTTCATCGCCTCGATCTGCAGATGCTGCGAGTCGACCGAATCGACTGGCCATTCGGTCACGCCCGCGTGCTCGGCGATCCCGAGCGCGATCAGCGCGGCGATGCCCTGCCCGTTCGGCGGAATCTCGTGGATCGTGTGACGGCCGAAGCGCTTGCCGATCGGCTCGACCCATTCCGGCCGGTACGCCTGCAGGTCGGCTGCGGTCAGCGCGCCACCGCCTTCGCGGGAGAACGCGGCGATGCGCTCGGCGAGCGCGCCCTCGTAGAACGCGCGCGCCCCCTCCTTCTGCAGCGTGCGCAACGTCTGAGCATGGCCCGGCAGGCACACGCGCTCGCCCACCTGCGGTGCGCGGCCGTGCGGCATGAAGGTGTCCGCGAAGCCCGGCAGTCCCTTGAGTTCTGGCACCGCGGCCGCCCACTTGTGCGCGACGATCGGCGGCACCGCATAGCCGCGCTCCGCGATCTCGATCGCCGGTTCGAGCAGGTCCGCGAACGGCAGCGAACCGAACTTCGCATGCAGCGCTTCCCAGCCCGCGATCACGCCCGGCACGGTGACGGTGTCCCAGCCGCGCGTCGGCTTGTTCGCGATGCCGTTGCCCGCCTCGCCGTGGCGCTTGCGGAAATAGTCGACGTTCCATGCGGCCGGCGCGACGCCCGACGCGTTCAGCCCGGACAGCCGCTCGCCGTCCCACACGAGCGCGAACGCATCGCCGCCGAGCCCGCACGACACGGGCTCGACGACCGTGATCGCGGCCGCGGCGGCGAGCGCCGCGTCGACCGCGTTGCCGCCCTTCCACAGCATCCGCAACCCCGCCTGCGCGGCGAGCGGGTGCGACGTCGACACGACGTTGCGCGCGAACACCGGGATGCGGGTCGTCGGATACGGGTTGTGCCAGTTGAAGCCAGTCATCGGTTCCACCTCGTCGAAAGCTGAATGATCGCGCCGGACGCGCACCCCGCGCGCGCGGACAATCCGCCATTGCAGCGCGATCGGCACAATCGCACAAATTCATTTGTGAAATGAATCCATGCAATTTCCACATGAATATCGGGCAAGCCTGCGGGCCGGGCCGGCCTAACGCCGTTGCCGCCCTTACAATACCCGCTCCGTCTCACGACACGACCATCGAGCCATGACCCGAGATCCCCGCCTCACCCTCAACGCGCGCCAGCAGGAATTGCTCGAATGGGTGCAGCGCGACGGCTTCGTGACCGTCGACGATCTCGCCGCGCACTTCGCGGTGACGCCGCAGACGATCCGCCGCGACGTGAACTGGCTGGCCGACCTGAACCTGCTGCGCCGCTACCACGGCGGCGCGAGCCTGCCGACCAGCTCGGAGAACGTGTCGTACACCGCGCGCCAGCGGATGTTCCACGACGAGAAGCGGCGCATCGCAGCACTCGCGGCGTCGCACATTCCCGACCAGGCGTCGCTGTTCATCAATCTCGGCACGACCACCGAGGAAGTCGCACGCGCGCTGAACCGCCACCATGGGCTGCATGTGATCACGAACAACCTGAACGTCGCGTCGATGATGAGCGGCTACCCCGACTGCGAGGTGCTGATCACGGGCGGCATCGTGCGGCCGTGGGACAAGGGGATCGTCGGCGAACTCGCGATCGACTTCATCCGCCAGTTCAAGGTCGACTACGCGATCATCGGCACGTCGGCGATCGAGGCCGACGGCACGCTGCGCGACTTCGACACACGCGAGGTGCGCGTGGCCGAGGCGATCATGCAGCATGCGCGCACCGTCTATCTCGTGACCGACCATTCGAAGGTCGGCCGTCCCGCGCTGGTGCGCCAGGGTCACCTGAGCCAGGTGCACGCGCTCTTCACCGACAAGCCGCTGCCGCCCGAGATGGCCGATACCGTGGCGGCCGCCGGCACCCAGGTGTACGTCGCCGAGTGACGGTTCCGATGCTGCACCGCACCTAAAACTTCAAGTGAAATCAAGAAGTTGGCGTCGCGAGCAAACCGCTTGCGCGCGGTCCGGCTGTCAAACGGAAAATTAACGGGGCCCGATTTGTCGTTGCCTGCGCGCTCGACTAGACTCCAGTTCCCCGGCCTATTTCGACCGTTCCGCCTGTGCCAGGGCGCGGACGAATGGCATGGCCGGCGAATACAGCTTTCCCCCCAAGCCATACCCCGCTGGGTATCGCGCGTCGGCCCGTGCGCCGGCTGCGCGGGCTGACTGGTCGCCATGGAGAGAACGATGCTGAGTCCGCATGAATTCGCCACGCTATTGCTTGTGAAGGACGCTCCCGATCAAACCCACATGGATCGGGACGAAATCGACGCGCTGCTCGAACAGCAGCTCGTCCGTCTGGAAGGCCTCGGTTCGGGACGCAAATACTGCGTGACCGAAACCGGCGACGCCGCACTGCGATCCATCAAATACCGCTATTCGTAAAACCACACCGTTCCTGACCTGACCGCGCCGCCCGGATGCCGGGCCGCGCGGCCACTTCCGCTTCCGTCCCCCACCCCGCCCCAGCCTGTTTCAACCCCCGCGCAGCGTCGGATCGACCGCCGCCCGCCAGCTGATGGCCTGCGCCCGCGCACCGTTGAAATACGCGATCCAGCCGGCACGCGCCGCCGCGTCCGGCGCCGCATAGTGCGTCGAAAGTTCGTTTACGAACGCACAATAGTTCGCATCGGTCAGCCCACGATACCGTTTCGCCACGTACGCGTCATATAGCGTCGAGTAGACCGGCTGAGCGTCCGCGCCCCAGTCCCGCGCCGTGCCGCCGCATGACGTCTGCAGGTCGGCGAACGACGGCGTGCGCCAGTTGCCGGCGAGCGGCGGCATCCCGGCAGTGCACCCCGCCAGAAGGACGGCGCACGCGCCGGCCCACATCCCAATACGCATGATTCACCTCGCGAAACGGTCGATTTCGCCAGTATCGTCCGGGATCGTGCCGCGCGCTACTGACCCCGCTTTATCGAACTTTACTTTTTCGATTTCGTTCGTTAAATTTCGAATTCGAACATTTTCTGTTCAACCCTTTCCCTCAGACGATAAGGACAGCAGGTGACCCAACCGAATCGCTACGATCTGCTCGTCGTCGGCGGCGGCATCAACGGCGCGGGCATCGCGCGCGATGCGGCCGGCCGCGGCCTGTCGGTCATGCTCTGCGAGCAGGACGATCTCGCGTCGCACACGTCGTCGTCCAGCACGAAGCTGATTCACGGCGGCCTGCGCTACCTCGAGTACAACGAGTTCGGACTCGTGCGCAAGGCGCTGCAGGAGCGCGAGACGCTGCTGCGCGCGGCGCCGCACATCATGTGGCCGCTGCGCTTCGTGATGCCGCACATGCCGAACCTGCGTCCGGCCTGGCTGATCCGCATCGGCCTGTTCCTTTACGATCACCTCGCGAAACGCGAACTGCTGCCCGGCTCGCGCGGCATCGACATGCGCCGCCATGCGGCCGGCGCGCCGCTGATCGACTCGATCAAGCGCGGCTTCGTCTATTCGGACGGCTGGGTCGACGACGCGCGCCTCGTCGTGCTGAACGCGATGGATGCGAAGGAGCGCGGCGCCCAGATCCTGACGCGCACGAAGCTGGTGTCCGCCGAACGCCGCGGCGACGAATGGGAAGCGCGACTGCAGCACGCCGACGGCTCGATCCGCGTCGTGCATGCACGTGCGATCGCGAACGCGGCCGGCCCGTGGGTCGGCGAAGTGCTGAAAGGCGCGCTCGGCCGCGGCGCGCACCACAGCGTGCGGCTCGTGAAGGGCAGCCACATCATCACGCGCCGCCTGTTCGATCACGACCACGCGTACATCTTCCAGAACCCGGACAAGCGGATCATCTTCGCGATTCCGTACGAGCACGATTTCACGCTGATCGGCACGACCGACGTCGAATACACGAACGATCCCGCGAAGGTCGCGATCGATCGCGACGAGACGCAGTACCTGTGCGACTCGATCAACCGCTACTTCAAGCGCAAGATCTCGCCGGCCGACGTGCACTGGACCTACTCGGGCGTGCGCCCGCTGCTGGAAGACGAGAACGCCGCGAACGCATCGGCCGTCACGCGCGACTACCGCCTCGAGCTGGACGACGGCGCGGGCGCCCCGCTGCTGTCGGTGTTCGGCGGCAAGATCACGACGTTCCGCAAGCTCGCGGAAGAAGCCGGCGACATGCTGTGCCGCGCACTCGGCCGCGACGCGAAGACCTGGACGGCCGGCGTCGCGCTGCCGGGCGGCGACATCGCGAACGCGAAGTTCGACGCATTCGCCGATACGTTCGCCAAACGCCATGCGTGGCTGCCCGCCGCGCTCGCCCGCCGCTATGCGCGTGCCTACGGCACGCGCGCGGAACGCGTGATCGACGGCGCGAAGTCGCTCGCCGATCTCGGCACCGAAATCGCACCGGGCCTCTACGACGCCGAACTGCGCTACCTGCGCGACGCCGAATGGGCGACCTGCGCGCAGGACGTGCTGTGGCGCCGCTCGAAGCTCGGCCTGCACGTCGCGCCCGGCACGCTCGACGCGGTGACCGCCGCGGTCGACGCGTGGTTCGCCGCCGCGCACGCGCCGCACGCCTGACCGGAATGCAGTTGCAGTTGCTTGACCGACGTTGACTCACCGACGCGCCGCCCCACATGCGGCGCGCATCACAACTAAGCCAAATCCACGGATGGAGATGAGAGACATGCAGGATCAGTACATCCTCGCGCTTGACCAGGGCACCACGAGTTCCCGCGCGATGCTGTTCGATCGCCAGGGCAATATCGTTTCGATCGCCCAGAAGGAATTCGAGCAGATCTACCCGCAACCCGGCTGGGTCGAGCACGATCCGCAGGAAATCTGGTCGACGCAAGCCGGCGTCGCCGCCGAAGCCGTCACGCGCACGGGCCTGAACGGCACGTCGATCGCCGCGATCGGCATCACCAACCAGCGTGAAACCACGATCGTCTGGGATCGCGAGACCGGCCAGCCCGTCTACAACGCGATCGTCTGGCAGGATCGCCGCACGGCCGACTTCTGCGATTCGCTGAAGGCGCAAGGCTTCGAGGCGAAGGTGCGCGCGAAGACCGGCCTGCCGATCGATTCGTACTTCTCGGGAACCAAGATCCGCTGGATTCTCGACAACGTGCCGGGCGCACGCGAGAAGGCGAAGCAGGGCAAGCTCGCGTTCGGTACCGTCGACAGCTGGCTCGTGTGGAACTTCACGAAGCACGAGCTGCACGTGACCGACGTGACTAACGCGTCGCGCACGATGCTGTTCAACATCCACACGCGCGAGTGGGACAACGAACTGCTCGACATGCTCGACATCCCGCGCAGCATGCTGCCGGAAGTGAAGGCGTCGTCGGAAATCTACGGCCACACGAAGACCACCGTGTTCGCATCGAAGATCCCGCTCGCGGGCATCGCGGGCGACCAGCACGCGGCACTGTTCGGCCAGATGTGCACGACGTCGGGCATGGTGAAGAACACCTACGGCACCGGCTGCTTCCTGATGATGAACACCGGCGACAAGCCGATCGAGTCGAAGAACAACCTCGTCACGACGATCGCCTGGCAGATCGGCGACGACGTGCAGTACGCGCTGGAAGGCAGCATCTTCATCGCGGGCGCGGTGGTGCAGTGGCTGCGCGACGGTGTCGGCATCATCAAGTCGGCCGCTGAAATCGAAGCGCTCGCCGCGAGCGTGCCGCACACCGACGGCGTCTACCTGGTGCCCGCGTTCGCCGGCCTCGGCGCACCGCACTGGAACGCGCGGGCGCGCGGTTCGGTGTTCGGCGTCACGCGCGGCACGACCTCCGCGCACCTCGCACGCGCGGCGCTCGATTCGATCGCGTACCAGTCGCTCGACGTGCTGGCCGCGATGGAAGCCGATTCGGGCATCAGCATCGGCGAGCTGCGCGTGGACGGCGGCGCGAGCGCGAACGACCTGCTGATGCAGTTCCAGGCGGACCTGCTCGGCGTCGACGCGGTGCGTCCGCAGATCACCGAGACGACCGCGCTCGGCGCGGCCTACCTCGCGGGTCTCGCGATCGGCTACTGGAAGAACCTCGACGAAGTGCGCGACCAGTGGCAGCTCGATCGCCGCTTCTCGCCGTCGATGCCGAAGGAGCACGTCGAACGCTGCATGTCGGGCTGGCAGCGTGCGGTGCGTGCCGCGAAGGCATGGGCCGACGACGCGCAGTAACCGTCAGGCATCCGGA
Source organism: Burkholderia sp. AU31624 (assembly GCF_020420065.1). Classification (NCBI taxonomy): domain Bacteria; kingdom Pseudomonadati; phylum Pseudomonadota; class Betaproteobacteria; order Burkholderiales; family Burkholderiaceae; genus Burkholderia; species Burkholderia sp. AU31624. Next base: position 471,491 of record NZ_JAIZRT010000003.1, read on the forward strand.
CGAAATACAACAACACCGGCGGACCGCGCACTGCGCGAGTCCGCCGTGATTCAAGAGAGACAAACATGTCACCTTATATTGCGGAATTCATCGGCACAGCGATCCTCGTGCTGCTCGGCAACGGCGCGGTCGCAAACGTGCTGCTTGCAAAGACCAAGGGCAAAGGCGCGGACCTGATCGTGATCGTGATGGGCTGGGCGATGGCCGTGTTCGTCGCCGTCTACGTGACCGCATCGTTCAGCGGCGCGCACCTGAACCCGATCGTCACCATCAGTCTCGCGCTCGCGGGCAAGTTCGCGTGGTCGAAAGTCGGCGGCTACGTCCTCGCGCAGATGCTCGGCGGGATGGCCGGCGCGCTGCTCGTGTGGCTCGCCTATCGCCAGCACTTCGCGAAGGAAGCCGATGCGGACCTGAAGCTCGCGGTGTTCTGCACGGCGCCCGCGATCCGCAGCGTCACGCACAACGTGCTGACCGAAGCGATCTGCACGTTCGTGCTGATCCTCGGCGTGCTGTACCTCGCGTCGCCGCAAGTCGGCCTCGGCGCGCTCGACGCACTGCCCGTCGGCCTGCTCGTGCTCGGCATCGGCATCTCGCTCGGCGGCCCGACCGGCTATGCGATGAGCCCCGCGCGCGACCTGTCGCCGCGCATCATGCACGCGCTGCTGCCGATCCCCGGCAAGCGCGACAGCGACTGGCGCTATGCATGGGTGCCCGTCGTCGGTCCGCTGCTCGGCGGCGCCGCGGCGGCCGGCCTGTACCTGCACCTGCACACGACGATCTGATCGTCGCTTGACCGAAACGCGCGGCGATCCTCGCCGCGCGTTTTGCTTTCCTTCCTTCGTTCGCCTTCCCTCGCGCTCCGCCGCTTCGCCGCTTCGTTTCCGCTACCGGCCTCACTCGGCCGAGACCAGCGACTTCAGCTTCACCCCCGTATCCGCGACAGCCGACGGGCTCACGTCGATCCCGCGCTCGACCAGCATTCTCGCCACCCGCATGTCCTTGACGAACCCGGACACGCGGCCGAAACCGCTTGCGGCGACGAGCCGCGCACCGGCGTCGAAATGGAAATGGATTTCCGCGTCGTCGCCGAGCGCGCGCGCGACCGATAGTTCGCCGAGTACCGGCTCACCGGCCACCTGCAACTGCGCGTCGTATTGATCCGACCAGAACCACGGCGTCTCGCGATACGGCTCGTCGGCGCCGAGCATGTTGCGCGCGGCGACGCGCGCCTGGGTCTCGGCGCCGTGCCACGTCTCCTGCCGGACGGGCCGCCCCGACAACGCACTCGGGAACACCGCGACGTCGCCGGCCGCGTAGATGCCGCGCGCCGATGTCTCGAGCCGCTCGTTCACGACGATGCCGCGCTCGACGGCGAGGCCCGCCTCACGCGCCAGCTCGTCAGCCGGCTCGATGCCGATGCCGGCGACGACCGTGTCGGCGATCAGCGTGTCGCCGTCGTCGAGTACGACGGCCAGCGCGCCGCCCGTCGTCCGCTCGATCGCAACCGGCTTCCGCTTCACGCGAATGGCCACGCCCTGCCGTTCGTGAAGCGCGTGCACGCGCGCCGCGATCGCCTCCGGCACTGCGCGCCCGAGCAGGCGCGACGCCGCATCGAGCACCGTCACGCGGCACCCGCGCAGTCGCGCCGACGCCGCGACTTCGAGGCCGATGAAGCCGCCGCCGATCAGCACGACCCGCGCATCGGGCGCGAGCCGCGTGCCGAGCGCCGCCGCATCGTCGAGCGTGCGCAATGCAAACACGCCGTCCAGCGTCGCACCCGGAATCGTCAGGCGACGCGCGCGGCCGCCGGTCGCGAGCAGCAGCGCGTCGTAGCCGACCACGCTGCCATCCGACAGGCGCACTTCGCGTGCGCCCGGATCGATGCGCTCGACCGTCGCGACGACCGGCTCGATACGATCGGCCGCCCACGCCGCCGGATCGCGCAACCGGCACTGCGCCGCGCTGCGTTCGCCGGTCAGCACGCCCTTCGACAACGGCGGCCGCTCGTACGGCAGGTGCGCCTCCGCGCCGATCAGCACGATCCGCCCACTCCAGCCGGATTCACGCAGCACCTGCGCCGCGCGGCCGCCCGCGTGGCCCGCGCCGACGATCGCCATCACCCGATCGTTCGTCATCGCGTCACACCTCGATCAGGATGCGGCCGTCTTCGATCTTCGCGCGGTATGTGCGCAGCTTCTCGCAGGCGGGCGCGGACAGCGGCCGGCCGTCGCGCACGTCGAAGCGCCCGTTGTGCTTCGGGCATTCGATCACGTGGTCGATCACAAGCCCGTCCGCGAGATGTACTTGCTCGTGCGTGCACAGGCCGTCGCTTGCATAGACTTCGCCGTCGATGCGGTAGATCGCGTACGTGTGGCCGGCATGGTCGAAGCGCGCGACGTCTTCGTCGTCGATGTCGTCGAGCGCGCCGGTGTCGATCCATTGCGTCATGTTGCGTGTCTCCTGGGTTGGAAGAGTCGATATCGGTCAGGCGCGCGCGGCATCCGGCACGGGCCGCACGACGTAATCGGTCGGGTCGCGCGTCTGCCGGACCAGCGCCGGCACGATCTCCGCGTATGCGGCCAGCGTGCTGCGATACGGCGGCGGCATGTCGGCCTTCACCGCCTCGTGCAGCTTCGGCAGCGCGTGGAACGGCACCATCGGGAACATGTGGTGTTCGACGTGATAGTTCATGTTCCAGTACAGGAAGCGGAACACCGGATTCATCATCACGGTCCGGCAGTTGCGCCGGTGATCGAGCACGTTCTCGGGCATGCCCGCGTGCTGCGTGAGGCCGAAATACAGGTACAGCCACGCACCGTAGAGGCTCGGCAGGCCGATGTAGAGGAGCGGCAGGATCGTGTGCCAGTAGAGCGAAGCACCGGTCACGAGTGCGTACACCGCGAGATGGATGCGAGACTCGCGCACCACCTTCGGCCGTTCCGATTCGGGCACGTAGGTGCGCTCCTCGTCGTCGAGCCGGCCGGTGAAGGCCGTCGCGATCATCTTGCGCAGCTCGCCGGCCACATGCTTCAGCGCGACGATGTTCAGCGCGAGCGAGCGCCAGTCGGTCGGCTTCGGCGCGGCGATTTCCGGATCGCGCCCGACGACCAGCGTATCGGTGTGATGACGTGCATGGCTCCACCGCCACGCCGTCGCGCGGCGGAACACCTGGAACGACGCGACCTGGTACAGCACGTCGTTCATCCAGCGCGTGCGGAACGCGGTGCCGTGCCCGCATTCGTGCCAGCGCGAGTCGGCCGGGCTGCAGTAGAGCGTGCCGTACACGAAGAACGCGGGAATCGCCCACGCCGAATGTGCACGCCACGCCAGCCATGCGAGCACCCCGCTGATCGCGATCGCCGCGTACCAGATCAGCGTGTCGCGAAGCGCGCGCGCGTCGCCACGCTGCATCAGCTGCTTCATCAGCGGCCGCGGCACCGGGCATCGATACCACTCGGCGTTGGCGAGCCCGGCCGCCTGCGCGCGCTCGCCGGCGCCGCCGATCATCCGGTATGCCTGACGGCGCGCCACGGTGCGGTCGTGCGCCTGGTCGTCGATATGAGCCACGTGCGTCTCCTGGATTCCTTGTTCGTTGGAAGCGCGGCAAGCGCTTCGGCATGGAATCAAAATTAGGCCCGCGGCCTCCCCCGCTCAATCGAAACGTTGACGAAATTTCGCCATCGCTTTAGCGTTCACCGCATCGCCACGTCTCGATGGCGACACCACGATGGAGACAACCATGGCAGGCGAATCCGGGCCGCGCTGGCGCAAGCGCACCGCACGCTTCGACGAGATCGCGGCGCTTGCCGGCGTCAGCACGACCACCGTCGACCGCGTGCTGAACGAGCGCGGCAGCGTCTCGGCGCAGGCGCGCGAACGCGTGGTGGCAGCCGCGCGGCAGCTCGGCGTGCCGCGCCAGCTGCCCGACACGCGGCACGGGCTGCTCCACGTCGACGTGCTGCTGCCGGATACCGACGCGGCTTTCTTCAAGCGGCTGCAGCTGGCGCTGCAGCGCTCGCTGCAGATGCTCGATCGGCGCGTGGTCGTGCACCGGACGATCCTGCCCGCCGCCGACGACGAGCGGGCCGCCGCGCTGATCGAACGGCCCGCCTACCGGCGCGCGGCGCTGATCGTCACGGCACGCGACACGAGCCGCGTGCGCGACGCGCTGGCCGGCGCGATCGCGCGCGGCGAGACCGTCGTCACGATGGTCACCGACATCGGCGGCATCGACCGCGCGCACTTCGCCGGTATCGACAACTACCGGGCCGGGCGCACGGCCGGCTATTACATCGGCCGCCTGGCGGCACGCCCCGGCCGCGTGCTGCTGCTCGGCGGGCGCATGGGCTACCGCGCGCATGCCGACCGGATGGCCGGCTGCCGCGACCAGCTTGCCGAAGCGTTCGCCGCCGTCCGCTGCGACGACGAGCCGGCCGAGACGCTCGACCAGGACGATCGCTGCTACCGCGCGGTGACGAAGGCGCTGCAGGCGCACGACGACGTAGTCGCGATCTACAACAGCGGCGCCGGCTCGGCCGGCATCGAGGCGGCGCTGCGCAAGGCCGGCGCGGCCGGTCGCGTCGTGTGGATCGGCCACGAGATGATCGACCTGCACCGCACCTTCATCGAATCCGGCGCGATGGATCTCGCGATCGACCAGGATCCGGACGGCCAGGTGATTTCCGCACTGCAGCACGTGCTGCATGCGTGCGGGATCGTCGAACAGCCGCCACCGGCCGATCCGGTCGAATTCCGCGTGTTCTGTCCGGCAAACGTGCGGACGAGCGCGTACCTGCCAGCCTGAATTCGAACGCCCGGCACACCGTCTGTCGCGCCGCACGCGCATTGCGAAAAAATCGACCGCCGCATTGGCGATTTTTCGCCAACGTTTGTCATGCAGCCCGCGCCGCGCCTCCGTACATTGGGCAACCCATCCCATGACAACGGCGGACAGGAGACGATGGCTGAACCGATCCTCATCGGCGTGAACCTCGACGGCGTGCTCGAACACGACGGCCTGCCGTTGCCCACGCCCGCCGAACGCTTCCGGATGGTCGCCGGCGCCGGTGTGTTCGACTACATCGAAAAGAACCCGGCGCGCGGCGAGGACCTGTCGCCGTATTTCGCGCTGGTCGAACGTCATGCGCTGCCGATTCGCGTGATCGGCGGCATCTGGTGCGCGGGCCGTGACGAAGCGCACGTCGCCGAGATCGTCGACGCGGGCGCGCGCTTCGGCAGCACGGTGCTCAACTGCCAGTTGCATGCGCATCACGCGAGCGGCCATCCGCTGTCCGATCGCGAGGTCGCCGATTTCTACCTGCGGACCTACGAGCGCGGCGAGCCGGCCGGTTGCCTGCCGAGCCTCGAAGTGCACGTCGACATGTGGAGCGAGGATTTCACGCGTGTCGCACGCGTTGCACGGCTTGTCGAGCAGGCCGGCGTGCCCTTCCGGATCACGCTCGATCATTCGCACCTGCTGTTCAAGATCGGCAACCACATCGAACTCGATGCGTCGGGCATCCGCGACGCGGCCGACGGCGGCCGGCGGTTGCTCGACCCTGCATCGCCCGACGCCCTCTACGCCGACTGGATCGCGCGCGGCTGGGTCCGGCATGCGCATGCCCGCAGCGTGATGCCGAACAATCCGGACAACCCGTGGATGCGCCGCGCCGACGGCAGGCCCGGGCGCGGCATCCAGTATCCGTTCGTCGCGCCCGCACCGGGCACCTATCACGACGTATGGCGCGCGGAGGCGCTCGACACGTGGAAGGCCGCGCTTCGGCAGTTGCTGCACGCGCAGGCCCACGCACAGCCGGCGCGCGTCGAGCAGATCAGTTGCGAATTCATCCCGTTTCCCGACTACGGCGGCGGCGCGCGCTATTCGATCTTCTACAACAACGTCGCGTGCGCGCACTGGCTGCGCGACACGTGGCACGCCGTCGCCGCGCCGCCGGCAACCGACGTCGCGCACACCGGCACCTGATTCGATCCCCGCCCCCACTCGAGACCCAAGGACAGAACGATGACGCAAGCCTTCCATTTTTCGCTGAACCGGATGAGCGCCCCGCGCTTGCCGTTCGACCGTTACGTCGCGCTGTGCCAGCGCCTCGGCGTCGACACGATCGAGATCCGCAACGATCTCGACGGCGTCGAGATCGCCGACGGCGCGCCGGCCGCCACCGTGCGCGCAACGGCCGAAGCCGGCGGCGTGACGATCCTGACGATCAACGCGCTGCAGCGCTTCGAGCAATGGAACGCCGAGCGCGCGGACGAGGCGACCGTGCTGGCCGACTACGCGGCGCAATGCGGCGCGCGTGCGCTGGTGCTGTGCCCGACCAACAGCCGCGGCGACACGCGCGGCGCGGACGTGCGCCACGCGGATCTCGTGAAGGCGCTGAAGGCGCTCAAGCCGATCCTCGACGCGCGCGGCCTGCTCGGCTTCATCGAGCCGCTCGGCTTCGAGGAATGCGCGCTACGCCGCAAGTCGGATGCGGTGAAAGGCATCTACGACGCAGCGGGCGAACAGGTGTTCCGGCTCGTGCACGACACGTTCCACCATCATCTGTCGGGCGAGGACATCTTCTTCCCGAACCTGACGGGCCTCGTGCACCTCTCGGGCGTCGAGGAGGACGACCTGCCGGTCGACCGGATGCGCGACGGCCATCGCGTGCTGGTCGGCGGCGCCGACCGGCTCGGCAATATCCGGCAACTGCGCGAACTGCTCGCGCGCGGCTACCGTGGCGCGTTCTCGTTCGAGCCGTTCGCGCACGAAATCGCCGAGGCCGACGACATCGAGGACCGACTGCGCGCGAGCATCGACTACGTGCGCGGCGAACTGGCGAATCAATGAGCGCCGCCACGGTGCACGGCCAACTGAAGCCGCGCACCGGCGCATATCCACGAAATCAACAGGAGAACGGAATGATCGAATTCGCGTTGTTCGGCGCGGGACGGATCGGCAAGATCCATGCGGCGAATCTCGCGCGCCATCCGGGCGCGAAGCTGAAATACGTCGTCGACCGGCATGCGCCGTCGGCCGAAGCGCTGGCTCACGCGCACGGCGCGCAGGTGGCCGACGTCGAGCGCGCACTCGGCGATCCGGACGTCCGGGCGGTCGTGATCGCGTCGAGCACCGACACCCATGCGGACCTGATCGTCGCGGCCGCGAATGCGGGCAAGGCCGTGTTCTGCGAGAAGCCCGTCGACCTGAGCGTCGAGCGCTCGCGTGCGTGCGCGGACGCCGTCCGGCGCAGCGGCGTGACCTGCATGATCGGCTTCCAGCGCCGCTTCGACCCGACGTTCGCCGCGCTGAAGGCGCGCGTCGAGCGCGGCGACATCGGCGCGCCGGAAATGCTGGTCGTCACGAGCCGCGACCCGGGCGCGCCGCCCGTCGACTACATCCGCAGTTCGGGCGGCATCTTCAAGGACATGCTGATCCACGACTTCGACGTGTTCCGCTGGATTCTCGGCGACGAAGCGCAGACGCTGCACGCGACCGGCAGCTGCCTGACCGATCCGGCCGTGCAGGATGCGGGCGACATCGATTCGACGGCCGTGACGATCCGCACGCGGCGCGGGCTGCTGTGCCAGATCAGCACGTCGCGGCGCGCCGCGTACGGTTACGACCAGCGTTTCGAGCTGCTCGGCAGCAACGGGATGCTGCAGGCCGGCAACGTGCGGCCGACCGAGGTGAGCGCGTGGCTCGCGGCCGGCATCGCGACGGACGTGCCGGAGCCGTTCTTCCTCGAACGCTACCGGCACGCGTATGCGGCCGAGATCGCGCATTTCGTCGATGCGCTGCGCGACGGCACGCCGGTCCGCACGACGATCGACGACGGGCTGGCCGCGCTCGAACTAGCCGAGGCCGCGATGACTTCGTGGAAAACGGGGCGCGTAATCGAGCTGTGACGTCACCGGCGACAAGCGGTGACAGGCGGCGGCGAACCGCGCAAGCGGGCCGCCGCCGGACGATCGGCAACCCACCCGGGGGAGACGCAGTCAGCACGCGGCCGCATCGGGAAATTTTGCCGAAGCGTCGCGCGGCGTGTGCGCGAATGCACGTATGATGGCGAATTGATCCGTGTCGCCGACCTCCCGCCTTTTCACCACCATGCTCGATCACCTTATCTGCGACTGCGACGGCGTGCTCGTCGACAGCGAAATCATTGCCGACCGCGTCCTGCTCGACACGCTGTCCGCCACGTTTCCGAATCTCGATTTCGAAGCCGCCGCCAAGTCGGCGTTCGGCCAGCAGACGTCGCGCTTCCTGACGGGAATCGAATCCCGCTTCGGGATCGAGATGCCGGCCAACTTCATCGAGACCATCGAGCACAACATCGAGCGCGCGCTGGCGCAATCGCTCGCGCCGATCTCCGGCGTGCGCGACGCACTACTGAAGGTGACCCTGCCGGCGGCCGTCGTGTCGAACAGCCGGCTCGCGCGCGTGCGCAGCTCGCTGAAGCGCGCGGCGCTCACCGAGATCTTCGGCGATCGCGTGTTCAGCTCCGAACAGGTGGCACGGCCGAAGCCCTACCCCGACGTCTACCTGCATGCGGCGCACGCGCTCGGCGTCGCGCCGGAGCGCTGCATCGTCGTCGAGGACAGCGTGTCGGGGTTGAATGCCGCGCGGGCGGCAGGCATGAAGACGATCGCGTTCGTCGGCGCGAGCCACATCCCCGACAACTACGCGGACGCGCTGCGCGCGATGGGCATCACGCGGATCATGCGCAAGATGGATGAACTACCGGCGTTCGTCGAAGCCGGCATGCGCGGCGAATTCGGGGACGTACAGTCCTGATGGTCGTGCCGGCCCGATCACGCTGATCGGGCCGATCCGGCGTGCACCGGTTCACGCACGCCGTGCAACGGGCGCGCGAACGCGCCCGCCTTCCCCTTCCCCGTACTCAGGCCGGTTCGCAGCAGCGCTCGCGCGCGGCGGCCAGCGCCTCGCGGAACTCGACGAGTTCCGCGATCGTCAGCATCGGCAGCCCGTGCTGTTGCGCGAAACGCTCGACATCGTCGCCGCGCGTCATCGTGCCATCCGGATTCATCAGTTCGCACAGCACGCCGGCCGGCTTCAGGCCCGCGAGGATCGACAGGTCGACCGTGCCTTCGGTGTGACCGCGGCGCGCCAGCACGCCGCCCGGTTGCGCACGCAGCGGAAACACGTGGCCCGGGCGCACGATGTCGTGCGGCTTCGCCCCTTCTGCGATCGCCGCGCGGATCGTCGTCACGCGATCGGCCGCCGATACGCCCGTATGCACACCTTCGCGTGCCTCGATCGACACGGTGAACGCGGTGCCGTTGCGGCTCTCGTTGGTCTGCACCATCGGCGGCAGCTCGAGCGCACGCACGGTGTCGTCGGTCAGGCACAGGCACACGATGCCGCTGCATTCGCGGATCAGCAGCGCCATCGTCTCGGGCGTGATGCGCTCGGCGGCAACGATCAGGTCGGCTTCATTCTCGCGGTCGTGGTCGTCCTGCAGCACCACGGCACGGCCTGCGCGCATCGCGTCGAGCGCGGCGGCGATGCGCGGCGGCATCGGTTCGGAATCCAGCAACGGGAGATCGGCAAAGGCGTCGGCGGGGGCCGACGAAACGGACATCAAGGACATGTGAAACGCTCCTCGCAAATACGATTTGGGCGAAAAACGTTTCAGGGCATTGCAAACAGACAGAACGACAACCCGCTTCGCACACATGGCGAAGCGGCCCTGACGGACATGACTATCTGCACATCTTCTCTCATCCGGACTATGACCGTCGGCTCTGGCATTCGACCAGATCTGCTGACCCCGCGCGAATGCGCGGGCGCTCGCGGGCTCGCCGGCTTACGCCAGCCTACCGCCGGTGGGGAATTTCACCCCGCCCTGAAGACGCACTGATTTGCCGGATGGGCCAACCCCATCGACGGCGGGCCAAGCATACAACAGCTGCGCGCGCGGCGCAGCGAACACGGCCTAAAACCTTACTGACGACCCCGTCTAACGGCATCGTCCAAACGGCCGACGGACGACCCGCGTTCTCGTCCGAACGGCGAGCACGCGAGCCGCTTCTGTGCGGCCTGCGTTGCGCGGTCAGCCGGCCGCGTGCGCGGCATGTGCCGCGTGCGCCGCATCGGGCACGAGCCAGCGCGGCGGCACCTCGGGGCTCACCGTCACGCGGAATGCACGCGCCTCGCTGTCGCCCGGGTTGCGCAGGCTGTATGGCTGGTCGGCATCGAACACGATCGCGTCGCCGGTCGCGAGCAACTGGCGGCGGTCGTGCACGCTGACTTCGAGCGTGCCCTCGCTGACGACGAGGTTGACCGTCGTGCCGGGCGCGCGGCGGGCGCCGGGCTCCGTATGCAGCGGTGCGATCCGCAGCTCGTGGAACTCGGCCGCGGCCGGCTCGCCCTCCGGGTACAGCGCCCGCGCCGAGAAGCGGCCGTTCGAGCTGACGACCCGCGACGCACGCTCGGCCGCCAGATGCTCGAAGCCGTTCACCGCATGGCGGCGCAGGAAGGCGGCGACCGATACCTTCAGCGCCGCGGCGATCTTGCAGAGCACCTTGATCGACGGCACGCTGCGCGCCGACTCGATCTGCGCGAGCATCGCGCGCGACACGCCGGACAGCCGCGCGAGCGCATCGAGCGACAATTGCCGCTCGGCACGCAACCGCGCGAGGTTCACGCCAACGACCTGTTCGAGCACGTCGAGCGACGCGGACGCCCGCGCATCGGCGGCGTTGCCGGATTCGAAGGAAGACACGTCGCGCACGAGCGCCAGGGATGAAGACATAGCATTGCCTCCGGGCCGCGGTGCAGCCCTGCGAATGGGGTAAGCCGGGATCGGAATCGGGTTGCGCCAGCAACGGCGCGTATCGAGACGCTATCACCCGGTCTTGCACCGGCAAACGAAGTTATCTTCACACCGTTATCAGCATCGCGGAGGAATGCGTTCCTCGCGAACCTTTTCCCGCCGCTATCGCGTCGTGCCGGCGCCGCGCGTTGCACCGTTCATTGCGCCGCCGGCGCCGTGCCGCGCGCCGGCCCGCGCGCGTCGAGCCGCATCGCGCACCACGTGACGACGAGCGCCGCGAACGTCACCGCGACGGCCACCCAGGGCAGCGCATCGAGCGCCAGGCCGTGTTCCAGCGCAACGCCGCCAAGCCACGCGCCGAGCGCATTGCCGACGTTGAACGCGCCGATGTTCAGCGTCGATGCGAGATGCGGCGCGCTCGCGGCCTTCTCGACCACGTGCGCCTGAAGCGGCGGCACCGTCGCGAATGCGGCGATCCCCCATACGAACACGGTGACGGCCGCCGCGACCGGATGGTGGCTCGTCTTGGCGAACACGACCATCACGGCCATCAGCGCGACGAGGATCGCGATCAGCGACGGCATCAACGCGCGGTCGGCGAGCTTGCCGCCGAGCGTGTTGCCGATCGTCAGCCCCGCGCCGAACAGCACGAGGATCAGCGCGACCGCGCGCGGCGAATAGCCCGACACGGACTGGAGAATCGGCGCGATGTACGTGAACACGACGAACACGCCGCCGAAGCCGAGCACGGTCATCAGCAGCGCGAGCCACACCTGCGGCTCCTTCAGCACGCGCACTTCGTGGCCGAGGCCGACCGGCCCGCTGTCGTGGCGGTTCGGCACCAGCGCGGCGACGCCGCCGAGCGACAGCACGCCGAGCGCGGCGACGATCCAGAACGACGCGCGCCAGCCGAGCAACTGGCCGACGAAGGTGCCGAACGGCACGCCGAGCACGTTCGACAGCGTGAGTCCCGTGAACATCAACGCGATCGCGCTCGCGCGCTTGTCGGCGGGCACGAGCGACGCGGCGACCACCGCGCCGATCCCGAAGAACGACCCGTGCGCGAACGAGGTGACGACCCGCGCGACCATCAGCATCGCGTAGCCGGACGCGGTCGCGCACAGCACGTTGCCGACGATGAAGATCGCCATCAGCCACTGCAGCGCGGCCTTGCGCGGCATGCGGCTCGTCAGCACCGCGAGCAGCGGCGCGCCGGCCGCGACGCCGAGCGCGTAGCCGGTGACCAGCAGGCCGGCCGACGGCAGCGACACGGCCAGGTCGCGCGCGACTTCGGGCAACAGGCCCATGATGATGAACTCGGTGGTACCGATGGCGAAGGCGCTGATCGCAAGCGCCAGTAACGGAATGGGCATGAGGTTCTCCGGAAGGCGGCGGACGCGGCGCCCGGGCGGTGCCGCACCGCACAAAAGGCAGGATGTGCGCATTGTCCCGAAGATGCCGATATTTGATAATTGGCGTGGCGTTTGAACCATTTTCAAATATTTCTGGAAAATCGCATGGATCGACTGGGCGATATCCGGCTGTTCGTCGAGGCGGCCGAACTGGGCAGCCTGTCCGCCGCCGGGCGCAAGCTGAACCTCACGCCGGCCGCCGCGAGCGCGCGCCTGGCGAAGCTCGAGGCGGCGGTCGCCACCCGGCTGTTCGACCGTTCGACCCGGCAGTTGCGGCTCACCGACGAGGGCCGCCTGTACCTGACCGGCTGCCGGCAGGCATTGCAGGCGCTCGACGACGCGAACGCGCTGCTGCAGGCCGGCCGCAACGTCGTCGGCGGCCGGGTGCGGCTGTCGGCGACGTCCGATTTCGGCCGCCGCCGGCTGCTCGACTGGCTCGACGAATTCACCGCGCGCTACCCGGACGTGACGTTCTCGCTGACGGCGTCCGACTCGACGGCGAACCTGTGGCAGGACGAGATCGACCTCGCGATCCGCTTCGCGGCGCCGCCCGACGGCGCGCTGATCGCCCGCCGGCTCGCCGCGGACCGGCGCGTGCCATGCGCGGCGCCGTCGTTCATCGAACGCCACGGCGTGCCGAGTGATCCGCACGATCTGGCCCGCTTTCCGTGCACCGTGATCACGGTGGCGTCCGGCCCGATGAACACGTGGCGCTTCACGCGCGGCGACGACACACAAACCTGCACGGTGCCGCTCGCCACCGCGTTCGAGACCAACGACGGCGGCCTGGCCCGCGAATGGGCGCTGCGCGGCCGCGGCATCGTGCTGAACTCGATCTGGGATGTCGCCGACGACATCCGCGCCGGGCGGCTCAAGGTCCTGCTGCCGGACTGGCGCCACCAGAGCGCGCCACTGCACGCGATCTATCCGGGCAAGCGCTACATGGCGCCGCGCGTGCGTGTGCTGCTCGACTTTCTCGCCGAACGCTTCGCGCGCGAGGAAGCCGTGCACGAAGACCTGCTGAACGCGTGCCGCTGACGGCCGGCACGCTGACGCCAAGGGGTCGGAACCTGGAGCGCGGCGTCGCGCGGCCGCAACCCGCCGCCCGTCCCAGCCAAGCATGAAAAGCTATAATGAAAGGCTTTCCCGACGGCTTTTCATGCTGGCTGCGCGCCATCCGCGTGCAGCGCACGGCCGTCCCGATTCACCCTATAGACGACGCCCCCAGGTCAACCACTGCGAACGGCGAACCCCCATGACCAAGAAAGTTTACGTAAAGACCTTCGGCTGCCAGATGAACGAGTACGACTCGGACAAGATGGTGGACGTGCTGAATGCGGCCGAAGGCCTCGAAAAGACCGATACGCCGGAAGACGCGGACATCATCCTGTTCAACACCTGCTCGGTGCGTGAAAAGGCGCAGGAGAAGGTGTTCTCCGATCTCGGCCGCGTGCGCGAGCTGAAGGAAGCGAAGCCCGGCCTGCTGATCGGCGTCGGCGGCTGCGTCGCGAGCCAGGAAGGCGCATCGATCGTGTCGCGTGCGCCGTACGTCGACCTCGTGTTCGGCCCGCAAACCCTGCACCGCCTCCCACAGATGATCGATGCGCGCCGCGAGAGCGGCCGTGCGCAGGTCGACATCTCGTTCCCCGAAATCGAGAAGTTCGACCACCTGCCGCCCGCGCGCGTCGAGGGGCCGAGCGCGTTCGTGTCGATCATGGAAGGCTGCTCGAAGTACTGCAGCTACTGCGTGGTGCCGTACACGCGCGGCGATGAAGTGTCGCGCCCGCTCGACGACGTGCTGACCGAAGTGGCCGGCCTCGCCGACCAGGGCGTGCGCGAAGTCACGCTGCTTGGCCAGAACGTGAACGCGTATCGCGGCGCGCTCGCGGCCGGCTCGTCGGAAATCGCCGATTTCGCGACGCTGATCGAATACGTCGCCGACATCCCCGGCATCGAGCGGATCCGCTACACGACGTCGCATCCGAAGGAATTCACGCAGCGCCTGATCGATACCTACGCGAAGGTGCCGAAGCTCGTGAGCCACCTGCACCTGCCCGTCCAGCACGGCTCCGACCGCATCCTGATGGCGATGAAGCGCGGCTACACGGTGCTCGAATACAAATCGGTGATCCGCAAGCTGCGCGCGATCCGCCCGGACCTGTCGCTGTCGACCGACATGATCGTCGGCTTCCCCGGCGAGACCGAGGACGATTTCGACAAGATGATGGCGCTCGTGCACGAGATGGGCTACGACACCAGCTTCTCGTTCATCTACAGCCCGCGCCCCGGAACGCCGGCCGCGAACCTGCATGACGACACGCCGCGCGACGTGAAGCTCAAACGCCTGCAACATCTGCAGGCAACCATCGAGGAAAACGTCGCGCGCATCAGCGCGTCGATGGTCGGGAAGGTCGAGCGGATCCTCGTCGAGGGCCCGTCGCGCAAGGACCCGAACGAACTCGCGGGCCGTACCGAGAACAACCGGGTCGTGAATTTCCCGGCGCCGCTCGCGTCGCACCCGCGCCTGATCGGCCAGATGATCGACGTGAAGATCAACCACGCCTACCCGCATTCGCTGCGCGGCGAACTCGTGCTCGTCAGCGACGACGCGAGCGCGGCCACGCACTGACTGACGCTCAACAGGAGCCCGACGCCACTTTGAAGCCGACCCAAGCACTGGAATTCGTCGCGCCGCGCGACGACAACGCGCGCCTCGCCAACCTCTGCGGCCCGCTCGACGAGAACCTGCGGCAGATCGAACAGGCGCTCGACGTCACGCTGTCGCGACGCGGCCACCGGATCGCGATCCGCGGGCGCGGCGCCAAGCTCGCGCTCGCCGCGCTCGAGAACTTCTACAACCGCGCGCGCGATGCGCTGTCGGTCGACGACATCCAGCTCGCGCTGGTCGAAGTGCGCCACACGTCCGGCAACGGCCGTCAGGACACGCTCGACGTGCGCTTTCGCGGCGACCCCGACCATCCGTTCGACGAGCCCGTCGTGCAGCTCGACGCCAGCGAGCCGGACGAGGAGCCCGCGCCGAAGCTCTACACGCGACGCGCCGACCTGCGCGGCCGCACGCCGGCGCAGCGCGAGTACCTGAAGCAGATCCTGTCGCACGACGTGACGTTCGGCATCGGGCCGGCCGGCACCGGCAAGACCTACCTCGCGGTCGCGTGCGCGGTCGACGCGCTCGAGCGCGACCAGGTCAAGCGGATCGTGCTGACGCGCCCGGCCGTCGAGGCCGGCGAGCGGCTCGGCTTTCTGCCGGGCGATCTCGCGCAGAAGGTCGACCCGTACCTGCGTCCGCTGTACGACGCGCTGTACGACCTGCTCGGCTTCGACAAGACGGCGAAGATGTTCGAGCGCCAGATGATCGAGATCGCGCCGCTCGCGTACATGCGCGGCCGCACGCTGAACCACGCGTTCATCATCCTCGACGAGGCGCAGAACACGACGCCCGAGCAGATGAAGATGTTCCTCACGCGGATCGGCTTCGGCTCGAAGGCGGTCGTGACCGGCGATACGAGCCAGGTCGACCTGCCGCGCGGCCATAAGAGCGGCCTCGTCGAGGCGCAGCAGGTGCTCGGCGGCGTGCGCGGCATCGCGCTCACGCGCTTCACGAGCGCGGACGTCGTGCGCCATCCGCTCGTCGCGCGCATCGTCGAGGCGTACGACGAATTCCACGCGCAGCACCAGGACGGCTGACCGGCCGGCGGCACCCGTACGCCGCCCCGGCCCGACAGCCCGGCCCGGCCCGCCACACGGCGCGCCGGGCTTTTTTTCGCCTGTGCGAATTCGGGTGCGATCGGCCGTTTGGTGTATCCTCAACGCGTCCTAATCGCCGTACGCGTCATGAAATCCTCCCGTTCCCGCAAGTCCGGGCGCGCCCAGTCGGCCGCGCCCGCCTCCCCCCGCCTTTCGCTGTTCGATGCGAAGGGCAAGGCCCGGACCGTCAACGCGCAAGGGCTGCGAATCGACTTCCCGGATGGCCGCAGCCTGATGTTCGACCTGTCGGGCAGTTCGGGAGAAGCCGCCGTCGCGATCGTCGCGCAGCACAACGATCCGGCCATGCGCGCGAAGCTCGCGCTGCAGCCCGAGCACTACGACAGCGTGACGCTGCACGTGGGCGCCGAGCCCGCGCCGCGCGAAGACGACGCCGAGGACGCGCTGCGCGAGCTGGAACTCGACCTGTCCGTGCAATACGGTGACGAAATCACGAGCGACGTGCGCAAGACGCTGCCCAAGCGCAAGCTGATCGCCGAATGGATCGAGCCCGCGCTGTTCGCCAGCGCGCAGCTCACGGTGCGCTTCGTCGGCGAAGAAGAAGGCCGCACGCTGAACGCCGGCTACCGCCACAAGGACTACCCGACCAACGTGCTGACCTTCGCGTACGACGCGGCGCCCGACGGCACCGTGATCGGCGACCTCGTGCTGTGCTGCCCGGTCGTCGAGAAGGAAGCGCACGACCAGGGCAAGCCGCTCACGGCCCATTACGCGCACCTGCTGGTGCACGGCGCGCTGCATGCGCAGGGCTACGACCACGAGACGAGCGACGAGGACGCAGCCGAAATGGAAGCACTCGAAGTCGACATCCTCGCGAAGCTGGGCTTCCCGAACCCGTACCAGTAAGCCCTCCGCACGATGCGCAACGCCGCGACGCTCCCGCCCGCCTACCCGCCGTCGATCGGCGCCGGGCGCCTGCTGACGGAAGACGAGCTCGCGGCCTCGCTCGCGCACACGATGCGCGACTGGGACGGCCAGCAGGATCTCTGGCTGTTCGGCTATGGCTCACTGATCTGGAACCCGGGGTTGCCGACCGTCGCCGCGGTGCGCGGCAAGGTGCACGGCTATCACCGCGGGCTCTACCTGTGGTCGCGCGTGAACCGCGGGACGCCCGAACGCCCGGGCCTCGTGCTCGCGCTCGATCGCGGCGGCTCCTGCTCGGGCATCGCGTTCCGGCTCGCCGGCCCGACCGCGCAACCGCACCTCGAAACGTTGTGGAAGCGCGAAATGCCGATGGGCTCGTACCGGCCCGCGTGGCTGCCGTGCTCGCTGGAAAGCGGCGAACGCGTGAACGCGCTCGCGTTCGTGATGCGCCGCGACGCGCCGACCTACACGGGCAAGCTGACCGATCCCGTCGTGAAGGAAGTGTTCAGCTGCGCGGCCGGCCGCTACGGCACGACGCTCGACTACGTGAGCCGCACGGTCGACGCGCTGCGCGCGAGCGGCATCCCCGATCGCGCGCTCGAAGGGCTGCTCGCGCGATGCCGGTGACGCGGCCCGGCGCCCGGCTTGCCGCCACGCGCTGCCGCGCCGCATGCGCATTCGAACGAGGGCACGCCCGATGATGAAACCGTCACGCTGGTCGCGTTGCAGGATTGCCGCGCTGCTCGTTGCCGCGAGCGTCGCGCTGTCCGGCTGCGGCATCCTGGGCTGCGGCGGCGCCGCGACCAACGGCGCGGCCGCCGGCGGCTGCTCGGCCGGCATGCGGTTCTGAACCGCGGCGCGGCGACCCCACCCGCGTGCGTCAGAATGCCGCCCCCAGCCACCTCCGCCGGACGTTTTCCCGCGTCACGCCCCCACCCCTTCCGCACCCGTTTTTTGCCGCCGCTGCCCCGTCGCGCCTTTCTGAGATAGGATGGAACCGAGGACGATGCCGCGCCCGGCGCGGCCGTCCGCGAGCGGGGCCCGCGCGAGCCGCCCACCTTGGCCGTGCGGCCGGTGTGACACGGTCGCGTCGTGCCCTTGGTGTATCCTTGCCTACTCCGTGACCGCGCGCTCCGGCATGACCCGGGCGCACCACCATGAACGATTCGTATCCCAGTCGTAAGCTAACCGACAAACCGCAAGAAAAGCGCTCGCTGCTCGAGCGCCTGACCGACTTCATCTCGCCCGAGCCCGAATCCCGCGGCGAGCTGCTGGAAATCCTCCAGGACGCCCACGAGCGCAACCTGATCGACGCCGATTCGCTGTCGATGATCGAAGGCGTGTTCCAGGTATCCGACCTGTGCGCACGCGACATCATGGTGCCGCGCGCCCAGATGGACGCGATCAACATCGCCGACAAGCCCGAAGATTTCATCCCGTTCGTCCTCGAGAAGGCGCACTCGCGCTACCCCGTGTACGAGGAGAACCGCGACAACGTCATCGGCGTGCTGCTCGCGAAGGATCTGCTGCGTTTCTATGCCGAAGAGGAATTCGACGTGCGCGGGATGCTGCGCCCGGCCGTGTTCATTCCCGAATCGAAGCGCCTGAACGTGCTGCTGCACGACTTCCGCGTGAACCGCAATCACCTCGCGATCGTCGTCGACGAATACGGCGGCGTCGCGGGCCTGATCACGATCGAGGACGTGCTCGAGCAGATCGTCGGCGACATCGAGGACGAATACGACTTCGACGAGGAAGCCGGCAACATCATCTCGGGGCCCGACGGCCGCTACCGCGTGCGTGCGCTCACCGAGATCGAGCAGTTCAACGAGACGTTCGGCACCGATTTCCCCGACGACGAAGTCGACACGATCGGCGGGCTGATCACGCATCATTTCGGCCGCGTCCCGCATCGCGGCGAAAAGCTGCAGCTCGGCAACCTCGTGTTCGAGATCCAGCGCGGCGATGCGCGCCAGGTCCACGTACTGCTGGTGCGCCGCAACCCGCTCGCCAGCCGTCGCGCCGAAACCTCGCACGAGGACTGACCGTCGCGCGCCAGCCGCGCGTTCCACAACCGCTCGCCCACTTCCGCTTCACATGGACGATCCGATCCTGTCCCGCCCGGCTGGCGGCCTGCTCGCGCCGACTCCCGGCCGCGCGCTGCCGCGCTGGCACTACCCGGCCGCGCTGCTCGCCGGCGCAGCCAATACGCTCAGCTTCGCACCGACGCCGCATGGCGGCTGGCTGCAACTCGTCGTATTCGTCTGGTTTTTCGCGCAGCTCACGCGCACCGCAAGCTGGCGCAGCGCCGCGCTCACCGGCGGCGCGTTCGGCTTCGGCAACTTCATCACCGGCATCTGGTGGCTCTACATCAGCATGCACGTGTACGGCGAGATGGCCGCGCCGCTCGCGGGCGGCGCGCTCGTGCTGTTCTCGCTGTACCTGTCGCTGTACCCGGCGTTCTCCGCCGGGCTGTGGTCGTTCTGCGCGGGCCATGCGTGGCATCGCCGCACGCCCGACCCGCGGCCGTTCTCGCCGACCTGGCACGGCGCATTCGCGTTCGCGAGCGCCTGGGCGCTCGGCGAATGGCTGCGCGGCACCGTCCTCACCGGCTTCCCGTGGCTCGCCAGCGGCTATCCGCAGGTCGACGGCCCGTTCGCGGGCTTCGCGCCGGTCGCCGGCGTGTACGGGATCGCGTGGGTGCTCGCGCTGTTCGCCGCGCTCGTCGTGCAGGCGCTCGCCGCCGCCCGGCCGTCGCCGCTTGCCGAGCCCCGCGCCGGCGATGCGCGCGTGCGCATCGCCGCGCCGGCCGGCATCGCGCTCGCGCTGATCGCGGCCGGTCTCGGCCTGTCGCAGGTCACGTGGACCGTGCCCGCGAACAAGCCGCTCACGGTGCGGCTGCTGCAGGGCAACGTGAAGCAGGACATCAAGTTCGAGGAAGCGGGCATCGACGCGGCGATCAAGATGTACACGCAGATGATCATCGAGAAGCCGGCCGACCTGATCGTCACGCCGGAAACCGCGATCGCGGTGATGATCCAGGAGCTGCCCGAGCCGTTCGCCGTCGCGATCCGCAAGTTCAGCGACACGACGGGCTCGGCCGTGCTGTTCGGCGCGGTCGGCGCATCGGTGACCGAGGACGGTCACTACGTCGACTACACGAACAGCCTGTACGGCGTGACGCCGAATTCGCGCGACATCTATCACTACGACAAGCACCACCTCGTGCCCTTCGGCGAATTCATCCCGTGGGGCTTCCGGTGGTTCGTCGACCTGATGAAGATGCCGCTCGGCGACTTCGCGCGCGGCGCGCCCGTGCAGAAGCCGTTCCTCGTGCACAACCAGCCCGTGATGGCCGACATCTGCTACGAGGACTTGTTCGGTGAGGAAATCGCCGCGACGATCCGCGACAACCCGCAGCCGCCCGGCG
Source organism: Burkholderia sp. AU31624 (assembly GCF_020420065.1). Taxonomy (NCBI): domain Bacteria; kingdom Pseudomonadati; phylum Pseudomonadota; class Betaproteobacteria; order Burkholderiales; family Burkholderiaceae; genus Burkholderia; species Burkholderia sp. AU31624. Next base: position 491,779 of record NZ_JAIZRT010000003.1, read on the forward strand.
TGCTCGTCAACGTGACGAACCTCGCGTGGTTCGGCGACACGATCGCGCTCGACCAGCACCTGCAGATCGCGCGGATGCGCTCGCTCGAGACGGGCCGGCCGATGCTGCGCGCGACCAACACGGGGATGACGGCCGCGATCGATGCGCGCGGCCGCGTGCTCGGGCAGCTGAAGCCGTTCACGATCGGCTCGCTCGACGTTCGGATCGAAGGCACCAGCGGCTTCACGCCGTACGTGACGAGCGGCAACAACATCGTGCTCGCGGTATCGCTCGTGCTGCTCGCGTTCGGCTTCACGTTCGGCCCCGGGCTGCGCCGGCGCAACGGCAAGAAGAACGGCGACGACCAGCCGGAATGACGCAACGGGCGACCGCTGCGCAGTGCGTGGCGGCCGCCGTCGAATGCAACTTGCAGCAGCGGCCCGCAGCCGCGATACGGCCGGCCGGTCAGGCCTGCCGGGTCGCCCCCTCCGCTTGAACCGGCTGCGCGGCGAGGCGCCGCAGGTCGCGGCTCACCTCCTCCATCACCGGCGCCCACGCGCCGAAAACCGGTTGCCGGTACAACGTCGCGGTCGGATACCACGGGCTGTCCTTGCGTTCGAGCAGCCACGGCCAGTGCGGATTCACGTCGAGCAGCACCCAGGTGCGCGCGCCGAGCGCACCCGCCAGGTGCGCGACCGACGTGCACACGGTGATCACCAGATCCAGCGCGCCGATGAACGCGGCCGTATCGTCGAAGCTCGTCAGTTCCGCCGTGACGTCCTCGATCGCGAAGCCCGCCGCGCGCGCCGCCTCGACATCCGCGTTCGCGCCCGGCTGCAGCGAATAAAACGCGACGCCGTCGATCCCGCGGAACGCGTCGGCATAGCGCTCGAGCCCGACCCGCCGGAACGGATTGCGCTGGTGCCCCGCGCTGCCCGTCCACACGAGCCCGACCTTCAGCCGGCGGTCGCCCGCGAGCCGCGCGCGCCACGCATCGCGCGCATGCGGATCGGCCCGCAGATACGGCACCGACGACGCGAGTGTCGACGCTTCCATGCCGAGCATCAGCGGCAGGCCGATCAGCGGCACTTCGTAATCGAAGGCCGGCAGCAATTCGATGCCGCCGCCCGCGCTGAATGCGTCCGCATGCGCGCCGAGGCTGCGCTGCATCAGCGTGCCCACCAGCGGGAACGTATTCCAGACGAGCCGGCCGCCCTCGCGGTGCACGCGCTCGGCGAGCGGCGCGACGAAGCGGCAGAACTGCAGCACGTCGCCGAGCCCCTGCTCGCCCCACACGAGCAGCGTCTTGCCGGCGAGCGGCTCGCCCTGCCAGCGCGGGCCCGGCAGCACCGGCCGGCGGCCGCGCAATTCGCCCGCGCCGTCCCAGCGCGCCTCGTGGCCGCGCCAGCCGGCCGCGACGTTGCCGCGCACGAGCTGGATGATCGCCAGGTTGAAGCGGAACGACGCGTCGTCGGGCGCCAGCTCGCACGCGCGCGCCGCGTAGCGCTCGGCGTCGTCCCAGCGCTGCGCCTCCTTCATCGCCAGCGCGACGTTATTCATCGCGAGCGCGTTGTCGGGCGCGAGCTCGACGAGCCGCGCCGCGCACGCGAGCGCGGCGTCCAGGTCGTGCGTTGCAAGCCGCGCGACGACGAGATTGATCCACGCCTGCACGTCGCGCGGGTCGAAGCGCACCGCCGCTTCGAGCAGCGCGATCTCCTCCGCGCGGCCGCTACCCGACAGCCGCAGCGCGATCGCGAGGTTGTTGCGCAGCGATGGCCGGTCGGCATCGAGCGCCAGCGCCGCGCGATACGGCGCCACGGCGTCCGCGTGGCGGCCCGCCATCTGCAGTGCGTAGCCGTGATTGAAGTACGCGGTCGCGCCCGGTTGCACGCGCGCCGCGCATTCGGCGAGCGCGAGCGCATCGGCCGTACGCTGCCGCGAGACGAGCGTGCCGGTGAGTTGCGCGAGCGCATCGGCGTCGACCGCATGCAGCTGCGCGGCGGCGGCAAGCCACAGATCGTGCGCGGCATGTTCGCCGCGCGCCTGCGCATCGGCGGCCTGCCCGAGCAGCGCGAGGAAGGGCGGAAGCAGCGGAATGAGGATATCGGTCGGATCGTCCATGCAGTCGGAATCGGCTAGCGGTGGCGCGGCACACGTCGCGCGCACCGCAATACGCGCATCTTAACGCCCGCGCGAAGCCGCGCGGCACGCGCGTCACGACAGGCCGCGCGCGGCCACCCGGCGGGCGCCGGTCACGCCCGCGCAGGCCGCCCGGACGGGGCCGACGGTGCGCCCGCCCGCGTTCCGGCCGCATCCGCTCGCCGATCCGGTAAAATTACGCGTTTCAGCACACTAACAAGCCGCGCCGCCGCGCGAGCCGACCCTCCGGGCCCCGCCCGGAGCGCCGCCCGCAACGGAGCGCCAGCGCCACGAAGGCTCTTCATGCTTACGTTTCAGCAAATCATCCTGACGCTGCAGTCCTACTGGGACAAGCAGGGTTGCGCCCTGCTCCAGCCCATCGACATGGAAGTCGGCGCGGGCACCTCGCACGTCCACACGTTCCTGCGCGCGGTCGGCCCCGAGCCGTGGCGCGCCGCGTACGTGCAGCCGTCGCGCCGCCCGAAGGACGGCCGTTACGGCGAGAACCCGAACCGCCTGCAGCACTACTACCAGTACCAGGTCGTGCTCAAGCCGGCGCCGGAAAACATCCTCGACCTGTACCTCGGCTCGCTCGAGGCGCTCGGTTTCGACCTGCAGCAGAACGACGTGCGCTTCGTCGAGGACGACTGGGAAAACCCGACGCTCGGCGCGTGGGGCCTCGGCTGGGAAGTGTGGCTGAACGGGATGGAAGTCACGCAGTTCACGTATTTCCAGCAGGTCGGCGGCCTCGACTGCAAGCCGGTGCTCGGCGAAATCACGTACGGCCTCGAGCGCCTCGCGATGTACCTGCAGAAGGTCGAGAACGTGTACGACCTCGTGTGGACCGAGTGGGAAGAGCAAGGCCCGAACGGCCCCGAGCTGCGCCGCCTGTCGTACGGCGACGTCTACCACCAGAACGAGGTCGAGCAATCGACCTACAACTTCGAGCACGCGAACGTCGACCTGCTGTTCACGTTCTTCAACAGCTACGAAGCGGAAGCGAAGAAGATGATCGACGCGCAGCTCGCGCTGCCCGCGTACGAGCTCGTGCTGAAGGCCGGCCACACGTTCAACCTGCTCGATGCGCGCGGCGCGATCTCGGTCACCGAGCGCGCGGCGTACATCGGCCGCATCCGCGCACTGTCGCGTCTCGTCGCGCAGGCTTACTACGACTCGCGCGAGAAGCTCGGCTTCCCGATGCTCGGCAACCCGCCGGGCGTGCCGGGCCTCACCACCGACGCCCAGGACGCCGCACAACCGGCGTGGGCGCCGCCGCTCAAGGTCGAACGCAAGATCGATCAGGACTGACGAGACGAGATTCATTCCAATCATGACGCACAATCATCCCGCCCCCCTGCTCGTCGAACTGCTGACCGAAGAGCTGCCGCCGAAGGCCCTCGCGCGCCTCGGCGACGCATTCGCCGATGGTCTCGCGCAACGCCTCGCGGCGCGCGACCTCATCGAAGGCGAACTCGTGTTCGAACGCTACGCCACGCCGCGCCGCCTCGCCGTCGTCGTGCAGAACGTGCGCGCCGTCGCCCCTGAAAAGCAGGTTCGCGAAAAGGTCCTGCCCGTGTCGGTCGCGCTCGACGCCGAAGGCAAGCCGACCGCGCCGCTCGCGAAGAAGCTCGCGGCGCTCGGCCACCCGAACCTGTCGATCGCCGATCTCGAGCGCGCGCAGGACGGCAAGGCCGAAGCATTCTTCATCAACTATTCGGCAGCCGGCGCGACGCTCGCCGACGGCCTGCAGGCCGCGCTCGACGAGACGCTCGAGAAGCTGCCGATCCCGAAGGTGATGACCTACCAGCGCCCGGACGGCTCCGACGTGAAGTTCGTGCGCCCCGTGCATCGCCTGACGGTGCTGCACGACGATCGCATCGTGCCCGTCACCGCATTCGGCGTCGACGCCGGCGACACCACGCTCGGCCACCGCTTCCTGTCCGACGGCCTCGTCGCGATCCAGCATGCGCGCAGCTACGCCGACACGCTGCGCGACAAGGGCCGCGTGATCGCGCACTTCGCCGATCGCCGCGAAACGATCCGCACGCAACTGAACGAGCACGCGAACGGCGATACCGTCGTGATGCCCGAGTCGCTGCTCGACGAAGTGACGTCGCTGGTCGAATGGCCGGTCGTCTACCCGTGCCGCTTCGAGGACGAATTCCTGCAGGTCCCGCAGGAATGCCTGATCCTCACGATGCAAACCAACCAGAAGTATTTCGCGCTGACCGACGTCGCCGGCAAGCTGCGCTCGCGCTTCCTGATCGTGTCGAACATCGAGACGAAGACGCCGGGCGAGATCATCGAAGGCAACGAGCGCGTCGTGCGCCCGCGCCTCGCCGATGCGAAGTTCTTCTTCGAGCAGGACAAGAAGAAGCCGCTCGCCGACCGCGTGCCGCAGCTCGCGAACGTCGTGTATCACAACAAGCTCGGTTCGGCGCTCGCACGCGTCGAGCGCCTCGAGGCGCTGGCCGGCGAGATCGCACCCGCGATCGGTGCCGACGCCACGCACGCGAAGCGCGCCGCGCGTCTCGCGAAGGCCGACCTGCTGACCGACATGGTCGGCGAGTTCCCGGAACTGCAGGGCACGATGGGCACGTACTACGCGCGCCACGACGGCGAAGCCGACGACGTCGCGCTCGCCTGCGCCGAGCACTACCAGCCGCGCTTCTCCGGCGACGCACTGCCGACCACGCCGGTGTCGACCGCCGTCGCGCTCGCCGACAAGCTCGAGACGATCGTCGGCATCTGGGGCATCGGCCTCGCGCCGACCGGCGAGAAGGATCCGTTCGCACTGCGCCGCCACGCGCTCGGCGTGCTGCGCCTGCTGCTCGAGAAGCAGCTGCCGCTCGATCTCGTATCGCTGCTGCGCACGGCCCATGCACGCTTCGAAGGCGTGCCGGGCGTGGCCGAATCGACCGATGCGATCCTCGCGTTCTTCATGGACCGCCTGCGCGGCCTGCTGCGCGAGCGCGGCTATTCGGCCGGGGAAATCGATGCGGTGCTGAGCCTGAACCCGACGCGTGTCGACGATCTCGTCGCGCGCCTCGACGCGGTGCGCGAGTTCACGCGCCTCGCGGAAGCCGAAGCGCTCGCGGCCGCGAACAAGCGGATCTCGAACATCCTGAAGAAGTCGGAAGGCGGCGCGAACGGCACGGTGCAGCCGACGCTGCTCGTCGAGGCGGCCGAGAAGGCGCTGCACGAACAGCTCGCGGCCGTGACGCCGCACGTGCAGTCGCAGCTCGAGGCGCGTGCGTACACGGGCGCGCTGTCGGCGCTCGCCGCGCTGCGCGCACCGGTCGACACGTTCTTCAACGACGTGATGGTCAACGCGGAAGATCCGGCACTGCGCGCGAACCGTCTCGCGCTGCTGTCCGCGCTGCACCAGCAGATGAACTGCGTCGCCGACATCTCGAAGCTCGCCGCATAAGGGCCGCACGATGCCGACCAGCCCCAACCGAAAGCTCGTCGTCCTCGACCGGGACGGCGTGATCAACGTCGATTCGGATGCGTTCATCAAGACAACCGACGAATGGATCGCGCTGCCCGGCGCCCTCGAGGCGATCGCCCGGCTCAACCACGCGGGTTATCGCGTGGTCGTCGCGACCAACCAGTCCGGCATCGGTCGCGGGCTGTTCGACATGGCCGCCCTCAACGAGATGCATCTGAAGATGCATCGCGCGGCGGCCGCGGTCGGCGCACGTATCGACGCGGTGTTCTTCTGCCCGCACACGGCCGAGGATCACTGCGACTGCCGCAAGCCGAAACCCGGCATGATGCAGATGATCACCGAGCGCTTCGAGATCGATCCCGATCACACGCCGGTCGTCGGCGATTCGCTGCGCGACCTGCAGGCCGGTGTCGCGGTCGGCTTCCAGCCGCACCTCGTGCTCACCGGCAAGGGCAAGAAAACGCTCGCCGCCGGCAACCTGCCGCCCGGCACGAAGGTCCACGACGACCTGCGCGCGTTCGCGCTCGATTTCCTTTCACACGAACACGAGTGATGCAGCCGCCGCGCGCATCCTCCCTAACGCCAGACTTACGCCGATGCGCTTCGTCCGCTCCCTGCTGCTGCTGATCTACTTCGTCCTGTACACGGTGCCGTATGCCACCGCGTGCTTCATCGCCTTTCCGTTCATGCGCTCCGACGCGCGCTACTGGATGGCCGCCGGCTGGTGCAAGTCGACGCTGTGGGTCGTGCGCTGGCTGAACGGCATCCGCTACCGGATCGAAGGGTACGAGAACCTGCCCGACGGCCCGGCGGTGCTGCTGTCGAAGCACCAGTCCGCGTGGGAGACGCTCGCGTTTCCGGCACTGATGCCGAGGCCGCTTTGCTACGTGTTCAAGCGCGAGCTGCTGTACGTGCCGTTCTTCGGCTGGGCGCTCGGGATGCTGCACATGGTCAACATCAACCGCAAGGAAGGCAAGAACGCGTTCACGTCGGTGATCCGCCAGGGCAAGAAGCGTCTGTCGGAAGGCGCATGGATGATCATGTTCCCGGAAGGCACGCGCACGCCGGTCGGCAAGCAGGGCAAGTACAAGACGGGCGGCGCGCGCTTCGCGATCGAAACCGGCGCACCGGTCGTGCCGATCGCGCACAATGCAGGTCGGGTGTGGCCGCGCAACTCGTTCACGAAATTCCCGGGCGTCGTCACCGTGTCGATCGGCAAGCCGATCGCGAGCGAGGGGCTGACGCCCGATGCATTGAACTCGCAGGTCGAAGCATGGATCGAAGCGGAAATGCGCCGGATCGATCCCGATTCGTATCGCCAGTCGGGCAATGCGGGCACGCGCGATGCCGCGCGTGTCTGACGCCCCCAGGTTGCAGCCGTTGCGTACGACAAAAAGAAGCGAACTGATGAAACAGCGTCCGCGGCCACGGCCTGCCGTCGTGGCTCTCGATCATCGCCAGATGGACCTGCCGCTCTTCGACGGGCCGGCCGCCGCGCCGTCGGCGCCCGCCACGCCGCCGGCGCCGCCCGAAGCGGCGCCCGCGGCGCCCCTCGATCCGGGCCTGGCGCCCGACCGCTCGCGCGTGCGCACGTTCGCACTCGACAGCCGCGTGCTCGAATACCGCCTGAAGCGCTCCGCGCGCCGCACGATCGGCTTCACGATCGACGGCAGCGGGCTGTCGATCACAGCACCGCGCTGGGTCACGCTCGCCGACATCGAAGCGGCAATCTCCGAGAAGCAGCGCTGGATCTTCGCGAAGCTCGCGGAGTGGAAGACGCGCACCGAACAGCGCGCGCTGCCGCAGATCGACTGGCGCGACGGTGCGACGCTTCCCTATCTCGGCAAGACGGTGACGATCGCGCTCGGCGCGGGCGCCGTCGCGTTCGATACCGATGCGCTGCGGCTCTCGCTGCCGCTGCCCGTGCAGGCCGACATGCAGCAGATCAAGGATCGCGTGCAGGGCTGGCTGCAGGGCGAAGCCAAGCGGATCTTCGGCGCACGCCTCGCCGTCTATGCGGAGAAACTCGGCGTCACGTATTCGATGTACGCGCTGTCGTCGGCCGCGACGCGCTGGGGCAGCTGCTCGAGCGACGGCAAGATCCGGCTGAACTGGCGGCTGATCCATTTCCCGATGTCGATCATCGACTACGTCGTCGCACACGAGCTGTCGCACCTGCGCGAGATGAACCACAGCCCGGCCTTCTGGCAGACCGTCGAATCGATCTTCCCCGAGTTCCGCGAAGCACGGCACACGCTCAAGCATCACCCGCCCGAGTTGCTGCCGTCGCTGTGATACGCACGGCGTCGCCGCCAACGGAAAAGGGCGATGCGGGTCACCCCGCATCGCCCTCTTTTGCTGCCGCGGCGCCCATCGCACGCCGCAGCCCGGTTCATCCGGCGCTCAGCGTGCCTTCTTCTGAATGAACTCGATCTTGTAGCCGTCCGGATCCTCGACGAACGCGATCACGGTCGTGCCGTGCTTCATCGGGCCCGCTTCGCGCGTGACCTTGCCGCCTTGCGCCTTGATCTGCTCGCAGGCCTTGTACGCGTCGTCGACTTCGAGCGCGAGGTGGCCAAAGCCGTTGCCGAGATCGTAGGCCGGCGTATCCCAGTTATGGGTCAGCTCGATCACCGTGTTGTCGCTTTCGTCGCCGTAGCCGACGAATGCGAGCGTGAACTTGCCTTCCGGATAGTCGTCGCGGCGCAGCACCTTCATGCCGAGCAATTCGGTGTAGAACTTGATCGAGCGGTCGAGATCGCCGACTCGCAGCATCGTATGCAGCAATCGCATGTGTTGTACTCCTGTGGGGACTTTCCAGAACCGGGAATTTTACCGGAGTCGGGTGAATTTCGCCGGGGGCGCCTAGCCGGGGGCGCCTGGCCGGGAGCGCCAGGCCGCGGCTGCCCACGGGCGTCCAGCCGGAGGCGCCTCGCCCGAGTGCGCCAATACGATTCGTCGACATCAACCGGCGCGAGCACAACGGCGGAAAGCGGCACGATCCGACGCGCCCGGCGGCTGCGCCGATCGGGTAACATCCTTCCACCTCGCACCAAAAACGGGCATGCGACCTAGTGCCCGAACGCGACCACCCCTCCCCCGAGACAGCCACACTGCCGTGCGAAACCGCCGATTCGAGCGCGCCGGATGCGCCGCCCTCCCGATCATGCAGCTGCCGCGCCGAACCGGCGAGGTTCGCCGATGACCACGCTCGCCGCCGCCCCCATGCGCCGCGCGCTCGACATGCGCGCCGTCGGCCTGATGCTGCTGCTGTGCGCGATCTGGGGCTTCCAGCAGGTCGCGATCAAGAGCACGAACGCTGCGATCGCGCCGATGTTCCAGGCCGGGCTGCGCTCGGTGATCGCAGCGGTGCTCCTATGGGGCTGGGCCCGCTCCCGCGGTACGCCGCTGTTCCAGGCGGACGGCACGTTCGGCGCGGGCCTCGCGGCCGGGGCGCTGTTCGCCGGCGAATTCATCTGCGTGTTCTTCGGGCTGACGCTGACGAGCGCGTCGCACATGGCGATCTTCCTGTACACGGCACCGTGCTTTACCGCGCTTGGCCTGCACCTGTTCGCACCGGGCGAACGGCTGCAGCGCACGCAGTGGGCCGGCGTCGGCCTGGCATTCGCCGGCATCGCGCTCGCCTTCGCGGACGGCTTCCTGAAACCGCGCGCGCCCGGCGCATCGGCGCTTGCCGGGCTGGCCGGCGATGCGCTCGGGATTCTCGGCGGCGCGATGTGGGCCGCGACGACGGTCGTCGTGCGCTCGACGGCGCTCGCGCGCGCGAGTGCAAGCAAGACGCTGTTCTACCAGCTCGCGGTATCGGCGGTCGTGCTGGTCGCGCTTGCCGCCCTGTTCGGCCAGGTGTCGTTCGCGCAGGTCACGCCGGTCGCGGTGGCGAGCCTCGCGTACCAGTCGGTGATCGTCGCGTTCGTCAGCTACCTGTCGTGGTTCTGGCTGCTGACGCGCTACAGTGCGTCGCGGCTGTCCGTCTTCACGTTCCTGTCGCCGCTGTTCGGCGTCGCGTTCGGCGTGCTGCTGCTCGGCGAATCGGTCGGCTGGCGCTTCATGTCCGCGGCCGCGCTCGTGCTGACCGGCATCGCGCTCGTCAACGCGCCGGCGGGCATGACGACCCGGCGCAGCACGCGCGCGCCCACGCAATAAAAAAGGCTGCCTCGCAGGGCAGCCTCTTCGTCACATCCGGTCCGGCTCGCGTGACCGGCCTCAACCGGCCTTGCGCACCGCCGCGAGCGCCTGCGCGACGCCGACGTATTCGGCCACGCTCACGTCCTCCGCACGGCGTGCGAGATCGAAGCCGAGCGCGTCGAAATCGATCGTCTCGCGATAGTCGCCGAGCGTATTGCGCAGCATCTTGCGGCGCTGCGAGAACGCGGCGGTGACGATTTCGCCGAGCAGCACGGGGTCGACGTCCGGCAGTTCATGCGGTTCGTACGGAATCATCCGGACGATCGCGGAATCGACCTTCGGCGGCGGCTGGAACGATTCCGGCGGCACGTCGAGCATCTTCTCCATCACGTAGCGGTACTGCAGCATCACCGACAGACGCGAAAACGCCTTCGTGCCCGGCTCCGCGACCATCCGCTCGACGACTTCGTTCTGCAGCATGAAATGCTGGTCGATGACCGCATCGGCGAACGTCATCAGGTGAAACAGCAGCGGGCTGGATATGTTGTACGGCAGGTTGCCGACGATCCGCAGCGACGGCTTGTCACCGGGCGCCGCGAGCGACCGGAAGTCGAACGCGAGCGCGTCGCCTGCGTGCAGTTCGAGCAGCGCGCCGAAACGTTGCTGCAGGCGCCCGATCAGGTCGCGGTCGAGCTCCACTGCATGCAGCGGCGACTCGGGCGTCGCGAGGCGCTCGATCAGCGGCTCGGTCAGCGCACCGAGCCCGGGGCCGATCTCGACCATGCGCTGGCCGCGCGCGGGGCCGATCGTCGAAACGATCGAGTCGATCACGCCGTGATCGACGAGGAAGTTCTGCCCGAAGCGCTTGCGCGCGAAATGGCCTTGGTGCTGTCTGCTGTTCGACATCGACTGAGTAAAACGAAAAATACGACGAAAGAGGTGAAGCCGGGCCGCGTCAGGCCGTGCGGCGATGACGCGCCATCGTGACGGCCGTGTCGAGCGCGGCGATCATGCTGCCCGGATCCGCGCGGCCGGTGCCGGCCAGATCGAGTGCCGTGCCGTGATCGACCGACGTCCGGATGATCGGCAGCCCGAGCGTCACGTTGATGCCCTCGCCGAACGTCGCATACTTCAGCACGGGCAGGCCCTGGTCATGGAACATCGCGAGCACGCAATCGGCGTCCGCGAGATGGCGCGGCTGGAACAGCGTGTCGGCCGGATACGGGCCGCGCGCGTCGATGCCCTGCGCGTTCGCGCGGGCCAGCGCCGGCGAGATCACGTCGATCTCCTCGCGGCCGAGATAACCGTTCTCGCCCGCGTGCGGGTTCAGGCCCGTCACGAGGATGCGCGGTGCGGCGAGACCGAAGTCGCGCCGCAGGTCGCGATCGATGATCGCGAGTGTCTCGACGAGCCCGTCGACCGTGAGTGCGGCGGACACGTCCTTCAGCGGCAGGTGCGTGGTCGCGAGCGCGACGCGCAGCGGCTGGTGGCCGGTACCGGCCAGCATCATCACGACCCGCGGCGTATGCGTGCGCTCCGCCAGGTATTCGGTATGGCCGGTGAACGGCACGCCCGCATCGTTGATGGTGCTCTTCTGCAGCGGCGCGGTGACGATCGCATCGTACCGGCCTGCCAGCGCACCGTCGATCGCCGCGTCGAGCAACCCGAGCACGTACGGGCCGTTCGCGGCGTCCAGCTTGCCCGCCTGCACGGGCACGGCAAGCGCGTGATGCGCGACCGACACCGGCCCGCTGCCGGCCAGCGTGGCGCGGTCGGCGTCGACGGCCGCCGCACGCGCGTCGAGCAGCGTCGCATCGCCGAGCACGGTGAAATGTGCGTCGGGCCAGCGCTGCGCGGCATCACGCAGCGCCTGCACGGTCAGCTCCGGGCCGACCCCCGCGGGTTCGCCAGTCGTGATCGCGATCTGCAGCGCGGGTGTGGTCATCCGAAGCTCGCTCAGTTCGCCGGGCCGACGCCGCCGATCTTGTACTGCACGTACGACGAATCGCGCAGCTCGCGCAGCCAGTCGGCATAGGCCTGCTCGGCCTTGCGCTGGCCGATCGCCTGACGCGCGATATCCATCTGCTGCTGCACCGAGCCTTCCGCTTCGCGGCGGCTCAGCACCTGGATCAGGTGATAGCCGTACTCGGTCCGGATCGGCTGGCTGACCTGGCCGTCCTGCAGGTTGTTCATCGCGCGCTCGAATTCCGGCACGGTCTCGCCCGGGCTGATCCAGCCGAGATCGCCGCCTTGCGACGCCGAACCGTCCTGTGAGTAGGTGCGCGCGAACTTCGCGAAATCGCCACCGGCCTCGACCTGGTTGCGGATGTCGGCCAGTTGCTGGCGCGCCTGGCCTTCCGACTTGCCTTCGCCCACGCGCAACAGGATGTGGCGCACGTGCGTCTGCACGATCTTCGGTGCGGCGGCGGTCGCGCCCTGGCTCTGGCGACGATCGACGAGGCGCACGATCTCGAAGCCGTCCGGCACGCGGATCAGCGTCGGGTTGACCTGGCCCGGGCGCAGCTTCGATGCGGCGTCGACGACGTCGGCCGGCAGCGCGCTCGGCGCCTTGAAGCCGAGGTCGCCGCCCTTCTTCGCGTCGTTCGCTTCCGAATTGTTCTTCGCGAGCTTCTCGAAGTCGGCGCCCGACTTCGCCTGCTGCAGCAACGCGTCAGCCTTCTTCTGCGCGACTTCGATGTCGGCCTGCGGCGCGTTGGTCGGCGCCTTGATGAAGATGTGCTGGAAGCGCAGGTCCTGCTGTTGCGACGCACTCGGGCCGCGCTGGCTCGCGATGTAGTTCGCGACCTCGGCGTCCGACACGGTGATCTTGCCGTCGACCTCACGCTCGCGCAGCTTCGACAGCATCAGTTCGGTACGCGCGTCGCTCGTGAAGATGCTCCAGGGCACGCCTTGCGCCTCGAGACGGGCGCGGTACTGCTCGAGCGTCATGCCGTTCGCCTGCGCGAGACGCTGCAGCGTGGCCTGCACGGTCGCGTCGTCGATGCGGATCCCGTCGTCCTTGGCCTTCTGCACCTGGATACGCTCGAGCACCATCTGGTTCAGCACCTGCGCGCGCAACTGGTCGGTCGGCGGCACCGGTGCGTTCTGCTGCTGCAGCCGGCGCGCGATCAGGCCGGCACGCTGGTCGAGTTCGCGGCCCGTGATCACGTCGTTGTTGACGACCGCGACGACTTCGTCGGCGAGCTGCGCACCTTGCGAACCGAGCGCCTGCGCCGCGGCCGGCGCGGCGGCGAGCAGCGCGCAGGCCGCAGCGAGGCTGGACACGACTGCCGCGAAACGAAGGGTTTTCTTCATTGCCACTGGAACTCCATTGAAATCGTGCTGACCGGTGCAGACAAGCCGGCGTTACTCGTAGTTGCTGAAGCGGGACATCGGCGGCGGCGGCGGCGGCAGCGGCGTGTAGCCCGGCACCCCGGCGCGGAACGCCGACACGAGGCCGTTGTCGACGGTCGACAGGCCCTTGAGCGTCAGCTGCATCATGACTCGCGTCGACGAACTCTGCTGTCCCGACGAATTGATGCCGTTCGCCGCCCGTTGCACCCCGACCCCGAGCGCCCAGCAGTCCGCGTCGTATTGTAAGCCGACCAGACCGTCGACCACGCGATCGCCGGCGAGGTCGTAGTTGAAGCGGCCAATCGCATACAGGCGGCGCGTGAGCGGCCATTGCGCGGACACCAGGAACTGGTTGATCGGCTGGTTGTCGAGCGTGGTGTTCGAACGCGTGTAGCGGTAGCCGACGTTGATCACGCGGCGCTCGCCCGGGCTGTAGCCGAAACCGACGCTCGACTTCACGAGCTGATTGTTGTTCTGGTTGTACTGGAACGCCGTCTCCGACATGAAGCCCGAGCCGAGCTTCAGCGCGGCGCCGACGATCAGGTCCGAGTGGCGCGCCTGCGCGGCGGCCTGCCCGGAATTCAGCGTGACGCGCTGATCGGCGAAATAGTACTGCTGCGCAATCACGAAACGCGCACGCTCGTCGCCGGTGCGCGGATCGATGAAGCGCGACGTGAGGCCCGCCGTGATCCGGTTCGCATCGGCGATCCGGTCGTTGCCGACGAACGTGTTCGGCTGGTAGATCTCCGCGAGGCCGAAGTCCGACTCCGCGGTGTCGAACAACGGTGCGTTCGACTGGTCGCGATACGGCGTGTACACGTAGTACAGGCGCGGCTCGAGGGTCTGGATGAAGTCCTGGCCGAACAGGCGCACCGAGCGGTCGAAGATCAGCCCCGTATCGAAGCTCACGGTCGGGATCGACTCGGTGAAGCGCTTCGGGCTGTTCGGCGTGGTCGACGACAGGTAGTTCAGGTCGTACGACGCGAAGTGGTACTGGACCTTCGGCACGACGAAGTAGCCGGGGCCGTACACGCCGTACGAGATGTACGGATTGAAGACGATCCGGTCACCCTGGGTCGCATCGGCCGTCGTGATGCGGAACCGCGAATAGTCGGCTTCCGCGCCGAAGTCGAAGCCGCCGACGTTGTACTTCGTGTACTTCACGTTCAACTGCGGCTCGCGGCTGTACGGCGCGATCGACGGCGGCAGCGTCTGCCAGTGCTGGTAGCGCGCGAGCACCGACCACGGGCCGTTGTTGTACGTGATACCGGCTTCCTGCTGGTACAGCGTCTGCGTCCCGTTGATGAACTGGTTCGCCGACCCGAGGTCTTCGGGATACGTATTGTCCGAGACCTTGTTGTAGTACACGTAACCGCCGAAGCCGCCGCCGAAATTCTGCTGGTGCTGCCAGTAGATCGCGTAGCGGTTGCGGTGCGCGAGCCGGTCATCCGGCAGGTAATTGGCCGTAAACGTGCCCGAATACGACGGCGACAGGTAGCGGAACGTCGCCTCGGCCATCACGCCGCGCCGCGAGATGATGCGCGGCGTGAGCGTCAGGTCGCGGTTCGGCGCGATGTTGAAGTAGTACGGCAGCGTCAACTCGAAGCCATTCTTCGAGTCCATCGAGAACGTCGGCGGCAGCAGGCCGCTGCGCCGCTCGCCCGACAGCGGGAACGTCATCCACGGGCTCGCGAAGATCGGCACGCCCTGGAAGAACAGCACGCCGTTGCGTGCGGTGCCTTCGTCGGCACCCGTATCGAAGTCGAAGCGGCTGCCCTTGATGTACCACGCGGGGTTCGTCGAGCACTGGCACGCGGTGTAGGTGCCGTTGACGAACACCGAGCGCTCGTTGTCGACCATGTCGACGCGTTCCGCGCTGCCCGAGCCGCCCGTCACGTTGAAGTGATACTTCGGCGCCGTCATGAAGCCCTGGTTCGCCTCGATCTTCAGGTGCGCCTCGGGGCCCGCGAACGACGTGCCGGCATTGTTGATCCTGACCTGGCCGTACGCATCGGCCATGTCGGTATCCTGATCGTAGTGGATCGCGTCGGCCTTCACGACGGCGTCACCGCGCCGCAGCTCGGCCGAACCCTTCGCGGCGAGATCCTGCTCGGCCGTGCCGCTCGTGTGGTCGGCGATCACGAACGCGGCCGGCTTCGCGCCGTCCTTCAGCGGATGATCCTCGAGCTGGGGCGCGAGACGCAGATCCCACGGCGAGTCGAGCGGCTGCGGCTGCGCGGCCGCGCCCGACAGCTGCGCGTACGACACGGCCGGCACGAGGCCGGGCACGGCCAGGAGTGCGAGCGCGAGCCGCCGTTTGCGCGGCGCCCCGTCACCGGGGAAAACATTCGGGAATAGCGGTTTGGGCGGCATCTATCGTTTGGCGAATCGCCCCTTGTCAACCGCGCCGTCGCGGCACATGCGCGCGCGGCAGGCCGCACCGTCGCACCGCGACTGCGGCTGAGCGCAAACCGGGGAGGCGTTCGGGCGACCGCGCGACAGGCGGCGGGCCTGCACGGCGGAAAGCTGACGCGGGGCGCGTCAAAAAAGTCGTGGGGTATTATATGGCAAGACGTTCCCCCCTCCGCCGAGTTTCATGACGCCCCCATCCGCCGCATCCCAGCCCGACGCCCGCCTCGAAGCGCTCACCGCGTGGCTGCACCCGCTCGCCGAACGCTATGCGCTCGACCTGTCGACCCTCGCGCCCGCCTCGTCGGATGCCAGTTTCCGCCGCTATTTCCGTGTCGCGTCGGCCACGAGCGCCGGCGGCACGCTGATCGCCGTCGACGCGCCGCCGCCCGAAAAGTGCCGTGAATTCGTCCAGGTCGCGCAACTGCTCGCCGCGGCCGGCGACCACGTGCCGGACGTGCTGGCCCACGATTTCGACTCGGGCTTCATGCTCGTGACCGATCTCGGCCGCACGTCGTACATCGCGGTGCTCGATCCGGCCGACCCGGCCGCCGCAAAACCGCTGATGCGCGCGGCGCTCGACGCGCTGATCCGCTTCCAGCTCACGTCGAAGCCCGACGTGCTGCCGCCGTTCGACGAGGCATTCCTGCGCCGCGAGATGGAGCTGATGCCCGAATGGTTCGTCGGCCGCCACCTCGGCAAGCCGGTCACCGACGCGATGCGCGGCACGCTCGACCGCACCTTCGCGCTGCTGGTCGCCAGCGCGCACGCGCAGCCGCAGGGTTTCATGCTGCGCGATTTCATGCCGCGCAACCTGATGGTGTGCGAGCCCAACCCGGGCATCCTCGACTTCCAGGATGCCGTCCACGGGCCGCTGACGTACGACGTCGTGTCGCTGCTGCGCGATGCGTTCATCAGCTGGGACGAGGAGTTCGAGCTCGACTGCTTCGCGTACTACTGGGAAAAGGCGAAAAAGGCCGGCCTGCCGGTCGACCCCGATTTCGGCGAGTTCTACCGCCAGCTCGAATGGATGGGGCTGCAGCGCCACATCAAGGTGCTCGGCCTGTTCGCGCGGATCAATTACCGCGACGGCAAGCCGCACTACCTGGACGACCTGCCGCGCTTCATCGCGTATGCGCGCAAGGTCGCGCTGCGCTATCGCCCGCTCGTGCCGTTCGCGAAGCTGCTCGACGAGCTCGAGGGCAACGCACCGGCCGACGTGGGCTATACGTTCTGATTTCTGATCGTTCCGACTCTCCTGACACCCGGCCGAACATGAGCAACACCCTGACCACGGCGATGATCTTCGCCGCCGGGCGCGGCGAACGGATGCGCCCGCTCACCGACACCCGCCCGAAGCCGCTGCTCGAAGCGGGCGGCAAGCCGCTGATCGTGTGGCAGATCGAGGCGCTCGCCCGCGCGGGCATCGAGACGATCGTGATCAACCACGCGTGGCTCGGCGAGCAGATCGAGGCTGCGCTGGGCGACGGTTCGCGCTGGGGCGTACGGCTCGTGTATTCGGCCGAAGGCGAAGCGCTGGAAACCGCGGGCGGCATCGCGCAGGCGTTGCCGCTGCTCGAACGCGACGGGCAGCCGGCCGTGTTCGCGGCGGTGAGCGGCGACGTGTACTGCGCGTTCGACTATCGGTCACTCGCGCCGCGTGCCGCCCGGATGGCTGCGCTCGACACGCCGGCGATGCACCTCGTGATGGTGCCGAACCCGCCGTTCCACCCGGCGGGCGACTTCGCGCTCGGCGACGACGGCCGCCTTGCACTCGACGGCGCCGCGCGCTTCACGTTCGGCAACATCGGCCTGTACGACACGCGGATGTTCCGCGATCTCGCGCCCGGCACGCGGCGCGCGCTGACGCCGTACTATCGCGCGGCGATCGAGGCCGGCCGCGCGAGCGGCGAACTGTATGAAGGTATCTGGGAGAACGTCGGCACGCCCGCGCAACTCGGCGAGCTGGATGCGCGGCTGCGCGCCGCAGAGTGACCGGCTGACGGGTCGTCGGGCTGATTGATCAACAGACCGGTCAACTGACTGGTTGGCTAGCTGGCTGACGGGCGAACTGGCGGCGTTGGCCTGGCCGATCAAAGGGTCCGCGCATGTCCGACCGCCATGCCGGCCCGACTCCCGCCCATCAAACGTCCCCCGTCCTGCTGCGCCCACCCCGCGCGCAGCCCCGCCGCTCACGCGGCTTCCGCTTCTTCCCCGCCTGCCGCCGCACGCTGCTGCTGCAACGCCCACATCTGCGCATACAACCCGTCGGCGCGCACGAGTTCGTCGTGCGTGCCGCGCTCGACGATCCGCCCGTGGTCCATCACGAGGATCTGCTGCGCGTGCACGACCGTCGACAGCCGGTGCGCGATCACGAGCGTCGTGCGATGCCGCGCGATCTGGTCGAGTTCGTGCTGGATCGCGCGCTCCGAGCGCGAATCGAGCGCCGACGTCGCTTCGTCGAACAGCAGCACCGGCGGGTTCTTCAATAGCGTGCGCGCGATCGCGACGCGCTGCTTCTCGCCGCCCGACAGCTTCAGCCCGCGCTCGCCGACCGGCGTGTCATAACCCTTCGGCAAACTTTCGATGAAATCGTGGATGTGCGCGGCACGCGCGGCCGCGATCACCTCGTCGCGGGTCGCGCTCGGCCGGCCGTACGCGATGTTGTAGTAGATCGAGTCGTTGAACAGCACGGTGTCCTGCGGCACGATCCCGATCGACGCGCGCAGCGAGTCCTGCGTGACGTCGCGGATGTCCTGGCCGTCGATCCGGATCGCACCGCCCGCCTGCCGGTCGAGATCGTAGAAGCGGAACAGCAGCCGCGACAGTGTCGACTTCCCGGAGCCGCTGTGGCCGACCACCGCGGTCGTCGTGCCCGCATCGATCGTGAACGACACGTCGTGGAGAATCTGCCGCGCCGGCTCGTACGCGAAATTCACGTGCTCGAAGCGCACCTGCGCGCCGGCGACCGCGAGCGGCCGCGCATCGGGCAAATCGGCCACTTCCTTCGCGGCCGACAGCAGCCCGAACATGCGATCCATGTCGGTCAGGCTCTGCTTCAGCTCGCGATAGACGACACCGAGAAAGTTCAGCGGGATGTACAGCTGCAGCATGAACGTGTTGATCAGCACCAGGTCGCCGAGCGTCAGCTTGCCCGCGAGCACGCCCTGCGTCGCACGCCACAGGATGAACACGAGCCCCGTGCCGATGATCGCCTGCTGGCCGAAGTTCAGCACCGACAGCGAATTCTGCGAACGGATCGCGGCCTTCCGGTAGCGCTTCAGGTTCTCGTCGTAGCGCTGCGCTTCCCACTCCTCGTTGCCGAAATACTTGACCGTCTCGTAGTTGATCAGCGAATCGATCGCCCGCGAGTTTGCACGCGAATCGAGTTCGTTCATCGTGCGGCGGAAATGCGTGCGCCAATTGGTGACCTTCACCGTGAACACGATGTAGGTGACCAGCGCCGCGAACGTCACGTACGCGTAATAGGCCTCGTACTTGACCACGAAGAAGCCAAGCACGAGCCCGACCTCGACGAGCGTCGGCAGGATGCTGTACAGCGAATACGAAATCAGCTGCTGGATGCCGCGCGTGCCGCGCTCGATGTCGCGCGACATGCCGCCGGTCTGACGCTCCAGGTGAAACCGCAGCGACAGCCCGTGCAGGTGCCGGAACACCTGCAGCGCGAGCTGGCGCACCGCGCTCTCGGTGACCTTCGAGAACAGGATCTCGCGCAGCTCGGTAAACAATGACGTGGACAGCCGCACGAGCGCATACGCGACGACCAGCAACCCCACGCCGCCCGCGAGCACGATGCCGGCCGACTGCTCGGCGCGGCCGATCGCGGTGATCTGCTGGACGTAGGACAGGTGGTCGACGATGCGCTTCATCACGACCGGCACGCCGAGGTTCGCGACCTTCGCGCCGATCAGGCAGCCGAGCGCGAGCGCGACGCGCCATTTGTAGGTGGTCAGGTACGGCAGCAGCGACCGGATGGTTTGCCAGTCGTTGCGGGGCCCGGTCGAAGCCGGCGCGGGCTCGCCGGAAGCAGGAAATCGGCGCATGGGGGAAGGATCGGCGGCGGTGCCGGACGCGTGCATCGGCGGCCGGCTCGCTCACTTTCTCGTACAATTTGCGAACGTTGTATTGTCGCAGAAGCCGCTTCGCGCCGCTGCCGGCGCCCTCGCCGGCCAGCCTGCGCGCGGCGGCGTATTTATTACAGGATGAAAGCCCCCGCCATGACCGATTCGACCCTCGAACTCCCGCAAAAGCAGCCCGCGCTGCGCGTCGTCCCGCAACCGCACGACGCGAACGTCCACGGCGACGTATTCGGCGGCTGGATCATGTCGCAGGTCGACATCGCCGGCTCGATCCCCGCGAGCCAGCGCGCGAACGGTCGCGTCGCGACGGTCGCGGTCAATTCGTTCGTGTTCAAGCAGCCGGTGTTCGTCGGCGATCTGCTGAGCTTCTACGCGACCATCACGCGTACCGGCAACACGTCGATCACGGTCGACGTCGAGGTATACGCGCAGCGCATGCGCCTGATGGGTGAAATCGTGAAGGTCACCGAAGCGACGCTCACCTACGTCGCGACCGGCACCGACCGCAAGCCGCGGCAACTGCCGCCGCTCTGACGGACGAGCGCCGCGCGGCGGCGCTTCCCCCTGCCTTCGGCCACCTCAGTGCGTGGCCGTCAGCCCGAACTCCCGCATCGCGGGCAGGAAATCGTGGTTCAGCTTCGGCTTGCGCGACAGTTTCACCAGCACATAGCGCTGGAACGGCGCGAGCCGCTGCCACTGCGCGAGCTCGGGCGCCATCAGCCCGGCCAGCGCGCTCTGCTGCACGAGCGACTCCGGCACGCTGTCGGTGGCACGCCAGGCCGGCTGCTCGTCCGGCTGGAACCACGAGGGCTCCAGATCCGCGTGCGTACGCAGCATTTCGAACAGCGCGTGATCGAAGTTGGGCTCGATCGCGGTGTCCTCGTCGGCCGGAAAGCGCGCGAGCAGCTTGCGGTCCTCGAGCGGCAGCAACTGCCACTGCTCCAATGAGATCCGCAGACCGAAACGGTCGAGATTGAAACGCACGATCATCGGGATGTACGTGAAGTTTTCCGACGAATCGTGTTCGAAGGCGAATAGCAGTGGAGCGTCGCTGAGTCCCATGATCGTTACCTGATGTGGCGGATACCGGCGCGGCCGGCTTGCCTGGGGTATTTTAGAACCTCTGCGCGCGGGTGGCGGATACGATTGCCGCCGGCCCCGCGCGCCGAATCAACGGGAGTGCTCGTGAATCCGACCGAATCCGGCGACCTGCGCGACGAACCGCGCGGCGCGATCGAACTGTCCGTGCGCCGCACGCGCGGCGGCGCCGTCGAAACCGCACACGACTACGTCGGCCAGGAATGGCCCGTCGCACTCGTCTTCAACGGCATCTCGCATGCGGTGATGATGTGTACGCCGTGCGACCTCGAAGCGTTCGCGGTCGGTTTCGCGATCTCGGAAGGGATCGTCGCGCGCGGCAGCGACATCAAGGACATCGAGGTGATCCTGCACGCCGACGCGCCGCTGCCGCATGCGGAAGTCCACCTGGAGGTCGTCCAGCAGGCGTTCGCCGCGCTGAAGGACCGGCGCCGTGCGCTCGCGGGGCGTACCGGCTGCGGCGTCTGCGGGATCGAAAGCATCGACCTGCTCGACCTCGCGCCCGAACGCGTGCCCGATACGGGCTTTCTCGCACGCCTCGCCCCCGACGCGCTGACGCGCGCGGCGCAGGCGCTGCCGGTTCACCAGGCGCTCACGCGGCTCACGGGCGGCCTGCATGCGGCCGCGTGGTGCGACGCAACAGGCGCGATCCGGATGGCATTCGAGGACGTCGGCCGCCACAACGCACTCGACAAGCTGATCGGCTCGCTCGTGCTGTCGCGCGCCGACGCGACCGACGGCTTCGTGTTCCTGTCGAGCCGCGCGAGCTACGAGCTCGTGCGCAAGGCCGCACGGGTCGGCATCCCGCTGGTCGCGACGATCTCCGCGCCGTCGTCGCTCGCGATCGAGATCGCGAAGGCAGCCGGCTTGCGGCTCGTCAGCTTCTGCCGCGAAACGGGCCACGTCGACTACGGCACGGCCTGATCGCGATCCCGGGAGCGCGCCGGCAGTCCGCTGCCGGCGCGCCCTGCTCCGTCAGACGGTCAGTCGAACTGACGGAAATCCGGCTTGCGCTTCTCGAAGAACGCCGTCATCGCCTCGCGCGCTTCCGGCGCGCGCAGCATCGTGGCGAAGTGGCCCGCTTCCTCGGCCATCCGCGCCTGCGTCGCCACCCCGCCCGTATCCTTCAGCAGCGCCTTCGTCACACGCAGCGATGCCGCCGGCAGCGCCGCGAGCTTTGCCGCCTGCTTCGCTGCGAACGCGTCGAGCTCGGCCGCCGGCAGCACGCGGTTGACGATGCCGATCCGGTGCGCTTCCAGCGCGTCGAACGCTTCGCCGAGCAGCAGCTTCTCGGCCGCGACCTGATGGCCGGCCAGACGCGGCAGCAGCGCGCTCGACGCGGCTTCCGGGCACAGCCCGAGCTGCGTGAACGGCAGCGAGAACGTCGCGGTGTCGGCCGCGTAGACCAGATCGCAGTGCAGCAGCATCGTCACGCCGACCCCGATCGCCAGGCCCGGCACCGCGGCCACGATCGGCTTGCTCGCGCTGCTGATCCGCGCGAGAAACTGGAACACCGGCGCGGTGTCGTCCTTCGGCGGCGACTTCAGGAAATCCTCGAGATCGTTCCCCGCGGTGAAGTTGCCGTCGCCACCGCGCAGCAGGATCACGCGAACCGCCTTGTCTTCCTGCGCTTCCGCGAGTGCGTCGGCCATCGTCTGGTACATCGCCGCCGTCAGCGCGTTCTTCTTCGCCGGGCGCGCGATCGTGATCGTCATCACGCCATCGGCGCGTTCCACTTGAATTTCGGCCACAACCGTCTCCTTTGACTTTCCTCTATCGGAATGAAAAAACGGTGCGCGAGCTCGTGGCCCGCGCACCGTCGTAGCTTGTCGTCGTGCTCCGCTTACAGGCGTTCGATGATGCCCGCGGCACCCATGCCGGTGCCGACGCACATCGTGACCATCCCGTACTTCAGGTTGCGGCGGCGCAGGCCGTGCACGACGGTCGCCGCGCGGATCGCGCCGGTCGCGCCGAGCGGGTGGCCGAGGGCGATCGCGCCGCCCATCGGGTTGACCTTCGACGGGTCGAGGCCGAGATCGCGCATCACCGCCAGCGATTGCGCGGCGAACGCTTCGTTCAGCTCGATCCAGTCGAGATCGTCCTGCTTCAGGCCGGCGGCCTTCAGCGCGGCCGGAATCGCTTCCTTCGGGCCGATGCCCATGATTTCCGGCGGCACGCCACGCACCGCGAAGCTCACGAAGCGCGCGAGCGGCGTCAGGTTGAATTCCTTGAGCACCTTCTCCGACACCACGAGCAGCGCGCCCGCGCCGTCCGACGTCTGCGAGCTGTTGCCGGCCGTGACCGAGCCCTTGTTCGCGAACACCGTGCGCAGCTTCGCGAGGCCTTCGATCGACGTATCCGCACGCGGACCTTCGTCGAGCTTGATCTCGCGCGTCTTCACGTCGACTTCACCCGTCGCGAGGTTCGGGAAACGCTCGGTGATCGTGTACGCGGCGATCTCGTCGTTGAACTCGCCGGCCTGCTGGGCGGCAAGCGCCTTGCGGTGCGACTCGACCGAGAACGCGTCCTGGTCTTCGCGGCTCACCTTCCACTGCTCCGCGACGCGCTCGGCCGTCAGGCCCATCCCGTACGCGATGCCGAAGTCTTCGTTGCGATCGAAGATGTGCGGCGACATCGACGGCTTGTTGCCCATCATCGGCACCATGCTCATCGATTCGCAGCCGCCCGCGAAGATCGCGTCCGATTCGCCGACGCGGATGCGGTCGGCCGCCATCGCCAGCGCCGTGATGCCCGACGCGCAGAAGCGGTTGACCGTCACGCCGCCGACCGTCTGCGGCAGGCCTGCGAGCAGCGCGCCCATGCGCGCGACGTTCAGGCCCTGTTCGGCTTCCGGAATCGCGCAGCCGATGATCGCGTCTTCGATCAGCTTCGTGTCGAAGCCGGGCACCTGCGCCACCGCCGACTTGAGTGCGTGGACCAGCAGCTCGTCCGGGCGCGTGTTCTTGAAGACACCGCGCGGGGCCTTGCCGATCGGCGTGCGGCTGGCGGCGACGATGTATGCGTCTTGCAATTGTTTGCTCATTTGAGACTCCTTGCCTTATCCGCTCGCTCAGTTACGCACCGGCTTGCCGGTCTGCAACATGCCCATGATCCGTTCCTGCGTCTTCTGCGTGCCGAGCAGCTCGACGAACGCACGGCGCTCCAGCGCGAGCAGCCACTGCTCGTCGACCAGGCTGCCGGCTTCGACGTCGCCGCCGCACACGGCTTCGGCGATGCGGCTCGCGATCAGGTAGTCGTGATCGCTGATGAAGCGGCCGTCACGCATGTTGACGAGCGATGCCTTGATCGTCGCGATCGCCGAACGGCCGGCGACCGGCACGTCCTTCGCGCGCAACGGTGCGCGGTAGCCGGTTGCGGCCAGTGCACGCGCTTCCTTCTTCGCGGTGTCGAGCAGTTCGAACACGTTGAAGATGATCGTGTCGGACGGCTTCACGTAGCCCATCGCACGGGCATCGTGCGCGGACGCCGACACCTTCGCCATCGCCGCGTTCTCGAACGACTTCGTGACGAACTTCAGGATGTCGGTGGTCGCGTTCGCGGCCGTTGCGGCGTCCGCCGCGCGCAGCGCCGCTTCCTTCAGGCCGCCGCCCGCCGGCACGAGGCCGACGCCCACTTCGACGAGACCGATGTAGCTCTCGACGTGCACGACACGCTTCGCGCTGTGCAGCATCAGCTCGCACCCGCCGCCGAGCGCGATGCCCGACACGGCCGCGACGACCGGCACGTTCGCGTACTTCACGCGCAGCATGCCTTCCTGGAACTTCTTCACGAACGGCTCGATGCCCTTCGCGCCGCCCATCATGAACGCGGGCATCGCCTCTTCGAGGTTCGCACCGGCCGAGAACGGGCCGCCCGGCGTGCCGAGCTTCAGCGACGTCGGTTGCCAGATCACCACGCCCTTGTAGTCCTTCTCCGCGAGTTCGATGGCCTGCACGAGGCCGTCGATCACGCTCGGTCCGATCGTGTTCATCTTCGACTTGAACGACACGATCACGACGTCGTCTTCACCCGCACGGTCGTCGACCCAGGCACGCACGGCATCGGTCTCGAACAGCGTCTTGCCGTACGTCTTCGGATCGGCACCGGCTTCGCCGAGCAGCGGCGCGCGGAATACCTGCTTGTCGTAGACCGCGAGGTCCGAACGCGGCACGAAGCGCTTCGCTGCCGGCGCCCACGAGCCTTCGGCCGTGTGCACGCCACCCTTCTCCGCCACCGCGCCTTCGAGCACCCACGACGGCAGCGGCACGTTCGCGAGCGCCTTGCCGGCCGCGATGTCTTCCTGCACCCATTCGGCGACCTGCTTCCAGCCGGCAGCCTGCCAGCCTTCGAACGGGCCTTCGTTCCAGCCGAAGCCCCAGCGGATCGCGAGGTCGACGTCGCGCGCGTTGTCGGCGATCGATTCGAGATGCACGCCGATGTAGTGGAATACGTCGCGGAAGATCGACCACAGGAACTGCGCGTGCGGATGGTCCGTTTCACGCAGCAGCTTCAGGCGTTCCGCCGGCGGGCGCTTCAGGATGCGGCCGACCGTTTCGTCCGCCTTCGCGCCCGAATCCACGTAGGTGCCCGTCTTCGCGTCGAGCACCTTGATCGCCTTGCCTTCCTTCTTGTAGAAGCCGCCGCCCGTCTTCTGGCCGAGCGCGCCCTGCTTCACCAGTTCGGCGAGCACGGCAGGCGTCTGGTAGACCGGGAAGAACGGATCGTCGGCGAGGTTGTCCTGCATCGTCTTGATCACGTGCGCCATCGTATCGAGGCCGACCACGTCCGCGGTGCGGAACGTCGCCGACTTCGCGCGGCCGAGGCGGCTGCCCGTCAGGTCGTCGACTTCGTCGAAGCGCAGGCCGAACTTCGCGGCCTCGGTGATCACCGCGAGGATCGAGAAGATGCCGACGCGGTTCGCGATGAAGTTCGGCGTATCCTTCGCGCGCACGACGCCCTTGCCGACGATGCTCGTCAGGAAGGTTTCGAGCTGGTCGAGGATCTCCGGGCGCGTATGCGCGGTCGGGATCAGCTCGACGAGGTGCATGTAGCGCGGCGGGTTGAAGAAGTGCACGCCGCAGAAGCGCGACTTCAGCTCGTCCGAGAAACCTTCGGACAGCTTCGTGATCGACAGGCCCGACGTGTTGGTCGCGAAGATCGCGTTCGGCGCGATGTGCGGCGCGACCTTCTTGTACAGGTCGTGCTTCCAGTCCATCCGCTCGGCGATCGCCTCGATCACGACGTCGCACTCGGCGAGTTTCGCGATGTCGTCTTCGTAGTTCGCTGCCTCGAGGTACTTTGCATCGTCCTTCACGCCGAACGGCGCGGGCGACAGCTTCTTCAGGTTCTCGATCGCCTTCAGCGCGATCGCGTTTTTCGGACCTTCCTTGGCCGGCAGGTCGAACAGCAGCACCGGCACGCGCGCGTTGATGAGGTGCGCGGCGATCTGCGCGCCCATCACGCCGGCGCCCAGCACGGCGACCTTGCGAATCAGGAAATTGCTCACGGGATGTCTCCGGATAGTGTCGTGCAGCGCGGGAGGTGGGGGCTGCACGGCGAAGTGAGTACCAGGAACCGTTGCGTTCGGGCGGCGCGGCACGCGGCGCGCCCCGCCCGGACTCGCGTCAGAACAGCGATTCGTCGACTTCCATCAGCGTCTTCGAACCGGCGCGCGCCGCGCGGATCGTCGAAGCCGTCTCGGGCAGCAGGCGCGCGAAGTAGAAGCGAGCGGTGGCGAGCTTCGACTTGTAGAACGGATCGCCCGACGCTTCCTTGTCGAGTGCGAGGCGCGCCATGCGCGCCCAGAAGTACGAGAACACCAGGTGGCCGACGGTGCGCAGGTACGGCACGGCGGCAGCGCCGACTTCGTCCGGGTTCTGCATCGCCTTCATGCCGATTTCCATCGTCAGCTTCTGCACCTTGTCGCCGATGTCGGCGAGCGGGTTGATGAACTCGGCCATTTCCGGCTTCACGCCTTCGGCTTCCGCGAATTCCGTGACGAGCTTGCCGAACTTCTTCAGCTTCGCACCCATGTCGCCGAGCACCTTGCGGCCCAGCAGGTCGAGCGACTGGATCGAGTTCGTGCCTTCGTAGATCATGTTGATCCGCGCGTCGCGCACGTACTGCTCCATGCCCCACTCGGAGATGAAGCCGTGGCCGCCGTAGATCTGCATCGCGTGGTTGGTCGACTCGAACGCGTTGTCGGTCAGGAACGCCTTGATGATCGGCGTGAGCAGCGCGACGAGGTCGGCCGCTTCCTTGCGCACCGCTTCGTCACCGTGCGACAGTTCCTTGTCGATCTGCAGCGCGGACCAGTACGTGAATGCACGCGCGCCTTCGGCGTAGGCCTTCTGCGTGAGCAGCATGCGGCGCACGTCCGGGTGCACGATGATCGGGTCGGCCGGCTTGTCCGGTGCCTTCGGGCCCGTCAGCGAGCGCATCTGCAGGCGCTCCTTCGCATAAGTGAGCGAGTTCTGGTACGCGACTTCCGTGAGGCCGAGGCCCTGCATGCCGACGCCGAGGCGCGCGGCATTCATCATCACGAACATCGCGTTCAAGCCCTTGTTCGGCTCGCCGACCATCCAGCCCTTCGCGCCGTCGAGGTTCATCACGCACGTCGAGTTGCCGTGGATGCCCATCTTGTGCTCGATCGAGCCGCACTTGATGCCGTTGCGCTCGCCCGGCTCGCCGGCTGCGTCGGGGATGAACTTCGGCACGATGAACAACGAGATCCCCTTGGTGCCTTGCGGCGCGTCCGGCAGGCGCGCGAGCACGAGGTGGATGATGTTCTTCGACATGTCGTGCTCGCCGCTCGAGATGAAGATCTTCGTGCCGCTGATCGAGTACGAGCCGTCGCCGTTGGGTTCGGCCTTGGTGCGCAGGATGCCGAGGTCGGTGCCGCAGTGCGGCTCGGTCAGGCACATCGTGCCCGTCCATTCGCCCGTCACGAGCTTCGGCAGGTAGCGCTGCTGCAGTTCCGGCGCGCCGTGTGCGTGCAGGCACTCGTAGGCGCCGTGCGACAGGCCCGGATACATCGTCCAGGCCTGGTTCGCCGAGTTCAGCATTTCGTAGAGCGCGTTGTTCACGAACGCGGGCAGGCCCTGGCCGCCGTAGTCCGGATCGCAGCCGAGCGCCGGCCAGCCGGCCTCGACGTACTGCTGGTAGGCTTCCTTGAAGCCGGTCGGGGTCTTCACGACGCCGTCGCCTTCATACGTGCAGCCTTCGCGATCGCCGACCTGGTTCAGCGGGAACAGTACCTCGGAGCAGAACTTGCCCGCTTCCTCGAGGACCTGGTTGATCGTGTCGGCGTCGAGGTCCGCATGCTTGGGCATTTGCTTGACTTCGGCTTCGACGTTCAGAAGCTCGTGCAACACGAATTGCATGTCGCGCAGCGGCGCGGCGTACTGTCCCATGACTCTCTCCAAAGGTGGGCAAAACGGCTCGAGCTCCTGGCGGGCGGATCACGCGCCGCTAACGGCTCTCGCTCTGATACGAAACAATCGTCTTTTCCAGCGCGGCCCACGTGAGGCGCACGGCGTCCGGCGAATGCAGGAAGCGTGCGTCGTGATGCAGGCCGAGCGTGAAGCTGTACAACTCGAAGAGCATCAGGTCCGGATCCGTATCCGCACGCAGATGGCCTTCTTCCTTCGCCTGCGAAATGGCACGCAGCATCGCGGCACGCCAGGCCGTCACGCTTGCGATCAACTGCTCGCGCACGGGGCTGTCGGGCCGGTCGTCGTACTCGACCGCACCGCTGATGTAGATGCATCCGGTCGTCACCTCCTGGATGCGCTTCTCCGTCCAGCGGGCCAGCATCGCCCGAAGGCGCGGCAAGCCTCGCGGCTCGCGCAGGCTCGGAAAGAACACCTCGTTTTCGAAACGATGGTGATACTCGCGGACGACCTCGACCTGCAGGTCCTCACGCGATCCGAAGTGCGCGAACACACCGCTCTTGCTCATCTGCATGCGCTCGGCCAGCAGGCCGATCGTCAGCCCCTCCAGCCCGTCACGGCTGGCGAGGTCCAAAGCAGCTTCAAGTATCGCGGCACGCGTCTGTTCGCCTTTTCGCATAGCTATTTCTGTAACCGTTCGGGGGTTCGAATAAAATCGAACGGCCGTACTATTATTGAGTGCGGCCGCTCGCGAAACAAGGAAATTATTAGAAACCGGTGTCTAACCGAGCCGCTATTTTGCGCGATTCCGGCGGGACCGGAGCGGCTTTTCCGCACGAACGTGCGGACAGATTTTTTGAAGCGAATACTTAGTCTGCGTTCAGTCGTAACCGCCGACCGTCAGCGCCTTCATCACGAGGCGGTACGTGTTGTACGCAAGCCAGTTCAGCAGCCGCTCGATGCGCGGGCGCGCGGCGTAGCGCGCGGCATCGATCTCCCGGCCTTCGGCGAACGCAGTCGCGATCGCGTCGCGCAACTGGTTCGTCACTGCATCGTAGCGCACCAGCACGACGTTCGCTTCATTGTTCAGCATCAGGCTCAGCGCGTCCAGGTTCGACGAGCCGACCGTCGCCCAGTTATCGTCGATCACGGCCACCTTGCCGTGCAGCATCGTCTTGTCGTATTCGGCCACGCGCACGCCCGCGCGCAGCAGTGCGTGATAGAGGAACGGCACGGCCGTATCGAGTGCCGCGAATTCCTTGCGGCCGATCAGGATCCGCACGTCGACGCCGCGTCGCGCAGCGCCCGTCAGCGCACGGCGCAGCTTGCGCCCCGGCATGAAGTACGGATTGGCGAGCAGGATCCGCTGGCGGGCCTGGCCGATCGCGGCGAGATACGCCTTCTCGATCGCGCGGCGGTTCACGACGTTGTCGCGCGCGACGAACGCGACGCTCGGCTCCGTCACGACCCGCAGCGCGCCGGCCTTTATCCACCGGTGGCTGCGCATCCAGCGGCGGAACATGTCGGGAAATGCTTCGCCGCCATGCAGCCCGGCCGCGTACTGCGCGTACGGC
This sequence comes from Burkholderia sp. AU31624, assembly GCF_020420065.1. Taxonomy (NCBI): domain Bacteria; kingdom Pseudomonadati; phylum Pseudomonadota; class Betaproteobacteria; order Burkholderiales; family Burkholderiaceae; genus Burkholderia; species Burkholderia sp. AU31624. Next base: position 521,420 of record NZ_JAIZRT010000003.1, read on the forward strand.
TTGTGGCCGAACTGGATCCGATGCCACTGCAACTCGAACGCGGCACGCACGTCGGACACCGCGGGCCCGGCCATCTCGACCGCGAAATCCCAGCGCGGGAACGGCAGCGTCGCGCTGCCCTGCGTGTAGTCGTCGACGATGTTGATGCCGCCGCAGAACGCGACCGCGTGATCGATCACCGCGAGCTTGCGATGCGTGCGCGAAAAGCCGAAGCGGCCGAACAGGAAGCGGTTGTAGATGCAATGCTCGACGCCGGCTTCGGCCCATGTGTCGAACAACGGCAGGCGCGCGGTGCCGATGCCGTCGGTGATCACGCGCACGCGCACGCCGCGCTGCGCCGCGCGGATCAGCGCATCCGACACCGGCCGGCCGGCCGCGTCGTCGCAGAAGATGTAGGTTTCGAGCATCACCTGCTCGCGGGCGGCATCGATCCGCTCGATCAGCGCCCGGAAGAATTCGCCGCCGGTTTCGCACAGACGCACCGTGTTGCCGGCCGTGAACGCGAGTCGCGACGCGGAACCGCGTTCCTGCAGGAACATCTGCCGCAATTGCGCGAAGCGCTTGCGGGCTTCCGCCGTCATGCGGACGAGCCGTGCGGCGCGCGCGACAGTGCCACGCGCGCGGGCAGTTGCAGGATCGCCTCGGCGTTCGACGGCGAGAAACAGCGCGCGGCCGCCTCGCGGAACGGCAGCCACGCATGGTCGACATGCTCGCGCGGCGACAGCGTCACGTCGACGCGATGCGGCACGCACAGGCCGAACCAGTGCTCGACGTTGCGCGTGACGCCCGGGGCGTAGCGGTGCAGGTATTGCGGATAGATCGTGTATTCGATCTTGTGGCGCCAGTCGACGAGCGCGCTGGCCGGCACCTCCGGCGTGCCGACTGCGATGCCGGTCTCCTCGGCTACTTCGCGCGCGGCGGTGAGCGCGAGCGGCTCGTCGAGCGCATCCTTCGAGCCGGTCACCGATTGCCAGAAATCGGGCTGGTCGGCACGCTTGATCACGAGCACATCGAGGTCGGGCGTGTAGATCACGACAAGAACGGATTCGGGGATTTTCGGCGGCTTCGTCATCTTTGTTTCATGCAACACAGGGCCGCGCGCCGGGCAAAGGCTCCGAACGGGCGGCAAGTGCTGCGACTGTACCGCAAAAAACGAAAAAGGCGCATCGCTGCGCCTTTTTCATGTGCGTCGTGTGTGCACGAACGCTCACACGACCGGGGACGAAGCGCGTTACGCCTTCGGCTGTTCCGGCTGACGCAGACGGATGTGCAGTTCGCGCAGCTGACGCTCGTCGACCGGGCTCGGCGCTTGCGTGAGCAGATCCTGCGCACGCTGCGTCTTCGGGAACGCGATCACGTCGCGAATCGAATCGGCGCCGGCCATCATCGTGACGATGCGGTCGAGACCGAATGCAATACCGCCGTGCGGCGGCGCGCCGTACTGCAGCGCGTCCAGCAGGAAGCCGAACTTGAGCTGGGCTTCTTCAGCACCGATCTTCAGCGCGCGGAACACCTTGCTCTGCACTTCCTCGCGGTGGATACGCACCGAGCCGCCGCCGATTTCCCAGCCGTTCAGCACCATGTCGTAGGCCTTCGCGAGGCAACGGCCCGGATCCGTCTCGAGGTACTCGAGATGCTCGTCCTTCGGGCTCGTGAACGGGTGGTGAGCGGCGACGTAGCGCGCATCTTCGTCGTCGTATTCGAACATCGGGAAATCGACGACCCACAGCGGCTTCCAGCCGGCATGGACGAGGCCGTTCGCCTTGCCGAATTCCGAATGGCCGATCTTCAGGCGCAGTGCGCCGAGGCTGTCGTTGACGACCTTCGCGCGGTCGGCCGCGAAGAAGATGATGTCGCCGTCTTCCGCGCCGGTGCGCTCGAGGATCGCCGCGATCGATGCGTCGTGCAGGTTCTTGACGATCGGGCTCTGCAGGCCGTCACGGCCCTTCGCCTTCTCGTTGACCTTGATCCAGGCGAGGCCCTTCGCGCCGTAGATGCGCACGAATTCGGTGTAGCCGTCGATGTCGCCACGCGACAGCTCGCTGCCCTTCGGCACGCGCAGTGCCGCAACACGGCCGTCCTTCGCGTTGGCCGGCGTGCTGAACACCTTGAAGTCGACGTCCTTCATCGCGTCGGTCAGCTCGGTGAATTCGAGCTGCACGCGCAGGTCCGGCTTGTCCGAACCGAAACGCGCCATCGCTTCCGAGTACGGCATCACCGGGAATTTCGCGTCGAGTTCGACGTCGATCGTCGTCTTGAAGATGTGACGGATCATGTCTTCGAACAGGTCACGGATTTCCTGCTCGCCGAGGAACGACGTTTCGCAGTCGATCTGCGTGAATTCCGGCTGACGGTCGGCACGGAGGTCTTCGTCGCGGAAGCACTTGGTGATCTGGTAGTAACGGTCGAAGTTCGCGACCATCAGCAGCTGCTTGAACAGCTGCGGCGACTGCGGCAGTGCGAAGAACTGGCCCGCGTTCGTGCGCGACGGCACGAGATAGTCGCGCGCGCCTTCCGGCGTGCTCTTCGTCAGCATCGGCGTTTCGATGTCGATGAAGCCCTGCTCGTCAAGGTACTTGCGCGCTTCGATCGCTACGCGGTAGCGCAGGCGCAGGTTGTGCTGCATCTGCGGGCGACGCAGGTCGAGCACGCGGTGCGTGAGGCGCGTCGTTTCCGACAGGTTGTCGTCGTCGAGCTGGAACGGCGGCGTGACCGATGCGTTCAGCACGTTCAGTTCGTGGCACAGCACTTCGATCTTGCCGCTCTTCAGGCCGGCGTTGACCGTGCCGTCCGGACGGTTGCGCACGAGGCCCTTGATCTGCACGCAGAACTCGTTGCGCACGCCTTCGGCGGTCGCGAACATTTCCGCGCGATCCGGGTCGCACACCACCTGCACGAGGCCTTCACGATCGCGCAGGTCGATGAAGATCACACCGCCGTGATCGCGGCGGCGCTGCACCCAGCCGCACAGCGACACGGTTTGGCCCAGCAGGTGTTCGGTCACGAGACCGCAGTATTCAGTACGCATCGACATGATGTTTGCTTTCGTTCGGTTTGATCAACGGGCGCCGCAACGCGCGGCCCGGGCGATGATTCTTTACTTACAGCGGCGGCTCGACGGGGCGGCGTGCAGGCGCCGGAGCCGGCGCCGGGGGCGCCACCACGCCCATCGAGACGATGTACTTGAGCGCGGCATCGACCGACATGTCGAGTTCGATGACTTCGCTCTTCGGCAGCATCAGGAAGAAGCCCGACGTCGGGTTCGGTGTCGTCGGGATATAGACGCTCACGTATTCTTCCGTCAGATGATTGAGCACGTCGCCGCCCGGCGTGCCGGTCAGAAACGCGATCGTATACGAGCCGCGACGCGGGTATTCGATCAGCAGCGCCTTGCGGAACGCGTTGCCGCTGCTCGACAGCAGCGTGTCCGACACCTGCTTGACGCTCGTGTAGATCGGCCCGACGACCGGGATGTGACGCACCACGGCGTTCCACCACGTGACGAGCTTCTGGCCGATGAAGTTCTGCGTGGCCAGCCCGACGACGAAGATGAACGCGAGCGTCAGCACCGCGCCGATCCCCGGCAGATGGAAGCCGAGCATCCGCTCGGGCTGCCACGATTCGGGCAGCAGGAGCAGTGTCTGGTCCATCGTGCCGATGATGAGACCAAGCACCCACAGCGTGATCGCGAGCGGGACGAGAACCAGCAGGCCGGTCAGAAACACCGATTTCAGGGTCGTCTTTTTCATCATCTGCCGTCAATGAACCGCGCCGGCGGGCGCGGGTTGGTCGCAGCCCGGCCGGGCCGCGACGGTCAACTGCCGGCGGCGGGCGCTGCAGCCGGGGCGGGCGCGGCGCTCGTCGTCGTGCTTTCGGAACTGCTCGATGCAGCCGGCGCGGCCGCGGCGTCCGTTGCCGCAGCCGGGGCTGCGTCGCCCGACGCCGTCGCCGGTGCGCTGGTGCCGCCCGAACCGCCACGGAAATCGGTGACATACCAACCCGAACCCTTCAGCTGGAAGCCCGCGGCAGTGACCTGCTTGCGAAATGCATCCTTCCCGCATTCCGGGCACTGCGACAGCGGCGCGTCGCTCATCTTCTGGAGCACGTCCTTCGCGAAACCACACGCTTCGCATCGATAGGCGTAGATCGGCATGATATTTTTCCCGCGGAAACTGGAAACGGCTTGCAAAACCTTGAATTATAGCCGAAACCCTGCCGCGCTCCGGCAATGGCCGCGATACCCGCGCATCAGCGGCGGCGCCACGTGAGCCAGCGCTCGTTCCCTTCGAACACGGGCAGCGAATCGGTCACGGGCAAATCCTCGATCAGCTCGAAGTGCGGCGTGAGCAGCGCATCGAGTTCGGCACGCTCGATTCCGAACGGCGGCCCCTTCGGTTTCGCCATCAGGAAAAAATAGCCGGCCAGCAATCCGTCAGCAGGCAGCAGCTCGGCCATGCGCGCCGCATAGCCGGCACGCATGGCCGGCGGAAGCGCGCACAGGAACGCACGCTCGTACACCCACTGCACGTCGAACGGCGGCCGGTACGCAAAGAAATCGGCCTGCTCGACGACGCCCGCATGCGCGCCGAGCTGCACCTTCGCGGCCGCCACCGCCTGCGCGGCGAAATCGATCGCCCGCACGGGCCAGCCGGCGTCGGCCAGCCACCCGGCTTCCTGCGCACTGCCGCAGCCGGGAATCAGCACTGTGCACGGCTCGAGCCGGTGCGCGAACACGCGGAAACCCTCGGGCACGCCGCCGAATTCCCACGGCGTCACACCACGCTCGAAACGTTCGTCCCAGAACGATGCGTTGCCGGGATCGCGCGTCGCGAAATCGGCGGCTGACGGTGTAGCGGGTTGCTTCGGATCGGACATCGCCCTGCTCCTTTCGGTCATGTGCCGTACGTGAGCGCCAGCAGCACACGCGCGACGAGCGCCCCGACGCCGACGGCAAGGCCGAAGATCAGCAGCGCCTGCATCAGCCGGTTCGTCCGCTTCTGCTCGATGAGGATCTGGCGCATCAGGTCTTCGCTCGCGGCACGCGGCGCGTCATGGCGCGCGACCATCGCGTGATGGATCAGGCGCGGCAGTTGCGGCAGCGTCTTGCTCCACTGCGGCGCCTCGACCTTGAAGCGCTCGTACCAGCCGCGCAGGCCGATCTGCTCGGTCATCCAGCGCTCGAGGTAAGGCTTCGCGGTCTTCCACAGGTCGAGCTCGGGGTCGAGCGAACGGCCGAGGCCCTCGACGTTCAGCATCGTCTTCTGCAGCAGTACGAGCTGCGGCTGAATCTCGACGTTGAAGCGGCGCGACGTCGAGAACAGCCGCATCAGCACCTGGCCCAGCGAGATGTCCTTCAGCGCGCGGTCGAAATACGGCTCGCACACCGCGCGGATCGCGCTTTCGAGTTCCTCGACGCGCGTTTCGGGCGGCACCCAGCCCGACTCGAGGTGAAGCGTCGCGACGCGGTGGTAGTCACGCTTGAAGAACGCGAGGAAGTTCTGCGCGAGGTAGTTCTTGTCGAAATCGGACAGCGCGCCGACGATCCCGAAATCGAGCGCGACGTAGCGACCGAACGTGTTCGGATCGAGGCTCACCTGGATGTTGCCGGGGTGCATGTCCGCATGGAAGAAGCCGTCGCGGAACACCTGCGTGAAGAAGATCTCGACGCCTTCGCGCGCGAGCTTCTTGATGTCGACGCCGGCCGAACGCAGCGTCTCGACCTGGCTGATCGGCACGCCGGTCATGCGCTCCATCACGAGCACCTGCGACGTCGAGAAATCCCAGAACATCTCGGGCACGAGCAGCAGGTCGAGGCCCGCGAAGTTGCGGCGCAGCTGGCTGCCGTTGGCGGCCTCGCGCATCAGGTCGAGCTCGTCGTGCAGGTACTTGTCGAATTCGGCGACGACCTCGCGCGGCTTCAGGCGCCGGCCGTCGGCCCACATGCGCTCGGTCCAGATCGCGATGTCGCGCATCAGCGCGAGGTCGGAGTCGATCACGGACAGCATGTTCGGGCGCAGCACCTTGACGGCAACGGCCTTGCCCGCGTGCTGGCCCTGCTTGAGCTTCGCGAAATGCACCTGCGCGATCGACGCGCTCGCGACCGGCTCGCGCTCGAATTCGTCGAACAGCTCGTCGACCGGCGCACCGAGCGACTTCTCGATGATCCCGATCGCGACCGCCGAATCGAACGGCGGCACCTGGTCCTGCAGCTTCGCGAGTTCGTTCGCGAAATCGACCGACAGCAAATCGCGGCGCGTCGACAGCACCTGGCCGAACTTCACGAAGATCGGGCCGAGGCTCTCGAGCGCGTGACGCAGCCGCACGGCAGGCGGATCGGAGTAGCGGCGGCCGATCGTCGTGATCCGCAACAGCAGCTTCACGCGCCGGTCGTCGATCCGGGACAGCATCACTTCGTCGAGACCAAAGCGGATGACGGTGTAGACAATCTTGATGAAACGGAAAATGCGCATGCCCTGCGGCCCCTCAGTGCGCGCCGCGCGGGCCGGAACCCGTGCGCGCGCCGATTTTTTGTTCGAGTCGCTCGACCCGCTTTTCGACCCGTGCGAGCGCATCGCGTGCGCGCGCCAGTTCGGCATCGAAGCCGCCGAGCGACGCGCGCCGGACGACTTGCGGGTTCTCGTCGAGCCAGTATTCGGCGACGGAATCGAGCACGTTGCGGCCGGTGCGTCGCGCGCGCGCGCCGGCGTCGCGCACGACCGTCGCGATCCGGTAGGCCGCCGCGTCGCCGACCAGCTTCGCGAGATCTTCTTCAGGTTCCCAGCGCAGGTGCTCGGCCAGCTTCGCGATCTGCGTGGCGAACTCCGCGTCGCCCTCGATCTTCACGTGCTTCATCACGGCCGCCTGGCCGCCCTGCAGGAACGCGGCGACCGTGTCGCCAGCAAGCGCGATCGACACGTCGACCTGTTGCGCATCGTGCGCGTCGACGGCCGACAGATAGCCGTCGGGCTGCACCAGCAGCGTCAGCGTAACCGGGGGCACGTCGATCCGGGCAGTCTTGCCCGAATAGGGAATCAGGCGGTCACGCGCCCACGATTCGCGGGCGAGCAGGTGATTGACAGCGGCAGCAAAAGGCTTGGCGGCAAAGGTCATCGGGCTGGGAAAGAAAAAACCCGCGCAGGCCGGGCGCCCACGCGGGTTTCTATTGTAACGTCGGATCGTCGGCAGACCGTGCCTGACCGCACACCCGGGCGGCAAGCGGTCGCAGTGCGGCGGCCGTCGCCCGGGTGCCGGCGGCGCGGGCCGCCGGTCACGCTCAGTGCGTGTTGATCTGCTGGATGCCCGCGAGCAGCCAGCCCTGACTGCCCGACTTCGACAGGTTCCACACCTCGTCGAACGGCGCGGCCGATGCATTCGCCGATTCGCGGATCAGGCCGTGGAAGCGCACGCTCGCCGACTGCTCGATGCCGCGATCCTCGATCGCGATCAGTTCCGCGTCGAGTTGCACGACGTCGGTCTGGTTCGACTCGTTACCGCGCGAATCGAGGTCGATCTTGATCTCGGCGAACATTTCCGGCGTCGTGAACTCGCGGATGTCGGCCAGGTTGCCCTGGTCCCACGCGGCCTGCAGGCGCACGAAATAGACCTTCGAGCTGCGCAGGAACGCTTCGGTGTCGAAGCCGGCCGGCACCTGGAGCGGTGCTGCCGCGGCAGCCGCTGCCGCGCCGGTGGCCGCGGCACCGCCGCCGAACACGCCTTGCGCTTCGTTCGCGTAGCTGCTGCCGCTACCCGAGTAGTTGCTGCCGGTGCCGCCCTGCTGGAACGACGGGCTTTGCGAGTAGCCGCCCGACGACGACGCCGAGCCGCCGACCGAGTAGGCCGGCTCCTGCGGACGACGGCGGTTCATGAACTTGCGGATCAGCCAGATGCCGACCGCCGCGAGCAGCGCGATCACGATGACGTTCGCCATCATGCTCGCGAATGCGCCGCCCAGGCCGAAGTGCGACAGCAGCGCCGCGATGCCGAGACCGGCCGCGAGGCCGGCGATCGGCCCGAGCCAGCGCGAGCGGTTAGGCTGCGCAGCCGGTGCGGGTGCGGCCGGATTCGCACGCTGCGCCTGCGACGGCGCGGCCTGCTGCATCGGCTGCTGCGCGGGCGGCGTGGCCTGGCGCTGCGTAACGGTGGAGTTCTGGCGGCCGATGCTGCGCCCGCCGCCCATGCGCTTGGCTTCGGCGTCGAGCGATGCGAACGTCCCGGCCGTGAGCAGGCCGACCATCAGCAGCGTGCCGACCCGTCGAGCCCACGGCTTCGACGGCTTGCTACGGTTGAACAACGAACGCGATTCGAACATCAGTTTCTCCGGATGTAAGACAAATGTATGGAAAGAGCCCCTTAATACTTGGCTCCCATGTGTAAAGCTACCACGCCACCTGACAAATTGTAATATTTGACGGCATCGAGGCCCGCTTGTTCCATCATCGTCTTCAGTGTGTCCTGATCGGGGTGCATCCGGATAGATTCGGCAAGATACCGGTAACTTTCAGCATCTTTCGCGAACTTGTCGCCAAGCCACGGTAATACTTTGAAAGAATACAGATCGTACGCTTTTTTCAGCGGATCCCAGACTTTCGAGAATTCCAGCACCATCACGCGGCCGCCGGGTTTCGTCACACGGCGCATCTCGGCCAGCGCGGCATCCTTGTGCGTCATGTTGCGCAGCCCGAACGCGACCGTGACCACATCGAAGTAGTTGTCCGGAAAGGGAATTTTCTCCGCGTCGCACAGCAGCGACGGCGTCACGATGCCCTTGTCGAGCAGCCGGTCTCGGCCGACGCGCAGCATCGATTCGTTGATGTCCGTGTGCCAGACCTCGCCCGTCGGCCCGGCCGCCTTCGCGAACGACCGGGTCAGGTCGCCGGTGCCGGCCGCAAGGTCGAGTACCTTGAAGCCGGGGCGCACGTTCGCCTGCGCGATCGTGAACGCCTTCCACGCGCGGTGCATGCCCGCCGACATCAGGTCGTTCATCAGATCGTAGTTGCTCGCGACCGAATGGAACACACCCGCCACTTTCTTCGCCTTTTCGTTTTCCTCGACGCTTTCGAAGCCGAAGTGGGTTTTGCTCATCGCGTTGATCCTCAGTAAATGGCAAGACGGCGCCGAGCGGGCGCCGTCGAATTTCAGTGGCAGTGGCCGTGCGACGCGTTCGCCGCCGGCATCGGGGCATCGCGCTCGACGCCCGCCGCCTTCAGTTTGTCGAAATAGTCGCGCCACAGCGCGTCCTGCTGCGTGGCCAGCTCGTACAGCAGGTCCCACGAGTAGATACCGGTCGAATGGCCGTCGGAGAACGTCGGCTGCAGCGCGTAGTGGCCGACGCCCTCGAGCGCGGTGATCGTCACTTCGCGCTTGCCCGTCTGCAGCGTCTCCTGGCCGGGCCCGTGGCCGCGCACCTCGGCCGACGGCGAATACACGCGCATCAGCTCGAACGGAATCCGGAAACTGTCGCCGTTCGGGTACTGCAATTCGAGCACGCGCGATACCGCGTGCACGACGACGCCGGACGGAATCGGCGTCGTGGAAGTCAAACCGCTCATGGCTGCCTCGAATCGGTCATGCGTTGAATTTCCTCGCGCACCGCATTGTGCAGCAGCGAGGCCTGCGCTGCGCGCGAGCGCAGCAGCGCCTCGGACACGCTGCGCTGGCGCGGCGCCCATACGGGCTGCGGGAAGTGTGCGTCGTTGGAAAAGCGCGGGATCACGTGCCAGTGCACGTGCGGCACCATGTTGCCGAGGCTCGCGAGATTCACCTTGTTCGGCTGCATCACGCGGCGCACGGCCCGCTCGACCGCGTAGACCACGCGCATCAGGTGTGCCCGCTCCGGTTCGCCGAGATCGGAGAATTCGGCCACGTGCGCGCCCCAGATTACCCGGCAGAAGCCCGGGTAGTCGTGCTCGCCCGTCGCGAGGACGACACGCACCGCATCGTCCTGCCAGAGCACTTCGCCGCCGTCTTCACGGCAAAACACGCATTCCATCGTCGCTCCCATGTGGACGGGCGCCGGCATTGCTGCGCCGGCGCCCGCTCATTCCTGGCCCGGTCGGGCGGTCGTCATGCCCGCATTAGACCAGCACGCGCTCGATCCCGCCATTGTTCGCACGTGCGACATAATCGGCCATCCAGTTCTCGCCGAGCACCTGGCGCGCGATTTCGACCACGATGTAGTCGGCTTCGAGGTTCGCGTCCTCGCTGTAGCGCGACAGGCCCTGCAGGCACGACGGGCAGCTCGTCAGGATCTTCACGTCCGGGCCGTTCGCGGCCGCGGCGGCCGACCCGGGCGCGTTGCCGGCCACGACCGGGATGCTGCGCAGCTTCGCGGCCCCCTTGCGGATCTCCTCTTCCTTGCGGAAGCGGACCTGCGTCGAAATGTCCGGGCGCGTGACCGCGAGCGTGCCCGATTCGCCGCAGCAGCGATCGTTCTTCTCGATCTTGTAGCCGTCCTTCTCGGCGCCCATCAGCTCGTTGACGAGCTTCACCGGGTCCATCGTCTTGATCGGCGTGTGGCACGGGTCGTGATACATGTAGCGCGTGCCCGTCACGCCATCGAGCTTCACCCCCTTCTCGAGCAGGAACTCGTGGATGTCGATGATCCGGCAGCCCGGGAAGATCTTGTCGAATTCGTAGCCGGCGAGCTGGTCATAGCAGGTGCCGCACGACACGACCACCGTCTTGATGTCGAGGTAGTTCAGCGTGTTCGCGACCCGGTGGAACAGCACGCGGTTGTCGGTGACGATCTTCTCGGCCTTGTCGTACTGGCCCGAGCCGCGCTGCGGATAGCCGCAGCACAGGTAGCCCGGCGGCAACACCGTCTGCACGCCGGCTTCCCACAGCATCGCCTGCGTGGCCAGCCCGACCTGCGAGAACAGGCGCTCGGAGCCACAGCCCGGGAAGTAGAACACCGCTTCCGAATCGACGGTGGTCGACTTCGGATTGCGGATGATCGGCACGATCTTGTTGTCCTCGATGTCGAGCAGCGCGCGCGCCGTCTTCTTCGGCAGGTTGCCCGGCATCTTCTTGTTGACGAAGTGGATCACCTGCTCGACCACGGGCGGCTTGCCGACCGTCGCCGGCGGGTGCTGCGTCTGCTTCGTCACGACCTTCTTCAGCATGTCGTTCGCGAAGCGCTGCACCTTGTAGCCGGCGCCCATCATCACGCTGCGCGCGACGTTGATCGTCTGCGGATTGGTCGCGTTCAGGAAGAACATGCCCGCCGCATTGCCGGCGTTGAACTTCTTCTTGCCCATCTTGCGCAACAGGTTGCGCATGTTCATCGTGACGTCGCCGAAGTCGATCTTCACCGGGCACGGCGTCGCGCACTTGTGGCACACCGTGCAGTGGTCGGCCACGTCGTTGAACTCGTCCCAGTGCTTGATCGACACGCCGCGGCGGGTCTGCTCCTCGTACAGGAACGCCTCGACCAGCAGCGAGGTTGCGAGGATCTTGTTGCGCGGGCTGTACAGCAGGTTCGCGCGCGGCACGTGCGTCGCGCACACCGGCTTGCATTTGCCGCAGCGCAGGCAGTCCTTCACCGAATCGGCGATCGCGCCGATGTCGGACTGCTTCATGATCAGCGACTCGTACCCCATCAGCCCGAAGCTCGGCGTATACGCGTTGCGCAGATCGGCGCCTTCGAGCAGTTTGCCTTTGTTGAAGCGGCCGTTCGGGTCGACGCGCTGCTTGTACGCGCGGAATTCGGCGATCTCGTCGTCGGTCAGGAACTCGAGCTTCGTGATGCCGATGCCGTGCTCGCCGGAAATCACGCCGTCGAGCGAACGCGCGAGCGTCATGATGCGTGCGACCGCCGCGTGGGCGTCCTGCAGCATCTCGTAGTTGTCGGAGTTGACCGGCAGGTTGGTGTGGACGTTGCCGTCGCCCGCGTGCATGTGCAGCGCGACGAACACGCGGCCGCGCAGCACCTGCTTGTGGATCGCCTGCGCCTCGTCGAGGATCTGCTTGAACGCGCCGCCGTTGAAGATCGCGCGTAGTTCGGCGCGGATCTCCTGCTTCCACGAGATGCGGACCGTGCGGTCCTGCGTGATGTGGAACACGGTCGCGCCCGGCTGATCGTCCGCGCGATCGGCGAACTTCTCGGCAAGCGCCTCGTAGCCGAGCTGCACGAGGTAGTGCTGCGCCTCGCGCAGCGGCTGGTCGAGCCGGTCGCGCACGAATTCCCAGCGGGCACGCACGCGCTTGAGCAGCTCCAGCGCCTGCTGGACCCGGTCTTCGAGCAGTTCGGCGCTCGGGATCTCGTTCGCGTCGTCGGTCTTGCCGAGCGGCAGGTTGCCGGCACGGAAAAACGCTTCCAGCGCGTCGACGAGCTGCAGCTTGTTCTTCAGCGACAGCTCGATGTTGATCCGCTCGATGCCGTCGGTGTACTCGCCCATCCGGTTCAGCGGGATCACGACGTCTTCGTTGATCTTGAACGCGTTCGTGTGCTTCGCGATCGCGGCCGTGCGGCTGCGGTCGAGCCAGAAGCGCTTGCGCGCCTCCGCGCTGACCGCGACGAAGCCTTCGCCGCTCTTGCCGTTCGCCATCCGGATCACCTCGGACGTGGCGTGCGCAACCGCATCGGCATCGTCGCCGACGATGTCGCCGATCAGCACCATCTTGGGGAACGCATTGCGCTTGCTCTTGGTCGCGTAGCCGACCGCGCGCAGGTAGCGCTCGTCGAGGTGCTCGAGGCCCGCGAGGATCGCGCCGCCCTGCTTCGACGTTTCGAACAGGTAATCCTTGATCTCGACGATGCTCGGGATCGCCTCGCGCGCCTGGCCGAAGAATTCGAGGCAGACGGTGCGCGTGTGCGCGGGCATCTTGTGCAGCACCCAGCGCGCGGACGTGATGAGCCCGTCGCAGCCTTCCTTCTGCACGCCCGGCAGGCCGGCGAGGAACTTGTCGGTCACGTCCTTGCCGAGCCCTTCCTTGCGGAACCGGCGGCCTTCGATCTCGAGCATCTCGCTCTTCAGCAGCTTCTCGCCCGGCGCGTAGGCGCCGTCGAACCACTTCAGCTCGAAACGCGCGACCGCGATGTCGTGGATCTTGCCCTGGTTGTGCTCGTGGCGCGTGACTTCGAGCCAGTTGCCGTCCGGATCGACCATCCGCCACCAGGCCAGGTTGTCGAGCGCGGTGCCCCACAGCACGGCTTTCTTGCCGCCCGCGTTCATCGCGACGTTGCCGCCGATGCACGATGCGTCGAGCGAGGTCGGATCGACCGCGAACACGTAGCCGGCCGCTTCCGCCGCCTCGGTCACGCGGCGCGTGACGACGCCCGCGCCGGAGAAGATCGTCGGCACCTTGTGCGCGACACCCGGCAGCTCGGTCAGCTCGACCGCGCCGAGTTGTTCGAGCTTTTCGGTGTTGATGACGGCGGAGAACGGCGTGAGCGGCACCGCGCCGCCCGTGTAGCCAGTGCCGCCGCCACGCGGGATCACGGTCAGGCCGAGCTCGAAGCAGGCCTTGATGAGGCCGGCGATCTCGGCTTCGCTATCGGGGGTCAGCACGACGAACGGGTATTCGACACGCCAGTCGGTCGCGTCGGTCACGTGCGACACGCGCGACAGCCCGTCGAAACGGATGTTGTCCTTCTGCGTGCAGCGGCCGAGCGCTTTCGTTGCGCGGCGGCGCAGGTCGGCCATCTTCTCGAATTCGTCGGCGAACTCGTTGACCGCCCGCTGCGCGGCGGTTTCGAGCATCTCGACGCGCGACGCACGTTCGCGGCCCGCGTCGTCGCGGTGCTCGGTGAGGTCCGCGCTGCGGCGCTTGCCGATTTCGGTGAGGCGGTGGTTCAGCGCCTCGATCAGCAGCGCGCGGCGCTTCGGGTTGTCGAGCAGGTCGTCCTGCAGGTACGGGTTGCGGCGCACGACCCAGATGTCGCCGAGCACTTCATACAGCATCCGTGCCGAGCGGCCCGTACGGCGCTCGGCGCGCAGTTCGTCGAGCACCGACCACGCCTCTTCGCCGAGCAGGCGGATCACGATCTCGCGATCCGAGAAGGACGTGTAGTTGTAGGGAATCTCGCGCAATCGGGGCGCGGGGTCGGCGGCGACGGCGGCGGCCGCGCCATGCGGATCGAAAACTTGTGGTGCGTTCATGTTCGGACGACTCGGAGGGCCGATACACCGTGCACGGGCGTCGGCAAGCGCGTAGGCGCAATCTTGGGGAAATCTGTTCTGTTACCAGGCGCGCGGCTGTCCTTCATGGGGCCGGAGCGGGCGACTCGCCCCTCCTGGCCGGCGACAGGGCCTGGCGGCACTCGGAACGATCAGCACGATCGCGCGCGGCGCGCATGCCGTTCGGCCGCGGGGCTGGCTGCGCGCGGCGTCGGCTTCAACGGTGCGATCCGAGGGTGCCTCTGCATCTTCCGATCCTTGATTCAAAACGGAATTCTAACCCATGATCGGGCCACGCGTGACACGTCGGACAGGTCGTGGGGCTATCCCCGCAAGCCGCGCCAGGCCTGGCTCGGCGCGATTTCGCGCGATCATTCGCCGTCCGTCCGGTCGGTAACCGTGCGGTTAAGCCGGTAAAAAAGGCCGCGCGCGCGCCGACGCCCCGCCTGCACGGCCCCGCGAACACCGGCTCGGCATGCCGCTTGCGTGCAGGCAGACCCTTGGCGCTATCATTGATCCTTTACCGTCTGCTTTCCGCACTGCACGCGAGCGCCCATGGCATCCCACGATTACCTGAAGAAAATCCTCACCGCGCGCGTCTACGACGTCGCGATCGAGACGGAACTCGAATCCGCCCGCAACCTGTCGGCCCGCCTGCGCAACGCCGTCTACCTGAAGCGCGAGGACAACCAGCCGGTGTTCTCGTTCAAGCTGCGCGGCGCGTACAACAAGATGGCGCACATTCCGGCGGAAGCACTCGCGCGCGGCGTGATTACGGCGTCGGCCGGCAATCACGCGCAGGGTGTCGCGTTCTCGGCGGCCCGGATGGGCGTCAAGGCCGTGATCGTCGTGCCCGTCACGACGCCGCAGGTGAAGGTCGATGCGGTGCGTGCGCACGGTGGCCCGAGCGTCGAGGTGATCCAGGCCGGTGAGTCTTATAGCGACGCGTATGCACACGCGGTCAAGGTGCAGGAAGAGCGCGGCCTCACGTTCGTCCACCCGTTCGACGATCCGTACGTGATCGCCGGTCAGGGCACGATCGCGATGGAAATCCTGCGCCAGCACCAGGGCCCGATCCACGCGATCTTCGTGCCGATCGGCGGCGGCGGGCTCGCGTCCGGCGTCGCGGCCTACGTGAAGGCGGTGCGCCCGGAGATCAAGGTGATCGGCGTGCAGGCCGAGGATTCGTGCGCGATGGCGCAGTCGCTGGAAGCCGGCAAGCGTGTCGAGCTGAGCGAGGTCGGCCTGTTCGCGGACGGCACCGCCGTGAAGCTGGTCGGTGAGGAAACCTTCCGGCTCTGCAGCGAATACCTCGACGGCGTCGTGACGGTGAACACCGACGCACTGTGCGCGGCGATCAAGGACGTATTCCAAGATACGCGCAGCGTGCTCGAGCCGTCCGGCGCGCTCGCGGTCGCGGGCGCGAAGCTCTACGCGGAACGTGAAGGCATCGAGAACGAGACGCTCGTCGCGGTCACGTCCGGCGCGAACATGAACTTCGACCGGATGCGCTTCGTCGCCGAGCGTGCGGAAGTGGGTGAAGCGCGCGAAGCCGTGTTCGCGGTCACGATCCCCGAGGAGCGCGGCAGCTTCAAGCGCTTCTGCTCGCTCGTCGGCGACCGCAACGTCACCGAGTTCAACTACCGGATCGCCGATGCGCAGGCCGCGCACATCTTCGTCGGCGTGCAGATCAAGCGCCGCGGCGAATCGGCCGAGATCGCCGCGAACTTCGAATCGCATGGCTTCAAGAGCGTCGACCTGACGCACGACGAGCTGTCGAAGGAACACATCCGCTACATGGTGGGCGGCCGCTCGCCGCTCGCGCTCGACGAGCGCCTGTTCCGCTTCGAATTCCCGGAGCGCCCGGGCGCGCTGATGAAGTTCCTGTCGTCGATGGCGCCGGACTGGAACATCAGCCTGTTCCACTACCGCAACCAGGGCGCGGACTACAGCTCGATCCTCGTGGGGCTGCAGGTGCCGCAGGCCGATCGCGCCGAATTCGAACGCTTCCTCGCGGCACTCGGCTATCCGTATGTCGAGGAGAGCGCCAACCCGGCTTACCGCCTCTTCCTGTCGTAAAGGCGTCACGCATGAATCCCGAACATTCCCCGCTCGGCAAGGCCACCGTCTACGCCGCCCAGTACGACGCGTCGCTGCTGTTCCCAATCCCGCGCGCCGGCGCGCGCGAGCAGCTCGGCATCAAGTCGGCGCTGCCGTTCTTCGGCACCGACATCTGGAACGCCTACGAGCTGTCGTGGCTCAACGCGCGCGGCAAGCCGCAGATCGCGGTGGCGACGTTCTACGTGCCGGCCGAATCGCCTAACATCGTCGAATCGAAGTCGTTCAAGCTGTATCTCGGCTCGTTCGCGCAGACGAAGTTCGATTCGATCGACGCAGTGCGCGACGTGCTGAAGCGCGACGTGTCGGCCGCGTGCGGCGCGACCGTCTCCGTGCAGCTCGTGTCGCCGCACGATTTCGGCAAGCTCGAGATGGACGAGCTCGACGGGCTGTCGCTCGACCGGCTCGACCTCGACACCGACGTGTACGAACCCGATCCGTCGCTGCTGTCGGCCGCTGAAGACGAAGCGCCGGTCGAGGAAACGCTCGTGTCCGACCTGCTGCGCTCGAACTGCCCCGTCACCGGCCAGCCCGACTGGGGCAGCGTGCAGATCCACTACGTCGGGCCGCAGATCGACCACGCGGGCCTGCTGCGCTACATCATCTCGTTCCGCAACCACACGGGCTTTCACGAGCAGTGCGTCGAGCGGATCTTCCTCGACATCCTGCACGCATGCAAACCGGTGAAGCTCGCGGTGTATGCGCGCTATACGCGCCGCGGCGGGCTCGACATCAATCCGTTCCGCACCAACTACAACCAGCCGATGCCGGATAACGCGCGTAATGCGCGGCAGTAACGGCGGCGGGCGGCCGCCGCGGTTCGAAGTTGGCGACGCGCGGTGACCAACCCAGACAAAAACAGCCCGGCCGGGCTGTTTTTCAATGTGTAGAGGCGCGCGGACAGCCCTCATCCACTCGCCGGCCGCTCCGGAAGAATCTCCACCAGGCGCAACAAGTAGCCGTCGGGATCCTGCACAAGCATCTCGATCTGGCCATGCTCGATCTCGTCCTCCCGATACCAGGACGTGCGCGGCTCGACGAACAGCGTCACGCCCGCGGCATGAATCCTGTCGAGGATGGGATCGAGCGAATCGACCTCGATCTGAAAGTTGATCCCGCGCCCGAGCGGAGGCTCCAGCGGGCCGGTCAGCCAGCTCTCCGGGCTGTACTGCTCGAGCATCAACTGCGCGCCCCCGATCTCGAGATAGGCGAAACCGTCTTCCGGACGCTCGAAGCGGATCCGGAATCCGAGCACGTCACGATAGAAGCGAACGCTTCCGGCAAGGTCCGAGCAGATCAGCTCCGGCACCAGCGCAGCCCATTCCATGCATGTCCTCCCCATAAGGTCATGCGGCACATTACATGAACGGACGGGATGCGTTGCGGCGGTTGTGGCCTCGGAGGCGCCATCGGCCAGTCGACCGGTGCCCTGCACATGAAAAACGGGCCCGGCGCACGTGAATGCGCCGGGCCCGTTGCGTAGCGGCTCGCCGTGGCGGCGTTACTTCGCCGGCGCCTTGTACGCGATGCAGTCGACCTCGACCTTGCAGTCGATGACCATGCTCGACTGCACGCACGCGCGTGCCGGCGGATGCTCGCCGAAGTACGAAATGAACACCTTGTTGAACGACGCGAAATCGCGCGCATCGTCGAGCCACACGCCGCAGCGCACGACGTGCTCGAGGCCGTAACCGGCTTCCTTCAGGATCGCGATCACGTTTTCGATCGTCTGCTTCGACTGCGTGACGATGCCGCCTTCGACAACCTCGCCGTTCACCATCGGCGTCTGGCCCGACACGTACAGCCAGCCGTCGGCCTCGACCGCGCGTGCGAACGGCATCACCTGGCCGCCCGTGCCCTTCGCTTCGCCTACGCCATATCGCTTCATCGTTTCTCTCCTTGTTTGTCGGCCGGAGCCGGCGCTTCAGCGCCTGCTCCGGCCCCATGCAACGCACGGTTACGGATGCGCGCACCGACGACGGCGCGCGCGGCAGATCGGACAACCACCGCGTTCAGAACGCGGCGTCGGCACTCGCCGGCACGCGCTCGCCGCGCGCGACGAAGCCGCCGGCGCGCTCGCCGGTCGGCTGGCCGTTTTCATAAGTGAGCACGCCGTTCACCCACACGGCGTCGATCCCGTGCGCGGGCTGCTGCGGCTTCTCGAACGTCGCGGCATCGATCACGCTCGCCGGGTCGAACAGCACGAGATCCGCGTGGTAGCCCACATGCACCTCGCCACGCCGCGCGATCCCGTAGCGGCGCGCGGACAGCGACGTCATCTTGCGGATCGCCTCCTCGAGCGGCAGCAGGTTCGTGTCGCGCACGTAGTGGCCGAGCACGCGCGGGAACGCGCCCCACAGCCGCGGATGCGGCAGCGGATCGTTCGGCAGGCCGTCGGAGCCGACCATCGTCGCGGGATGCGACAGGATCCGGCGCACGTCCTCCTCGGACATGTTGTGGTACACGGCGCCCGCCGGGCGGATGCGCTGCGCGGCCTCCTGCTCGGTCACACCCCACTCGGCCGCGATCGCCTTCAGCAGCTTGCCCGCCACTTCCGGGTGCGGCTCCGACCACGTGATCGTGATGTCGATGTCGCCCGTCACCTGCTTCAGGTCGAGCGTCGACGAGCTGCGGCTATACGGATAGCAGTCGCAGCCGACCGGCTGGTAGCGGCGCGCGCCTTCGAGCGACGCGAGCACCTCGGTGCTGCGGCCCCAGTTCGACGGGCCCGCGCACTTCAGGTGCGAGATCACGACCGGCACGCGCGCATGGCGGCCGACCTGGTACGCCTCTTCCATCGCATCGAGGATCGCGTCGAACTCGGTGCGCATGTGCGTGGTGTACAGCGCGCCCGCATTCGCGAGCGGCTCGGCGAGCGCCATCACCTCTTCGGCCGGCGCCGCGAACGCGGAACCGTACGCGAGGCCCGACGACAGGCCGAGCGCACCGTTCGCGAGCGCCTCCTCGAGCTGCGCGCGCATGCCGGCGATCTCGCCGTCGGTCGCCGCGCGGTCGAGGCGGTCCATCTGGTTGTTGCGCAGCGCCGTGTGGCCGACGAGCGCCGCGACGTTTACGGCCGGACGCGCGTCGTTCACGGCCGCGACGTAGTCGGCGAAGGTCGGGTACTGGAACGCGCCGCGCTCGCCGAGGAGGTTCATCGGATCGGGCGGATCGCCCGCGAGCGTCACCGGCGACGCGCTGATCCCGCAGTTGCCGACGATCACGGTCGTCACGCCCTGCGAGATCTTCGGAATCATCTCCGGTGCGCGGATCACGTGCGTGTCGTCGTGCGTGTGCACGTCGACGAAGCCCGGCGCGAGCGCGCGGCCGTTCGCATCGACGACATTTTCAGCAAGCCAGTTCGACAGGTTGCCGATCGCCGCGATCATGCCGTTGCGGATCGCGACGTCGCGCGTGACGGGCGGCGCGCCGGTACCGTCGTAAAGCTGCGCGCCGACGATCAGCGTATCGGCGGCTTCGGGATGCGAATGCATGGTCAGTCTCCTACCGGTTGACGGTCTCCGCCGCCGCGATGCGCATCGAGCGCATGCTTGATGCGACGCAGCGATTCTCGGCCCGCATCGCCGAGCCGCAATGCGACTCCGGTGACGAGCACGTCGATCGCCATCATCATCGCGTAACGCGATGTCGACGGCTTGTAAATGAAATCGGTTTCGAACGCGACGACCGGGATCAGGTGGTCGGCCAGCTTCGCGAGCGGCGACGCCGGCGCGGTGATCGCGATCAGCTTCGCGCCGTAGCGCTTCGCGAGCCGGCAGCTTTCGAGCAGCTCGGGCACGCGCCCGCTCACCGACAGCGCGACGACGACGGTGTCGCGCGACAGCGTCGCGGCCACCATCCGCTGCAGCACGCTGTCCTGGTAGCTCGCGACCGGCCGGCCGAAGCGCACGAGCCGGAAGCGCAGCTCGTCGGCGAGCGCGGTCGAGCCGCCGCCCTGGCCGTACACGTAGGTCATCTTCGCGGCGGCGAGCAGGTCGGCGGCTGCGTCGAACGACGTGTTGCGCAGCAACTGATGGTTGTGCGCGAGCGCGACGCGGATCTCGTCGTAGACCATCGACGCGGGGCTCGTATCGTCGGCCGGCGTGTCGTCGGACGGCACCAGAAAACGCTGGCCGACGGCCGCCGCCTGCGCGACGAGCACCTTCAGTTCGCGCACGTCGCGGCAGCCGACCGCCTTCGCGAAACGCGTGACCGTCGCGACGCTGACCTCCGCGTCGCGTGCCAGCGCGCCGATGCTGGCATGCGCGGCGCGCGCCAGGTCGGCGAGGATGAACGCGGCGACCTTGCGCTCGGCTTCGCGCAGCTCGGGCGCACATTCGGCGATCCGCGCGACGATGTCGAGCACCGGCGGAGCGGCCGGCGCCGGATGAAGCTCGGCTGCGAGCGGGGCGGACGGGGTGGCGGGCGTATTCATCTGCAAAAAGGGGCGAAGCTCGAGGGTGCGAGGCTCGATGTTACTAAATAACATCACCGCGCCGATGCTACTTTCTGTACCATCGGCGTGTCAACTTCAGTGCAATGCATAGTGATGATGGAGCGGGATGACATGAAAGTTACAAACTATCAGGAAGCGACGATCGATCCGTTCGGCAAGGGCCTCGGCAATCTGCCCAGCGCGAGCGTGCCGCTCGGCGACGCAGGCCGCCTCGAGTGGAACCTGCTTGAGGAAGACGTCAGCCTGCCGGCCGCCGTGCTTTACGAGGATCGCATCGAACACAACCTGAACTGGATGCAGGCCTTCGTCCAGAAGTACGGCGTCAAGTTCGCGCCGCACGGCAAGACGACGATGGCGCCGCAACTGTTCCGCCGCCAGCTCGACGCCGGCGCGTGGGGCATCACGCTCGCGACCGCGCACCAGACGCAGGCCGCGTATCACGGCGGCGTGCGCCGCGTGCTGCTCGCGAACCAGCTGGTCGGCCGCCAGAACATGACGATCATCGCCGGGCTGTTGTCCGATCCCGATTTCGAATTCTTCTGTCTCGTCGATTCGGCGGAGAGCGTCGACCAGCTCGGCCGCTTCTTCGGTGCGCTGAAGAAGCCGCTGAACGTGCTGCTCGAGCTCGGCGTGCCGGGCGGCCGCGCGGGCGTGCGCGACGCCGCGCAACGCGAGGCCGTGCTCGCCGCGATCGCGCGCTATCCGGACACGCTGAAGCTGGCCGGTATCGAACTCTACGAAGGCGTGCTGAAGGAAGAAGGCGAGATCCGCACGTTCCTGCAGGAAGCGGTCGCGCTCACGCGCGAGCTGGCCGAAGCCGGCCGCTTCGCGCGTACGCCGGCGATCCTGTCCGGCGCCGGTTCGGCGTGGTACGACGTGGTCGCGGAGGAATTCGCGAAGGCGTCGAACGCTGGCTTCGCGGAAGTCGTGCTGCGTCCAGGCTGCTACCTGACGCACGATGTCGGCATCTACAAGAAGGCGCAGACCGACGTGTTCGCGCGCAACCCAATCGCACGCACGATGGGCGAAGGGCTGCTGCCCGCGCTGCAACTGTGGGCCTACGTGCAGTCGGTGCCGGAGGCGGACCGCGCGATCGTCGCGCTCGGCAAGCGCGACGCGGCGTTCGACGCGGGGCTGCCGGAGCCGGCGCGCCACTTCCGCCCGGGCCGCGACACCGCGCCGCGCGACGTCGCCGCCACCGAAGGCTGGGCCGTCACCGGGATGATGGACCAGCACGCGTACCTGCAGATCCCGCCGGGCGCGGACGTGAAAGTGGGCGACATGGTCGCGTTCGACATCTCGCACCCGTGCCTGACGTTCGACAAGTGGCGCCAGGTGCTCGTGCTCGATCCGCAGTTCAGCGTGACGGAAGTCGTCGAAACCTTCTTCTGACGCCCGTCGCGCACAACGTGCACCACCGCCCCGCCGCTCGCGCGGGGCGGCCGTCACGCGCGCTTCAAGCGGCCGGAGTACACTGCGCTTTCGTCCTCGGGGCCCCACGCGGGCGTGGCACTTGCCTGTCGCGCGGGCCCTCAACGCAGCTCCACTGGAGAAAGCCATGGCCGCGAAGAAGATCCTGTTCCTGACCGGCGATTTCGCCGAAGACTACGAAACGATGGTGCCGTTCCAGGCGCTGCAGGCCGTCGGCCACCACGTCGATGCAGTCTGCCCGGGCAAGCGCGCGGGCGACAAGATCAAGACCGCGATCCACGATTTCGAGGGCGACCAGACCTACACCGAGAAGCCCGGCCACCAGTTCACGCTGAACGCGGCGTTCGACGACGTCGACGCATCGCGCTACGACGCGCTCGCGATCGCGGGCGGCCGCGCGCCCGAATACCTGCGACTCGATCCGAAGGTGATCTCGCTCGTGCGCGAGTTCGCCGAAGCCGGCAAGCCGATCGCCGCGATCTGCCACGCGGCGCAACTGCTCGCGGCCGCCGACGTGATTCGCGGCAAGCGCATCTCGGCCTACCCGGCCTGCGCGCCCGAGGTGAAGCTCGCCGGCGGCGAATACGCGGACATCCCGGTCGACGCGGCCGTGACCGACGCGCCGTTCGTCACCGCGCCCGCGTGGCCCGCGCATCCGGCGTGGCTCGCGCAGTTCCTCGCGCTGCTGGGCACGCGCATCGAGCTTTGAACCCGCTTCCGACCGAAAGTGAATTGAGATGAGATGAAGGGCCGGGCCGGCGGCGGACGCGCGCCGCCCTGCCCCGCGCTTCAGCGCGCGACCGGCGTCGAGCCGACGTCCGCGATCCGCGACTCCAGCATCGCCAGCGCACCCGACAGCGCAGTCAGCACGTCGTCCGGCAATTGCGCCATCGTCTGTTCGAGAAACGCCTTGCGGCGCGGCAGGCACGCGTCGAACGCGGCGCGGCCGTCGTCCGTCAGCGTCACGTTGGTCACGCGATTGTCGCGTGCGTCGGATTCGCGCTGGATCCAGCCGAGCGCGTCGAGCGACTTCAACTGGCGCGTGAGCGCGCCGGGATCGACGCGCAGCACTTCGACGAGCTTCTTCTGCGACGAATGCCCGCCCATCGTGTGCAACGCGACCATGATGCGCCAGCGCGGCATCGGTTGCCCGACGTGCGCCTCGAACGCGGTCATGAATGCGCGATACGTGCGTCCGAATTGCTGCAAGATCGCGACGCGGTCCTGTTCTTCCATGCGCTCAGTTCTACTCGTTCAATCGTTCAGTCGGCCGCGACATGCGGTTCGATCTTGTGCCGCAGCGCGATCGGCGGCACGCGGCGGCACTGCCACACCGACACCACGGCGACGACCGCCGCCATCGCGACGCCCAGGTGAATCGCGCCGACGAGCGATTCGCGGGCCGCTTCCAGCAGCAGCGCGCCATTATGCCCGGCGCGCGTCAGCTCCGCGACGAGACCGCCCTGCGCGGCCCGATCGATCAGGATCTGCGGATCGGCGAGCTGCGCATGCCATTGCATCGCATGGTCGGCCGACAGCGCATTGCGCACGCCGCTCGAATACATCTGGTTGACGAGCGTGCCGGTGAGCGCGGTGCCGACCATCCCGCCAACCATCCGCAGCGACTGCAGCAACGCCGTGGCGATACCGAGATGCTCGCGGCCGGCCGTCTGCTGCGCGAAGACGGTGAGGTTCGGCAGCACGAAGCCGAGCCCGATGCCGCCCGCGACCATCAGCGCCATCAGCAGCCACTTCGGCGTCGTGTGGGTCGACACGACGATGCCCGCGCAGGTGATCGCGAACAGCACGAAGCCGACGTGCAGCATCGCGTTCGGGTTGCGGATGCGCGTGACGACCCGGCCGTTCATGATGCTGCCGATCGTGATGAACACGACGAGCGGCGTGATCACGAGCCCCGCCTCCTTCGGCGACATCCCGAACCCGCCCTGGAACAGCAGCGGCGCGTAGAACAGCAACGAGAACATCGAGAAACCGGCGAGGATCGCCAGCACGAAGAGTGCCGACAGCGCGCGGTTGCCGAACATGTCGAACGGCAAGATCGGCTGCGCGCAACGCTTCTCCCAGTGCCACAGGCCGAAACCGGCCGCGACCGCGACGACGAGCAGCAGCGACGCCCAGCTCGCAACGCCGTACTTCGGCAGCCATTCGACGAACAGCTGCAGCGCGCCGAGCGACAGCGCGATCAGCAGCGCGCCCGGCCAGTCGAGCCGCATCTTGCGATCGTGCTCGACGTGGCGCAGGTGCGGCAGGTAACGCCACACGAACAGCAGCGACAGCAGGCCGACCGGCAGGTTCACGTAGAACACCGAACGCCAGCCGAACGACTGGGTCAGCACGCCGCCGAGCGACGGGCCGACCGCGTTCGCGATGCCGAACGCGGAGCTCATCAGCACCTGCCAGCGCAGCCGCACGACGGAATCGGGGAACAGGTCGGGAATGCACGCGAACGCGGTGCCGACCAACATCCCGCCGCCGATCCCCTGCAGCCCGCGCGCGAGCACGAGCATCAGCATGTCGTTCGCCATCCCGCACAGCACGGACGCACCGGTGAACACGACGATCGACGCGATGACGAACGGCTTGCGGCCGTAGTAGTCGCCGAGCCGGCCGAAGATCGGCACCGTGATCACGGAACTGAGCAGGTACGAGGTCGCGACCCACGCGTACAGGTCGAAACCGCGAAGCTCGGCGACGATGGTCGGCAGCGCGGTGCCGACGACGGTCTGGTCGAGCGCGACCAGCATGGTGACGAATGAGATCCCGATCATCGCCAGCAGCGATTCACGGAACGGCAGGACTTGCCCGCTCGAATGGTGGGCGGCAGTATGGACGGCCATTTTTTGTTGGCGCAACTTTTGACGAGTCAAGCAATCTCAAAATTCTAGCATGCCGGAGTAATCTAGGCTGGCGACGGTCAAACAGAACCAGACCGCCAAGGAGAAAGATGGAACCGATTTCAATCACCCCCGCGACCACGCTGTCCCAGGAGGATCGGGACGCGCTGTGGCGCGCGAAGCAGGTGCTGGAAAGCCCGTCGCTGACGATGAAGCTGACGGGCATGCTCGGCGCGCCGGTCGAGAAAATGATCGCCCGGCTGCCGGATTTCGCGACCGGCAAGATCAACGACGCGACGCAGCTCGCGCTGCGCAAGTGCCTGAACATCGCACTGCGCACGCTCGGCAAGCCGCCCGGGCCCGACGCCGAGCCCGACAAGCCGAGCAACCTGCTGCACAAGCTCGCGGTGGCGACGACCGGCGCGGCGGGCGGCGCGTTCGGCTTTCTCGCGCTGCCGGTCGAGCTGCCGGTGACGACGACGCTGATCTTCCGCTCGGTGTGCGACATCGCGCGCAGCGAGGGCGAAGACCTGAGCTCGGTCGATACGCAGTTGCAATGCCTGGCCGTGCTCGGCATGGGCGGCAACCCGGACAAGCAGGAAGAGGACGCCGATCTCGGCTATTTCGTGCTGCGCGGCGCGCTCGCGCAGGCGATCTCGAAGGCGTCGTCCGACATCACGACGAAGGGCATCGCCGCGCACAGCTCGGCGGCCGTGTTCAAGCTCGTGCAGACGGTGGCGTCGCGCTTTTCGGTGCAGGTGACCGAGCAGATGGCCGCGAAGTCGATTCCGGCGATCGGCGCCGTGCTCGGCGCGACCGTCAATACGCTGTTCATCGACCACTTCCAGCAGATGGCGCACGGCCACTTCACCGTGCGCCGGCTCGAGCGCAAGTACGGCTCGGTGGCCGTCAAGGCCGCCTATCAGGCGATCGACGCCTCGCCGGCACGCTGAACCGCACGCTCGACCGCGACGCGGCGCAGGAACGCGGCCGCGCGGTCGAGCGCGTCACGTGCTTCCGGCACCATCGGCGCGTACAGCTGCCACACGTGCGGCATGTCGGGCCACACCTCGATCTCCACCCCGACCCCGGCCGCCTTCGCCTTCTCGGCGACGCGGCGTGAATCGTCGAGCAGCACCTCGGTGCTGCCGACCTGGATATACAGCGGCGGCAGGCCCGCGAAATCCGCATAGAGCGGCGATGCGTACGGATTCGTGCCCGGCTCGTCGCCCAGGTACAGCTTCGCGGCCTTCGGCAGCGCCGCGCCCGCGAACATCGGATCGGCGCCGTCGTTCGTGCGCAGCGTCGCGCCGGTGGCGGCGAGGTCGGTCCACGGCGAGAACAGGATCGCGCCGGCCGGCAGCGGCTCGCCGCGGTCGCGCAGCGCGACGAGCGTCGCAAGCGCGAGGCCGCCGCCCGCCGAATCGCCGCCGAACACGATCGACTCGGGCGGCGTGCCGAGCGCCAGCAGTTGCCGGTACGCGGCCAGCGCATCGTCGAGCGCGGCCGGGAAGCGGTTCTCGGGCGCCAGCCGGTAGTCGAGCGAGAACGAGCGCACGCCCGCGCGCTTCGTCAGGCCGAACACGAGCGGACGGTGGGTCTTCGTCGAACAGAAGTAATAGCCGCCGCCGTGGAAGTACAGCAGCGTGCGGCCGGGGCCGCGGCCCGCAACCGAGTCGGTGCGTTCGAGCCATTCGCCGCGCAGCGGCGCATCGGCCACGCCGTAACACTGGCGCAGCCGGTAGCCCGACGGCGCACGGCGCGGCACATACATTCTCAAGTCGGTAAAGCGCCGTGCGCGAGCGGGATCGAGTACCTCACGCGTGGTCTCGGGACGAAACTGCCAGCGCAGCAGCCAGCAGGCGAACTTGCTTTGCCAACTCATCGGACGCACTCCGTAATCACAGTGTGACGATGGTACGTGCGATCGCTCCCGCACCGCTCGACAGGTGCCTCTACATTAAACGCCGGCGCTCAGTTCGCCGGCATCACCTGGCCGCGGATCTCGCCGGCCGGGTGCTCCTTCGTATGGACGTTGAAATACCATTTGCCGCCCATCAGGTCGGTGACTTGCGCGTCGGTGAGTTCCTTCGAGCCCTTGATCGGGCTCGCCAGCTCCTCCTTCGGAATCGGCACCTGCACGCCCGCGTTCTGGCCGACCGGCGCCGGCCCGTGGAAGTGCGCGGCGGTGGCCGGCCCCGTGAGGTGTTCGTAAGTGACCTTCCACTGCAGCATGTGCGTGGCCGTGTCGTAGGTGGCTTCGACGTCGCCCGAGCCCTTGGTCGCCGTGGGCGGCACCTCACTCGACGGCTGGAGATTGGCGGACAGGCGCACCGTTTCGGCGGCGGCGCTGCCGGCGGCGAGCACGCCCGCGAGTAACGCGACCTGGAGCAAACGCAGCTTGAGCATGGACTCTCCTTGTACGACGTTGTACGCCGCCCGAGCGGGGGCGCCAGATAGGATGGTAGTCGATCGCCGCCGCTCCGGGAGTCCACCGAACGGCCATGCAGCGAATCGCCGCACCGCGCCCGGCCGACCCGCTCACGCGACGCACGGCGCATCAGTCTGCATCAACCTGGAATGGACCTTTGCAGCCAGGTGACTGAATCGGCGCGTAGCCTTTCGCTACACTTCGTCTCACAGTTGCTTGTTTCCTTCGTCCGAAGGAGTCTGCGAGTATTCACGCGGCCGCCCGGCCGCGTTTTTTTTTGCGCACGCCGCCGTCGGATCCGGTTCACCCCGTATCAGGCACGACGAAGCGAGCGCACCGCTTCACGTCACGCGCGATAGCCCGGATCGATGCGATCGACGATCCGCTGCAGCGCGTCGAACGCGTCCTGCCCCGCGCCATGCTTCGGATCGAAATTCAGCGAATCGCGCACACACCCTTCGAGCACCGGCGGCGCGATCGGCAGCGCGTCGCCGATCGCATGCGTGGCGACCTGCACCTCACATGCACGATTGAGCAGCCACATCAGCGAGAAGGTCTGCGCGAGCGTCGCGCCGATCGTCACGGGCCCATGGTTGCGCAACAGCAGCACCGGCCGCCAGCCGGCGCTCTCGACGATGCGCCGCCCCTCTTCGAGATGCACGGTGATGCCCTCGAAGTCGTGATACGCGATCTTCCCGTACAGCTGCGCCGAATAGAAATTGGAGAACGACAGCCCGTCGCGCGAACAGCACACGGCCATCGTCGGCGTCGTGTGCACGTGCATCACGCAGTGCGCATCGGGCAGCGCCGCATGGATCGCGCTGTGGAACGTGAAGCCGGCCGGGTTGATCGGCCAGTCGGAATGACCGATCACGTTGCCGTCGATGTCGATCTTCACGAGGTTCGACGCGCAAACCTCGCGGTAATGGAGCCCGAACGGGTTGATCAGGAAATGACCATCCTCGCCCGGCACGCGCAGCGAGATATGGTTGTAGATCAGCTCGGTCCAGCCGAGGTGATCGAAGATGCGGTAGGCGGCCGCGAGCTGCACCCGCGCTTGCCATTCGGCTTCGGAGAAACGGGCGGGACGCGTGAACGGCTGGTTCGGGACACGTTGCATGGGGGAACTCCGGTTGCGGGTGTGCGCGGCACGCGTGGCGCAGCCGCCCGGCGGCGCTGTCGCGCACGCCACATTAGTTGCGCACACAACCATATCACGCTTCCCCGAGCACCGGAAACGCGGGTTTAGCCGGAGCGCTTCCGTCCCCTTAAAGCTGGTCGTCCACCGGCAGCAGCATGAACATGCCGGTCATCACGTTGCGCAGCAGCCCCGCGTGCGGATCGACGTGATAGGTGGTCGGCTGGCCGTTGTCGATGCCCGTCCATTCGAGTTCGGGCGACCCGCCGCCCGCCGGCGTGACGAGGCTCACGCGGTAGCTTTCATCCGGCCGGGTCACGCGCGCGAAGATCGTCGCGACCTGCTGCGCGAGCGCCGGGCTGTGGATCACGAGCGCCAGTTCGGTGTTCAGGTGCGCGGAACGCGGATCGAGGTTCATCGAGCCGATCACGAGGATCGTCCGGTCGATCACGTACGCCTTCGCATGCAGGCTCGCCCGCGAGCGCGACCCGAACAGGCGCGCGCGCGGCTGACCCGGCTGCGCCTTGAACTCGTACAGCTCGACGCCGTGCCGCAGCAACGGCACGCGATACGGACCATAGCCGGCTTGCACGGCGACCGCGTCGGTCGCGGCGAGCGAATTCGTCAGGATCGCGACGCGCACGCCGCGCGCGGTCGCGTCGCCGAGGATCTTCACGCCCGCGTCGTGCGGCACGAAATACGGCGAGAACGCGAGAAATTCCTGCTGCGCGCCGCGCGTGAGTTCCACCAGGCGCTGCATCGGCGGGCTCACGTACGCGTCGGTCGGCTGCGCGACCTTGTCGGGCGCATCGACCTTGAACTCGGCCGGTGCCCAGACAAGCGCGAGTTCGTCGCGCGCGATCTGCTGCGCGAGCGGCGACGCGTTCAGCGGCTTCGCGTTGTACGGCTCGGCGTTCGTGCGCCAGTGGGCGCGCAGCTCGTCGCGCGTCGCGTCGAGGTCCTTCGGATCGAACGACTGGTGATTCAGCACGCGCAGCGGATAGCTGCTCGCGCTCGACCAGTACGCGTCGAAGCTCGCCGAGACGTCGTTCGTCACGGGGCCGGCGGCCAGCACGTCGAGATCGCGGAACTGCAGCGTCGGGCTCGCGTTGAAGTATTCGTCGCCGAGATTGCGGCCGCCGACGATCGCGATCTGGTTGTCCGCGATCATCGCCTTGTTGTGCATCCGGCGCGTGAAGCTGTCGATGCGCGTGAAGAAATTGGCCGTGCGCTCGACCATGCCCTGCTGCGACGCGCCGAACGGGTTGAACACACGGATCTCGATGTTCGGGTGCGTGTTCAGCGCGGCCATGATGCGATCGATGTCGCGGAAATTCAGGTCGTCGACCAGCATCCGCACGCGCACACCGCGATCGGCCGCGTACAGCGCCGCGGCGAGCAGCAGCTTGCCGGTCGTGTCCTCGGTCGCGATGTAGTACTGCATGTCGAGCGTCTTCGTCGCGGCGCGCGCGAGCGCGATGCGCATCTGCAGCGCCTCGGCACCTTCCGGCAGCAGCCGGAAACCGGACTGGCCCGGATGCGCGGCCTCGGGCGCGGCCAGCGCGTCGCGCAGCGGCGTCGCGGTATCGGGCGGCAACGCGTGGGAGACCGGGCGCTCGAGCGTGGTGGCGGGCGGATGCGTCGCGCAGGCGGCGACGAGCGACAACAGCACACCGACGGCCAGTGCGCGGGCCGGGCGGCAGGCGGCGCGCCACGACAGCGCGGCCGGTGCGCGCCGGATCAAAGAGGTGAACACGGAAACTTCCTCGACTGGCGGAACAAAAGGCCCGCATGCGCCGCGGCGCGCGGTTCCGGCCGATTCTAGTGGGCGCCCGATGAACCGGTCAATCGCGCGGGGCGCCGCCGGCAACTTCGGGCCACGGACGGCCGCCCGCCCGCCGGGCACCGATGCCCCGCCGCTCCGGAGTCGCCCGCCGGACGGGCCACGGACCAAAGCGGCCCAACCAATTTCATGCGCCATCGCCGCTGCGCTCGAAATGGCTGCGCACATAGTCGATATGCGTCTGCATCGCGGTGCGCGCCTCCTCGGGCCGTTGCGCGCAGATCGCGTCGCACACGACGCGGTGCTGCAGCAACAGCAGCTCGGACGCCTGCTCGTCGTGCGTCGTCATGCCCGCCACGTTGATCGAGATGTGCTCGCGCAGCATCCCGATCACGCTGGTATGCAGGTGCAGGAACATCGTGTTGTGCGACGCGAGCGCAATCGCCTCGTGCAGCTTCGCGTCGGTCGCGGCTTCGACGGCCGCGGCGCCGTTCGCGTGCGCGGTTTCGAGCTCGCGCAGCAGCGCACGGATCCGGCGCCGGTCGTTCGCATCGGCGCGCAGCGCGGCGAAATAGGCGGTCGCGCCTTCGAGCACGCGGCGGAACTCGAGGATGTCGTCGCGCAGCGCCGGATGATCGGCGACCAGCTGGCCCCACGGCGACGCGATACCGGCACGCAACTGGTCCGTCACGTAGACGCCCGCGCCGCGCCGGCTCTGCAGCAGCCCTCGCGCGACGAGCCGCTGGGTCGCCTCGCGCACCGTATTGCGCGCCACGCCGTATTCCTGCGCAAGCACGCGCTCGGCCGGCAGGCGCGCGCCGGCCGGCCAGGTGCCGTCGAGCAGCGCCGTCTCGATCTTGCGCATCACCACTTCGGTCCGGCCCCGTGCCGTCATCGCTGCCATCGTCGCGTCTCCCCGCGGAATGCCTGCCGCGCCGATTGGCCCAACCAATTTGAGCTGCGGCGCCGTCGCGGGAATTATGCAGCGAAATCGTCGTCCCGCATCCGCATGCCGGGCCGTCGCCTCTGGAGCGAGACATGAACCAACGGCAGTACCCCGCCGCCGCCGCCGCGCACGTCTACCTGTTCGCGACCTGCCTGGTCGACCTGTTCGTCCCCGAAGCCGGGCTCGACGCGGTCCGCCTGCTGGAACGCGAAGGCCTGACCGTCCACTATCCACGCGGCCAGAGCTGCTGCGGGCAGCCGGCCTACAGCAGCGGCAATCCCGACGAGGCGCGCCGCGTCGCGGCCGCGCAGCTCGACCTGTTCGCCGAACCGTGGCCCGTGATCGTGCCGTCGGGCTCGTGCGGCGGCATGATCCGGCACCATTGGCCGGCGCTGTTCGCCGACGATCCGGTCCACGGCCCCAAGGCGCGTGCGATTGCGGAACGGACCTACGAACTCACCGAATTCCTCGTACACGTGCTCGACGTGCGGCTCGATGCGCTCGCCGCGCCGGCCGGCGCCGACGAGCGCGTGGTGCTGCACACGTCGTGCGCGGCCCGCCGCGAGATGGGCACGCGCGTGCACGGCGTCGCGCTCGTCGACGCGCTGCCGGGCGTGACGCGCATCGAACACGAACGCGAATCCGAATGCTGCGGCTTCGGCGGCACGTTCTCGCTGAAGCATCCCGACATCTCCGGCGCGATGGTACGCGACAAGGTCGCATCGGCCTGCGCGACGGGCTGCGACCGGCTCGTGTCCGCCGACTGCGGCTGCCTGCTGAACATCGGCCACGCGGCCGACCAATCCGGCGCGCCGCTGCCGGTCGAGCACCTCGCCAGCTTCCTGTGGCGGCGCACGGCCGGCGCCGCATCGCTGCGCGGAGACAAGCGATGAGCGCGCGCGACGCCATCCTCCAGCGGCTGCGCGCCGCCGCCCCGGGTGTCGCCGCCGAGGCCGCCCCCGCGCTCGACGCGCGCATCGACACGCATTACGACATGCGCCGCATGCAAACCGAGACGGCACACGAACCGCACACACTTGCCCTCACGATGCAGGCCGCGCTCGCCGCGTCGCACGCGGACGTCTGGTGCGCGACCGGCGACGAGTGGCCCGCTCAGCTCGCCGCGCGGCTCGCCGAGGCCGGCGTGCGCCGCCTGCTGCTCGACCCGGCCCGTGCCGAATCCGCGGCGCTCGCCCGCGCGCTGCCCGACACGGTCGTGCCGGTGCCGTTCGACCGGCCGATCGACGCATGGAAGACCGAACTGTTCGACACGATCGACGCGGGCTTCACCGTTGCGCGCTCGGGCATCGCCGCCACCGGCACCGTCGTGCTCGCACCCGATGCCGGCACGCCGCGCACGGTGTCGCTGGTGCCGCCGCTGCATGTCGCGCTCGTCCATGCGAACACGCTGCACCCCGACCTGCACGCGGCCGTGCACACGGAGCGCTGGCACGCCGGCATGCCGACCAACCTCGTGCTGGTATCGGGTCCGTCGAAAACCTCCGACATCCAGCAGACGCTCGCCTATGGCGCACACGGCCCGCGCCGCCTGTGGGTCGTGATCGTCACCGATACGGCCGCCACCGCCAGCGAGGCTCTCCCGCAATGAACGACCAGACGCTGCACTTCGTCGCCCCCGGCGACTTCAAGGCCCGCGCGCGCGCCGCGCTCGACGATCCCGCACTGCGCAAGAGCTTTCGTGGTGCGATGGACTTCCTGCAAGGCAAGCGCGCGACGCAGTTCCCCGACGACGCGGAGCTGCAACAGTTGCGCGACCTAGGCGAAGCCGTGCGGCAGCACGCGCTCGCGCAATTGCCCGCCCTGCTCGAACGGCTGGAAACGAAGCTCACCGAAGCAGGCGTGCACGTGCACTGGGCCGAGACGGCCGCCGAAGCGAACGCGATCGTGCTCGGCATCGCGCAGGCGAAGAAGGCCCGCCGCGTGATCAAGGGCAAGTCGATGGCGAGCGAGGAAATCGAGCTGAACCACGCCCTCGCGGAGCACGGCGTCGACTGCATCGAATCCGACATGGGCGAATTCATCGTGCAGCTCGCGGGCGAGAAGCCGTCGCATATCGTGATGCCGGCGATCCACAAGACGCGCGGCGACATCGCCGAGCTGTTCGAGGCGCACATCCCCGGCACGCGCTACACCGAGGACGTCGACGAGCTGATCCAGACCGGCCGGCGCGCGCTGCGCCGCGCGTTCGCCGAGGCGGACATCGGCCTGTCCGGCGTGAATTTCGCGGCGGCCGACACGGGCACGCTGTGGCTCGTCGAGAACGAAGGCAACGGCCGCCTGTCGACGACGGTGCCCGATACGCACGTCGCGATCATGGGGATCGAGAAGGTCGTCGAGAAGCTGGAGCACATCGTGCCGCTGTCGAGCCTGCTCACGCGCTCGGCCACCGGCCAGGCGATCACGACCTACTTCAACCTGATCTCGGGCCCGCGCCGCGACGGCGAACGCGACGGCCCGCGCGAGCTGCATCTCGTGCTGCTCGACAACGGCCGCACGCAGGCCTACGCGGACGAGCAGCTGCGCGCGACGCTGCAGTGCATCCGCTGCGGCGCGTGCATGAACCACTGCCCCGTCTACACGCGCATCGGCGGCCACGCCTACGGCACGACCTACCCGGGCCCGATCGGCAAGATCATCTCGCCGCACCTGCTCGGCCTCGACGCGACGGCCGACCTGCCGACCGCATCGACGCTGTGCGGTGCCTGCGGCGAGGTGTGCCCGGTGCGGATCCCGATCCCGCAACTGCTCGTGCGGCTGCGCACCGAAGCGAACCGCAAGCCTAACGAGCCCGTCGCGCATCCGCTGCGCGGCCAGGGCGCGAACTACAACCGCGCGGAAGACCTCGTGTGGCGCTTCTGGTCGGGGGCGTTCGCGCATCCGCGTGCATACCGCGCGTTCCGCTGGACCGCGACGCGGCTGCGTGCGCTGACGCCGGCAAAACAGATGGGCTGGACGCAACACCGCACGCCGCTCGAACCGGCGCCGCGCAGCCTGTCCGACCTGCTGCGCGCCCGCGGCCAGCCCGAATAGCCGTTTCGTTTCTCAAGCCGTATCGACAAAAACCTATGGAGGAGACATCCATGCAGGCCTGGCATCAGATCTACACGCCCCTCGGCAGCCTCGGGCTGTCGGCGTTCGTCGCCGCAATCCCGATCATCTTCTTTTTCGTCGCGCTGGCCGCGCTGCGGCTCAAGGGCCACGTCGCCGCGCCGATCACGCTGCTGCTGTCGCTCGGCGTCGCGATCCTCGCGTACGGGATGCCCGTGCCGCAGGCGCTCGCGGCGGCCGGCTTCGGCTTCGCGTACGGCATCTGGCCGATCGCGTGGATCATCGTCGCGGCCGTGTTCCTGTACAAGATCGTCGTGAAGACCGGCCAGTTCGACATCATTCGCGCGTCCGTGCTGTCGATCACCGACGACCAGCGCCTGCAGATGCTGCTGATCGGCTTCTCGTTCGGCGCGTTCCTCGAAGGCGCGGCCGGCTTCGGCGCGCCCGTCGCGATCACGGCGGCGCTGCTCGTCGGCCTCGGCTTCAAGCCGCTGCACGCGGCAGGACTGTGCCTGATTGCAAACACGGCACCGGTCGCGTTCGGCGCGATGGGCATTCCGATCATCGTCGCCGGGCAGGTGACGGGCATCGACCCGTTCCATATCGGCGCGATGGCCGGCCGCCAGCTGCCGCTGCTGTCGCTCGCGGTGCCGTTCTGGCTCGTGTTCATGATGGACGGGCTGCGCGGCGTGCGGCAGACCTGGCCGGCCGCGCTCGTCGCGGGCGGCAGCTTCGCGGTGACGCAGTACTTCACGTCGAACCACATCGGGCCCGAGCTGCCGGACATCACGTCGTCGCTCGTCAGCCTCGTCGCACTCGCCGCGTTCCTGAAGGTGTGGCAGCCGCGCACCGCGCAGCAGACGGCCGGCGGCCTCGTCGCGTCGGGCGGCGGCGCCGCGCTCGCGGGCTTCGGCGGCGCAGCCGCAGGCTCGCGCAGCGGCTTCGGCACCGGCACGAGCCGGCAGGCGTCGCCGTACACGCTCGCGCAAACCGTGCGCGCGTGGTCGCCGTTCCTGATCCTGACGGCCGTCGTCACCGTATGGAGCATCGCGCCGTTCAAGGCGCTGTTCGCCGCGCACGGCGCACTCGCGTCGACCGTGCTGAAGTTCCATGTGGCGGGGCTCGACCAGCTCGTCGTGAAGACCGCGCCGATCGCCGCGACGCCGAAGGCGCTCGACGCGGTGCTGAAGATCGATCTCGTGTCGGCGGTGGGCAGCGCGATCCTCGTGACCGCGCTGATCTCGATGGCGCTGCTGCGGATGAAGCCGCGCGACGCGCTCGTCACGTTCGGCGAGACACTGAAGGAACTGACGCGCCCGATCCTGTCGATCGGCCTCGTGCTGGCGTTCGCGTTCGTCGCGAACTATTCGGGGATGTCGTCGACGCTCGCGCTGATGCTGGCCGCGACCGGCGCCGCGTTCCCGTTCTTCTCGCCGTTCCTCGGCTGGCTCGGCGTGTTCCTGACCGGTTCGGACACGTCGTCGAACGCGCTGTTCTGCTCGCTGCAGCAGGCCACGGCCCATCAGCTCGGCGTGCCCGAGACGCTCGCGGTGGCCGCGAACACGACGGGCGGCGTGACCGCGAAGATGATCTCGCCGCAGTCGATCGCGGTCGCCTGCGCGGCGACGGGCCTCGTCGGCAAGGAATCGGAGCTGTTCCGCTTCACGGTGCGGCACAGCCTGCTGTTCGCGGTGATCGTCGGATTGATCACGCTCGCGCAGGCGTACGTGCTGCCGGGGATGGTGCCGTAAGCGGCGGCCGCCCAAAAACAAAACCCCACGCCCGGAAGAGCGTGGGGTTTTTCATGTCGCCGCTGGATCGCCCGCCGCGGCAGGCGACCGGTTGCGCGATCAGCTGCCCTTCGCGATGCGATCCTCGATGTGCTGCGCACGGCTCGCCGACGACGGGTGCGAATCCATCATCGAGCTCTTGCCGCCGTCGAGCTTCGCGAGCTTCTGGAATGCGGTGACGAGACCCTTCTGGTTCATGCCCTTCTGCTTCATCAGGTCGAACGAGTAGTCGTCGGCCGCGCTTTCCTGCGTCTGCGAGAATTGCGCGTTGATGAACTTCTCGGTGATGTCGCCGAGCTGCGAGCTCGTCAGTGCCGCCACGCCCGGCGATGCCGCGCCGGCCGCGGTGCGCGCCGCGCTGACCGCGTAGGCCGTCTGCATCGCCTTCTTCGAGTGACCCAGGGCGACGTGGCCCATTTCATGGCCGATCACGCCGCGCAGCTCGTCGTCGTTCATCTGGTCCATCAGGCCGCTGTACACGCGCACGCAGCCGTTGCCCATCGCCCACGCGTTGACGTCCTTGGTCATGTAGACCTTGTAGTTGATCTTCTGGCCGTTCAGCGTCATGTCGCCGAAGCCCTTCATCACCTTCGTCAGGCGCTTCGCGTACGCGCTGTTCGCCGGCGCGATCTTCGATTCGGCATCGCTCGCCTTGCACGAGTCGTTCGACAGTGCGGCGATGTCGCTGTCCGACAGCGTCGCTGCCTTGTACAGGCTGGTCCCCGCCGACGTCAGGCTGTTCGCGTCAAGGCTCTGTACCCCGCCGCACGCGCTCAACAGAAACGCCACGCCACACGCTGCCACCGCTTTCTTGAGTTGCATCCCGGAATCCCTCGATAGTTGTATTTGGGAGCGGCGATTTTGCATAATCCGGCAGAAAATTACCAGATGTTTACATCCGATGACACGTTGATTACTCGACGAACAGGGACGAAACGGCGCGTCGACACGGGATTGACGACGGAAAACGGAGCAATCGCCGCAGCCGGGCGACGACCGGACCGGGAAACGGGCGGGCTCAGGCCGTCTGGCCGTGGCGTCGCGTCAGCCGCCGCGCGACCAGCATCGGCAGCCGCACCGCGAAGCCGGTGAACAGGCGCAGGTGCATCCACGCAAGCAGCGCGTTGTCGCGGCCGTAGTGGAAGTGCGAGACGCCGCCCTCGTGGCGGCCGAAATAGCGCACCGGCGCGTCGATGCGGATCGGCCGCACGCCGGCCCAGCACAACCGCACGGCCGCCTCGGGATCGAAGTCGAAGCCGCGCATCCACGGCTGGCGGCGCATGATCGCGGCCAGCGGCGCGACCGGATACACGCGGAACCCGTACAGCGAATCGCCGATCCCGGCCCACAGCGTCTCGAGGTCGGCCCACGCGTTCGACAGCCGGCGCCCCTGCACGCGCAACTGCGGCGCGCTCGCGTCGAACTTCGGCACGCCCAGCACCATCGCGTCGGGCGCGGCCTGCGACGCGGCCATGAACGCGGGAATCAGGTCGGCCGGATGCTGGCCGTCGGAATCCATCGTCAACACATGCGTGAAGCCGCTCGCGGCCGCCGCGTCGAGCCCGGCGAGCACCGCGGCGCCCTTGCCGCGGTTCTCCGGCAGCACGATCACGCGCAAGCCCGGGTCGCGCTCGGCCATCGCCTGCAGCCGTTCGGCGCTGCCGTCGGTGCTGCCGTCGACGACGACCCACACCGGATTCCACTGCGCGCGGGCATTGCGGACGGTCGTGTCGACCTTGGCGCCCGGGTTGTAGCTCGGAATCAGGACGAGATGGGTGGACGAGGCGTGCAGCTTGGACATGGAAACGGCCGATTGCGAAGACGGGGATCCTGACAAAAGTTTATGACTTGCCGGCGACCGTCGGCAGGCTTCGTCGACGTCGCCCGCATGCGGGGCCGGCGGCTCGATCGTGAGGTTTTCTCGCTTCATGACAGCCACGCCTCCTGATGACCCGTGCTGGCCTCGATCTCGACCAGCAGGTCGTCGCGGCACACGTCCGCATGGACGACGAGCGGCCGCACGCCGGGGCCGGCCGCCTCGCGCAGCACGCGCTCGATCGCGGCCAGCGCCGCGGCATCGCCGGCGTCGCGCACGTAGACGCGATAGCTCAGGTCGGCGAGCGAGAACGGGCCGTGCCCCTGGCGCGCGGCCTGCTCGAGCACGGCCGCGAGGTTCGCGACCGTCTCGCGCGTTTGCGCGACGACGTCGCCGTGATGCACGGTGCGGTGCCCGACGATGCTCGCGGTGCCCGACACGAACAGCACCGGCGCGGCATCGCCGTCCGACCACGCGGCGGCGCGCGCGAACGTCGGCGCACGCGGGCCGTACTCGGCCGGATAGTGATACGCGCTGACCTGGCGCGGGTTCTCGACCGGATCGGCCGGCGTGCGGCTCGCGAGGAAATGAATCGCGAGCGGCGCGGCCGGCGATGCATCGCCCGCGACCGGCACGACCGAGCCGAGCGCGCATGCGGCCGGCACGCCGCCCGTCAGCGCGCGGCGACACGCATCGAACGCGTGCTGGCGGCCGATATTGAACTGACGATAGCGCTCGATCCCGAACTGCATCGCATTGATCGCCGGCACGGTATTCCAGATGCGCAGCGGATGCGGCATGCCGAGCGAATCGAGCACGTCGAACAGTGCGCGGTACGCGTCGCGGGTCGCGCGTTCGAGCGGGGTGCCGCTGTCGTGCGATTCGTTCGCCTCACGTGCTGCTTCGTGCACGACGATGCTGCCGAACACGAGGCCCGCCGTTTCGCTGTACCGATAGTGCAGCGCGCCGCGCCGTTCGCTGCGCAGGTCGCGCGCACGGCATTGCCAGATTTCGCAGATGGCGTCGTCCGGCGCGATGCCGGCGCCGAGCAGCGTCATCGGCACCGGGGCGACCGGCAGGTCGGGCACGACTTCGGCCAGCATCCGTGCTGCCGCGTCCGCTCGTGATTCGGCATGCGAAGCCGTGTCCGCGCCGATGCATACCGCACCCAATGCGCCGGGAAACGCGCGCTCGAATCCATCGCCACGGCCACGCGCATCGTGCAGCAATGCGGCGAGCCGCGCATGGCTCGTCCGGACGAGCCGCAGTGCTCGGCCGCCGCCGTGCGCGAGCGCTTCGCCCGATCGCGATGCGGCCGGCCCGGCCGCCGTCTGCCCGCGCACGACGGGCGCGGTGGAGGACGACAAGGAACACGGGCGCCGTTCGGCGTCGACTGGATGCACGGACACTTCGATTTCCTCACTATGCGGCGCAGGCCGCGCAACCTCGCGGCCTGCGCCGCGTTGCGTTACGTCACGCCGACGCTGCGCGCTTCGTCAGGCGAGCCCGCCGTTGACGGACAGCACCTGCCCCGTCACATAGGCCGCGGCGTCGGACACCAGATACGCGACCATCGCCGCGACTTCGTCGGGCCGGCCCGCGCGCTGCGCGGGCACGAGCTGCTTGATGCGTTCCGCGGGAAACGCGTACCCGGCCATCGGCGATTCGATGATGCCGGGCGCGACCGCGTTCACGGTGATGCCGCGCGACGCGAGCTCCAGCGACAGCGACTTCGTCGCGCCGATCAGCCCCGCCTTCGCGGCCGCGTAGTTGACCTGGCCGCGATTGCCGGTCACGCCGGCCACGGACGCGATGTTGACGATCCGGCCGCGCCGCGTGCGGATCATCGGCAACAGCAGCGGCTGCGTGACGTTGAAGAAGCCGTTGAGCGTCACGTCGAGCACGCTGTACCACTGCCGGCGCGACATGCCGGCCATCGGCGCATCGTCGTGAATGCCTGCGTTGTTGACGAGGATCTGCACCGGCGCATCGTCGATGAACGGCTGCAGCGCGGCGAGCGTCGCATCGGCGTCGGTCACGTCGAACGCGATCGCGTGCGCGGTGCCGCCGGCCGCGACGATCTGCTGCGCGACCGCCTCCGCCTGCGCGAGATGACGGTTCGCATGCACCCACACTTCGTGGCCAGCCTGCGCGAGCGCCGTGCAGATCGCCTGCCCGAGTGCGCCGCCGCCGCCCGTCACGAGAGCCCGCATCGAATTGCTCCGT
Source organism: Burkholderia sp. AU31624 (assembly GCF_020420065.1). Classification (NCBI taxonomy): domain Bacteria; kingdom Pseudomonadati; phylum Pseudomonadota; class Betaproteobacteria; order Burkholderiales; family Burkholderiaceae; genus Burkholderia; species Burkholderia sp. AU31624. Next base: position 561,596 of record NZ_JAIZRT010000003.1, read on the forward strand.
TCATCGCGTTCCACCTCGACCGACGCGGCCGCGTATCGTCTGCCGATCGCGGCCGCCTGCCGTCATCATCTGCACGTCGCGCCCGTGGCGCGACCCCGTCACTTCGTGCGGTGCGCGGCGACGTACGCCGCCAGTGCACCGAGCGTCGCAAAGATCTTCTGGTTGTCCGGATTGTCCGAACGCAGCTCGAAGCCGTATTTCTTCGAGATCAGCAGGGCGATTTCCAGGATGTCGATGGAGTCGAGCCCGAAACCCTCGCCATACAGCGGGGTCTCGGCCGTCACTGTTTCGAGCGTGACGTCTTCGAGATTCAGTTCGCCGATGATCAGCGTGGCGAGCTCTTGTTCCAGTGCGTTCATCATGCGTGCGGGCAGGCGGCCCGTGGCAGCGGAAGGTGCCCGGAAACGGCTGTCGCCATGCACGCCCGGCGCGTGCGAATCTCCGTCCCTCCGGCGTCTGCCGGCTTCCCCGCCTGCTTTATTGGGGGATCGTTTGTAAAAGTTACGCGGATTCTAGACGAACGGGTATCGGGCCGTATACGGCCAATGGTTACAGACTGGCGAGCCGGCACCGCAGCCCGTTTCGGAGCCCGAATGCACGAGACGCTTGAGCCGCTTTGGATGGAAATGGACCGACCCCGCCAAACCGTTCATCCCGCGCCATACAATCGGTTACAAAACCCGTTCGCGCCCGCCCCGAACACGCGGTGCCGCGGCCCTAAAATGAGCGTGCCCGACCACCGGCCCGGACCCGCGTCCCGGCCGCCATTCATATGATGTTTGACGGCCCGACCACCACGTCCGGCCACGATCCGCCCGATGTCGCCAGTCATGCCGCGCCCGACCTTCCGCTCCGTTCCGGTTCGCCCGTCCGCCCGCTGCCGCCCGGCCGCCGGGCATGCGTTCGCGCGCCGTGTGCGCGGAGGCCGCCGATGAGCCGGCTGCTGCCCGCCGCGCGCGGCCTCGCCGCGGTCGGCGCCGTCGCGGCGTACCAGGCCGGCGCGCACTACGCGGCCGCGACACCCGGCGCGCACGGCTTCGGCCTCGCGATGGCACTGGTGCCGCCGCTGCTGCTCGCGCTCGGTGCGGCGCTGCGCTCGCCGCATCGCGCATGGCTCGTGCCGGCGTGGCTGCTTGCCGCCACCGTGCTGTGGGCCGCGCGCGTGCCGCTCGCCCGGCATTTCGAATGGGGCCTGTATCTGGAACACGCGAGTTTCAACCTCGCGATGGCGCTAGTGTTCGGCCGCACGCTCGCCGCCGGCCAGGTGCCGCTGTGCACGCGCTTCGCGACGATGATCCACGGCGCGATCACGCCGGCCGTCGCGCGCTACACCCGGCAGATCACGCTCGCATGGACGCTGTTCTTCGTCGCGATCGCCGCCGTGTCGACGCTGCTGTTCGCGACCGCGCCGATCGTCACGTGGTCGACGTTCGCGAACTACCTGTCGCTGCCGCTCGTCGCCGTGATGTTCGCCGCCGAGCATGCGTGCCGGCGGTTCGCACTGCCGCACGAACCGCGGCCGCGCATGGTCGATGCGGTGCGCGCGTATCGCGCGACGACGCACGCATCGCAGCCGTCACGATGAATTCCCGGCCGGCGCGCCGCGCCGGCCTTCGCTCCCGTTTCGACCGATTTATGCCGACTCACCCGCTGGTTTTCCATTCGTCGCCGGACCAGACGATCGCCTGGCGCGACGGCGCGCCCGTCACCGTGCGCGCATTCGTCGCCGACGTCGCGCGCGTGGCCGCCGCGCTGCCCGCCGGCGGCCACGTGTTCAACGTGTGCCGCGACCGTTACCGCTTCGCGGTCAGCCTGTGCGCGGCGCTCGTTGCCGGCAAGATCAGCCTGCTGCCGTCGACGCACACGCCGGAAATGGTTCGCCAGCTCGCATCGTTCGCGCCCGACGCGTTCTGCCTGCACGACGCGCCCGACTGCGCGATCGACCTGCCGCGCTTCGCGTACCCCGATGCCGCCCCCGGCGAGCGCGCGAGCGATGCGCCGTTCGTCGTGCCGCAGATCGACGCGGCGCGGATCATGGCCTACGTGTTCACGTCCGGCTCGACCGGCGCACCGGTGCCGCACCGCAAGACCTGGGGCTTCCTGGTCGGCTGCGTGCGCGCGGCGGCCGACCGCCTCGGGCTGCTCGACGGCCGCGCGGCCACGCTGATCGGCACGGTGCCCGCGCAGCACATGTACGGCTTCGAGTCGACGGTGCTGCTCGCGCTGATCGGCGGCCTCGCGTTCAGCAATCGCCAGCCGTTCTACCCGGTCGACATTCGCGACGAACTCGACACGATCCCGCAGCCGCGCGTGCTCGTCACGTCGCCGATCCACCTGCGCGCGCTGCTGGCGGCCGGCCAGGCGCTGCCGCCCGCGGCGCTCGTGCTGTCGGCCACCGCGCCGCTGTCGGAAAAGCTCGCGTGCGAAGCCGAAGCCGCGCTCGACGCGCCGCTCGTCGAGATCTACGGCAGCACCGAAACCGGCCAGATCGCGACCCGTCGCACGTCGCAAGGCGCGACCTGGGCGTTGTTCCCGGGCATCCGGCTCGATGCGCGCGACGAACCGGAGAGCGACGACGGCGAGCCGACGATCTGGGTGTCGGGCGGGCACGTCGAGGCGCCCGTGCCGATGGGCGATGCGCTCGAACTGCTCGGCGACGACCGGTTCCTGCTGCACGGCCGCAAGGCCGACCTCGTCAACATCGCCGGCAAGCGCACGTCGCTCGCGTACCTGAACCATCAGCTCAATGCGATTGCGCAGGTGATCGACGGCGTGTTCTTCATGCCCGACGAAGCCGCGCCCGCCCAGGCCGGCGCGGGCCTCGAACCGGTCACGCGCCTCGTCGCGCTGGTCGTCGCACCGACGCTCGCGGCCGCCGATCTACAGCGCGCGCTGCGCGAGCGGATCGATCCCGCGTTCATGCCGCGCCCGCTCGTGTTCGTCGACGCGCTGCCGCGCAACGAAACCGGCAAGCTGCCGCGCGACGTGCTCGCCGCGCTCGTGGCGCAACATGCGCGCACCGCAGCCGCGCCGACGCCCATCCGCGACCCGGCCGGCGCGCCCGCGCCGGCGCTCGGGCTCACGATCCCCGCCGATCACCCGGCACTGCCCGGCCACTTCCCCGGCCATCCGGTCGTGCCAGGCGTCGTGCTGCTCGATCACGCAATCCATGCGATCGGTGCGGCACTCGACCGTCCGCTGCACACGTGGCGGCTCGGGTCCGCGAAATTCCTGAGCCCGGTCGCACCCGGCGAACCGCTCGATCTCGCGTACGACGCCGCGGCGAGCGGTGCGATCCGCTTCACGCTGCGCGCCGGGGCGCGCGAAGTCGCGAGCGGCGTTCTGTCAGCGCCGCCGGCCGCGCAGGATGGCGCGCAGCCATGAAGCGCACCGCATGGGCCGAACGCCAGGAACGCAGCAATGCGGGCTTGCTGCGCGCGATGACGTGGATCTCGCTGCGCTTCGGCCGGCAGCGCGCACGCGTCGTGCTGCACCTGACCGCGACGTATTTCGTGCTGTTCTCGCCGGTTGCGTGCGCGGCGTCGCGCGACTACCTGCGCCGCGTGCTCGGACGCCCCGTGCGCTGGCGTGACGTGTACCGGCACGTGTTCACGTTCGCGGCGACGATCCACGACCGCATCTACCTGATGAACGGACGCTTCGACCTGTTCGACATCCGGCTGCACGGTGAAACGCTCGTCGACGACGCGCTCGCGGGCGGACGCGGCGCGTTCCTGATGGGCGCGCACCTCGGCAGCTTCGAGGTCGTGCGCGCGATCGGCCGCACGCACCCGGCCCTGCGCGTGGTCGTGACGATGTACGAGAAGAACGCGCGCAAGATCAACGCGACGCTCGCCGCGGTGAATCCCGCCGCGCAGCCGGAAGTGATTCCGCTCGGTCATGTCGACTCGATGCTGAAGGTGCGCGAGCGCCTCGACGCGAACTGCATGGTCGGCATGCTCGCCGACCGTACGCTGCTCGACGACGCGGCCGCGTCGCTGCGCCGGCTGCCGCTGCTCGGCGCGCCCGCCGCGTTCCCGCTCGGGCCGCTCTACATGGCCGCGATGCTGAAGCGCCCGGTGATCTTCATGACGGGCCTCTATCGCGACGGCAACCGCTACGATGTGCACTTCGAGACGCTCGCCGATTTCTCCGACGTGCGGCGCGACGCGCGCGCGGCGGCCGTCGACGCGGCACTCGCGCGCTACGTCGCGCTGCTCGACAAATACTGCCGCGCGGCGCCGTACAACTGGTTCAACTATTTCGACTTCTGGCAAGGCGGCGATGCCGCAACCGCGACCGCACGCAGCGACGCTGCATGCGCCGGTGCCGGCCTGGCCGCCACGAGGGATTCCGACGCATGACCGCCGTTCGCCGCTGCCTGCCCACGCTCCCGTCCGCGCTGCGTCGCGCCGTCCGCACGCTGGCCGTCGCCGTCGCTGCGACCATCGCCGCAATCGCGCTGGCTGCCGCGCCCGCGCAGGCGGCCGACACGGCGCCGGCGTGGAACCTCGACCGGTTGATGTCGACGCTTGCGCAACACAAGTCGGGGCGCGCGACGTTCACCGAGACGAAGACCCTGTCGATCGCGACGCAGCCGGTCGAATCGTCCGGCGAACTCGTGTTCGTCGCGCCCGACCATCTCGAGAAGCACACGCTGAGCCCGAAGCCCGAACACCTCGTCGTCGACGGCGACATGCTCACCGTCGAGCGCAACAACCGCAAGTTCACGCTCGCGCTCGCACGCTATCCGGAACTCGGCGCGTTCATCGACAGCATCCGCGCGACGCTCGCCGGCAACCGCTTCGCGCTCGAACAGGTGTACAAGGTCGCGCTCGCCGGGCGCGGCGACGACTGGACGCTGACGCTCACGCCGCTCGACTCGCGGATGCTGAAGGTCGTCAGCACGATCACGCTCGACGGCACGCGCGACGTGTTGCGCAGCGTCGCGATCCGGCAGGCCGACGGCGACCGCTCAGTGATGCGGCTGCAGCCCGTTCCGGCGAACCCGAACTGATGGACGAACGCACCCGGCCCCCCGCGTCACCGGTCGCGCGCCGCCTGCACGCGCTGCGGCAGCGTGCCGTGCTCGCGTGGCTGCTCGCGCTCGTCGCATGCGGCGTCGCGATCGGGCGCGCGCACTTCACGGCCGACCTGTCCGCGTTCCTGCCGAGCGCGCCGAGCGCCGGGCAGCGCGTGCTCGTCGACCAGTTGCGCGACGGCGTCGTGTCGCGGCTGATCCTCGTCGCGATCGACGGCCGCGATGCCACGACGCGCGCCGCGCTGTCGCGACGCGTCGCCGGCGCGCTGCGCACCGATCCGCAATTCGCGGCCGTTCACAACGGCGAAGCCGCGAACGACGCGCGCGATCGCCAATTCATCTTCGATCACCGCTACCTGCTGAGCCCGGCCGTCACGCCGCAGCGCTTCAGCGCCGCCGGCCTGCATCAGGCGCTCGGCGACAGCCTCGACCTGCTGAGTTCGTCGGCCGGCCTCGTGGCCAAGGCGATGCTGCCGCGCGACCCGACCGGCGAAGTCGCCACGCTCGTCGATCAGTTCGACAGCGCGGCGGAACCGGCGAGCCGCGATGGCGTGTGGGCATCGCGCGACGGCGCGCGCGCGGTGCTCGTCGTGCAGACGGCCGCCGCCGGTTCCGATACCGACGCGCAGGCCCGCGCGATCCACACCGTGCGCGATGCATTCGCCGCCGCCAAGCAGGCCGTGCCGAACACCGCCGCGACCACGCTCGCGATGACGGGCCCCAGCGTGTTCTCGGTCGACACGCGCGACACGATCCGGCACGACGTCGAACGGCTGTCGACGGCGAGCGTCGTGCTGATCGTCGCGCTGCTGCTGACGCTTTACCGTTCGCCGCGCACGCTCGCGCTCGGCTTGCTGCCGGTGCTGACGGGTGTCGCGGCGGGCATCGCGGCGGTCAGCATCGCGTTCGGCACGGTCCACGGGCTGACGCTCGGCTTCGGCACGACGCTGATCGGCGAAGCCGTCGACTATTCGATCTACCTGTTCGTGCAATCGGCGCAGGCCGGCACGCGTGGCGCGGCGCGCCCGGCCGACGCGACGCGCGCATGGGTCGCCGCGTACTGGCCGACGATCCGGCTCGGCGTGCTGACGTCCGTGTGCGGGTTCGCGTCGATGCTGTTCTCCGGATTCCCGGGCCTCGTGCAACTCGGGCTGTATTCGATCGTCGGGCTGACGGCCGCCGCGCTCGTCACGCGCTTCGTGCTGCCGCACCTGCGCGGCGAGCATGTCGCGATCCGCGACGTGTCGCGCGTCGGCGCCGTGCTCGCGCGTGCGGCCGACGCCGCGCCGCGATTGCGCTGGCCGCTCGCCGTGCTGGTGATCGCCGCGGCCGCGACGCTCGTGCTGCATCGCGACGGGCTGTGGAGCCGTGAGCTCGCCGCGCTCAGCCCCGTGCCGGCGCAAGCGCAGGCGCTCGACGCGCGGCTGCGCGCCGATGTCGGCGCGCCCGATGTGCGCTATCTCGTCGTGATTTCCGCGTCGACCGAACAAACCGCGCTCGAAGGCGCCGAAAAGGTCGCCGCGCAATTGCAGCCGCTCGTCGACCGGGGCGCACTCGCCGGCTTCGAAAGCCCCGCGCGCTACCTGCCGAGCGACGCCGCGCAGCGCGCACGCCAGGCGAGCCTGCCGGATGCCGACGTGCTCGCCGCGCGGATGCGCGACGCCGTCGCGAACCAGCCGATCGCGGTCAAGCCCGACCTGTTCGCACCGTTCATCACCGACGTCGGGGCCGCGCGCCACGCACCGCTGCTGACACGCGCGGACTTGCGCGGCACGTCGATGGCGCTCGCCGTCGATGCGCTGCTGACCGAACGCGACGGCCGCTGGCGCGCGATGCTGCCGCTGCGTGCGCCGGATGCCGCCCGCGCCGCGCAACCGGCATCGAGTCTCGATGCCACGCCGATTCGCGAAGCCGTCGCCCGCGCGGGCGTGCCCGATGCGCTGTTCGTCGACATGAAGGCCGAAGCCGATCGCCTGTACGTGAGCTACGTGCACGAGGACATCCGGCTGTCGCTCGCAGGCTTCGCCGCGATCGCCGTGCTGCTGCTGATCGCGCTGCGCTCGCCGCGCCGCGCCATGCACGCGCTCGCGCCGCTCGTCGCGGCCGTGCTGGTCGTGACGGCCGGCTTCGCGCTCGCCGGCGTGCAGCTGACGATCCTGCATCTCGTCGGGATGCTGCTGATCGTCGCGGTCGGCTCGAACTACGCGCTGTTCTTCTGCAAGCGCGACGACGCGCAGCCCGTCACGCCGTACACGCTCGTGTCGCTGCTGATCGCGAATCTCGCAACGGTTGCCGGCTTCGGGCTGCTGGCGCTGTCGCGCGTGCCGTTGCTCGAAACCTTCGGGCTGACCGTCGGCCCGGGTGCGATGCTCGCGCTCGCGTTCGCGGCGATTCTCGCGCCGCGCCCGGCTGACGGTATGGCCATCAACCGTCATCGAGGAGGCCACGCATGAACGCGCCGTCGTCCGTTCCGTCGCGACAGCCCGGCGACACGCGCCGCTGGAAGCCGACGCCGCTGATCGCGGGCACGGCCGCGCTGCATGCGGGCGCGGCGGCGGCCGTCGTCGCGCAGCCGGCCGCGTGGCCGTGGGCGCTCGGGGGCGTGGTCGCGTCGCATCTCGCGCTGACCGCCGCCGGCCTGTGGCCGCGCAGCACGCTGCTCGGCCCGAACTGGACGCGCCTGCCGCCCGGTGCCGGCCGCCACATCGCGCTGACGATCGACGACGGCCCGGACCCGGACGTCACGCCGCGCGTGCTCGACCTGCTCGACCGTTACGACGCGCGCGCGACGTTCTTCTGCATCGGCGATCTCGCGCGCCGTCATCCGCGCTGGATCGAGGCAATCGTCGCGCGCGGTCACGCGATCGAGAACCACAGCCAGCGGCACCGGCACACGTTCTCGCTGTCGGGGCCCGCCGCGCTGCGGCGCGAGATCGCGGCCGCGCAGCAGACGCTGACCGAGCTCACCGGCACGCGCCCGCTGTTCTTCCGTGCGCCGGCCGGCCTGCGCAACCCGTTTCTCGAGCCGGTGCTGTGCGAACTCGGCCTGCAGCTGGCGAGCTGGACGCGGCGCGGCTTCGATACGCGCGCGCGCGATGCCGCGACCGTCACGCACCGCCTGCTGCACGGCCTCGCGGCACGCGACATCCTGCTCGTGCACGACGGTCACGCGGCGCGCGATGCGCGCGGCGAACCCGTCGTGCTCGACGTGCTGCAAGCGGTACTGCACGCCGCCGCTGACGCGCAATTGCACTGGACCACGCTGCGCGCGGCGCTCGCGCCGGAGCCGCCCGGCGGGCCGGGCGAGCCGGCCGGTTCGCTCCCCCCGTTTGATAAAATCTGACCTCGAACGGCGCGCCTGCCAGCCCTGCTGCGGCGCCCGTTCCGGCCACCGGATGCGACCCTCGTGAAACCTCTCCTGCTCTCGCACTTCACCGCCACCAGCTGCATCGGTCGCGGCCTCGATGCGACCCTCGATGCGCTGCGCGACGCGCGCGGCGGGCTCACACCCTGCGACTTCGAAGGTGCGGATCTCGACACGTGGATCGGCGCGGTGGACGGCGTCGATGCGCAGCCCGTGCGGGCCGATCTCGCCGACTTCGCGTGCCGCAACAACCGCCTCGCACAACTCGGCCTCACGCAGGATGGCTTCGACGCACGCGTCGCGGCGGCCGTGGCGCGCTACGGTGCGGCGCGCGTCGGCGTGTTCATCGGCACGAGCACGGCCGGCATCCTCGAGACCGAACACGCATACCAGCGCCGCGATCCGGCGAGCGGCGCGCTGCCCGTCGACTTCCGCTACGCACACACGCACAATCCGTATTCGCCGGCCGCGTTCGTGCGCGCGTTTTTCGCGCTGCGCGGGCCGGCGATGGCGATCTCGTCCGCGTGCTCGTCCGGCGCGAAAGTGTTCGGCTCCGCACGCCGCATGATCGAAGCGGGATTGATCGACGCGGCCGTCGTCGGTGGCGTCGATTCGCTGTGCCTGACGACGCTGTACGGCTTCAATTCGCTCGAGCTGCTGTCGCGCCAGCCGTGCCGGCCGTTCGACGTCGCGCGCGACGGCATCTCGATCGGCGAAGCCGCCGCGTTCGCGCTCGTCGAACGCGTGCCCGACCCGCCCGCCGCACTCGGCGCCGATGCGGTCCTGCTGCTCGGCATCGGCGAATCGAGCGACGCGCATCACATGTCGTCGCCGCATCCGGACGGGCTCGGCGCGCGCGTCGCGATCGAGCAGGCGCTTGCATCCGCCGGCCTGGATGCAACCGACATCGACTACGTGAACCTGCACGGCACCGCGACGCCGAGCAACGACGCGGCCGAAAGCCGCGCGATCGGCGCGCTGTTCGCCAGCACGCCGTGCAGCTCGACGAAGGGCGCGACCGGCCATACGCTCGGCGCGGCGGGTGCGCTCGAGGCCGTCGTCGCCGCGCTCGCGCTGCGCGAGCAGTTCGTGCCGGCCGGCGTCAACACGACACAGCCCGACCCGGCACTCGCCGCCGATTACGTGCTCGCGAGCCGCGATACCCGCGTGCGCGCCGTCCTGTCCAATTCGTTCGGCTTCGGCGGCACGAACTGCAGCCTGATCCTCGGCCGCGCCGACCACGCCCGCCGTTGAGGCCCGCCATGACACTCACCGCCTTCATCGAAAGCATCGGCCTCATCGGGCCCGGACTGAACGACTGGCCGCACGCGGCCGACGTGCTCGCGGGCCGCGTGCCGTATGCGCCCGCCCGCACCGAGCTGCCGCCGCCGGCCGGCCTGCCGTCGGCCGAGCGCCGCCGCACCGGCCCCGTCGTGCGCGTGGCGCTCGCGGTCGGCCACGAAGCGGTGGCCGCGAGCGGACGCGACGCCGCGACGCTCGCGACCGTGTTCAGCGCGTCGGGCGGCGACGGCCAGAATTGCCACGCGATCTGCGAGACGCTGGCGGGCGACGATCGCCAGCTGTCGCCGACGCGCTTCCACAACTCCGTGCACAACGCGCCGGCCGGCTACTGGAGCATCGCGACCCGCGCGATGGCGACGTCGAACGTGCTGTGCGCGCACGACGGCAGCTTTGCCGCGGGCCTGCTGGAAAGCCTGTGCCAGGTCGTGGTCGATCGCGTGCCGACCCTGCTGATCGCGTACGACACCGACTATCCGGAACCGCTGCACGCAGTGCGCCCGATCGGCGACGCGTTCGGCGTGGCACTCGTGCTCGCGCCCGAAGCAAGCGAGCGCGCGCTCGCCCGCATCGACGTGCAGCTCGCCGACGCGCCCGCCACGCCGCTCGCGCGTGCCGAACTCGACGCACTGCGCGCCGGCAATCCGGCCGCGCGCGTGCTGCCGCTGCTCGACGCCATCGCCGCGCGACGTTCGACGCGCGTCGTGCTCGACTACCTGGCCGATACGCGCGTGCAGGTCGACGTCGCGATGCCGGATACGTTCGCGGAGCGCGCGTGATGACCGCGACGATCCCGCTCGCGCCGCCGCTCGACCATGCATGGATCGCCGCGCACATTCCGCACGGCGGCGCGATGTGCGTGCTCGATACGGTCGATGCTTGGGATGCCGCCCGCATCCGCTGCACCGCGACGAGCCACCGTGATCCGCACAACCCGCTGCGCTCGCACGGCCGACTTGCCTCCGTCTGCGGGATCGAATACGCGGCGCAGGCGATGGCCGTGCACGGCGCGCTGCTCGGTGCGCACGAAGCGCGCCCGCGCGTCGGCTATCTGGCGAGCGTGCGCAACGTCGACGCTTTCGTCGACCGGCTCGACACGTTCGCGCAGCCGCTCGTCGTCGAAGCGGAACGCGTGAGCGGCGACGCCCGCTCGGTGCTGTACGGCTTCGCACTGCGCTGCGGCGATCGCGTACTGCTGTCCGGCCGCGCCGCGGTGATGCTCGACGCGTTGGCAGCCGGCGATGCGAATCCTCGATGAAGCCGCTTACTCAAGAGAAGGAAACCAGGTCGTGAAAGTTCGTCAGTTCATTGGCACCGCGCTCGTTCTGGCGCTGATCAGCCCGATCGCGCACGCGGACATGTCGGAAGTGAAGCAGGACATCAAGCGCGATTCGAAGGAAGCCGCGCACAAGACCGGCGAGGCGGCCCGCAGCTTCGGCCACGCGACCGCGAGCGCCGCGAAGGCGGTCGGGCACGGGGTCGCACACGCGTCGCGCGAAGGCTGGGATGCCACCAAGCGCACGACGAAGCGGATCTTCCACAAGAACGACTCGGGCGAGTCGGGTGGAAAGAGCGAAAAGAACGATTGATCAAGGGCATCGCGCGCATCGCCGCAGGCAGGCGCGCGATGCGTGACCGCTCGTCAATCCTGACGCGTCACTGCCGCAATGCCGCCGCCGTCAACGCGCGCCGCGCAGGCGGCGTGCCGGCCGGGCCCGCCCGCGTGCGAAGCACCTGCCGTACGCGACGAGCGAGCAATCGCGATGATCGAAGTTGCGCAGCAGCCGCGCACGGCGCCGCTCGAGCCAGTAGAGCGAGATTGCCATCGTCAGCGCGACGGCCAGTGCCGTGCCGCCGATCGCGAGTCCCATCCAGGTATCGCCCATGCCTTCTCCGGAATGCGAAGCCGAAGCGGCGCGCCTGCCGCCGCCTCGGCACTGGATAGTGCGGAACGCGGCCCGGCAGGTGCGCGCACGCCGCCGGTCCGCCCCGTGTCAATGCATGTGCTGGCCGCCGTTGATCGCGATGTTGGAGCCCGTCACGAAGCCGGCCTCCTCCGAGCACAGGTAAGCCACCAGCGCCGCGACTTCCTCGGGCTTGCCGAGCCGGCCCGCCGGAATCTGCGGGAGGATCTTCGAGTCGAGGATGTCCTGCGGGATCGCCGTGACCATCTTCGTCGCGAGGTAGCCCGGCGACACCGTGTTCACCGTCACGCCCTTGCGCGCGATCTCGAGCGCGAGCGATTTCGTGAAGCCGTGCATGCCGGCCTTCGCGGCCGCATAGTTGGTCTGGCCGACCGACCCCTTCGAGCCGTTCACCGACGAGATGTTGACGATGCGGCCCCAGCCGCGCTCGACCATGCTTTCGCAGACCGGCTTCGTCATGTTGAACACGGAATCGAGGTTGGTGCGGATCACCGCATCCCAGTTGACCTTGTCGAGCTTGCGCAGCGTCATGTCGCGTGTGATGCCCGCGTTGTTCACGAGAATGTCGACCGGGCCGACGTCCCGCACGATCTTCTCGATACATTGCTGGCACGAATCGTGATCGGCCACGTCCACCGGATACGCGTGGAACTCGCGGCCGGCCGCGTGCATCTCGGTCAGCCAGCGGTCCGCGCCGGTGTTGTTCGGCGAATACGTGACGACTACCCGGTGGCCCGCGTCGTTCAACCTGATGCTGACCGCTTCGCCGAGGCCGCCCATTCCACCAGTCACTACTGCAATTCGCTTAGTCATCCTATTAATTACCGACAAAAAAGTAATCGATCAAGGCGGAGCGGCGGCGTCGCTCAGGCTGCCGCCCCACCGCTTCGATGCGCAGCCGCCCGCGTCGCGGGCGCGGCACGCACCGGCACCTCGCGCGTGTTGTTGACTGCTTGTCGTGCGCGAAAACCGCTTCGCCCGCGTGCGACGCTGGCCGCTGCCGCACGCGGGACGAGTCGTCAGACCCTGCTCAGGCGCGCTCGACCGCGAGCGCGACCCCCATCCCGCCGCCGATGCACAGCGACGCCAGCCCGCGCTTCGCATCGCGCCTGGCCATCTCGTGCAGCAGCGTCACCAGGATCCGGCACCCCGACGCGCCGATCGGGTGCCCGATCGCGATCGCCCCGCCGTTCACGTTCACCTTCGACGTGTCCCAGCCCATCTGCTTGTGCACCGCCAGCGCCTGCGCCGCGAATGCCTCGTTGATCTCCATCAGGTCCAGATCGCCCGGCGTCCAGCCCGCGCGCTCCAGGCACCGGCGCGATGCCGGCACCGGGCCCATCCCCATCACGCTCGGATCCACGCCCGCGTTCGCGTACGCCTTGATCCGCGCCAGCGGCGTCAGGCCCAGCGCCGCCGCCTTCTGCGCCGACATCACCAGCACCGCCGCCGCACCGTCGTTCAGCCCCGACGCGTTCGCCGCCGTCACCGAGCCGTCCTTCGAGAACGCCGGCTTCAGCCCGGCCAGCGATTCCGCCGTCACGCCGTGACGCACGAATTCATCGGTGGCGAACTGCAGCGGCTCGCCCTTGCGTTGCGGAATCGCCACCGGCACGATCTCGTCGTCGAAGCGGCCGGCCTTCTGCGCGGCTTCCGCCTTGTTCTGCGACAACGCCGCGAACGCGTCCTGCTCTTCGCGCGTGATCCCGTATTCCTTCGCGACGTTCTCCGCCGTGATGCCCATGTGGTACTGGTTGTACACGTCCCACAGGCCGTCGAGGATCATCGTGTCGACCAGCTTCGCGTCTCCCATCCGGAACCCGTCGCGCGAGCCCGGCAGCACGTGCGGCGACGCGCTCATGTTCTCCTGGCCGCCCGCGATCACGATGTCCGCGTCGCCCGCGACGATCGCGTTCGCCGCCAGCATCACGGCCTTCAGGCCCGAGCCGCACACCTTGTTGATCGTCATCCCCGGCACCGCCGTCGGCAGCCCGGCCTTGATCAGCGACTGCCGCGCCGGGTTCTGCCCGGAACCGGCCGTCAGCACCTGGCCCATGATCACTTCGCTGACCTGCTCGGGCTTCACGCCCGCACGCTCCAGCACCGCGCGGATCACCGTCGCGCCCAGCTCGGGCGCTGCGATCTTCGCAAGCGAACCGCCGAATTTGCCGACCGCGGTCCGCGCGGCCGATACGATCACTACATCCGTCATGTCCAGTTCCTGCATCGAAATCAGTTCGTCGTTCTGACGCCGGCGCGTGCCGGCCTCGGCTGGCGATCGCGCATCCCGGGCCATTCGGCTCGATGGCGATCGCACGCCGCCGGAGGGCGCGCGGCACCCGTTCGAACGGGCGGCACGCCGGTACGGCTCGCCGGTTCACCGGCGTCTTGCGGCATACCGGACGTTCGCCGGACGCCCCGCGGCACACGCGGCGTCCGGCGCCATCCGGCGCCGATCAATCGTGTCGCGCCCGTGCGCGACACGTGCTTGCGTGGCTACGCGATTACGCAGCCGATTCGCGTGTGGCCGCGGCGTCCTTGCGTGCGGCGGCAGCCGTTTGCTTCGCGCCACGCGCGGCCGTTTCGCTGACCGCATCGAAGCCGCTCTGCGCGGCTTCGATCGCCTGGCCGGTCGCGGCGCGAACCGAATCGGCTGCGGCGGTCGCCGCCGACAGCGCCGAGTTCAGCGCGGCCACCACCGGTGCCGAGCCGGCCGGCGCATGCTTCGACAGTTCGCCGAGCACGTCCTTCAGGCGCTTGTCGTTCTGTTCGTATTGCGCTTGTGCGACCTTCGCCCATTCGGACTGCGTCGACACGGCGATGTCGAACAGATGGCGGCCGTACGACACGGCCTTGCCGGCCGCTTCCTGCGGGGCGGCGACCTGCTGCGCGAAACCCGCGGCCGGGTTGCTGCTGTTGAATGCGTTCTTCAGCTTGTCCTCGTACTCCTCGAGCGCCGTCCGGGCCGCTTGCAGGTTGAGTTCGACGACAGCCTCGAAACCTTGGATCGCCGGACGGGCAATCGCGAACCACGCTGCAATACCGGATTGATATTCGGCGTTGATTTTTTCGGGGGCAAATACGGACATCGGGCACGCTCCTGTTAGCAATGCGAGAGACGACGTAAAGAAAATTGGAAGCCGGATCGACAGCAGGCTTCCTTATTGACAACCCGCCACTTATTTGAGTGCGGGAAGTTGAAGGAGCCCATTCTAGATCGATTAATTGTCAATTAAATGGCATTAATGCTAGGTGTAAACCCTCATTTCCATCCAGGCGACCGCTGGAACCCGTGATGCGCCGACATCGCAGACGAGGCCGCGCATCACTCTGTCCCGCAATGTATTTTTACCTTTTTACAGGATAGCGGATCATGACGTCGCGCAACATTTACCAATCCATTATTCCGTTTATTAGAAAACCGGGGCGCATTGAAAATGGAGCAGCCACTTATGTAATCGTTTTTTCTGGATTTATTATGAAATCGTTTTCGGGATTATTAATGACGAAATCAATGATCGGATGAATTGCGGTCGCAATAAAAAGCGGCCGCATGATGCGGCCGCGGTATCGTCAGGCAAATGCGGTATCAGCCGGCCAGCTCGCGATGCAGCGCGAGAAACTCCTGCGCGAGCTTGTGCCCGGGTTCCAGATGGATCACCGGCTTGGACTGCTGATGCGACTCGCGAATCTTCACCGACGCCGACAACCTCGACGCGAGCACTGGCAGCCCTTCTTCGACGAGTTCGTCGACCAGCCGCTGCGGCAGGCTCGCCCGCGGCTGGAACTGGTTGATCACGATCCCTTCCACCTCGAGCGCCGCGTTGTGGTCCTGCTGGATTTCCTTCACGTTCTCGAGCAGCGTGTACAGCGCACGGCGCGAGAAATCGTCGCAGTCGAACGGGATCAGGCAGCGCTCGACCGCGATCAGCGCTGAGCGCGTATAGAAGTTCAGCGCGGGCGGCGTGTCGATGTACACCGCGTCGTAGGTGTCGAGTTCGTTCAGCGCATCGCGCAGCTTGTAGATCTTGTAGCGCGACTCGAGCTTGCCGTGCAGCGTGTCGAGCTCCGGATGCGCGGGCATCACGTCGAGCCCTTCGAACGGGGTCGGATGAATGAACGACGCGACGTCGACCGGGCGGAAGTTGAAGGTCAGCGCGGTTTCGAAGAAATCGGCGACACCTGGCTGCGCGTCGGCTGCGGCGTCGCCGAGCAGGTAGCGCGTGGAATTCGCCTGCGCATCGAGGTCGATGACGAGCGTGCGCAGCCCTTCGCTCGCGCTGATCGCCGCCAGGTTGCAGACGATCGTCGATTTGCCCACGCCGCCCTTCTGGTTGAATACGACCCGCCGCATTGTGTCTCCTCGATCGAATACGTCGAAAAGGCAAGCTTAGCCGGTCAATAATGGCGGTCGCGTGACGCAGGTCGAATTGTGCGCATTCCGGCACGGGGTGTATCAGCGGCGCGTCACTGGCCCCGAGACGTACAGGTTGCCCGGCACGCTCCAGCGCCACGGCCGATCCGTGCCGACACGAATGCCGATGCGCGGCCCGCCCGCCAGATCAGCGGGCGGCGCGATGCCGTCGTCGACGATTGCGAACCCTTCGTGCGCACCGATCAGGTCGACACCGTCCTGCGCGCCGGTGATCCCCATCGCCTGGGTCAGCCGTGCCGGCCCCCGGCACAGGTCGCGATCGCGCGTCCGCGGCGGCCGGGCCGCACGCATTTGCTCGAGCCCTTGCAGCGGCTCGAGCGCGCGAATCAGCACGCCCGTTCCCGCGCCATCCGGGCCGCACACGCAGTTGCAGCACCAGTGCATGCCATAGGTGAAATAGACGTACAGGTGCCCCGGCGGCCCGAACATCGTCGCATTGCGCAGCGTCTTGCCGCGGTAGGTATGCGCAGCCGGGTCGATCGCACCGGCATAGGCTTCCACTTCGACGATCCGCCCGGCACGGCCGTCCGCGGCCGCGAGGATCTTGTTCAGCAGTTGCGGCGCAACGTCGGTGGCGACTCGGTCGAAGAATGCGCGCGGCAGCACGGTGCCCGGCCACCGGGGCGAGGGTTCACCGCGCCGCATCCTGCCCCTCCAGTTGGAGACCGGAAACGGCCTTCGCCTGCAGACGAAGCTGACGGTATGCGTCGACCAGATCGTCGAGACTGAACGCGAGGTTTCGCCCGCTCGGATTGGGCAGCACCCAGACGCTCGCCCCCTGCATCCGGGCCGGTTGCAGCCCCCACTCGATTTCTCGCTGCCCGGAAAGCGCGGAGTACGCCGCCTTGCCGAGAAAGGCGACGAAGCGCGGCGCGTAGCGCGCCAGCTTCTGGTCGAACTCCGCAGCCGCGGCGATGAATTCCGCGCGCGAAAGCTGATCGGCACTCGCGGTCGGCCGCTTCACCACCGCGGTCAGGCCGCAGCCATATTGAAGAATCGCGCGATCGTCCTGCGGCGAGATTTCCGCCGGCGTGAAGCCCGCGAGATGGATCACGCGCCAGAAGCGGTTGCTTCTCCCCGCGAAGTGATGCCCCGTGGCGGCCGCGGTCAGGCCCGGGTTGATCCCGCAGAACAGCACGTCGAGATGCGGAGCGATGAGGTCGGGAAGTTCGTCAGCCATGGTTTGCCCGAACCGAATTATTGTATAAACCCTCACGCATCGCGGACATCGATGAGATTACCACGAACCGCATTTGAAAGAATCGAACTAATCCCTCGCGCTTTTTCCCCAAGCAACTCAACACGGAAGCGAGCCCTTGTAAGAGCCACATAAACACGCTGATGGGACGCGTAGCTTAAATAATTCTGACTATCTTCATATGATGTTCCACCCTTTGGTGGCACTCTACCGCCATCAACACCAACTAAAACGGCGGCGGAAAACTCAAGGCCCCCAACAAACTCGGGAGCAGTAAGCACAAAGCGCCCTGCCTGCCGAGCACGCACAACAGCATCCAAATCCCCTCGACTTTTCACAATCTCCACCGGCTTTTTAGCACTCTTGGCTCGCTCCTGCAAATCCTTGAATATATCGTCACCGAACGCGATAATCACAACATCTGCTTTCGTCTCCCCCATTTCTTTGGCAAGCGCATCAGCACGCGCAAAAGCACCACTCAACATCGCATCACCAGAGGGATATTGAATCATGACCGGGCGCTCGGTTTTTCTCTCCTCTTCTGACGTAAAAGCACTAATAGCCGTAGTAAGTGGATCATGAAAATTGGTAAACAGCGTCGCTCCCGACGAAGTTACCGAAAATGCGAGATTTACAATATCCGGAGAACATCTAAATATAGATTTCACCGGAGTACTTGCCGACCCATCGCCCCCACATTCAGGATCAAAAATCAAATCAAAGGCTTCATCTGTCCACCCTCTATCACCAAGCGCTTGCGAACGATCAACCGAGTACGCAATTGGTTGAGTTGTTTCGTCACGCGAAAGTCGATGAAAAATTGATAATTCATTTAAATTAAACAGATGCGTTTCGTCAATAAAAATACCATCGTATCCCTCGCGCCCTCGCCTACGCCTCCAAATCGGAGTATTCAGCGATGATATTGCACTCAATACAACATCATCCGTATCAAATTGGGCTGATGCTATCAAAGCATTTTGATATCTCCGATACATCAAAAAAACAAATGATCTATCGCCCTCCGAAACAACCGGCATACCAACTTTCAACCTATGAAGTTTTTTGTATTTATCCAAATCCTGATCAGCCCGCCCCTTTATCTGCACACTGATTTCGTGGCACAACATGTCGGCAATAATCCATCGATCGGTCTTCGAAATAAAATCCGAAAAATCGTCCGACATAAATGGGCGGTGCGAATCAAATTCATTATCGATCACACTGTCAATTGCCTCACGCGCATATAGAGTTTGCACCTGTTTCGACTCATATGCATCGCGGTCGACGAGCTCAGACTCAGATATTTCTTGATGAAGCAGATTGGCACATAGTGCCTGCAAGGTTGTCACCCTGAGGACTTGGGCCGCCCCCAACAATGATCGCTCGGTCGAATAAAATCCATCCTGATCATTTATCGCAAAAAGGTTTTCAATCGCTCTCTTTGTCGCCTCGCTATGCGCAATAAATAGCGCGCGATATTCGTCATTTTGCTCCTGGGAGTCCTTCAATGATTTCAAACACTTCAACACCAAGCAAAGTGTCTTACCGGTTCCCGCCGGCCCCTCAATGCGATGCGGAACGTCCAGTCGACGATTCACAAACTCAAGTTGCCTACTAGTGAGTGCGCTTCGCCAACCATCCAGCCCCGCTTGAAATGCAGGGCGATCATGATTAGACGCGTCGAGATGCGTTACTGCTAAGGCCTGACTACCAAGCACCGGACGTATGTTGGAGCGAGCAATCACTTCAGATGCCGTTGCAAGAGCCGAATCTCGCCCATCTCCGGCTTTTCTAAAATTAGTGACGCGCGCAATTTCAGCAACACCTTCGCCTTCATCACTAGAAAATTTATAAACGAGAAACGCCGAGCCGGATTCGCGCTTGCTCCGTCTCCGTTCATCCGGCTGACGCTCGATCACAGCTCGCAAATCCGTTTGCATTCCAATTGGATAAGGAAAAACAACAGCCTTTCCGTTTACCAAGACTTTTTCGTGAGAACTTGGCTTCAAGCCATTCCAGAGCTTGATGGCGAAACGCAGCGTTTTTTGAATAACCAACAGCAATCCGTTATCGTCTAGCGACAACAACCTCGGAGCTTCCTCAAGATCAAAGACAATATAATTTTCAGATCTTGAATCAGGAGAAACAATATATGCACCCTCACCAGAGAACACCGCAGCAATTTTGGCACTAAGCGCCATCATTTTCACTTCCCCGCGGATAAATCCAGCAAATAATTTACCGGTTTCAAACTCAGCAGATTGCAGCATCCTTTCCGCGACCAGCTCCTGAGCGGCTTCCTGGCAAATATAAAGATATTTCATGGTCATCACCTCACCCCAATTGCATCAAGAGATTTTTTAACGTCTTCCAAATCGTTATCGCGCACACCAATTCGCGAAAACAGCAATGCGAAATTCTGCATGAGGTGCTCAATCCAAGGAGATTTCATTTTTGCAACTGGAAGCGCGTAATCGCCATCAGATATAAATCGTGGGCAAATCAACCCCAAATTTTCTCGATCCCGCCACTGCTCCCTTGAGATACCACTCGAAATATCACCAACAATATCACTAGGAATATGATGAACTTCCCGAAGTAACGCCACGAAATCACGGGGGCCGCCATCCTCAAAAGTCTCCAACCCTCTCAACAAATAATAACCAGAAAGTCTATTTCCAGACAATTCCTTAATTACCGAGTCTACATGTGATCGACAAATTTGAAAATGCGCCCTCATTCTCTCACGATCCACTCTGCTATTTTGCAGATCACGAGTTTCATCCAATTGCCGAATAATATTTTTCAACTTCTCACATTGCGCAGCCCTGTTTTTCACACCTTCAAATTTACGATAATGTGCATCGTACACTGAAGAAAAACTATGAGCTTGCAACAAAGATCTCGACAATCCATCTTTTTCCAATCGATCAGAAAATGAGTTAATGTAATCCGACTCTGCTCGATCAAAAACAACTGTCGCCCCGTCACCAAACAACCATGAACTCAATGGAATTACTGGTACATATGAGAATGCTTGAACCTTCGCCTGCGCAACGTCACAACGAGCGGTTATCACCAACCCGTGAACCATTTCTTCTTTGTAATTCTCTGCATACGCACAAGAGAATACCGTCCCCTGCGTAAACTCATTCGCCCGCGGCGCGTCGAACATGCTAGCCCCCGTTTTTCTATTTACCCATCCGTCTTGAAAGGATAGATGCTGTTGAATCGTGCCCTAGAGCTTAACATCCGTCACTAGTTATTCGCAGATTTCGATAGTCTTGATCCCAATCGTGCTGATCACACATTATTTGGACGACAATCTCCCGTTCCGTTTTATGACTTGATAGCAGTTTTGAAAGAAAAAAACCCGCCCTCCAAAGGAGAGCGGGCTTCTTACCACGAAGAATATAGCTAAACCTAAGTCAGAACGGAATATCGTCGTCCATCTCGTCGAAGCCGCCGCCTGCCGGTGCGCTCGGACGGCTTTGCGCGCCGCCGCCTGCACCGCCACGCGCTGCGCCGCCGGCACGACCGCCGCCGCCACCGCCACGTTCCATCTGCTCGCCACGGCCACCGCCGCCGCCACCACCGTAGCCGCCGCCGTAACCGCCTTCGTCACCGCCACCACCGCCGCCGCCGCCCGCACCGCGGCCGCCGAGCATCTGCATCTGGTCGGCGACGATTTCGGTCGAGTAACGATCCTGGCCGTCCTGACCCTGCCACTTGCGCGTGCGGATGCGGCCTTCGATATAGACCGACGAACCCTTCTTCAGGTATTCGCTGACGATTTCCGCCAGGCGACCGAAGAACGCGACGCGATGCCACTCGGTCATTTCCTTGAAATCGCCGCTCGCCTTGTCCTTGTAGCGGTCGGTCGTCGCGAGACGGATGTTCGCAACCGCGTCGCCGCTCGGCAGGTAACGGACTTCAGGATCGGCGCCGAGATTGCCGACGAGGATGACCTTGTTGACGGATGCCATGTGTTTCTCCAGTAAATTCGATGCCGGGCCGCCCGCTCATGCTGTCGGTGCGGCCCGCCGGGCAAGCCGGCGAAAGTCGCCGGGGCCTGCCCGAAGTGAGTTCAGGCCTTGCGCGGCGGCGCTTTCATGCTGGCCGCGATTATAAGCCACGCGGCAACGAGCCCCGAACACGTGTAGAAGACCGTATTGGCCCCACCGTGCTTCAGCAGCCAGCCGCCCACGATGCCGCCGAGCGCGAGCCCGACCGACTGCGTGGTGTTGTAAACACCCGTGGCCGCACCCTTGCGCGAACCGGGCGCGAGCTTCGACACAAGCGACGGCTGCGACGCTTCCAGGATATTGAAGCCGAGGAAGTAGACGAAAAGAACCGCCGCCACAATCAGGATGGTATGCGGCGCGCTGCCCAGCAGCAATTGGCCGATCAGGATAGCCAGGATGCCGCCGAGCAGCACCGGCTTCATCTTGCCCCGTTTTTCCGCGACGATGATCGCCGGGACCATCATCACGAACGCGAGCCCCATCACCGGCAGGTAGACCTTCCAGTGCGAGGCGACCGGCAGGCCGCCGTCGACGAGCAGGCGCGGCACGACGAGGAACAGCGCCGTCTGCGTCGCGTGCAGCACCAGCACGCCGAAGTTCAGGCGCAGCAGCTCGACGTTGTGCAGCACCTCGGCGAACGGCGCGGGCACGTGCACGGGCTTGGCCGCATCGGGCACGATCCACAGCACGACGCCGATCGCGAGGATCGACAGCACGCCGACGATCGCGAACAGCCCGCTCATCCCGACCCAGTGGAACACGATCGGCGCACCGACGATCGCGACCGCGAACGACACGCCGATCGAGCCGCCGACCATCGCCATCGCTTTCGTGCGGTTCTGCTCGGAGGTCAGGTCGGCGATGAACGCGAGCACCGCGGACGACACCGCGCCCATCCCCTGGATCACGCGGCCGACGATGATCCACGTGATGTCGTGCGCGGACGCGGCGACGAAGCTGCCGATCGCGAAGATCACGAGGCCGGTCGCGATCACCGGCTTGCGGCCGAACTTGTCGGACGCCCAGCCGTAGAAGATATAGAACAGCGACTGCGTGACGCCGTAGGCCCCGAGCGCGATGCCGACGAGCAGCACGTTGTCGCCGCCCGGGATGGTTTTCGCGTAGACCGAGAACACCGGCATGATCATGAACAGGCCGAGCATGCGCAGCGCGAAGATCGCCGCGAGCGACGTGGTCGCGCGCAATTCGGGCGCGGTCATGCGGGAAGACGTGGCAGACGGATTGGACATCGGGAATGAATTTCGAATGATCGGAATGTCCGCCCGACACCGGGCGGCGGAAGATCAGGACCAGCGGCCCGGGAGGCTTGGCCGGCAACACGTCGGGGCAGGATTCAGGCAGCCCGCAGGCCGCCCGGAACCGCGCGGCGCGGCCGCTGCGGCCACTTTTCCCGGCGCAGGCGCCATCTTGCTGCCACCTGCTGCTAAGGCTGGGGACCCCAAACGACGGCCTCGAAAAGCCGTTATAGTAGCAGGTTTGGTTCCCTCCATTTTCGCCAGGTTCATGGAACAGATCCGCATCCGTGGGGCGCGTACCCACAACCTGAAAAACGTCAATCTCGACCTGCCGCGCCACAAGCTGGTCGTGATTACCGGGTTGTCCGGATCGGGCAAGTCGTCGCTCGCGTTCGATACCCTTTATGCCGAGGGCCAGCGCCGCTACGTCGAAAGCCTGTCCGCGTATGCCCGCCAGTTCCTGCAGCTGATGGAGAAACCCGACGTCGACCTGATCGAAGGCCTGTCGCCGGCGATCTCGATCGAGCAGAAGGCGACGTCCCACAACCCGCGTTCGACCGTCGGCACGGTCACGGAAATCCACGACTACCTGCGACTTTTGTTCGCACGTGTCGGCACGCCGTACTGCCCCGACCACGACATCCCGCTTGAAGCGCAAAGCGTGTCGCAGATGGTCGACGCGGCGCTCGCGCTGCCCGAGGAAACCAAGCTGATGATCCTCGCGCCCGTCGTCGCGGACCGCAAGGGCGAGCATGCCGAGCTGTTCGAGGACATGCAGGCGCAGGGTTTCGTGCGCTTTCGCGTGCGCTCGGGCGGCGGCGCCGCGAACGAAGGCGTCGCGAAGATCTACGAGGTCGAGTCGCTGCCGAAGCTGAAGAAGAACGACAAGCACACGATCGACGTCGTCGTCGATCGTCTCAAGGTGCGCCCGGACATGAAGCAGCGCCTCGCCGAATCGTTCGAGACGGCGCTGCGCCTCGCCGACGGCCGCGCGATCGCGCTCGAGATGGATACCGATCGCGAGTACCTGTTCAGCTCGAAGTTCGCGTGCCCGATCTGCTCGTACTCGCTGCAGGAGCTCGAGCCGCGCCTGTTCTCGTTCAACAACCCGATGGGCGCGTGCCCGGAATGCGACGGCCTCGGCCAGATCACGTTCTTCGACCCGAAGCGGGTCGTCGCGCACCCGTCGCTGTCGCTCGCCGCCGGCGCCGTGAAAGGCTGGGACCGCCGCAACCAGTTCTACTTCCAGATGCTGCAGAGTCTCGCGGCGTTCTACGAATTCGACATCGACGCCGCGTTCGAGGATCTGCCGGAAAAGATCCGCAAGGTGCTGCTGTTCGGCTCGGGCAAGCAGACGATCCCGTTTTCGTACATCAACGAGCGCGGCCGCACGACGATCCGCGAGCACGTGTTCGAGGGGATCATCCCGAACCTCGAGCGCCGCTACCGCGAGACCGATTCGGTCGCGGTGCGTGAAGAGCTGTCGAAGTACCAGAACAACCAGCCGTGCCCGTCGTGCGACGGCACGCGCCTGCGCCGCGAAGCGCGCCACGTGCGGATCGGCACGGGCGACTACGCGCGCGGCATCTTCGAAATCAGCGGCTGGCCGCTGCGCGACGCGCTCGGCTATTTCGACGGCCTGTCGCTCGACGGCGCGAAGCGTGAGATCGCCGACAAGGTCATCAAGGAAATCGTCGCGCGCCTCACCTTCCTGAACAACGTCGGCCTCGACTACCTGTCGCTCGAGCGCAGCGCGGAAACCCTGTCGGGCGGCGAGGCGCAGCGCATCCGGCTCGCGTCGCAGATCGGCTCGGGCCTCACGGGCGTGATGTACGTGCTCGACGAGCCGTCGATCGGCCTGCACCAGCGCGACAACGACCGCCTGATCGCGACCCTCAAGCACCTGCGCGACCTCGGCAACTCGGTGATCGTCGTCGAGCACGACGAGGACATGATCCGCACGGCCGACTACGTCGTCGACATGGGTCCGGGCGCCGGCGAGCACGGCGGCGTGATCGTGGCCGAGGGCACGCCGAAGCAGGTGCAGTCGAACCCGCAGTCGCTCACCGGCCAGTACCTGCTCGGCAAACGCGTGATCGAGTACCCGGACGAGCGGCTCGCGCCCGATCCCGAGCGGATGCTGCGCATCGTCGACGCGCACGGCAACAACCTGAAGCACGTCGATCTGGAGCTGCCGGTCGGCCTGCTGACCTGCATCACCGGCGTGTCGGGCTCCGGCAAGTCGACGCTGATCAACGACACGCTGTATCACGCGGTCGCGCGCCACCTGTACGGCTCGTCGGCCGAGCCGGCGCCGCACGAGGCGATCGAGGGCCTCGAGCACTTCGACAAGGTGATCAACGTCGACCAGTCGCCGATCGGCCGCACGCCGCGCTCGAACCCGGCCACGTATACGGGCCTGTTCACGCCGATCCGCGAGCTGTTCTCGGGCGTGCCGACCTCGAAGGAGCGCGGCTACGATCCGGGCCGTTTCTCGTTCAACGTGAAGGGCGGCCGCTGTGAATCGTGCCAGGGCGACGGCGTGCTGAAGGTGGAAATGCACTTCCTGCCGGACGTCTACGTGCCGTGCGACGTGTGCCACGGCAAGCGCTACAACCGCGAAACGCTCGAAGTGCAGTACAAGGGCAAGAACATCAGCGAAGTGCTCGACATGACGGTCGAGCACGCGTACGAATTCTTCAGCGCGGTGCCGGTCATCGCGCGCAAGCTGAAGACGCTGCTCGACGTCGGCCTCGGCTACATCCGCCTCGGCCAGTCGGCCACGACGCTGTCGGGCGGCGAGGCGCAGCGCGTGAAGCTGTCGCTCGAGCTCTCCAAGCGCGACACCGGCCGCACGCTGTACATCCTCGACGAGCCGACCACCGGCCTGCACTTCCACGACATCGCCCTGCTGCTGGAAGTGATCCACCGGCTGCGCGACCAGGGCAACACGGTCGTGATCATCGAGCACAACCTCGACGTGATCAAGACGGCCGACTGGGTGATCGACCTCGGCCCCGAAGGCGGTGCCGGCGGCGGCCAGATCATCGCGCAGGGCACGCCCGAGCAGGTCGCGAAGACAAAGGCGAGCTTTACCGGCAAATACCTCGCGCCGCTGCTCAAGCGCACGGCCCGCAAGGTCGCGGCCGGCTGACGCGTCCCGCCTGCCTCCCTTCCCGCGCGCGGCCGCCCGGCCGCGCGCCCTTGCGCACCGCCGAACCGGCCCCTTCTCGTTTTCCCTCCTGCGTTTACACCATGCGCCAAACGGCCCGGTTGCGGACCATAATGGCAGCTATACTTTACGGTCGTAAGGTTCGCCGTACGCACCAATCCAGTGCGGCGCCGGGCGAACACGGCTCTGCCGCGCATTCCGCGGCATGACACACGAACGACAGGAATCCACGATGGAGAAGCAACCAGACTCGTCGCGCGATGCGCAGAATCGCGAACCGCACCTGCGCAGCGTGCGGCTGACGAGCGACTTCAGCCTGCCGAAGCTGTCGGCGCTCGAGATCGGCAGCTATGCGTTCGCGATCCTCGCGATGTGGCTCGTGATCGAACTCAAGCTGCTCGGCGGGCTGCTGGCCGGCCTGCTGGTCTACCAGCTGATCCACACGATCGCCCCCGTGATCGAACGCCACACCACGAGCATGCGCGCGCGCTGGGTCGCCGTCGTGCTGCTGTCGATCGCGATCGTCGGCGCGTTGACGGGCCTGACGATCGGCATCATCGAACACTTCGAGCGCACGGTGCCGAACCTGCAAAGCCTGCTCGACCAGCTGATGCAGATCGTCGAGCAGACCCGCGCCCGCACGCCGGCCTGGATCGCGAACCTGCTGCCCGTCGACGTCGAGCAGATGAAGACGAAGGCCGCCGTGCTGATGCACTCGCACATGGACCAGCTCCAGCAAAGCGGCAAGAGCGTCGCGCGCGGCTTCGGCCATGTGCTGTTCGGGATGATCATCGGCGCGATGATCGCGATCGGCGTCGAGCACGGCAAGGTGCGCCGGCCGCTGTCCACGGCGCTCGTCACGCGCGTGTCGCGCTTCGCCGACGCATTCCGCCGGATCGTGTTCGCGCAGATCAAGATCTCGGCGATCAACGCGGTGTTCACCGGCATCTACCTGCTCGTCGCGCTGCCGATCTTCCATCAGCGGCTGCCGCTGTCGAAAACGCTCGTGCTCGTCACGTTCATCGTCGGCCTGCTGCCCGTGATCGGCAACCTGATCTCGAACACGCTGATCGTCGCCGTGTCGCTATCGGTCAGCATGGGCACCGCGATCGCGTCGCTGGCGTTCCTCGTGATCATCCACAAGCTCGAATACTTCCTGAACGCGAAGATCATCGGCGGCCAGATCGAGTCGCGCGCGTGGGAGCTGCTGCTCGCGATGCTGATCATGGAGGCCGCGTTCGGGCTGCCGGGCGTGATCGCCGCGCCGATCTTCTACGCGTACCTGAAGCGCGAGCTGTACCTGCTGCGGCTGATCTGAAGCAGCCCGCCCGCCAAACAGCGATAAAAAAACGCCGCGCCCCGTAAAGGGCGCGGCGTTTTTGTTTGTGATTGCCCGCCAGCCGACGGCCGGCAATCGGCATTCAACACATCAGCGGAACACGACCGTCTTCGTCCCGTTCAGCACGATCCGGTGCTCGACGTGCCACTTCACCGCGCGCGCCAGCGTCACGCATTCGACGTCGCGGCCGATCGCGGTCAGCTGGTCGGGCGTCATGCTGTGGTCGACGCGCTCGACTTCCTGCTCGATGATCGGGCCTTCGTCGAGATCGGTCGTCACGTAGTGCGCGGTCGCGCCGATCAGCTTCACGCCGCGGTCGAACGCCTGGTAGTACGGCTTCGCGCCCTTGAAGCTCGGCAGGAACGAATGGTGGATGTTGATCGCGCGGCCGGCGAGCTGCTTGCACAGGTTCGGCGACAGGATCTGCATGTAGCGCGCGAGCACGACGAGATCGGCCTGGTGCTCGTCGATCACTTCCAGCACGCGCGCTTCCTGTGCGGCCTTCGCGGCATCCGACGAGCCGCCGATCAGCGGAAAGTGATGGAACGGGATGTTGTAGCTCGCGGCGAGCTGGTAGAACTCCTTGTGGTTCGACACGATCGCCGGGATCTCGATCGGCAGCTGGCCGGTGCGATAGCGGAACAGCAGGTCGTTCAGGCAGTGGCCGATCTTCGACACCATGATCACGACGCGCGGCTTCACGGCCGCGTCATGCAGCTCCCAGCGCATCGAGAACTGTTCGGCGAGCGGCGCGAATTCCTTGCGAAGCGTGTCGAGCGCCGTCGCGGCATCCGCGCCGCCGCCGTCCTGCTCGAAGTGCACGCGCATGAAGAATTCGCTGGTGCGGCTGTCGCCGAACTGCGCCGAATCGAGGATGTTGTTGCTGCGCTCGAACAGGAAGCCCGAGACCGCATGGACGATGCCGTGCCGGTCGGGGCACGACAGTTTCAAGATAAAGCTGTGATCGGTCGGCATGACCGCTACTCCCTTCGTTTCCGTATTCGTCAAATTGCCCGTTCGCGCCGCCAGGCTGCGTGCGCGGCACGCGTCACGCGGCCGGTGCGAACAGGGCGTCGATGCCCGCCGCGTCGGCCGCCGGGATCCAGCGGTGACGCAGCAGCGTGTCGAGCGTCGCGAGGCTCGCATCCATGGTCGCGCGGCCGGCGCGCAGCCAGCCGATCACCTCGGGCACGCCGGCCAGCAGGTGCTCGGCCACTTCGCCGTCCTGGTTGCGCGGCGCGAAGTCGCGCGGCAGCGGCAGGTCGTACACGAAGATCAGTTCGGACTGCGTGCCTTCCGGCAGCGAGCACAGCACCTGCACCGCGCGGCCCGCGATCGCGCGCGCGGCCAGTTCGGCCGGAATGCCGGCTTCTTCCCAGCATTCCTTCGCGAGCGTCTCGTGAACGCCCAAGCCCCAGCCGATTCCGCCGGCGACGACGTTGTCGAGCATGCCGGGGTCGGTTGCCTTGGTCTCGCTGCGGCGGCCGAGCCACATCTGCGGGACGGCCGCGGCGGACGGCTCGCCCGGTGCAACCGCATATTCTACGATGCCGTTCAGATGCACCGCGTAAGTCTGCGTGCCGAAGAAGCGCGATGCGGCGCGCTCGATGTACGCGAGCGGCGGATCGTCGAAGCGGTTGCGGATCGCGTAGATCTCGTCGCGCCAGCCGGGAATCGCGCCTTCGGCCGCGAGCGCCCCGATCGCGCTCGCCAGCGCCATGCTGCGTGCGTCGACCGAATCGTAGCGCGCCGACAGCACGACGCGCTCATCGGCCAGCTCGAACACGTCGGGCCACCGCGCCAGCATCGCGACGTCCTCACGGCGCACCCAGCCGACAGCCTGGCCGGCAATCTCGAAACGCAGGTGCGCAGCGGGATCGAAGCGGCGCGCAGCCGCAATGCACGGAAACGTCATCGTGTGTCAGTCCTTCAGCGCCACGCGGATGCCGATCGCGATGAACGTCGCGCCGGCGATCCGGTCGAGCCACACGCCGGCCTTCGGACGGCGCTTCAGCCATGCGCCGATCATGCCCGCGCCGACGCCGAACAGCGAGAAGACCGCGGCCGTCTGCAGCATGAACAGCGCGCCGAGTTCGAACATCTGCAGCGTGACGCTCTGCGCGCCGTGCGGATCGACGAACTGCGGCAGGAACACAACGAAGAACAGCGTGACCTTCGGGTTCATCAGGTTGCCGATCACGCTCTGCCGGAAGATCGTGCCGAGCGGCTGCGGCGGACGCGCGTGCGCATTCGAGAGCCCCTGGCTGCGCAGCGCCTTGATGCCGATCCACACGAGGTATGCGGCGCCCGCGAGCTTCAGGATCTGGAACGCGACCGGCGACGAACGCAGCACGGCCGCGACGCCGAGCGCCGCGAGCGTCGTGTGGAACAGGATCCCCGCCGTGAAGCCGAGCGCGGCGACGAAGCCGGCCGCGCGGCCTTGCGAGATGCCGCGTGCGAGCACCTGCAGGTTGTCGGGCCCCGGCGCGAACGTGATCGCGATCGACGTGGCGAGAAACAGCATGAAGTTGGGCATCGTGACCTCGCTGCGTAACGTGGAAGCTCAGGCTGGCCGGCGTTCAGTGGCCGGCGAATTCGGTGACGGTATAAACCGGCAGTCCCGCGTTGCGCAGCAGCGCCGAGCCGCCGAGATCGGGCAGGTCGATGATCGCCGCGCCTTCGACGACCTCCGCGCCGAGCCGCTGCAGCAGGTTGCGCCCCGCCATCATCGTGCCGCCGGTCGCGATCAGGTCGTCCATGATGATCACGCGGTCGCCGGGGCGGCACGCATCTTCATGAATCTCGACGGTCGCGCTGCCGTATTCGAGGTCGTACGATTCCGAGCGCGTCTTGTACGGCAGCTTGCCGACCTTGCGGATCGGCACGAAGCCGACGCTCAGTTCGTACGCGACGATCGGCGCGATGATGAAGCCGCGTGCATCGAGGCCCGCGACATAGTCGAGCTTCGCATCGACATAGCGCTCGACGAACAGGTCGACGAGGATGCGCAGCGCCTTCGGGCTCTGCAGCAGCGTCGTGATGTCGCGGAACATCACGCCCGGCTGCGGCCAGTCGGGCACCGTGCGGATCTGGCTGTGGATGAAGGCGACCGGATCGAGCGGTGCGCCCGACGACGAATGCGGCATGAAACTCTCCGAAAAAAACGGTGCGCGAAGATCGGGCACCGTTTCGAATAAATACGGGTCAGGTTATCAAACCAGCGCGGCTCAGGCGGCCGCGGCTGGCGGTTCGCGCCGATGGCGCGACAGCCGCTCCTCCGCGAGCGCGAGCGCCTCGGGCAGCCCGCGCAGCACGACGATGTCGCTCGCGCGCAGCTTGGTTTGCGGATCGGGTTCGACGCCGCGGATACCATGCCGGCGAATCGCCGTGACTTCGAGCCCGAGTGCATACAGCCCCAGTTCTTCCAGCGAACGCCCGACCGCGTCCGCGCGCGCATCGACCGGCACCGATTGTAGCCGCACCTGCTCGTGGTCGTCGTCGTCCGCGTCGTCCGCGCCGCGGAAATAGCCGCGCAGCAGGCTGTAGCGTTCGTCGCGCATCTCCTCGACGCGCCGCACGACCTTGCGCATCGGCACGCCGACCAGCACCAGCGTGTGCGACGCGAGCATCAGGCTGCCCTCGACGATCTCCGGAATCACCTCGGTCGCACCGGCTGCGAGCAGCTTCTCGAGATCGGCGTCGTCGACGGTGCGCACGATCGCGGGCAGCGTCGGCTCGAGTTCGTGCACGTGATGCAGCACGCGCAACGCGGACGGCGTGTTCGCATAGGTGATCGCCACCGCCGCCGCGCGGTGGATACCGGCCGCGAGCAGCGACTCGCGGCGCGCCGCGTCGCCGAACACGACCGATTCGCCGGCCGCCGCGGCCGCGCTCACGCGATCGGGGTCGAGGTCGAGCGCGACGTACGAAATGCCTTCCTGTTCGAGCATCCGCGCCAGGTTCTGCCCTGCACGGCCGTAGCCGCAGATGATCACGTGGCCGCGCTGCTTGAGGCTTTGCGTCGCGATCCGCGTCATCTGCAGCGACTGCTGCATCCATTCGGTCGACGACAGCCGCATCACGATCCGGTCGGCGTTCTGGATCAGGAACGGCGCCGCGAGCATCGACAGCAGCATCGACGCGAGGATCGCCTGCAGCAGCGTCGAATCGACGAGATGCCGGTCGAGGATCAGGTTCAGCAGCACGAAGCCGAATTCGCCGGCCTGCGCGAGCCCGATGCCGGTGCGCATCGCCACGCCCGGTGTCGCGCCGAACAGCCGCGCGAGCCCGGCGATCATCGTCCCCTTGAACAGGATCTGCCCGACGAAGAAACCGAGCACGAGCAACGGGTGCTCCCAGATCACGCGCGGGTCGAGCAGCATCCCGGTCGTCACGAAGAACAGGCCGAGCAGCACGTCGCGGAACGGCTTGATGTCCTCCTCCACCTGATGGCGGAACGGCGTCTCGGAGATCAGCATCCCCGCGATGAACGCGCCAAGCGCGAGCGACAGGCCGAAGCGGTCGGTGATGAATGCGGCGCCGAGCGTGACGAGCAGCAGGTTCAGCACGAACAGCTCCTGCGAGCGGCGCCGTGCGACGACGTTGAGCCAGCGCGTCATGAAACGCTGGCCGATGACCAGCAGCAGCGTGAGCGCGATCACGATCTTGACGGCCGCGAAGCCGAGCGTGATCGCGAGGTCCTTCGACGATTCGGCGCCGAACGCGGCGATCACGATCAGCAGCGGCACCACCGCGAGATCCTGGAACAGCAGCACGCCGAAGATGTTGCGGCCGTGCTCGGTCTCGATCTCGAGCCGCTCGGCGAGCATCTTCGACACGATCGCCGTCGACGACATCGCGAGCGCGCCGCCGAGCGCGATGCTGCCCTGCCACGTGATGTGCACCCAGTGCTCGAACAGCATGCCCAGCACGAGCGCGAGCACGAGGGTCGCGACGACCTGCAGCAGCCCGAGCCCGAACACGAGCCGCTGCATCGCCCTCAGCTTCGCCAGCGAGAACTCGAGGCCGATCGAAAACATCAGGAACACCACGCCGAATTCCGCGAGATGCTCGGCCCGCTCCAGATCCGCCGCGATGCCGAACGCATGCGGGCCGACCAGGATGCCGACGGTCAGGTAGCCGAGCATCGGCGGCAGGTTCAACGAGCGGAATACGACGACGCCCACCACTGAGGCCAGCAGCAGCAGCAGGGTCATTTCGAGCGGGGAAATCACGGGCGAAGCGTCCTCGTTCGTCGGGGCCACGGCAATGCGGGCGCGGGTGGTGGCGGTGGTCAGGCGACCTCGGACGAGTCCGAAGGCCCGGCGCGGCGAACAAACGCCTTTGCTATACTCCGCGCATGATAGCGAAAATCAATGATGACCGGGCGCTCGCGCTCGCCCGCGACGTGCTCGACATCGAGGCGGACGCCGTGCGCGCGCTGCGCGACCAGCTCGACGGCGGCTTCGTCCAGGCCGTCGCGCTGCTGCTCGGCTGCCGCGGCCGCGTGGTGGTGTCCGGTATCGGCAAATCGGGGCATATCGCCCGCAAGATCGCGGCCACGCTGGCCAGCACCGGCACGCCGGCCTTCTTCGTCCACCCGGCCGAGGCCAGCCACGGCGACCTCGGGATGGTCACCTCCGACGACGTCTTCATCGGCATCTCCTATTCCGGCGAATCGGAAGAACTCGTGGCGATCCTGCCGCTCGTGAAGCGGATCGGCGCGAAGCTGATCGCGATCACGGGCCGCGCGGAATCGAGCCTCGGCACGCTCGCCGACGTGAACCTGAACGCCGCGGTCTCGAAAGAGGCCTGTCCGATGAACCTCGCGCCCACGGCGAGCACGACCGCCGCGCTCGCGCTCGGCGACGCGCTCGCCGTGGCGGTGCTCGACGCGCGCGGCTTCGGCTCGGAAGATTTCGCGCGCTCGCACCCGGGCGGCGCACTCGGCCGGCGCCTGCTCACCTACGTGCGCGACGTGATGCGCTCGGGCGACGACGTCCCGTCCGTCGGGCTCGACGCGACGCTGTCGGACGCCCTGTTCCAGATCACCGCGAAGCGCCTCGGCATGACCGCCGTGGTCGACGCCGGCGGCAAGGTCGCGGGCATCTTCACCGATGGCGACCTGCGCCGCGTGCTCGCGCGCGACGGCGACTTCCGCACGCTGCCGATCACCGACGTGATGACGCGCGACCCGCGCACGGTTGCACCGGATCACCTGGCGGTCGAGGCCGTGGAACTGATGGAGCGCCACCGGATCAACCAGATGCTGGTGGTCGATGCCGACGGCGTGCTGATCGGCGCGCTGAACATGCACGACCTGTTTTCGAAGAAGGTGATCTGATGAGCGCAGCGCTGACTGCGGCCGAACGCGCGAGCCGCGTGAAGCTGATGATTTTCGACGTCGACGGTGTGCTGACCGACGGCGGCCTGCTGTTTACCGCGGCCGGCGACGCGATGAAGTCGTTCAATTCGCTCGACGGCCACGGCGTGAAGCTGCTCGGCGAAGCCGGCATCGCGACCGCGATCATCACGGGCCGTCGCTCGGAGATCGTCGCGGCACGTGCGAAGGAAATGAAGATCGCGCACCTGTTCCAGGGCGTCGAGAACAAGCTCACCGTGTTCACCGACCTGATCGCGTCGCTCGGCCTCACCGCCGACCAGTGCGGCTACATGGGCGACGACTGGCCCGACCTGCCCGTGATGCTGCGCTGCGGCTTCGCGACGGCCCCCGCGAACGCGCACCCCGAGGTGATCGCCCGCGCGCACTGGGTGGCCGAGGCCCGCGGCGGCCACGGCGCCGTCCGTGAAGTCTGCGACGCGATCCTGCGCGCGCAGCGCCGCTACGACGCGCTGCTCGCGGCCGCCTGCGGAGCCTGACGGATGAACACGCATTTCCGCTGGACCCAGTTGCTGCCGCTCGTCGCGGTCGCCGCGCTCGCGGGCATCACCTGGTGGCTGCTGCAGGCCACGCTGCCGCCGCCCGGCGAGGGCACCGTGCAGCCGAAGCGCCACACGCCCGACTATTTCGCCGACAACTTCTCGGTCACCGAGCTCGACCAGTCGGGCGCGACCCAGTACCGGCTGACGGCCGCGAAGCTGATCCATTACGAAGACACCGAAGACAGCGACCTGACCGATCCGGCCATGCGCGCGTTCCAGCCCGGCAAGCCGGTCGTGACGACCACCTCGAAGCGCGGCACCGTCAACGGCGACGTGTCGATCGTCGACCTGTACGACGACGCGCGCATCCTGCGTGCGGCCGGCGGCGGCGATCCGCAGATGCAGGCTGATTCCCAGCATTTCCGGATCTTCGTCAATGACGATGTGATCCAGACCGAAAAGCCGGTTAAACTTCAGCGCGGCCTGTCGCTCGTCAACGCGACCGACGGCATGAAGTACAACAACGTCACCCGGGTCATCGAGCTCTACGGCAACGTGCGCGGCACGATCGCCGCGCAGGACACGTCCGGCGGCTCGAAAGGTCAACCCAAGTGACGCATCCCTCACGTGACTGCATGAACGAATCGTTCCCTCGACAGATTTCCGGCGGCGCTGCGCGCGCCGTCCGCGCCGCGCTTGCCGCGACGCTCGTGGCGCTCCCGCTGGTCGGGCTGGCGCCGCTCGCCCATGCCGAGAAGGCCGACCAAAGCAAGCCGATCAACGTCGAGGCCGACAACCTGACCTATGACGACCTGAAGCAGGTCACGGTCGCGACCGGCAACGTCGTGATCACGAAGGGCACGATCATCATCAAGGGCGATCGCGTCGAAGTGCGCCAGGACCCGGAAGGCTATCAGTACGCCACTTCGTTCGGCAGCGGCAAGAAGCACGCGACGTTCCGCCAGAAGCGCGAAGGCCTCGACGAGTACATCGACGGCGACGCCGAGCGCATCGACTACGACGGCAAGCAGGACCTGACCACGCTGACCACCGCCGCGACCGTGCGCCGCCTGCAGGGTACGTCGACCGTCGCCGATACCGTGCACGGCAGCGTGATCACGTACGACGGCCAGCGCGACTTCTACACCGCGAAGGGCGGCAAGGACGTCGCCGCGCCGGGCAACCCGAACGGCCGCGTGCGCGCGATGCTGTCGCCGAAGAACGGCGGCCCCGCGCCGCTGAACGGCGCGCCGGCAAAGCTGTCGCCGTCGACCACGATCCAGGGGGCGCCGGGCCAATGAACGCGCTACCGAACCGCCAGCCGGCCGGCACGACGAGCTCGCTCGTCGTCCGCAACCTGAAGAAGCGCTACGGCTCGCGCACGGTCGTCAAGGACGTGTCGCTCGACGTGAAGAGCGGCGAAGTCGTCGGCCTGCTCGGCCCGAACGGCGCCGGCAAGACCACGTCGTTCTACATGATCGTCGGCCTGGTGCCGCTCGACGCCGGCGAGATCTCGCTGAACGGCAGCTCGATCAGCCTGCTGCCGATCCACAAGCGCGCCTCGCTCGGCCTGTCGTACCTGCCGCAGGAAGCGTCCGTGTTCCGCAAGCTGACCGTCGAGGAGAACATCCGCGCGGTACTCGAGCTGCAGCACGGCGAAGACGGCAAGCGGCTGTCGAAGGACGCGATCTCGTCGCGCGCCGAAGCGCTGCTCGACGAGCTGCAGATCGCCCACCTGCGCGAGAATCCCGCGCTGTCGCTGTCGGGCGGCGAACGGCGCCGGGTCGAAATCGCGCGCGCGCTCGCCACCAACCCGAACTTCATCCTGCTCGACGAACCGTTCGCCGGCGTCGACCCGATCGCGGTGCTCGAGATCCAGAAGATCGTCAAGTTCCTGAAGCAGCGCAACATCGGCGTGCTGATTACCGATCACAACGTCCGCGAAACGCTCGGCATCTGCGACCACGCCTACATCATCAGCGACGGCTCGGTGCTCGCCGCCGGTGCGCCGAGCGAAATCATCGAAAACGAAAGCGTACGCCGCGTGTACCTCGGCGAACACTTCCGGATGTAACTCCTCCTCGTGGCTGGCTGCACCCCGCCCGGCGTCGCCGCGCGGGGCCGCGCCCCGCTTCGCGGCCATGCCCGCGGCCGGGCGGCGCGCCGCGCGTAATCGCGGATGGCTCAACGCGCCTGGGTCGTGGCAAACTGCCGGTATGACTCCCTCCTTGCCATGAAAGCCAGCCTTCAACTCCGCCTGTCGCAACATCTGGCGCTGACGCCCCAGCTACAGCAGTCGATCCGGCTCCTGCAGTTGTCGACGCTCGAATTGCAGCAGGAAGTCGCGATGGCCGTCGCGCAGAACCCGCTGCTCGAGAACGAGGATGAATGGATCGCGAGCCCGCTGCGTGTCGCTGCGGACGGATCGCTGATCGCGCAGACGCCTCCCGCGCAGAACACCGAGCCCGCTGCGACCAACGGCAGCGGTTCGTCGAGCGATCGTGCCGAACGCGACGAGCCGGCCGGCGCGGACGAATACGACGGTTATGCATCCGGCGACGGCAACGACGGCCCGCAGTGGAACCTCGACGAATACGGCCGCTCGAGCGGCGCATCCGACGACGACGACCTCCCGCCGCTGCAGGTCCAGGAAGCGGCGACGTCGCTGCGCGACCACCTGTCCGCGCAATTGCGCGTCACGCAGGCCGGCCCGCGCGACCGCGCGCTCGTGATGTTCCTGATCGAATCGCTCGACGACGACGGTTACCTGACCGCCACGCTCGATGAAGTGCTCGCCGACCTGCCGCCCGAGCTGGAAATCGACTGCGACGAACTGAACGCGGCGCTCGCGCTGCTGCACAGCTTCGATCCGGCCGGGGTCGGTGCCCGCTCGGCATCCGAATGCCTGAAGCTCCAGTTGCTGCGCCTCGATCCGTCCCCGACACGCACGCTCGCGCTCGAGATCGTGTCGCAGCATCTCGAGCTGCTCGCCGCCCGCGACTTCACGCGGCTGCGCAAGCACCTGAAGGCGAGCGACGACGCGCTGCGCGACGCGCACACGCTGATCCGCTCGCTGGAGCCGTTCCCCGGCGCCGCGTACGGCAAGGCCGAGGCCGACTACGTCGTGCCCGACATCATCGTGAAGAAAGCCGGCCAAGGATGGCTCGCGGAGCTCAATCCGGAGGTCGTGCCGCGCCTGCGGATCAACAACCTTTACGCGAACATCCTGCGCAACAGCCGCGGCGATCCGTCGGCCGGTTCGCTCAAGCAGCAGCTCCAGGAAGCACGCTGGCTGATCAAGAATATCCAGCAGCGTTTCGACACGATCCTGCGTGTCGCGCAGGCCATTGTCGAGCGTCAAAAGAACTTCTTTGCGCACGGTGAAATTGCCATGCGCCCCTTGGTTTTGCGGGAAATAGCTGATACGCTGGGCCTACACGAGTCGACTGTCAGCCGTGTGACAACCGGGAAGTACATGCTGACCCCGTTCGGGACGCTTGAATTTAAGTACTTCTTCGGATCTCACGTCTCGACCGACACCGGTGGCGCCGCTTCGTCGACAGCCATCCGAGCCCTCATCAAGCAACTGATAGGAGCTGAAGACCCTAAATCGCCACTTTCGGACAGCCGCATTGCCGAGCTGCTGGCAGAACAGGGATTCGTGGTCGCGCGCCGCACGGTTGCGAAGTATCGCGAAGCCCTCAAGATCCCGGCAGTGAATCTGCGCAAGTCTCTTTAAGCCTGCTGCCTGCCCGGCGGCAGGCGTGTCCCGACCACCGCGCACACGGGGAACAGGCCGGGCGACCTGTCCGCGATACGCCGCCTTCGTGCGGCACGGGCAAGTCGACCGGAGCGCCGCCTCGATGCGGCCGGGTGGTCACTCGCTTGGAGAAGCACTATGAACCTGAAGATCAGTGGACATCATCTCGAAGTCACGCCTGCAATTCGCGAATACGTGATCACCAAGCTGGACCGGGTGCTACGGCATAGCGATCAGGTGATCGATGGCACTGTGATCCTCTCGGTCGACAACCACAAGGAAAAGGACAAGCAGCAGCGCGCGGAAATCAACCTGCACCTGAAGGGCAAGGACATCTTCGTCGAAAGCGCGAACGGTAACCTGTATGCAGCGATCGACCTGCTGATCGACAAGCTGGATCGCCAGGTCGTCAAGCACATGGAGCGCCTGCAAACGCACGCGCACGACCCGATCAAGCTTCAACCGTCGATCGACCAGATCGAACTGCCGCCGCAGTAACCTTCACCGCAACACACACGTCGCCCGGTTCGCCGGGCGTTTTTTTTGCGACTCCGCGCAGGGGTGCAACCGGTCCTTCCGCGCTGCGCCACGCACGCGGCTGTGCTCTATAATGTTCCGGTTATCGCCGGGGGGCGCTGGATGCGGTAGCTGCCTTGCAGGTTGCCGATGCCGAACGCCTTGATATCGCCGAACATGGATAATCAGTCTGCCGCCGCAAGGAGACCCCAGGCCGCCCAATCGCCTGCCAACATGAATCGCCTAGCCAAAATCCTGCCCATAGAGAACGTCGTCATCGACCTCTCAGTCACCAGCAAGAAACGCGTGTTCGAACAAGCCGGGCTGATGTTCGAGAATCAGAACGGCATCGCCCGCAGCACCGTCACGGACAACCTGTTCGCGCGCGAGCGCCTCGGCTCGACCGGGCTCGGCGAAGGTGTCGCGATTCCGCACGGGCGCATCAAGGGTCTCAAGCACCCGCTCGCCGCGTTCGTCCGGCTCGCCGATGCGATCCCGTTCGAAGCCCCCGACGGCCAGCCGGTCGGCCTCCTGATCTTCCTCCTCGTGCCCGAGCAAGCCACCCAGCAGCACCTCGAGATCCTGTCGGAAATCGCGCAACTGCTGTCCGATCGCGACGCACGCGAGCGTCTGCACAACGAAACGGATATCGCCGAGTTGCATCGCCTGCTCACTCAGTGGCAACCTTGAGTTGATCCGGGCGGAATATTTTCCCGTACGCGGCGGCACACGCCGCCGTTCAGGGCCGCCCGGCGCCGGCCCGGCATGGCGACGTCCGTCGCCGCGCGCACGCACCGGCCCATTGGAGTGACGAGAGTCATGGATACGTCCAGCATCAACGCCCAGAGCATCTTCGACGACAACGCGGCCACGCTGAAACTGAGCTGGCTGACGGGGCATGAAGGCTGGGAGCGCGGTTTTTCGGCCGACACCGTCGGCAATGCAACCTCGAGCGCCGACCTCGTCGGCCACCTGAACCTGATCCACCCGAACCGGATCCAGGTGCTCGGCGAAGCCGAAATCGACTACTACCAGCGGCAAACCGACGAAGACCGCTCGCGCCACATGGCCGAGCTGATCGCGCTCGAACCGCCGTTCCTCGTCGTCGCCGGCGGGGCCGCGGCCCCGCCCGAACTCGTGCTGCGCTGCACGCGCTCGTCGACCCCGTTGTTCACCACGCCCATGTCGGCCGCCGCGGTGATCGACAGCCTGCGGCTCTACATGTCGCGCATCCTCGCACCGCGCGCGACGCTGCACGGCGTGTTCATCGACATCCTCGGGATGGGCGTGCTGCTGACCGGCGATTCGGGCCTCGGCAAGAGCGAACTCGGCCTCGAGCTGATCAGCCGCGGCCACGGCCTCGTCGCCGACGACGCGGTCGATTTCGTCCGACTTGGCCCCGATTTCGTCGAAGGGCGCTGCCCGCCGCTGCTGCAGAACCTGCTCGAAGTGCGCGGTCTCGGCCTGCTCGACATCAAGACGATCTTCGGCGAAACCGCCGTGCGGCGGAAAATGAAGCTGAAGCTGATCGTCCAGCTCGTGCGGCGCCCCGACGGCGAATTCCAGCGCCTGCCGCTCGAAAGCCAGACGGTCGACGTGCTCGGCCTGCCGATCAGCAAGGTCACGATCCAGGTGGCGGCCGGCCGCAACCTCGCGGTGCTCGTCGAGGCGGC
This sequence comes from Burkholderia sp. AU31624, assembly GCF_020420065.1. Taxonomy (NCBI): domain Bacteria; kingdom Pseudomonadati; phylum Pseudomonadota; class Betaproteobacteria; order Burkholderiales; family Burkholderiaceae; genus Burkholderia; species Burkholderia sp. AU31624. Next base: position 601,484 of record NZ_JAIZRT010000003.1, read on the forward strand.
CGTCCGGAACACGATCCTGCAGTTGCGCGGAATCGACACATTGCGCGATTTCATGGATCGGCAACGACTGGCGATGCAAGATCCCGACAGTCAGTTCCCCGGCAAACTGGTGTAACCCGCACGCGCCGGCCGCGCAACGCCGACGCGTCGAGCCGGTGCTATGATGAAACGTCAGGATTCTCTGCTTCCCATGCGCATCGTCCTCATCACCGGCATCTCCGGCTCAGGCAAGTCCGTCGCGCTGAACGCGCTCGAAGACGCAGGCTATTACTGCGTCGACAACCTGCCGCCGCACGTGCTCCCCGAACTCACCCGCTACCTCGCCGAGGATGGCCAGCACCGGCTCGCGGTCGCGATCGACGCGCGCTCGAGCGCGTCGCTCGACGAAATGCCTGGCCTGATCCGCGACCTGTCGCGCGAGCACGACGTGCGCGTGCTGTTCCTCAACGCGAGCACCCAGGCGCTGATCCAGCGCTTCTCCGAAACGCGCCGCCGCCATCCGCTGTCCGGCTCGCTGTCGCACGATGCGGACGTCGGCCTGCTGTCGTCGCTCGAGGAAGCGATCGAGCGCGAACGCCACCTCGTCGCGCCGCTCGCCGAATTCGGCCACCAGATCGACACCAGCACGCTGCGCGCGAACGCGCTGCGTACTTGGGTCAAGCGCTTCATCGAGCAGAAGAACAACGACCTGATGGTGATGTTCGAATCGTTCGGCTTCAAGCGCGGCGTGCCGCTCGACGCCGATCTGATGTTCGACGTGCGCGCGCTGCCGAATCCGTACTACGACCACGAGTTGCGCCCGCTCACCGGGCTCGACCAGCCGGTCATCGCCTTTCTCGACGCACTGCCGATCGTCCACCAGATGATCGACGACATCCATGCGTTCCTGATGAAATGGCTGCCGCACTTCCGCGATGACAACCGCAGCTACCTGACCGTCGCCATCGGCTGCACGGGCGGGCAGCATCGGTCGGTGTTCATCGCGGAAACGCTCGCCGCGCGCCTTGCGCACGACGCGAACGTGATCGTGCGGCATCGTGACGCGCCAGTGGATGTCGACGCGTCGTCGCGGCTCGTCTCCGAGGTCGACCGACCCTAGCGACGCCCGCCCCAACGCCCGCGCGCCATGTCCTCCCTATCGACCACCCTGATCGACCTGCCGCTGTTTCCGCTGCACACGGTGCTCTTCCCGGGGGGCCTGCTCCCGCTCAAGGTGTTCGAGGCGCGCTATCTCGACATGGCCCGCGCGTGCCTGCGCGACGATGCACCGTTCGGCGTGTGCCTGCTGAAGAGCGGGCCGGAAGTCGCGCAGGACGGCGCCGTCTCGGTGCCCGAGACCATCGGCTGCATGGCGCGCATCACCGAATGCGATACCGGTGAATTCGGCATGCTGTACCTGCAGGCGGTCGGCACCCAGCGTTTCGAGCTGCTGTCGTATCGCGTCGAAGGCAACGGGCTGCTGGTCGGTATCGCGGAGCCGCTGCCGGACGACATCCCGCTCGAAGGCGAGCAGGCGCTCGCGCAGTTCGGCTCGTGCGCCGAGGTGCTCGAGCGCATCATCGACGCGCTGAAGAAATCCGATCCGCAGAAGATGCCGTTCGGCGAACCGTTCCGCCTCGACGATCCGAGCTGGGTATCGAACCGTCTCGCGGAACTGCTGCCGCTCGACCTGCGCGCGCGGCAGAAGCTGATGGAGTTTCCGGACGTCGGCGCGCGCATCGATGCCGTGCACCACGTGCTCGACCGGCACGGCTGGTTATAGCGAGCGCGGGACCTGTCGCTTTGCCTGAGTTATCCGGGAGAGGGCGTCCAACGAGGGGCTTCCTTCCGGGCGAAAAGCCGGGCCGGCGTGCTCCGAATCGCCCCAGACAGCCACTTCCCGCCAGCCAACCCAAGGCGACTTCCGTCGGCACGAAAAACCACGAGCGTCCGACGTTTCCCTGAAAGCGCGGCATGCGCCGCGCCCCTTCCCCTTCGTTACAGCAGCGGCCCGCTCAGCGCATCGAGCAGCTTGCGCACGGGCGCTGGTACGCCATACGCGTCGAGCCGGCTCAGCGGCACCCACGCGGTGTCCGCGTCCCGCGCGCCGGCGGGCAGGCCGCCGGCGGCCATGTCGCTCAGCCGCGGCTCGATCTCGAGCCGGAAATGCGTGAACGTGTGCGTAAGCGGCGCGAGCGGCACCGTGCCGCCGCCGCCGAAGCCACGTGCGAGTTCCGCGAGCGCGGCGTCGCCGTCCGCTTGCGGCAGGCTCCACAGCCCGCCCCAGATGCCGGTCGGCGGCCGCCGCTCGAGCAGCACGGCGTCACCGTCGCGCAGCACGAGCATCCAGGTCTTGCGGGTCGGCACGGCCTTCTTCGGCCGCGCGGCCGGCAGTTCGCGCTGGCGGCCCGTCGATTGCGCGACGCAGTCGCCCGCGAACGGGCAGCGCGCGCAATCGGGCTTGCCGCGCACGCACAGCGTCGCGCCGAGATCCATCAGCCCCTGCGTATACGCGCTCACGTCGGCCGCGTTAGCGGCGTCGGGCAACAGCGATTCGGCGAGCGCCCACATGTCGTTCTCGACACGCTTCTCACCCGGGAAGCCTTCGACGCCGAACACCCGCGCCAGCACGCGCTTCACGTTGCCGTCGAGAATCGTCGCGCGCGCGCCGTACGCAAACGACGCGATCGCCGCGGCCGTCGAACGGCCGATGCCCGGCAATTCCGCCAGCGCGTCAGGCGTCGCCGGAAACGCACCGCCGTGCTCGGCGACGACGACCTGCGCGCAGCGATGCAGGTTGCGCGCGCGCGAGTAGTAGCCGAGCCCCGCCCAGAGCGCCATCACGTCGTCGGTCGGCGCGGCCGCGAGCGCGGCCACGTCGGGGTAGCGTTCGAGAAAGCGCGTGTAATACGGGATGACGGTCGATACCTGCGTCTGCTGCAGCATGATTTCCGACAGCCAGATCCGGTACGGATCACGGGTGTTCTGCCACGGCAGGTCGTGGCGGCCATGCTCGCGCTGCCACGCGACCAGGCGCGTGGCGAACGTGCGATGCAGCGGCGTGACGGGGAACGGAGCGGGGGCGATGCGGGGCGGCTTCAAGTGATCTAATTGTGGAAAAAGGTTTCAACGCTGGCAGGTCGGGCAGAAATAGGTCGACCGCTGGCCCTGCACGATCTGGCGGATCGGCGTGTTGCATACGCGGCACGGCTGGCCCGCACGATCGTAGACGAAGCAGTCGAGCTGGAAATAGCCGCTTTCGCCGTTGCTGCCGACGAAATCGCGCAAGGTGCTGCCGCCGCGCTCGATCGCGTCGGCAAGCGTCGCGCGCACTGCGTCGGCCAGCCGCTCGTAGCGCGGCAGCGACACCTTGCCGGCGGCCGTCGTCGGCCGGATGCCGGCGCGAAACAGGCTCTCCGACGCATAGATGTTGCCGACGCCGACGACCATGTCGCCCGCGAGCAGCGCCTGCTTGACCGACACGGTGCGCCCGCGCGTGCGCGCGTGCAGCAGCGCGCCGGTGAACGCCGGCGAGAACGGCTCGACGCCGAGGCTCGCGAGAAGCGGATGCGCATGCACGTCGCCCGCTTCGCGCGGGTGCCACAGCACCGCGCCGAAGCGGCGCGGATCGCGGAACCGCAACACGAATTCGTCGAAGATCCAGTCGATGTGGTCGTGCTTCGCGGCGACCGGCACGCCAGCCGCGGGCAGCACGCGCAGCGTGCCCGTCATGCCGAGGTGGACGATGAACCAGCCCGCGTCGACCTCGAACAGCAGATACTTGCCGCGACGCTCGACGGCGAGCACCTCGCGCGCGCGCAACTGCTCGGCGAGCCCGGCCGGCACGGGCCAGCGCAGCATCTCGGTACGGACGTCGACACGCTCGACGCGGCGGCCCGCGACAAAGGGCGCGATGCCCCGGCGCGTGACTTCGACTTCTGGCAACTCTGGCATGTTTTGCGGGTCTGAGACTGGATTCACGATCGTGCGTGTATTGTAGCGAGCGCGTTACAATCGGTTGAAACATCGAACGGATTTCCATGACCCTGCCCTCGAAGCTGCTTCAGAAGCGTCCCGCCGCCGTGCGCGGCGCGCGCGCCTTCCCGGTCCGCCGTGCACTCGGCGCCGCGCTGTTTGCCGCCTGGACCCTCACCGCCTTCCCGGCCCACGCGCAGGATCCGGCATCGGACGACGCGGAGTCGCAGGGCGCGTTCGAGCATGTGATGCCGGACGAGAAAAAAGATCTCCCCGGCGTTCCGCTGACGAGCCAGATCGTCTACCAGGTGCTCGCCGCCGAGGTCGCGCTGCAGCGTAACCAGCCCGCACCGGCCTACCAGACCTACCTCGCGCTCGCCCGCGACACGCGCGATCCGCGCATGGCGCAGCGTGCGACCGAGATCGCGCTCGGCGCGCAGAGCCCGGCCGACGCACTGTCCGCCGCGAACCTGTGGCGCCAGTACGCACCCGATTCGAATCGCGCATCGCAGGTCGACGCCGCGCTGCTGGTGCTCGCCGGCAAGCCGGCCGACGCACAGCCGATGCTCGCGCGCGAGCTGGCCCGGGCGACCGGCGAGACGCGCGGCCCGGCGATCCTCGCGCTGCAGGCGCTGCTCGTGCGCGGCTCCGACCGCGTCGGCGGCCTCGCGGTGCTGAAGGACATGCTGAAGAACGACCTGAACCGGCCCGAAGCCCAGCTCGCGATCGCGCGCCAGCAGCTCGCGGTCGACGACAAGGACGGCGCCGCGCAGTCGCTGAAGCAGGCGCTGCAGCTCCGCCCCGACTACCTGCCGGCGGCTTTGATGCTGTCGCAGATGGGGCCGGCGGAACGCGCGGCGGGCATCGCGTCGTTCGAGAAGTATGTTCAGCAGAATCCGAAGTCGCGCGATGCGCGGCTCGCGCTGTCGCAGCTCTATCTCGCCGACGATCGCCTCGACGACGCGCAGAAGCAGTTCGAGACGATGCGCAAGCTCGACTCGAAGGATCCGACGCCGCTGATGGCGCTCGCGCTGATCAAGATCCAGCAGAAGAAGCTCGACGAAGCGACCGGCTACCTGAAGCAGTACGTCCAGCTCGGCGACAAGCAGCCGAACCTCGACGTCGGCCAGGGCTACATCTACCTCGCGCAGATCGCGATCGACCAGAACAACGACGCGCAAGCGTCGCAGTGGCTCGACAAGGTCGACCAGACGAGCCAGCACTACCTGCCCGCGCAGATCACGCGCGCGCAGCTGCTGCAGAAACAGGGCAAGACCGACGAGGCGCGCAAGGTGCTCGACGACCTGCCGATCACGGATCCGCGCGATGCGGCCGTGGTCGCACGCACCGACGCGTCGATCCTGTTCACCGCGAAGCGCTACCCGGAAGCCGAGGCACGGCTCGGGCAGGCGGTTCAGGACTTCCCAGACGATCCCGACCTGCGCTACGACTACGCGATGGCGGCCGAAAAGACCGGCCACTACACGACGATGGAAAAGCAGCTGCGCGAGCTGATCCGCACGCAGCCCGACAATCCGCAGGCGTACAACGCACTCGGCTACTCGCTCGCCGATCGCAACCAGCGGCTCCCCGAAGCCAGCAAGCTGATCGACAAGGCGATGACGCTCGCACCGAACGACGCGTACATCATGGACAGCCTCGGCTGGGTGAAGTACCGGATGGGCGATACGGCCGGCGCGACGAAGGTGCTGCGGCGCGCGTACGAACTGCAGCCGAACGCCGAGATCGGCGCGCATCTCGGCGAAGTGCTGTGGAAGAGCGGCGCGCAGGACGATGCGCGTTCCGCATGGCGTGACGCACAGAAGCTCGAGCCGGACAACGACACGCTCGTGCAGACGCTGAAACGCCTCCAGATCAACGGTCTCTGATGCAGATGTTCCCGACGTTTTCCCTGTCCTTCCGCGCGCAGCGCACGCTGGCCGCAGCCGGCACGGCGCTCGTGCTCGCCGGCTGCGCGAGCACGCCGCCGTCGGCCAGCGCGCCGACCGGCGCGGCGCTGCAGACCGCCGCAACGCACGCTTACCATGGCCGCTTCGCGGTGCGGTACGACGACCGTCTCGGCAATCCGCAGAACGTGTACGGCAACTTCGACTGGCAGGAGCACGGCGACGACGTGTCGCTCGAGCTGCGCAGCCCGCTCGGCCAGACGCTCGCGGTCGTGAAGTCGACGCCGCAGGCGGCATCGCTCGAATTGCCGAACCGTCCGACGCAATATGCGCCGGACGTCGGCGACCTGATGCAGAAAACGCTCGGCTTCGAACTGCCGCTCGCAGGCCTGCGCTACTGGCTGCTGCCGACCGCCGCGCCCGCCACGCCCGCGCAGACGGTGCGCGATCCGGCCGACGGTACGCGCGTCAAGCAGATCCGCCAGGACGGCTGGACGATCGACTACCTTGCCTACGCGGACGCCCCGGCCACGGGCGTCAAACGCGTCAACCTCGTGCGCGCGACACCGCCGCTCGACATCAAGCTCGTGCTCGATCAGTGAGCACTGGCCCAGCCCAGACATACGCATGACCGATTCGACCCGCTCGCTGCGCAACTGCCTTGCGCCCGCGAAACTCAACCTGTTCCTGCACATCACCGGCCGCCGTCCGAACGGCTATCACGATCTGCAGAGCGTGTTCCAGTTGCTGAACTGGGGCGACACGCTGCACTTCACGCTCCGCGACGACGGCCGCGTCGCACGCGTCACCGACGTGCCCGGCGTGCCCGAGGAAAGCGATCTCGTCGTGCGCGCGGCCAACCTGCTGAAAGCGCATACGGGCACCGCGCACGGTGTCGACATCGAGATCGACAAGTGCCTGCCGATGGGGGCCGGCCTCGGCGGCGGCAGCTCCGACGCGGCGACGACGCTGCTCGCGCTGAACCGCCTGTGGCAACTCGACCTGCCGCGCGCCGAACTCCAGTCGCTCGCGGTAAAACTCGGCGCAGATGTCCCGTTTTTTATTTTTGGAAAAAATGCGTTCGCAGAGGGTATCGGAGAAGAATTAGCTGAGGTACAATTGCCGACTCGCTGGTTCTTGGTTGTAACGCCCCGCGTTCACGTCCCAACCGCTGAAATATTTTCAGATGAGTTGTTGACAAGAGATTCGAAGCGCGTCACAATTACGGACTTTCTTGCACAGCAAAACAGCGACGCGGGATGGCCAGATAGTTTCGGTCGGAACGATATGCAGCGAGTTGTGACAAGTAAGTACGCGGAAGTTGCGCAGGTGGTCAAATGGTTGTATGATGTGACCCCCGCGAGGATGACCGGCTCCGGAGCAAGCGTGTTTGCAGCGTTTCGCAGCAAGCATGAGGCAGAAGCGGCGCAAGCCAAGCTGCCCACCGGCTGGAACGGTGCAGTTGCCGAGAGCCTGAACGAGCATCCGCTCTTCGCTTTCGCGTCATGAAGTTTTACTTTGCCGAACGGCCTACACAAGTTCGGTGAAGTTATCAGTTAAGTGTAGGGGAGTCGCCAAGTTGGTCAAGGCACCGGATTTTGATTCCGGCATGCGAGGGTTCGAGTCCTTCCTCCCCTGCCAAAAATTTTCCCGCATTTCCCGCCTAAGCCCGAAGCAGGTGCACGATGAGCAGCCATGACGGCCTGATGGTTTTTACTGGCAACGCGAATCCCGCGCTCGCCCAGGAAGTCGTCAATATCCTTGGAATTCCCCTCGGCAAAGCAATGGTCAGCCGTTTCTCCGACGGCGAGATCCAGGTCGAGATCCAGGAAAACGTGCGTGGCAAGGACGTCTTCGTCCTGCAATCCACGTGCGCACCGGCGAACGACAACCTGATGGAGCTGATGATCATGGTCGATGCGCTCAAGCGCGCATCCGCCGGCCGGATCACCGCAGCCATCCCCTACTTCGGTTACGCCCGTCAGGATCGCCGCCCGCGTTCGGCGCGCGTCGCGATCTCGGCGAAGGTCGTCGCGAACATGCTGGAAATCGCCGGCGTCGAGCGGATCATCACGATGGATCTGCACGCCGACCAGATTCAAGGCTTCTTCGACATCCCGGTCGACAACATCTACGCAACGCCGATCCTGCTGGGTGACCTGCGCAAGCAGAACTACCCGGATCTGCTCGTCGTGTCGCCGGACGTCGGCGGCGTGGTGCGTGCCCGGGCACTCGCGAAGCAGCTCAACTGCGATCTTGCGATCATCGACAAGCGTCGCCCGAAGGCGAACGTCTCCGAAGTGATGAACATCATCGGTGAAGTCGAAGGCCGCACCTGCGTGATCATGGACGACATGGTCGATACGGCAGGCACGCTCTGCAAGGCCGCGCAAGTGCTGAAAGAGCGCGGCGCGAAGCAGGTCTTCGCCTACGCGACGCACCCGGTGCTGTCGGGTGGCGCAGCCGATCGTATCGCCGCATCGGCGCTCGACGAGCTGGTCGTCACCGACACGATCCCGCTGTCCGCCGAATCGCTCGGCTGCTCGAAGATCCGTTCGCTGACGAGCGCGAGCTTGCTGGCCGAAACGTTCTCGCGGATCCGCCGCGGCGACTCGGTGATGTCGCTGTTCGCGGAATCCTGATCGCGAATCGACTGAACAAAGCATGCGCAGAAAGCGAAGCGGCAACGCTTCGCTTTTTGCACAATCGGACGGGATAGACGAAACCCCGTCCGTTTCATCGGGGGCCGCAGTTTGACGGCCCCGTTTTACTGCCTGGTCGCGGGCAGCTATTGGAGAATCACATGAAAGTCGTCGCTTTCGAGCGCCAAGAGCAAGGTACGGGTGCGAGCCGCCGCCTGCGCAACGCTGGTAAGACCACGGGTATCGTTTACGGTGGCGAAGCAGCCCCGCAAAAGATCGAACTCGATCACAACGCCCTGTGGCACGCCCTGAAGAAGGAAGCTTTCCACTCGTCGATCCTCGACCTCGAAGTGGCTGGCCAGTCGCAACAGGTTCTGCTGCGCGACGTGCAATACCACCCGTTCAAGCAACTGGTGCTGCACGTGGACTTCCAACGCGTTGACGCGAAGAAGAAGCTGCACACGAAGGCTCCGCTGCACTTCCTGAACGCTGAAATCAGCCCGGCCGTGAAGCTGTCGAGCGCGATCGTTTCGCACGTCGCGACGGAAATCGAAATCGAGTGCCTGCCGGCTGACCTGCCGGAGTTCCTCGAAGTCGACCTGTCGAAGATCGAAGCCGGTCAATCGCTGCACGCGAAGGACATCACGCTGCCGAAGGGCGTCGCGCTGGTCGCGCACATCGACGCGGAAAACCCGGTTGTCGCATCGGCGACGGTCCCGGCGGGTGCCGTGTCGGACGCAGCAGAAGGCGAAACGCCGGCTGCCTAAGCGGGCTGCCCACGCGCCCCATCGATCCGTTTCTCGAAACGGTCGACGCAACCCGCCGCGGCTTGCCCGGCGGGTTTTTCTTTTTCTGCGCCCAGGCGGCCGTTGCCGCCTTCGAAACGTCATGATCAAACTGATCGTCGGCCTCGGCAATCCCGGGGCGGAATACACCGCGACGCGCCACAACGCCGGCTTCTGGCTGATCGACCAGCTCGCCCGCGAAGCCGGCACGACGCTGCGCGACGAGCGCCGCTTCCATGGCTTCTACGCGAAAGCGCGCCTGCACGGCGAAGAAGTCCACCTGCTCGAGCCGCAAACCTACATGAACCGCTCCGGCCAGTCGGTCGTCGCGCTCGCGCAGTTCTTCAAGATCCTGCCCGACCAGATCCTCGTCGCGCACGACGAGCTCGACCTGCCGCCCGGCACCGTGAAGCTTAAGCTCGGCGGCGGCAGCGGCGGCCACAACGGCCTGAAGGACATCACCGCTCACCTGTCGTCGCAGCAGTACTGGCGGCTGCGGATCGGCATCGGCCATCCGCGCGACCTGATTCCGGAAAGCGCGCGCGCCGGCGCGAAGCCCGACGTCGCGAACTTCGTGCTGAAGCCGCCGCGCCGCGAGGAACAGGACGTGATCGACGCGTCGATCGAACGCGCGCTCGCCGTGATGCCGATGGTCGTCAAGGGCGAACTCGACCGCGCGACGATGCAGCTGCATCGCAACTGACCGCATCGCACCGCTCCTGTGCATCGAGCCGTCCGGCGCCGCCGGCCGGCCCCGCCCGCCCCGCCCCGGCGCACATGCGGTAATCTGGTCGCTTTGCCCGACAGGAGCCAAGCGGTGAGCCGTTACTGGAGCGACATCGTTCAGCAACTCGTGCCTTACGTGCCGGGCGAGCAGCCCGCGCTCGCACACCCCGTCAAGCTGAACACCAACGAGAATCCCTATCCGCCGTCGCCGCGCGTCGTCGCGGCGATCGCGCGCGAACTCGGCGAGACCGGCGACACGCTGCGCCGCTATCCCGACCCGGTTGCGCGCGCGCTGCGCGAAACGGTCGCGGCCCATCACCGGATCAAGCCCGAGCAGGTGTTCGTCGGCAACGGCTCCGACGAGGTGCTCGCGCACACGTTCCAGGCGCTGCTCAAGCACGACCGGCCGCTGCGCTTTCCCGACATCACGTACAGCTTCTATCCGACCTATGCGCGCCTGTACGGCGTCCAGACGTCGATCGTGCCGCTCGCGGACGACTTCTCGATCCGAGTCGACGACTATCTCGACGACGCCGGCGGCGTGCTGTTTCCGAACCCGAACGCACCGACCGGGCGCGCGCTGCCGCTCGCTGACGTCGAGCGGATCGCAGCGGCGAATCCGTCGTCGGTCGTCGTGATCGACGAAGCGTATGTCGACTTCGGCGCGCAGTCCGCGATCACGCTGATCGACAGCTACCCGAACCTGCTCGTCGTCCACACGACGTCGAAGGCGCGCTCGCTTGCGGGCATGCGCGTCGGCTTCGCGTTCGGCGATGCCGCGCTGATCGACGCGCTGAACCGCGTGAAGGACAGCTTCAACTCGTACCCGCTCGACCGGCTCGCGCAAGTGGCCGCGCAGGCCGCCTATGAAGACACCGACTATTTCAACGCAACCTGCCGGCGCGTGATCGACAGCCGGACGCGTCTGACGCATGCGCTGGACGCGCTCGGCTTCGACATCGTGCCGTCGGCCGCGAATTTCGTGTTCGCGCGCCATCCCGCGCACGACGCGGGCGCGATCGCAGCGAAACTGAAGGAACGGGAGATTTTCGTGCGGCACTTCCGGCTGCCGCGGATCGACCAGCACCTGCGCATCACCGTCGGCACCGACGCCGAATGCGATGCGCTCGTCGCGGCGTTGCGCGAGCTGCTGGCCTGAAACGGAAGAACCGGCGCCGGGCGGCGCCGATCCGGATGCGTGACGGTCGTGCCGAAGGACTCGAGCGCGCGCGTCACCGCAGGGTCACGACGCGTCGTCGCCCTTTTCGGCGGTCAACGCGTGATACTTCTCCATCAATTGCGCGTGCGATTCGTCATGCTGCGGATCGCGCGGAATGCATTCGACCGGACACACCTGCTGGCACTGCGGTTCGTCGAAATGGCCGACGCACTCGGTGCACTTGTTCGGGTCGATCACGTAGATGTCCGGGCCCATCGAAATCGCGCCGTTCGGGCACTCGGGCTCGCACACGTCGCAATTGATGCACTCGTCGGTAATCATCAAAGCCATACTGATCTCACTTCTTCAGGCCGGCGGCCGGCTTCGCAACGAAACCGGCCGGCGCCGCATCACGCGGCAGGGCCTCCGATCGCAGCGACTTTCTCGGTCAGCCACTTCTCGACGGACGGGAACACGAACTTGCTGACATCGCCGCCCAACTGCGCGATTTCGCGCACGATCGTCCCCGAGATGAACTGGTACTGATCGGACGGCGTCATGAACATCGTCTCGACGTCGGGCAGCAGGTAGCGGTTCATCCCCGCCATCTGGAACTCATACTCGAAATCGGACACGGCGCGCAGGCCGCGCACGATCACGCGCGCATTGTTGGTGCGGACGAAGTCCTTCAGGAGGCCGGTGAAACTCATCACCTTCACGTTCGGATAATGGCCGAGCACCTCGTTCGCAATCGTCAGACGTTCTTCGAGCGAGAAGAACGGCTTTTTCGCGCGGCTGTCGGCCACACCGACTACCAGCGTATCAAAAATGCTCGACGCACGCCGCACGAGGTCTTCGTGCCCGCGCGTCAGCGGATCGAACGTACCGGGATACACGGCGACTACCATGTCGCTCCTCCTGTCATCACGCAAACGGGATGGCAGCGGTGCGATGCGCACGCCGCTGCCGAGATGGGCATGCGTCGCCTTTGCGGCGCGCCGCCTCGTATGGAACGCGCATTATTCATCATTTTCGCGCCGCAGCAAATGATAGTGAACCGCACCGGCCTTGCCGTGCTTCACGACCTCCCAGCCGGCGAGCGCGTCGTGCGCGGCCGGATCGAGCTCCGCCCCCGTCTCGACGTACAGCGCGCCGCCGGCCGCGACGAGCGGCGCCGCCAGCGCAATCGCGCGCTCGAGCGCGGCCAGATCGTCGAACGGCGGATCGAGGAACACGACATCGAACGCGCCCGGCGTGAGCCCGGCCGCGAGCCGCAGCGCGTCCGCCTCCGCGACCTCGACCGCACGCGCGCCGAGCTTGTCCTTGATCGCACGCAGTTGCTGCGCCGCGCGTGGATGGCGCTCGACCATCACGACGCTCGCCGCGCCGCGCGACGCGGCCTCGAAACCGAGTGCGCCGGTACCCGCGAACAGGTCGAGGCAACGCCGGCCTTCGAGATCCTGGCCGAGCCAGTTGAACAGCGTCTCGCGCACGCGATCGGGCGTCGGCCGCAGGCCGTCGAGATCGAGCACCGCGAGCGGCGTGCGTTTCCAGTCACCGCCGATGATGCGGATCGTGTGCGGCTTGCCGCGGCCAGAAGGGGCCGCCGGGCGGCCGGGAGAGGAACGGGACATACGGAATATCGACGACGGAGGGACCGGGCGCGCGCGGGGGCGCACCGCTAAACAGGCGCACGTTACCACAGCGGCGATGCGCACTGGCGCGAGCGCCACGCCGCACTGATAAAATGCACGGTTTCGGCCGCCGTGCGCCGCGCCCGCGCGAACGCAGAACGGCCCGTCCGGTGCCCGCCCCTGGCGGCGGCCCGCCCTCTTCCCGACGTCAGACCATGTTCAGCTTCTTCAAACGATTCAAGAAAACGCAGGAGCCCGATCCGGCGGAATCGCAATCGGCCGACGCGCAGCAAACGGACGAGCCGTCCGATGCGCCCGCGGTCGAGGCCCCGCCCGCGGCCGCCGTGCCGCAAGCGCCCGCGCAACCGGCCGCGCCGGCCGTCGTGATGACGGTCACGCCGACCAACGACGGCCGCGACGAAGTCGTCGAGACGGTCGAAATCGTCCCGCCGCCGCTGCAGGACGCCACCGCGAAGAAATCGTGGCTCGCGCGCCTGAAAACGGGGCTCGCCAAGACGGGCTCGAGCATCACCGGCGTGTTCGTCAATACGAAGATCGACGAGGATCTGTACGAGGAGCTCGAGACCGCGCTGCTGATGTCCGACGCGGGCGTCGACGCGACCGAGTACCTGCTCGGCGCGCTGCGCGAAAAGGTGCGCACGGGCCGCCTGACCGACCCGCAGGAGGTGAAATCCGCGCTGCACGACCTGCTCGTCGAGTTGCTGACGCCGCTCGAGAAATCGCTGATGCTCGGCCGCGCGCAGCCGCTCGTGATGATGATCACCGGCGTGAACGGCGCCGGCAAGACGACCAGCATCGGCAAGCTCGCGAAGCATCTGCAGAGCTTCGACCAGTCGGTGCTGCTGGCCGCGGGCGACACGTTCCGCGCGGCCGCGCGCGAACAACTGGCGGTCTGGGGCGAGCGCAACAACGTGACGGTCGTGCAGCAGGAAAGCGGCGATCCGGCCGCGGTGATCTTCGACGCGGTCAGCGCCGCACGCGCGCGCAAGATCGACGTGATGATGGCCGACACGGCCGGCCGCCTGCCGACGCAGCTCCACCTGATGGAAGAGCTGAAGAAGGTGAAGCGCGTGATCTCGAAGGCGCACGACGGCGCGCCGCATGAAGTGCTGCTGGTGATCGACGCGAACACGGGCCAGAACGCGCTCACGCAGGTGAAGGCATTCGACGACGCGCTCGGCCTCACCGGCCTCATCGTCACGAAGCTCGACGGCACCGCGAAGGGCGGGATTCTCGCCGCGATCGCGCGGCAGCGCCCGGTGCCGGTCTACTTCATCGGCGTCGGCGAGAAGGTCGAGGATCTGCAGCCGTTCAGCGCGGTCGAATTCGCGGACGCGCTGCTCGGCTGAACACCGCGGGCACGCATCGCACAGGGCGCCTTCGGGCGCCCTTTTTCATGCGCGCCCGGTCATGCATGCCGGGCGCACCACGCTCATTCGGCGTCGGGCTGCGCGCCGGGCTCGGCGGCCTTGAACGCATCGAGCGTCGACGCATGGTCGACGATCCGCTGGATCGTCGGATAGCGCGTCGTGTCGATCGAGAAGCGGTTCGCGTTGAACACCTGCGGCACGAGGCACACGTCGGCAAGCGTCGGCGTATCGCCGAAGCACAGCTTGCCGGTGCGCGGATCGCTCGCGAGACGTGTCTCGAGCGTCTCGAAGCCGGCCTCGATCCAGTGCCGGTACCACGCGTTCTTCGCGTCCTCGGGCACCTTCAGCGTGTGCTTCAGGTACTTCAGCACGCGCAGGTTGTTGAGCGGATGGATTTCGCACGCGATCTGCAGCGCGACCGCGCGTACATACGCGCGATCGACCGGCTGCTTCGGCAGCAGCGCCGGTTCCGGATGAGTTTCCTCGAGATATTCGATGATCGCGAGCGACTGCTGCAGCGTCGCGTCGCCGTCGATCAGCGTCGGCACGACCGCATCCGGATTCAGCGCGCGGTACGCGTCCTTCAGTTGCTCACCGCCGTCGCGCAGCATGTGCACGGGGACATAGTCGAACGGCAGCTGCTTCAGGTTCAGGGCGATCCGCACGCGGTACGACGCGGAACTGCGGAAATAGCTGTAAAGCTTCATGGGATGTCTCTCGTAGTCGTATTCGGCCGGCGACGGCACGGGCGCGGCGCAGCCGGCGCGCACCGCCGGGAATCAGAGTGTAGCGCGCCGCGCCGCGCGGCCCCGCCTGGCGGCAGCCGCACCCGTGCGATACTCGGGGCATTCCTCACCGCTCACAGCGCGGCCCGATGCCGGCCGCCCGCCCCACGCCCCGATGACCGCTTCCCACGATCCCGCCGCCGTTCCGTTCCCGTGCGCCCGCTTCATCAAGGAAATCGGCCGCGGCCCGCACGGCGCACGCGCGCTGTCCGCCGAGGACACGTTCGAGCTCTACCGCGCGATGCTCGACGCGCGCGTGTCGGACATCGAACTCGGCGCGATCCTGATCGCCTATCGGCTGAAAGGCGAATCCGCCGACGAGCTGGCCGCGATGCTCGCCGCCGCGCAGGCGTCGTTCGAGCCGGTGCACGTGCAGGATGCCGCGTTCCGCCCCGTGTCGATCCCGAGCTACAACGGCGCGCGCAAGCAGCCGAACCTCGTGCCGCTGCTCGCGCTGCTGCTCGCGCGCGAAGGCGTGCCGGTGCTCGTGCATGGCGTCGAGCAGGATCCGGGCCGCGTGACGAGCGCCGAGATTTTCTCGGCGTTATCGCTCGCACCGTCGGCTTCGCACGATGCGATCGAGGACATGCTCGCCGAGCGCCGCGTCGCGTTCGCGTCGATCGAGGTGCTGGCGCCGCGCATCGCACGCCTGCTGTCGATGCGCAGCGTGCTCGGCGTGCGCAACTCGACGCACACGCTCGTGAAGATCCTGCAGCCGTTCGCGCCGGCCGGCCTGCGGCTCGTCAACTACACGCACCCGCCGTACCGCGACAGCCTGGCGCAATTGTTCCGCGACCATCCGGATGCCGCGCTCGGCGGCGCGCTGCTGGCACGCGGCACCGAGGGCGAAGCCGTTGCCGACACGCGGCGCCAGGTGCAGGTCGACTGGCTGCACGACGGCGCGTGCGACACGCTGATCGAGGCCGAACGCTCGTCGACCGATGCGCCCCCGGTTCCCCTGCCCGAATCGCGCGACGCGGCCACGACGGCCGCATGGACCGACGCCGTATTGCGCGGCGAAGTGCCGGTGCCCGACACGGTCGCCCGACAGGTCGCGACGATCGTGCAGATCGCCCGCATCGCACGCTGACGGCACGCTCGCGAACCGGCCCCGCTTGCGGGGCATTTGACACGCGAGCGCATCCTGGCATAGAGTTGCCGTCATGCGTTCCTTTCCGAACACCCTCCGAATTACCTCCGGCCGCCTAGCGCGGCCGCTATCGCTACGACTAGCCTAAGGCTTTCGTAGCGCCGTGTGCTGTCCGCACGGTCCCTCCCAGCAGTTCCTCGCAGTACCCCTCTCGTAGTTTTTACAACCCGAAGTCGTCAGCATTCGTCCGTCTATCCGTCGGCCGACTCGCGAAGATCATCCGCATCCGCAGCGCGTTCACGTGCCGCGGAGCGAGGCAGCGCCAACCGTCGCCCATGCCGCCCGTCTTCGCTCGCGACTTGAGACCCGAGGTCCAGAAGATGCAGCGCAATCCGCAAGACAAGTACCGTCCGTTCGAGCCCGTCCGCCTCAATGGCCGCAAATGGCCGTCGCGCACCATCGAGCGCGCGCCCGTCTGGATGAGCACCGACCTGCGCGACGGCAACCAGTCGCTGATCGAGCCGATGAGCATCGAGCAGAAGCTCGAGTTCTTCGAGATGCTGGTCGCGATCGGGTTCAAGGAGATCGAAGTCGGTTTTCCGTCGGCGTCGCAAACCGACTTCGATTTCGTCCGCAAGCTGATCGACGACAAGCGGATTCCCGATGACGTGACGATCGAAGTGCTCGTGCAGGCGCGCGAGGACCTGATCGCCCGCACGTTCGACTCGCTCGAAGGCGTGCCGCGCGCGATCGTGCACCTGTACAACGCGGTGTGCCCGTCGTTCCGCCGTATCGTGTTCGGGATGTCGAAGGCCGACGTGAAGGCGCTCGCGATCGACGGCACGCGCATCATCAAGGAGCACGCCGCCGCGCGCCCCGACACGCAGTGGACCTTCCAGTACTCGCCGGAAACCTTCAGCATGACCGAGCTGACGTTCGCGCGCGAGATCTGCGACGCAGTCGCGCAGACTTGGCGACCGACCCGCGATCACAAGATGATCGTCAACCTGCCGGCCACCGTCGAAGCCGCGAGCCCGAACGTGTTCGCCGACCAGATCGAGTGGATGGACCGCAACCTCGCGTACCGCGACAGCATCGTGTTGTCCGTGCATCCGCACAACGATCGCGGCACCGCGGTCGCGGCGGCCGAACTCGCGCTGCTCGCGGGCGCCGACCGCATCGAGGGCTGCCTGTTCGGCAATGGCGAGCGCACCGGCAACGTCGATCTCGTCACGCTCGCGCTGAATCTCTACACGCAGGGCATCGATCCGGGCCTCGATTTCTCCGACATCGACGCGGTGCGCCGCGTCGTCGAACGCTGCAACCAGATTCCCGTGCATCCGCGCCATCCGTACGCGGGCGACCTCGTGTTCACCGCGTTCTCGGGCTCGCACCAGGACGCGATCCGCAAGGGCTTCGCGCAGCAGCGCCCCGACGCGGCCTGGGAAGTGCCGTACCTGCCGATCGACCCGGCCGACCTCGGCCGCAGCTATGACGCGGTGATCCGCGTGAACAGCCAGTCCGGCAAGGGCGGTGCGACGTTCCTGCTGGAACGCGGGATGGGCTTCACGCCGACGCGCCGCGTACAGATCGAATTCAGCCATGCGGTGCAGACGCTCGCTGACGCGTCCGGCGAGGAAGTGACGGGCGACGCGATCTGCGCGTTGTTCGCGCGCGAATTCTTCGACACCGACGGGCCGGCCGCGCGACACGGCAACGGCGCACGCTGGCAGAACCGCGAGATCGCGGCAGCGCCCGCGGCGGATACGACGCCCGACGAGACCGTGCGACGTTTGGCCGCGGCATTCGCGGCGGCTGCCGGCGCGGCGATCGACGTCGCGTCGTGCGAACACGCCCGCACGACGGACGGACGAATCGCGGTATCGGTCGGCTGCCGGGTCGGCGATGCGCCGCTGCGGCACGGCGTCGGCCTGCACGCCGATGCGGCGAGCGCCGCGCTCGACGCGGTCGTCAGCGCGATCAACCGCTCGGCCTGGCACTGCGCGGATCGCCGCGCGGCGGCCTGAGCGGCAGGTTCCGTTTCAGGGTTCAAACGTCAGCGAGCGGGGCGTGACTGCCCGTGCGCCGCGCGATCCGCGCCGCACGAGGCAGCAAAAAGCGGCCCAGAAGGCCGCTTCGGTCGGGACATGAAAAGGAGCGCCACACGCGCTCACGTCTCGGTCGCGCACCGCGTCGCCTGCCACGCGAACAGGCTCCAGCGGCCCTGTTCGTGGGTATGGACGGAGGTATAGGCGATCGGGAAGACCAGGCCGCCGTTGTTCGTTTCCATCTCGATCAACGCGCGCCCGGTGACGACGCAGGTTTCATCGCCGACGGGCAGCACGTCCTGCGACTGGATTTCGATCTGGCGATAGCGGCGGCGGCCGGCGACGATGGCGTCGATGAACTGCTGCTTGGTTTCGCGTTTGCCGTTGGTATGGACGAAGAACACCTTGTCCGACAAAAGCGTGTCGAGCGCCTCGCCGTCCCCGTCCACCATCGCCCGGAACCGATCGCGCTCGAGCGCGCGGATCGCATCGACCACCTTCGCCATCGCCTGACTCCTCGGCAACGCGCACGCCGTGCGCGGGCGTGCGGATCAGAAGTTGTACTGCAAGTAGAACTGGTGGAAATTTATACCAGGATTCGGCTCTTTGATACCCGCGTTAGACACATGTTCAAAACGGTAGCCGACCTGATACTGTTGCCGTTGGCCGAACTGCACGCCCACCCCCGCCGTCGGCGCGAACTGGAACGCGGTCCCCAACGAGAAGTGATCCGAGATCGTCGGGTGCGTCAGCAGCCTCACGCCGCCGCCGGCCTCGATGAACGGGCGGATCTCCCCGGCGCTCTTGATGAAACGAAACATCGGCGTCACGCCGAATTCGCCGATGCTGCTGTGGACGTTGCCGCCCGTGTGCCAGTAGCCGGCATGCCCTTCGACGACGAACGCGAAGTGCCAGCCGCCGATTTCCCACCAGTTCCAGCCCGGATCCCACACCACGCCGAGATCGGCCTTGTCGACCCCACGGCGATCCGAAAAACCGCCGCCCGCCTGAATCCCCCATCGATCCGCGCATGCCGCACCCGATCCGCCCAGAAGGGACGCCGCCAGCATCGCATGCAGCGCCAGCCGGCTGCGGGGCCGGCGATTCTTCTTATTGTTCATCTGTCACTCCAACTTTGTGGGTTGAATGGAGCCAGCCGCTTCGGCCGGCTCAAGCGAACTGAATGGTATGGTAAAGGACTTTTCGGATCGGCATCACAAAGCGAAATGGCTTGCTTCCAAAACGACAAAAATTGAAATCGTCTACCGATTACCATCAGAAACAACGGCTTACGGAACTTCGCTTCGCCCTCTCTGTCGCAGAATAGACTATCGACTCGACTTGCTCGATAGAAAAAGCGGGAACTCCGATGCCCACGCTTGCTCTAAGGAATTAGCACTCGGTTTCCGGGAGTGCTAAGATGGCTCCCGGAATCTCATCCGAGACCGGGGGTTTGTCCCTGATTCCAAAGGAGTTTTTTAGTGAGCAACGCCCTGACCCTCCCGAACACCCTGAGCCCCACGCCGGCCAAGGCCGCATCGGCAGGCTCGCTGGCGCTCGCAGCCCAATCGATGTTGCCGGGCCAGCTTGGCAACATCGACGCGTATATCCAGGCCGTCAATCGCATTCCGCTGCTGACGCCGGAAGAGGAACGCCAGTACGCGACCGAATTCCGCGAAGGCAACAACCTCGACTCGGCACGCCGCCTCGTGCTGTCGCACCTGCGGCTCGTCGTGTCGATCTCGCGCAACTATCTCGGCTACGGCCTCCCGCACGGCGACCTGATCCAGGAAGGCAACATCGGCCTGATGAAGGCGGTGAAGCGCTTCGACCCGGCGCAAAACGTGCGCCTGGTGTCGTACGCGATCCACTGGATCAAGGCCGAGATTCACGAGTACATCCTGCGCAACTGGCGCACGGTGAAGGTCGCGACGACGAAGGCGCAGCGCAAGCTGTTCTTCAACCTGCGCAGCCACAAGAAGGGCTTGCAGGCAATGACGCCCGAGGAAATCGACGGCCTCGCGAAGGAACTCAACGTCAAGCGCGAAGACGTGACCGAAATGGAAACGCGCCTGTCGGGTGGCGACATCGCGCTCGAAGGGCAGGTCGAGGACGGCGAGGAGTCGTACGCGCCGATCGCCTACCTGGCCGACTCGCACAACGAACCGACCGCCGTGCTGGCCGCGCGTCAGCGCGACACGCTGCAGACGGACGGCATCGCGCAGGCACTCGGCGCACTCGACGCGCGCAGCCGCCGCATCATCGAGGCGCGCTGGCTGCACGTCGACGACGACGGCTCGGGCGGCTCGACGCTGCACGATCTCGCCGCCGAGTTCGGTGTGTCGGCAGAGCGCATCCGCCAGATCGAGGCGAGCGCGATGAAAAAGATGCGCACCGCCCTCGCCGAATACGCGTAAATCGCTGCGATTTAGAGCGCCTCATCAAAAACCGCTGCCCGACCGGCAGCGGTTTTTTTTCGCCCGTCTTTTCCACTGCTTTTCATTCGCTGCTTCGTTCGTTTTTCGGCGCGTTTCAGTGCGGATTAATTGACCTGATTCGTCAGGTAATAGGCCGTTTGGGGGCCCCTTCCGCATAACCTTGATCTGCCTCAAGTTTCGGCCCGGGTTTCGCGACGGTCTGCCGCAGCGCAGCACTCGGCATCGGAAAGCCGTCCTTTTAAAATTGGCATGTCAGGCGCAAAAGGATTAAAACAGCTTCACGGCCGTCATAAATCCGACGTAAAGTCGCCCCAAATCAGACTTAAATCGATTCAGGATATTCGCCTTGATCTCGATCAATAAAGAGCCTGCGCCGCCTCCCGCGCGGCCGGCCGGTACGATCGGCTGGCGCGCGCGCATCGCCGCGTGGGCACGCGGCCCAACCCTCGCCCGCGACATCACCCTGGTGCTGATCGTCAAGCTGATCCTCCTGATGTCGCTCAAATACGCATTCTTCAATCATCCGCAGGCCGAGCACATGTCGTTGCCGCCTGCCGCCGTCGCCGAGAAGCTGCTCTCGGTACCGGCGCCTGCATCTACCGAGGGAGACCACCATGATAAGTAGTGAAGTCGTCGATCTGTCACGTCTGCAGTTCGGCATCACGGCGCTCTACCACTTCCTGTTCGTGCCGCTGACGCTCGGCCTGTCCTGGCTGCTCGTCATCATGGAAGCGGTTTACGTGATGACCGGCAAACAGGTCTACAAGGACATGACCCAGTTCTGGGGCAAGTTGTTCGGGATCAACTTCGCGATGGGCGTGACGACCGGCATCACGCTCGAATTCCAGTTCGGCACGAACTGGTCGTACTACTCGCACTATGTCGGCGACATCTTCGGCGTACCGCTCGCGGTAGAAGGCCTGATGGCGTTCTTCCTCGAATCGACGTTCGTCGGCCTGTTCTTCTTCGGCTGGAACCGCCTGTCGAAGGTCAAGCACCTGATGGTCACGTTCCTCGTCGCGCTCGGCTCGAACCTGTCCGCGCTGTGGATCCTCGTCGCGAACGGCTGGATGAACAACCCGGTCGGCGCCGAGTTCAACTACCAGACGATGCGCATGGAGATGACGAGCCTGTTCGACGTGCTGTTCAACCCGGTCGCGCAGGTGAAGTTCGTGCACACGGTGTCGGCCGGCTATGTGTCGGCGGCGATGTTCGTGCTCGGCGTGTCGTCGTGGTACCTGCTGAAGAAGCGCGACGTCGACTTCGCGCTGCGCTCGTTCGCGGTCGCGGCCGGCTTCGGCCTCGCGGCGACGCTCTGCGTGATCGTGCTCGGCGACGAATCGGGCTATACGACCGGCGAAGTGCAGAAGATGAAGCTCGCCGCGATCGAATCCGAATGGGAAACGCAGCCGGCACCCGCATCGTTCACGCTGATCGGCATCCCGAACCAGGAAGAACAGCGCACCGACTATGCGATCAAGATCCCGTACGCGCTCGGCTTGATCGCGACGCGCTCGATCGACGAACCGGTGATCGGCCTGCGCGAGCTCGCGAAGCACAGCGAGGAGCACATCCAGAGCGGCATGGTCGCGTACGGCGCGCTGCAGAAGATCAAGCAGGGCGACACGAGCGACGCGACCCGCGCCCTGTTCGACCAGCACAAGCAGTATCTCGGCTACGGGCTGATGCTCAAGCAGTTCACGCCGAACGTGGTCGACGCGACGCCCGAGCAGATCAAGGCCGCCGCGAAGAAGACGATCCCGCCGGTCGCGCCCGTGTTCTTCTCGTTCCGGATCATGGTGGCCCTCGGCTTCCTGTTCGTCGCGACGTTCATCGCCGCGTTCTGGTTCTGCGCGCGCCGCGAACTGCTGCAGGACAACCGCCGCTGGTTCCTCCGCTATGCGGTGTGGGCGATCCCGCTGCCGTGGATCGCGATCGAATTCGGCTGGATCGTCGCCGAGCTCGGCCGCCAGCCGTGGACGATCGCCGGCGTGCTGCCGACGCACCTGTCCGCGTCAAGCCTGCAGCCGAGCGACCTGTACCTGAGTCTCGCGGGCTTCATCCTGTTCTATACCGCGCTGTTCGTCATCGAGATCAAGCTGATGTTCAAGTACGCGCGCCTCGGCCCGTCGTCGCTGCATACCGGCCGCTATCACCACGAAATCGCGGCCGCCAGCGAGCGCGCCACGGCGTGAGCACGCACCTGAAACGGAACAAGGAATCGCTATGGACTATGCAACTCTCAAGCTGATCTGGTGGCTGCTCGTCGGCGTGCTGCTGATCGGCTTCGCCGTCACCGACGGCTTCGACATGGGCGCGACCGCGCTGCTGCCGTTCCTCGGCAAGACCGACGAGGAGCGCCGCATCATCGTCAACACCGTCGGCGCGACGTGGGAAGGCAACCAGGTGTGGCTGATCACGGCCGGCGGCGCGATGTTCGCGGCCTGGCCGCTCGTCTACGCGGCGTCGTTCTCCGGCTTCTACTTCGCGATGCTGCTCGTGCTGTTCGCGTTGTTCTTCCGGCCGGTGGGCTTCGACTACCGCAGCAAGCGCCCTGACCCGCGCTGGCGCGCGGGCTGGGACTGGGGCCTGTTCGTCGGCGGCTTCGTGCCGGCGCTCGTGTTCGGCGTCGCGTTCGGCAACCTGCTGCAAGGCGTGCCGTTCAAGTTCGACAGCGACCTGCGCGTGACCTACTACGGCGGCTTCTGGGCGCTGCTGAACCCGTTCGCGCTGCTGTGCGGGCTCGTCAGCCTCACGATGCTCGTCGCGCACGGCGCAGCCTTCATCAAGATGAAGACGGACGGCGTGATCGCGCGCCGTGCGTCGGTCGCGCTGCGCGTGGCATCGTTCCTCGCGGTCGTGCTGTTCGTGCTGGCCGGCGTGCTGGTCGCGTCGACCATCGGTGGCTTCCACATCACGCACGCCGCACCGACCGACACCGTCGCGAACCCGCTGCTCAAGGACGTCGCCGCCGGCTCGGGCCTGTGGCTCGCGAACTACGGCGAATTCCCGTGGATGATCGCAGCGCCCGTCGTCGCGATCGCGGGTGGCCTGATCGCGCTGCTGCTCGCCGGTTCGAAGCAGGAGAAGACGGCGTTCTTCTGCACGGGCCTGATGATCACCGGCGTGATCCTGACCGCCGGGTTCTCGATGTTCCCGTTCATCATGCCGTCGTCGCTCGACCCGCGCAGCAGCCTGACCGTGTGGGATTCCACGTCGAGCCACATGACGCTGCAGGTGATGCTGTTCGCGGTGATCGTGTTCCTGCCGATCGTCCTGCTCTACACGAGCTGGGTGTATCGCGTGATGCGCGGCAAGGTCACGCGCGAGGTGCTCGAAGAGAACAAGCATTCGATGTATTGATGCTTTGAACCGGGCCGGGGCGCGCACGCGCCCTCGCCCACCGTTTCGCAAGGAGTCGGATCATGTGGTATTTCAGCTGGATTCTCGGTATCGGCGTCGCGCTGTCGTTCGGCATCGTCAATGCGATGTGGCTCGAAGCGCGGCAGAAGACGCAGGAAGCACGCGTTCGCCACGACTGACGCGCGCGGCCGAGCGCGCCGCCGCCGTCCCGAAGGAACCTCGCCTCGCGCGAGGTTTTTTTTCGCCCTCGCCGGCTGGACGTGCCCGACGGAGCGATGCCAATTTAGCGCCAGATTGATACCACTTGAATACCAATAAAAGGTTTCATAAGATCTTTGGACACGGCCGCTGACAGGCCGAATCCTTCCGGGTGGGGGAGACATGCGAATCCTGTATGTGGCGCGCGCTGGCGCGCCGTCTCGTCGTCGGCACGCGGCGGCCGGTTGTGCGTCGTCGGCGACGGTCGCCGTCATCGACCGCGCAGGTCGCGCGCGCGCCTTTGCTCATGCGCACGTCGTCACGGCATCCACATCAGCAGCAGCCGCTGCCGTGCGCCGCCGATGAAGACGCGCACCCGCCCGCGCCGATCCGACCGGCACGCCTGCCCGCCCCCCGTTCCGTAACGCACGCGCCCGCGTGCCGACTTCGCGCGGGGCCGCCGCATCGCCCGCGCACCCTGTTGTCCCCGCAGCTCCGTTGAAAGACCCGTTCGCAGCGACGTCATCCCGTGACGCCGCTACGCCCCCTTTTGTCTCAGGAGTCCGCATGAACCGAACCTTGTCCACCCTGTTTGCCGGCCTGCAGATCGTGGCGCTGTCGCCGGTCGCGCTCGGCGCGCCGCCGGCGTCGAGCGCGGCGGTCGCGACGGCCGGCGCCGTCCGTCCCCCCGTGCCGCCGGCCGAGCTCGCGGCTCGGCTGTCGAACGGCCTCGCGTTGCGCGTCGCCGTCGACAACAATCACGCGGCCGCGGCCGGCGTGCCGTGCGCCGATCTCGGCGCCGACGGCGCGGCCTGCGCGACCGGCCGCCTGATCCTGCAGAACCGCGGCCACCAGGCGATCGCAGATGGCGGCTGGAAGCTCTACCTGCACAGCATCCGCCGCCTGCTGCGGATCGACCGCCCCGGCTTCGCGCTGCGGCGGCTCACCGGCGACCTGTACGAACTGACGCCGCAACCGGGCTCGGTGCGGCTTGCACAGGGCGAGCGCATCGAGCTGCCGTTCGTCGCCGAATACTGGCTGCTGCGCTACAGCGACGTGATCCCGCGCCCGTACGTGGTCGTCGACGGCGCGCCGCCCGCCGTGCTCCGCTACAACGACACCGACGACGAACTGCGCTACGTCGAATCGCTGCCGGCCGACGCGCAGAACAACTCGACCGGCAATGCGCCGCCCGTCGCCGCGCGGCCCGACGCGAGCCGCGCGCTGCCGAGCGTGAAGCGCGAGCAGCCGCTGCCCGGCACGCTCGACCTGCGCGGCGTCGAGCTCACGCTGCCGAACCTGCCGGACGCGCAGGTCGCGGCGCTGCGCGAGCGCGCGGCGACACTCGGGCTCGACGGCGCACGCGTGCCGGTGTGGGGCGCCGTCGCGCCGCGCCGGCTGCCGGCCGACATCGCGACGCCGGGCGGCTACCGGCTCGCGATCGGGCCGCGCGGCGCGTTCATCGAAGCGTACGATCGTGCCGGCGTCTACTACGGCGTGCAGACGCTCTACTCGCTCGCGCCCGCCGGCGGCGGCCCGATCCCGGCGATGCTCGTCGAGGATGCGCCGCGCTTCGCGCATCGCGGAATGCACGTCGATCTCGCACGCAACTTCAAGCACCCGGCGACGCTGCGCCGGCTGATCGACCAGATGAGCGCGTACAAGCTCAACCGCCTGCACCTGCATCTGTCCGACGACGAGGGCTGGCGCATCGAGATTCCCGGCCTGCCCGAACTCACCGAGATCGGGGGGCGCCGCTGCCATGACCCGAGCGAGACACGCTGCCTGCTGCCGCAGCTCGGCTCCGGCCCGGACAACCGCTCCGGCGGCGGCTACCTGACGCGCGACGACTACGTGTCGCTGGTGCGCTACGCGGCCGCGCATTTCGTCGAGATCATCCCCGAGATCGACATGCCCGCGCATGCGCGGGCGGCCGTCGTGACGATGGAGGCACGCTACAAGCGGCTGCATGCGGCCGGCCGCGAGCAGGAAGCGAACGCATACCGGCTGCTCGATCCGCAGGACACGTCGAACCTGACGACGGTGCAGTTCTACGACCGGCGCAGCGACCTGAACCCGTGCGTGCCGGGCGCGCTCAATTTCGCGTCGAAGGTGATCCGCGAGATCGCGGCGATGCATGCGGACGCGCAGGCGCCGCTGCACACCTGGCACTACGGCGGCGACGAGGCGAAGAACATCTTCCTCGGCGGGGGCTTCCAGCCGCTGAGCGGCACCGATCCGAACAAGGGGCGCATCGACCTCGCCGCGCAGGACAAGCCGTGGGCACGTTCGCCCGCATGCACGGCACTGCTCAAGCGCGGCGAGATCAAGTCGATCGACGAGTTGCCGACACGTTTCGCGCAACAGGTGAGCGCGGCGGTCAGCGCGAACGGGATCGACACGATGGCCGCGTGGCAGGACGGCATCAAGCATGCGAACGGGCCGCAGGACTTCAGCACGCGCCACGTGATGGTGTCGCTGTGGGACACGATCTTCTGGGGCGCATCGGACAGCGCACGCGACCTGAGCGGCAAGGGCTACCTGACGGTGCTCGCGCTGCCCGACTACCTGTACTTCGACTTCCCGTACACGCTGAACCCGCGCGAGCGCGGCTACTACTGGGGCTCGCATGCGACGGACGAGTACAAGGTGTTCTCGCTCGCGCCGGAGAACCTGCCGCAGAACGCCGAAGTGATGGGCGACCGTGACGGCAACACGTTCGAGGTGACGGGCACGGGCGCCGCGCCGCGCATCGAAGGCATGCAGGGGCAGGCGTGGGGCGAGGTGATGCGCAACGACACCTTCCTCGAATACATGGCCTATCCGCGGCTGCTCGCGCTGGCCGAGCGCGCATGGCACCGGGCCGACTGGGAGCTGCCGTATGCGGCCGGCGTGCGCTTCAGGCGCGGCGACACGCATCACGTCGACACGGCCGCGCTGCAGCGCGACTGGGCCGGCTTCGCGACGCTGCTCACGCAACGCGAACTGCCGAAGCTCGACCGGGCGGGCGTCGGCTACCGGAAACCGACCTTCACGCTGACGAATCCGTGAACGGCTGAGCGGTTGCAGGGCTGAGCGACGGCGCGACGCAGGCGAACGCATCGCGCCATCACCCGCACCAAAGAAAAACGGCTTGCGACGCATCGCAAGCCGTTTTCGTTTTACCAGCCGGCCCGAACCCGCAGCGCGGATCGGATCGGCTTCATCGCATCAGCATCAGGCCGGTTGTGCGGCCGCCCCGCTGCCCGATGGCGGCAGGCGCGCGCCGAGCTGTTCGGCATAGCGCGCCGCCGCGTTGCCGCAGACGATGTGGAACGTGTCGAGCGACACCCATGCGACGTCGAGCGCACCGAGACGATCGCGATCGACCGCCGACGGATCGCGTACGACCACCCGCAGGCGCGTGGTCGCGACCGCGTCGAGCGACACGACGTTGGTCGCGCCGCCGAACACCGCGAGCCAGCGCGTCGGCTCCGGATCGAGCGGGCCGGCGGCCGCGCCCGTGACGGGCTGTGCCGCGGCGGCCGTCGCCGTCGATGCCGCGCCTGCCGCGCCGCTGCCGATGGCGGCACGCATTTCGTCGGCAATGATGTCGGCCTCCGGCCCGATGATCACCTGCACGCTGTTGCCGCCGCGCTTGAGCACGCCGCGCGCGCCGATCGACTTCAGTTCCGGCTCCGAGACCTTCTCCGGGTCGACGACGGTCAGGCGCAGGCGCGTCGTGCACGCGTCGACGACCGACAGGTTGCCTGCCCCGCCGAGCGCGGCGATGTAGCGTTGCGCACGCGGTGCAGCGGCAACCGCAGCGGCACCTGCAGCCGGCGCGACGAAGCCGCCCGATGCGTACGATTCCGCGGCCGCGTCGGCCGAAGCCGGCTCACGGCCCGGCGTGGCCATGTTGAACTTGCGGATGAAGAAGCGGAACAGCCCGTAGTACGCGGCGCCGTACGCGATGCCGAGCGGGATCGCGATCCAGCCCTTCGTCGACAGCCCGTAGTTCAGCACATAGTCGATCGCGCCGGCCGAGAACGTGAAGCCGAGCTTCACGCCGAGGATCTGGCAGATCGCGAGCGACAGCCCCGTCAGCACCGCGTGGATCACGTACAGCACCGGCGCGAGGAACATGAAGCTGAATTCGATCGGCTCGGTCACGCCGGTCAGGAACGACGTGAGCGCCATCGAGAACAGCAGGCCGCCGACCATCGCACGGCGTTCCTTCGGCGCTTCGTGCAGCATCGCGAGACACGCGGCCGGCAGGCCGAACATCATGATCGGGAAGAAGCCGGCCATGAAGGTGCCCGCGGTCGGGTCGCCCGCGAAGAAGCGGTGCAGGTCGCCGTGCACGATCTCGCCGCCGGCGGGCGGCGTGAAGTTGCCGAACACGAACCATGCGAGCGAGTTGATGATGTGATGCAGGCCCGTGACGAGCAGCAGTCGGTTCAAAAAGCCGAACACGAACGCACCGATCGCGCCCGCCGTCGTCAGCCACTGGCCGGCCGCGTCGATCAGATGCTGGACCGGCTGCCACACGTACCCGAACGCGATGCCGAGTACCACGCAGACCAGCCCCGTGATGATCGGCACGAACCGTTTGCCGCCGAAGAACGCGAGGTAGTCCGGCAGCTTGATGTCCTTGTAGCGGTTGTACAGCAGCCCTGCGACCACACCGGCGATGATCCCGGACAGCACGCCCATGTTCAGCTTGGGATCGATGTCCTTCATGATCGCGGTTTCGATCAGATAGCCGATCGCGCCCGCGAGCGCCGCCACGCCGTTGTTGTCCTTCGCGAAACCGACCGCCACGCCGATCGCGAACAGCAGCGGCAGGTTGTCGAAGATCGCGCCGCCGGCGTCGGCGATCATCTTGATGTTGAACACGTCCGGCTGGCCGAGTCGCAGCAGGATGCCGGCGACCGGCAATACCGCGATCGGCAGCATCAGCGCCCGGCCCAGGCCCTGTATTTTCAGAAACGGATTCCCGTTCATTCAGTCCTCCAATCCTTGTCTCGTCATTAATCGTCGTTGACCTAATTGCTTTCGTCTTGAAACCGGTCGCGAACCTGCCGTCGACGCTCAGTCGAGCGGCCAGACCTCGCGGCTTGCTGCCCTTACCGCCTGTGCCGAATCGAGCGCGAGCAGATCCTGCGCGCGCTGACGGCACAACTGGTAATCGAGACGGCGCACACGCGCCTTGATGCCCGGCACCGATACGGGGTCGACCGACAGTTCGGTCACGCCGAGGCCCACCAGGATCGGCACCGCCAGCGGATCGCCGCCGAGTGCGCCGCACACGCCCACCCACTTGCCGTGCTTCGCGGCGCCGCGCACCGCGATGTCGATCAGGCGCAGCACGGCCGGATGCAGGCCGTCGGATTGCGCGGCCAGGTCGGCCTGGCAGCGGTCCATCGCGAGCGTGTACTGCGTCAGGTCGTTGGTGCCGATCGACAGGAAGTCCGCGTGCAGCGCGAGCTGGTCGGCCAGCAGCGCGGCCGACGGCACCTCGATCATCACGCCGACTTCGATCGGCTCGGTGCGGCCCAGTACGCGCGCGAATTCGTCGATGCTCTTTTTCAGGCGCACGAGCTCGCCCGCGTCGGTCACCATCGGCAGCAGGATGCGCACCGCGCCGAACGGCTTCACCGCGAGCAGGCCCTGCAGCTGATCGTCGAGCAGATCGGGGCGCACCTGCGCGAGACGGATGCCGCGCAGGCCGAGCGCCGGGTTCGGTTCAGGCGGCAGCGTCAGGTAGTCGACTTCCTTGTCGGCGCCGACGTCGAGCGTGCGGATGATCGCCGTGCGGCCCTGCAGCGCGTCGACGATCGACTGGTAGCTCTGCTGGTGCTCGACGACCGTCGGCGCGGCCTGGCGATGGATGAACATCAGCTCGGTGCGCAGCAGGCCGACCGCGTCGGCGCCGTTGTCGACCGCGGTGTTCGCGTCGTCGAGCGTCGCGATGTTCGCGGCGACCTCGATCGCGCGGCCATCGACCGTCGCGGCCGCTTCACCGGCCAATTGCCGATTCGCCTCGCGCACGCCGTCCAGGCGCTGGCGCTCGTGCCGCGCACGTTCGACGTCGAGCGCGGTCGGCGCGTGTTCGAGCCGGCCCGCGCTCGCATCGACGACGACCTGCGTGCCGTCCGGAATCGCGTACAGCGCATCGCCGACCGCCACCAGCGCCGGAATGCCGAGCTGCCGCGCGATGATCGCCGCGTGCGACGTCGCGCCGCCGCGCGCCATCACGAGCGCGGTCACGCGCTGGCGATCGAGCGACGACAGGTCGGACGGCGTGAATTCCTCGGCCGCGAGCACCGCTTCGTCGGGCAGCGCACGTGCCGCACCGTTCGTATGGCCGAGCGCGCGCAGCACGCGCTTCTCGATGTCGCGCAGGTCGGCCGCGCGTTCGGCGAGCAGTGCATCGTCGAGCTTCGACAGCGTGTCGATCTGCGTGCGGATCGTCGCGCGCCAGGCGAAGCCCGCGCTCTTGCCGAGGCTGATCAGGTCGCGCGCCGCGTCGATCAGCGTCGGGTCTTCCAGCAGCACGCGGTGCACCGCGAAGATGCCCGCTTCGCCGACCGCGCCGCGCGCCGATGCATTGCGCACCGTTTCGTCGAGTTCGGCGTCGACGGCCTTCAGCGCCTGGTCGAGCTGGCGGCTTTCCGTGGCCGGCGTGCCGGCGGCCTGTTCGGGCGGCACGATTTCCGCAGCGTCGAGACGCACCAGCGTGCCGACCGCGATACCGGGCGCCGCGCACACGCCTGCGAGCGTGTTCGGGTCGATGGGGGCACCGACGTTGCGCGCGACCGTCTGGGGCGCGGGCGACCTCAGCCGCGCCGGTTTCTCCTCGACTTCGCCGTGCGCTTCGCGCAGCAGCTCGTGCTCGACCGCATCGACGGCCTGCTGCGCATGCGCGCCACGGCCGACCAGTTCGACCGTCGCGCCTTCGCCGGCGCCGAGGCCGAGCAGGCCGACGACGCTCGCGATCGACGCCTTGCGCCCGTCGAACAGCACGTCGACGGTCGCGTCGAACCCGCGCACGGCTTCACGCGCCCGCGCGGCCGGCCGCGCATGCAGGCCGCCCGGCTGCGCCAGCACGATTTCACGGCGCACTTCGTTCTGCGCCGCGGCGCCGGTTTGTGCCGCCTGCGCGGCCGCTTCGCCCTTGCCGCGCAGCGCGAGCAGCGGGGTCTCGCCGGCCGTCGCGAAACCGCTCGCGCGGTCGACCACCTCGAACGCATCCGAGTTGGCGATCGCGATCACCGACACGAGCGAATGCGCGCTGCGCGCCACCGCATCCTGGTCGAACTCGATCAGCAGCGTGCCGGCCTCGACACGCGCGCCGGCCTCGACGTGCGCGATGAAACCCTGCCCGTTCAGCTCGACCGTGTCGATGCCGATGTGCAGCAGCACTTCCGCGCCTTGCGGCGTCGTGATCGTCACCGCGTGGCCCGTGCGCGCGAGATGCGACACGACGCCCGCGCACGGCGCGACGAGCTGGCCCGCGAGCGGGTCGATGCCGATGCCGTCGCCGAACATCCCGCCGGAGAACACCGGATCGGGCACGTCGGCCAGTGCGACGATCGGCCCCGTCATGGGGCTAAGCAGGACGATCTGATCGTGGGTGGGGCTCTTCAACTGGGACTCCTCGGCGCGTCTCATCGGCGGTCTCGGCTATCAGTGCGTTTCGGTGACTTTGTTCAGGTGGCGCGGCGTGTCGGGATTGCGGCCGCGCGCAACGGCGAGATCCGCCGCCATCACGTAGAACGAAAGAATGGCGGCGATCGGGTCGAGCGCCGAATGGGCGGACTGCGCGAGCGGCAGCGTCGCGCCGGGTATGCCGGCGGGCGCCGCGAGCAGCACGGCGGCGCCGCGGGCGCGCATGTCCGCGGCAAGCTGCAGCAGGCCGGCCTGCTCGGGCCCCGGCGGAGCGAACACGAGCAGCGGATAGTCGCGGTCGATCAGCTCCATCGGGCCGTGACGGACTTCGGCGCTCGAGAACGCCTCGGCCTGGATGCCGGACGTTTCCTTCAGCTTCAGCGCGGCTTCCTGCGCGATCGCGAGGCCCAGGCCGCGGCCGATCACGATCATCCGCTCGACACCCGCGAGCGCGGCCACCGCCTGCGACCAGTCGAGCTGGCCGGCCTGCGCGAGCACGTCGGGCAGGCCGCGCAATGCGGTCATCAGCGCGGCGTCGCGCTGCCAGTACGCGACGATCTGCGCGGACAGCGACAGCATCGCGATATAGCTCTTCGTCGCGGCCACCGACAGTTCGGGGCCGGCGAGCAGCGGCAACTGGTGCTCGCACGCGTCGGCGAGCGGCGACGGCAGCACGTTCACGGCGGCGACGGTGCGCGCGCCGGCTTCGCGCAGCGCGGCCATCGTATTGACGAGATCGGGGCTCTTGCCCGACTGGGAGAAGGCGATCGCGAGCTGGTCCTGCACCTTCAGCGGCGCCTGCTGCAGCGTCGCGACCGACATCGGCAGCGACGCGACCGGCACGCCGAGGCGGCTCATCGTCAGGCTCGCGAAATAGCTCGCGGCGTGATCCGAGCTGCCGCGTGCGACCGTCAGCGCGACGGCCGGCGGGTGATCGAGCAATTGGCCGGCGAGCGCTTCGACGCGCGTCGTGTCGGCGATCTGCGCGGCGACGACCTGGGCGGACTCGCGCGCTTCCTTAAGCATATTCGACAATCGATTCTCCTTCGACGTAGGTCGCGGTGAGGTTCAGGTCGCGGTCGAACACCGCGAGGTCGGCCCATGCGCCGCGCTCGAGGCGGCCGCGATCGGCGACGCCAAGGTAGTCGGCCGCGTAGCGCGACATCCGGTTCGACACGTCGGCGATCGGCAGGCCGAGCGACACGAGGTTGCGCAGCGCCTGGTCCATCGTCAGCGTGCTGCCGGCGAGCGTGCCGTCGGCGAGGCGCACGCCGCCGAGGCACTTCGTCACGTGCTGGCTGCCGAGCCGGTATTCGCCGTCGGGCATGCCCGTTGCGGACGTGCTGTCGGTCACGACGTACAGGCGCGGGATCGCGCGCAGCGCAGCACGAATCGCGCCCGGGTGGACGTGCAGCAGATCGGGGATGATTTCCGCGTATTCGGCGTGGGCAAGCGCCGCCCCCACCAGGCCCGGGTTGCGGTGATGCAGCGGCGACATCGCGTTGAACAGGTGCGTGAAACCGCACGCGCCGTGCTTGAGCGCGGCCACCGCGTCGTCGTAGGTCGCGAGCGAATGGCCGAGCTGGACGCGCACGCCGCGCGCGGCCATCTCGCCGATGATCTCGATGTGGCCGGCGATTTCCGGCGCGAGCGTGACGACGCGGATCGGCGCGATCGACAGGTACTTCAGCACTTCGTCGAGCACGGCCGACACGGCCGCGTCGGGCTGCGCGCCGAGCTTGCCGGGGTTGATGTACGGGCCTTCGAGGTGCACGCCGAGCACACGCGCGCCGCCCGGCGTGCGGGTGCGCGCGACGGTGCCGAGGTTCGCGACGACCTGCATCAGTTCGTCGCGCGGCGCGGTCATCGTCGTCGCGAGCAGGCTCGTCGTGCCGAATTGCGCGTGCGTGCGGGCGATCGTCTCGATCGCGTCGCCGCCTTCCATCACGTCGGCACCGCCACCGCCGTGCACGTGCAGGTCGATGAAGCCGGGCAGGATGTAAGGCGCGTCGTTCTTCGCGGGATCGACGGGCTTGCCGTCGAGGGTCGTGATGCGGCCGTTCTCGCTATCGAGCGAACCGTGAATCCAGCCGTCGGGGGTAAGGATGTTTCCAGTCAGCATGACGTTCTCTTGATGATCTGGTGACGCGGGCATCCGCGTCGTGATTTGCAAATCCGTGTCGTTGCTTCACGCGTGTCGCGCGCGGGCAGTCTCGCGCGTCAGCGTTTCAGTTCGGCGACGAAGTCGTAGTAATCGTCGCGGCAATACGTTTCACTCACTTCGATCGCGCGCTGGTCGGCGCCGTAGCCGATCCGCGTGATCACCAGCAGGGCCGATCCCGGCTTCACCGCCATCCATTTCGCGATCGCGTGGGTCGCGTTCGCCGCGCGAAAGTGCTGCAGCGCGCGCACGACGGTCATGCCGCGCGCTTCGAGGTATTCGTACAGTGACGCGCCGAGCACCTGCGGATCGGGCACCACCGCGGCCGGCAGCGTCGAGTGCTCGACGGCCATCACGATGCCGTCCGCGCGGCGCAGCCGTTCAAGCCGC
Organism: Burkholderia sp. AU31624; assembly: GCF_020420065.1. Classification (NCBI taxonomy): domain Bacteria; kingdom Pseudomonadati; phylum Pseudomonadota; class Betaproteobacteria; order Burkholderiales; family Burkholderiaceae; genus Burkholderia; species Burkholderia sp. AU31624. The sequence continues at coordinate 635,808 of NZ_JAIZRT010000003.1, forward strand.
GCCACCGTCGCGCCGGGCGCGAGGCCGAGCCGCGTGATCTCGTCGCGGTTTGCGGCGCGCAGCGTGCGCGACAGCCACACCGAATCGGGCACGAAGCCGCGCTGTTGCATCTTCGCGGTGAAGCCGACGAGACGCGACAGCGGATCGGCGACGCGCGGCGTGATGAAGCTGCCCGCGCCGCGCGCCCGCTTGATCAGCCCCTGCTCGACCAGCAGCGCGAGGGCGCGACGGGCCGTGATCCGCGACACGCCGACCGACACCGACAGCAGCCGTTCCGACGGCAGCGCCTCGCCGGCCCGCCACGCGCCGGCGTGGATCGCGCTCGCCAGGTTGCGGGCGAGCTGCAGATAGAGCGGCGTATCGCTGAGGGGATCGGGCGCCAGTTCGGACCAGCCGGTTTCCATGTGCCTCCGGGTGTCGGACGACGACCTCAGGCCGTCGAAAGTGAGGGCATTATATAACCACCATAATACCAGTCAACGAACTGGTATTAGTGGCGCCGAAATCGCCGGAAGCCTTGCCCGGCAAGCGTTTTAGTTCTCACAAACCCTTTGTTTACAACGAAGTACGGGGTAGGGATTTACCCGGATTGGTATGCAAGGGGACAGTTCCAGTACGCGGTTCGGCCGGGTTTTGGGCGCGAATATGAGATCTGGATAGAACCAGTTTGGCCAACTGGTATGCACGGGTGGCGAGGCACCGCGCGTTCGGCGGCGCGCGCCGGTTGCGTCAGTGGAATCAGTGGAATTCGCGGCTCGACGTGCGCAGGCCGCCGAGCAGCGGCGTCAGATCCTCGAAATGCTGCACGACGAGGTGCCTCACGTCGCTCGCGACCTGCCACACGCCGGACGCGGCAAGCAGCCGCGAATCGAGGGTTTCGCGGCGCTGCCGCGCGAGCAGCTCGGGCCGGACGATCAGGTTCACGCAGCCCGTTTCGTCCTCGAGCGTCATGAACATCACGCCTTTCGCGGTGCCCGGCATCTGCCGCGCGGTCACGAGCCCGCACGCACGCGCGAGCCGGCCGTCGGGGCGGTCGTGCAATTCGGCCGCGGACGACAGCCGCCGCGCGCGCAGTTCGGACCGCAGCAGCGCGACGGGATGGCGGTTCAGCGTGAGGCCGGTGGTGTGATAGTCGGCGAGGATGTCGTCGGCTTCCGACGGCGCGCCGAGCGCGGGCTTCTCCACTTCGTCGATCGGCGCGGTCGCGAGCAGGTCGCGTTCGGGGGCGGCCGCAACCGCTTGCCATAGCGCATCGCGGCGATGGCCGGCGAGCGTCGCAAGCGCGTTCGCGGCGGCGAGCGCTTCGAGATCGCGGCGTTCGAGTTGCGCGCGGCGTGCGAGGGTGTCGACGTTGTCGAACCGGCCGGCCGCCGTGCGCGCGGCTTCGATGCGGCGTGCGGCGGCTTCGCCGAGCCCCCGCACGAGCGACAGGCCGAGCCGCACGGCCGGCTGGCCGTGCGGCGGCGGCTGATCGGGCAGCGCTTCGAGCGATGCTTCCCAGTTGCTTTGCGTCACGTCGATCGGCAACACCTGCACGCCGTGCCGCTTCGCGTCCTGCACGAGCTGCGACGGCGGGTAGAAACCCATCGGCTGGCTGTTCAGCAGCGCAGCGAGGAAGATCGCCGGTTCGTGGCATTTGAGCCAGCTGCTGGCGTACGCGAGTTTCGCGAAGCTGGCTGCGTGGCTTTCGGGGAAACCGTATTCGCCGAAGCCCTTGATCTGTTCGAAGATCTGTTCGGCGAAGTCGGGCGGATAGTCGCGCTCGCGCATCCCGTCGACGATCTTGCGGTGATATTTCTCGAGATTGCCCTTGCGCTTCCATGCGGCCATCGCGCGACGCAGTTCATCCGCCTCGCCGGGCGTGAAGCCTGCCGCGATCATCGCGATCTGCATCACCTGCTCCTGGAAGATCGGCACGCCGTACGTACGCTCGAGCGCGGGCTTCAGGTCCTCCTTTGGATAACTGACCTTTTCGAGTCCCTGGCGCCGTTTCAGATAAGGGTGCACTGCCCCGCCCTGGATCGGCCCCGGCCGCACGATCGCCACCTCGATCACCAGATCGTAGTAAGTCTCCGGGCGCAGGCGCGGCAGCATCGACATCTGCGCGCGCGATTCGATCTGGAACACGCCAACCGTATCGGCACGACAGATCATGTCGTAAGTCGCCTTGTCATCCTGCGGAATATGCTTCAGCGTGAACGGCTCGCCATCCGGCTCCGGCGGCCCGCGCCACGCGGTACGCATGTCGAATGCGCGATGCAGCGCCGACAGCATGCCGAGCGCGAGCACGTCGACCTTCATCAGCTTGAGCGATTCGAGGTCGTCTTTATCCCACTGGATCACGCGCCGCCCGTCCATCGCCGCATTCTCGACCGGCACGAGCCGCGTGAGCTTGCCGCGGCTGATCACGAAACCGCCCGAGTGCTGCGACAGGTGACGCGGAAAGTTCAGCAGCCGCGCGGCGAGCCGGGCCCATGCCTGGATGAGCGGCGTCTCGGGATCGAGCCCGATCGTCGAGAATTGCTGCAGCAGGTCGCGGCTACCGTCGAACCAGCGGTGCGCTTTCGCGACGCGATCGACCAGCATCGGATCGACGCCGAGCGCCTTGCCGGTTTCGCGCAGCACGCCGCGCGGACGATAGGTCGATACGGCGGCTGCGAGTGCTGCGCGGTTGTGTCCGTACTTCTCGTAGATATGCTGGATCACCTCTTCCCGGCGCTGATGCTCGAAGTCGACGTCGATATCGGGCGGCTCGCCGCGCTCCGCGCTGATGAAGCGTTCGAACAGCATCGTGCTCTGCTCGGGATTCACCTCGGTGATGCCGAGGCAGAAGCAGACGACCGAGTTCGCCGCCGAGCCGCGCCCCTGGCACAGGATGTTCTGGCTGCGCGCGTATTTGACGATGTCGTAGACGGTCAGGAAGAACGGCTCGTAACTCAATTGCGCGATCAGGTCGAGTTCATATCGGATCTGCTTCGACACCTTCTCCGGCACACCTTGCGGATAGCGTGTGGCCGCCCCGGCCATGGTTTCCTGCTCCAGATAGCTCGTCGGCGTGAGCCCCTTCGGCACGATCTCGTCGGGATACTCGTAGCGCAGCGAATCCAGTTCGAAAGGACACGCATCGAGAATCGCGCACGTCTGCGCAATCTCCTCCGGCGAGAACAGATTCCCGATCCGGTTCCGCCCACGCAAATGCTGTTCCGCATTCGGCGCAAGCGCATACCCGCACTCGGAAACCGGCATGCCGACGCGAATCGCCGTCATCACGTCCTGCAGCTCCTTGCATGAGCGCCGGTGCATCGTCACGTCGCCCAGCGCGACGACACGCACGCCACGCCGCTCACCCGCCGCACGAATCTCCTCGCGCTGCGCACCGTCCAGCGCGCGCTGCAGTTGCACGAGCCCCAGCCGCGCCCGCTCGCCGAACGTCGTGCGAAACCACGCGACCTGCGCATCGAGTACATCAGCACGCACCGGATACGTCGGCACGAGGATCGCGAAGCAGTCGGGCATCCCGCGCAAATGCGCAAACTCGGCAGGCGGCGCCGACAGCATCCGCGACGTCAGCTTGTAAGTCCCCTTCGGCGATGCCATCCGCCGCCACGAAATCAGCTCGGACAGGTTGCCGTAGCCCTCGCGATTCTGCGCCAGCAACACGAGCCCGAACGCGCCGGGGCCCGGATCGTGGCCAGGCGCGACTTCATCCGGCGTGACGTCGAAATACGACCCGATGACGAGCGGCAACCCTTTCGCCTTCGCCGCGACGTGCATGCGCGGCGCGCCTGCAAGCGAGCATTCGTCGGTGATCGCAATCCCGCGATAGCCGAGCTCGACCGCGCGCTCGACCAGTTCCTCCGCATGCGACGCGCCATGCAGGAACGAAAAGTTCGAACGGCAGAACAACTCCGCGTAATCGGGCAGCCAGCTGAATTCCGCAACCATCACCGTTCACCCGAACAGGCCGTGCAGGAACCAGCGCGGCTCGGCCTCGCTCCCCGCCCGCTCCTTGAACACCCAGTAGCACGCGCCGGCCTCGTCCTGCGCGACGCAGTAATCGCGCGCAGCGAGCTGACCGTCGAACCACCCGGCCTCGATCCGCTCCACCGACGACATCATCCTCAGCGGCGTATGAAATACCGGCCGCTCCCCGCGCATCAACAGCGGCAGCGGCTCCGCCAGCAACCAGGCTGGCCTCGGCGGCACGGCGGGCGGCCCGGGAGCCGGCTTGCCGGCCTGCGCATCGAGCGGCAGCCAGCGGTTCGCCGCCTCGGGCCGGTGATCGGCGACGGGCGCCGCGCGCAGCACGTTGTCCGCGCCGAGCCGCGCGACCAGCAGCTCGAACAGCCGCGCGCGCGTCTCGCGCGTGCCGCCCGGCTCGGGGAAAAGATCGTCGGCCGGCGGCGCGACCGATTCGACGCGCGTGGCCTTCAGACGCACCGCGATCACCGCGGCCGGCAACTCGACGCGCGCGAGCCGCTCGCCGAGCAGCCGCATGAAATGCGCCTCGTCACGCACGGGCGACGCGAACGCGAGCTCGAGCGGCGTCGGCGGCACGGCCTGGCGGCCGCGCTCGTGTTCGAGATCGAACGTCATCGCGGCCAGCGACAGGTGCCGCGCGGCCAGCCAGCCGCACAGCTGCACGACGAGCCGCCGCGCCACGAACAACACGGCTTCCGCGTATTCGACGCGCTCCTGCAATTCGAGCCGCACGTCGAACACGGGCGGCACCGCCATCCACGCAAGCGGCTCGACCGCGTCGCCATACGCACGATCGAGCGCAACCAGCAACGCGGGACCGCAACGGCGCTGCAGCCCCGCGCGCGGCAGGCCGCGCAGATCGGCGAGCGTGCGGCAACCGAGCCCGTCGAACCAGCCCGCATACGGACGCGCATCGGGCAGCAGCACGCAGGGCAGCCGGTCAAGCGCGCGGACAAGCGAGGCCGGGCTCGCGACGCGGCGCCGGATCCGCGCACGGGCCGACACACGCGCGAGCAGCCACGCACCGCCCCCGGTCGGCGCGGCGGACAGGCGCGCCGCATAGCCGAGCGCCGCGAGCGTCGCACGTACCTGACGGCACAGCGACGGCAGCCCGCCGAACAAGCGCAGGCTCGGGCCGACGTCGACGAGCAGCGTGGCTTCGTCGCCGAGCGCGACGCACGGCGAGAAGCGCAGCAACGCGAGCGCGACCGCGCGCAGCGCATCGACCTCGCGCGCGGGGTCGCGTTCGACGAGCTGCGTATGCGGCGCGAGCGTGAGCACGCCGCCGCGCTTCATGCCCGCGCGCACGCCCTGCCGGCGCGCGGCCGCGTCGGCGATCAGCACGACACCCTGCTCGAGTACCGCACTGCCTGCGCTGCCGGCCTCGCCCGCCTCGCCGTCAGACGGAAGCGCGACGCACACGTCGAGCGGCAGGCGCGGCAGATGGATGCCGAGCAAGACGCGCATAGCGGCTCTCCACGATGGGCGACGGCAGGTCGAGCACGAGCGGCTCGCTGCGGGCGGGGCCGCGCCGCTTGACGATGTCGAGCGACACGCCGCCCGGCACCGGATACAGCGCGACGCGCAGCACGGCCGGCGACGGTTGCCGCTCGGCCGACAGCGGGCGCAGCATCACGAACAGCGTGTCGCCCGTGCGCGCGGCCGCGAGATGCAGGCGCCGCAGCGCATCGGGCCGCGCGTCCTGCCACAGCAGCAGCGCGCCGCAACAACCGGTCTTGAGTGCCTGCTCGGCGGCCCACAACGCATCCGTGCGGCTGCCGGCGCGCAGCCACAGCAGCGCGTCGGCCGGCACGCCGAGACTGGCGAGCGCGGTCGCATGCGGCGACTGCGGCGGCGCGACGAGCGCGAGCGGGCGCCGGGCGCTGACGGTGTGCGCGAGCGCAGGCGCGAGCAGCCGCATCTCGCCGCAGCCCGGCTGCGCGGCCAGCAGTTCGACGAGCCCGCCGACCGGCCAGCCGCCGCCCGGCAGCTCGGCCGACAGCGGCGCGAAGCCGGTCTCGATCGTGCGCGGGCCGCCGCGCGCGAGCTGCGAGCCGCGCCACAGCGATGGATGAAGGGATTCGGGAGAAATGGAGGATGCGAGCATGATGCCACCCACAACTGTATGAATATACAGTATATGGCAATGCGTCCACGCCGCACAGTACTGGTACGAAACCGGTATTTCGTCAGATGAAAGACGGGTGAAAAGCCGGCAGGCCCACGCTATGACGGCGGGTCGCCCCGGCATCACCGGCTCGCACCGCCCGGACGGACGCCACACCCCTCGGGCGCCGATGCGGCGCATGCGAACCGAATCGCACAGCCGGGCCGAACCGAGCAGAGCCCGGCCCGGCCGGCCAACCGGCACGATGCGCACCCTGCACACCGCGCCGGCCCCGCCTGCCGCCCGTCAGCCGAGCAGCAATGCGTCGTCGTCGAGCTGCTCGTGCCGCACCTTCTCGAACATCTGCAGCAGGTCCGGCACGTCGAGCCCCTTGCGCGCGTCGCCCGACACGTCGAGCACGACCTGCCCCTGGTGCAGCATCACCGTGCGGTCCCCGTAGTCGAGCGCCTGCCGCATGCTGTGCGTGACCATCATCGTCGTCAGCTTGCTCTCGGCGACGATGCGCGCGGTCAGCTCCAGCACGAACGCGGCCGTCTTCGGGTCGAGCGCGGCCGTGTGCTCGTCGAGCAGCAGGATCCGCGACGGCCGCAGCGACGCCATCAACAGGCTCACCGCCTGCCGCTGGCCGCCCGACAGCAGCCCGATCCGGTCGGTCAACCGGTTCTCGAGGCCGAGGTTCAGCAGCCGCAGCTTGTCGCGGAACAGCTCGCGCGACGGCCGGTCGAGCGCGGCCCGGAAGCCGCGCCGCGCACCGCGCGCCATCGCGAGCGCCATGTTCTCCTCGATCGTCAGCGCCTCGCAGGTGCCGGCCATCGGATCCTGGAACACGCGCGCGACGAGGTGCGCGCGATCCCACGCGGCCTTGCGCGTCACATCGGTGCCGTCGATCGAGATGCGTCCCGCATCGACGGCCTGGTCGCCGCTGACCGCATTGAGGAAGGTCGACTTGCCGGCGCCGTTCGAGCCGATCACCGCGACGAACTGGCCGTCGGGAATCTCGAGCGACAGCCCGCGCAGCGCGCGCGTCTCGATCGGCGTGCCGGGATTGAACGTGAGTTTCAGGTCTTGTGCGGACAGCATGTCAGGCGCCTCCGTTCTTGCGCGCGAACAGCTTCTTGCGCGTCGCCGGCAGCACCAGCGCGATCGTGACGAGCGCCGCCGTCACGAGGTTCAGATCCTGCGCCTTCAGCCCGATGAATTCGCTGTTGAGCGCAAGCGCGATGAAGAAGCGATAGACGATCGCGCCGAGCACGACGGCGAGCGTCGTCAGCACGAGCCGGCGCGCCGGCAGCAGCGTCTCGCCGATGATCACCGCGGCCAGCCCGATCACGATCGTGCCGATCCCCATCGAGATATCCGCGCCGCCCTGCGTCTGCGCGAACAGGGCGCCTGCAAGCGCGACGAGCGCGTTCGACAGCGCCATCCCGGCGAGCGTCGCACGGCCGGTCGCGATGCCCTGCGCACGCGCCATCCGCGGGTTCGCGCCGGTCGCGCGCATCGCGAGGCCGAGCTGCGACGAGAAGAACCAGTCGAGGCCAAGCTTCGCGACCACGACGACGATCGCGAGCAGCGCCGGGCGCAACACGTAGTCGGGCATCCAGTCCGGCTGCAGCACGGTGAAAATGGTCGGCTCGGTAATGAGCGGCACGTTCGGCCGGCCCATGATCCGCAGGTTCACCGAATAGAGCGCGATCATCATCAGGATACTGGCGAGCAGGTCCATGATCTTCAGGCGCACGTTGAGCCAGCCGGTGATGAAGCCGGCCACCGCGCCCGCGACGATCGCGATGCAGGTCGAGCTGAACGGGTCGTAGCCGGCCGAGATCAGCGTCGCGGCGACGGCGCCGCCGAGCGGAAAGCTGCCGTCGACGGTGAGGTCGGGGAAGTTGAGGATGCGAAACGAGATCAGCACCCCGAGGGCGACGAGGCTGAAGATCAGGCCGATCTCCAGCGCGCCCAGAAACGAGAACAGAGACATGATGGGGAAATCCTGTTGCTTCCCGGCCGGACGTGTACGGCCGGGCGAAGCGAACGGGCGGCCCCGGGTGGGAGCCGCCCGTCCGGCGGTGTCGTTCAGGCCCGGATCGGGCCCGCAAGCGCGGCGGTCGGGCCGCGGCTTACTTGATGACCGTCTTCGCGTCCTTGAGCAGATCCGGCGACAGCGTCACGCCCTGCTTCGCGGCCGCGCCCGTGTTCGCGAACAACTCGAGGTTGCTGCTCGTTTCCGATGCGATCGCGCCCGGCTTCTCGCCCTTCAGGATGCGCGCGACGACCTTGCCCGTCTGGCGGCCGAGGTCGCCGTAGTTGATGCCGAGCGCCGCGATGCCGCCGCGCTTCACGCTGTCGGTGTCGCCGGCGACGAGCGGGATCTTCGCTTCGTTTGCGACCTTCACGAGCGCTTCGTACGCGGACACGACGTTGTTGTCGGTGTTCGTGTAGATCACGTCGACCTTGCCGATCAGGCTCTTCGCGGCCGGGCCGATGTCGACGGTGCGCGGCGCGGCCGCTTCCTTCAGCGTCATCCCCTGCTTCGCGAGGATCTCCTTGAGCTCCTTCACGACGACGACCGAGTTCGCCTCGCCCGGGTTGTAGACCATGCCGACCGTCTTCGCATTCGGCACGACGCGCTTGATCAGCGCGACCTGGCGATCGAGCGGCAGCTTGTCGGATACGCCCGTCACGTTGGTGCCCGACGCGCCCCAGCCCTTCACGAGCTGCGCGGCGACCGGATCGGTCACGCCCGAATAGACGACCGGCACGCTCTTCGTCGAGGCCACCACCGCCTGCGCGGCCGGCGTCGCGATCGCGACGATCACGTCGGGCTGGTCGCCGACGAACTTGCGCGCGATCTGTGCGGCCGTGCCCGTGTTGCCCTGCGCGCTCTGATATTCCCACTTGAGCTTGTCGTCGCCGTAACCTTCCGCCTTCAGCTCGGCGCGCACGCCGTCGCGGATCGCGTCGAGCGCCGGGTGGTCGACGATCGACAGCACCTTGACGGTCTGGGCGTGCGCGGCACCGGCCAGCGCGAGTGCGGCCACGCCGGCCGTGATCGAACGGATCGCGAAAGTCTTGAAACGCTTCATGGGTGTGTCTCCCCCGTATTGTGTCGGTTCTGGATGATGGATTCCCGCCGCCGTCGGGCGGGCGCCGCCATGCGTGCGACGCGCTGGCGAACGGCCCGCGCACGCTCCGGGAAAGCGTGCAGCGGCGAACGCACGAGGATACCATTTCCGCAGACCACCGCCTGACTCCGCGCTTTCGTATCGCGCCCCGGATTGCAGCGTGCGCCGACGTGCGCGAGCGCGTGTGAAGCCCGTCCGGCGGGGGTTCCCGCCGGCCTCGGCGCAACGCGTCAGCCGCACTCGCGGCTTTACGTTATGCTGTCGGCCGACCCAGTCCACGCCATCGGAGGGCACATGAAACGGGGGATCCGAGTCATCGCATGCGCGGCCGTCGCGCTGGCGCTGCCGGGTGCAGCATTCGCACTGACCGACGGCAGTGCGCAATACGACGACTGCATGCTCAATGCGCTGCGCGAAAGCCGCAACGGCGCGGCGGCGCAACTGATCCAGCGCTCGTGCGACGCGCTGTATCGCAACAACGCGATGCTGCTGCCGCGCGAGCGGCGTTTTCACGAGTGCGTCGTGCAGTCGCTGCCGGGCGTGCGCGACAACTATGCGATCCAGCAGATCATGTCGATCTGCTCGCGGCGCGGCGAGATGTGAGCCGGCGTTGAACGCGCCATACCGTGCGGCCGTCGTCGATCGGCCGCGCCAATGAAAAAGGCCTGCGCGATGCAGGCCTTTTCGTTCAGCGGTTAGGCGGGTGTGCGGCGTTCAGAACGACGCGACCATCGAGCCCTTGAACTGCTTCTTGATGAATTCCCGCACTTCCGGCGACTGGTATGCCTTGACCAGCTTCTTCACCCACGGCTGGTCCTTGTCCTTCGCGCGCACGGCGATCAGGTTCGCATACGGGCTCGTCAGCGATTCGAGCGCGATCGCGTCCTTGGTCGGCTGCAGGTTCGCGGCGAGCGCGTAGTTCGTGTTGATCACGGCCGCGTCGACGTCCGACAGCACGCGCGGCAGTTGCGCGGCGTCAAGTTCGGAGATCTTCAGCTTCTTCGGGTTGTCGGCGATGTCGAGCACCGTCGCGTTGTTGCCGCCCGTGCCGGCGCCCGCCTTCAGCTTGATCACGCCTTGCGTCTGCAGCAGCAGCAGCGCGCGGTTCTCGTTCGACGGATCGTTCGGCACCGCGACCTTCGCGCCTTGCGGCAGGTCCTTCAGCGCCTTGAACTTCTTCGAGTACACGCCCATCGGCGAGATGTAGGTCAGGCCCGCGCTGACCAGCTTGTAGCCGCGCTGCTTCACCTGGCTGTCGAGGTAGGGCTGGTGCTGGAAGCTGTTGGCGTCGAGGTCGCCCGAGTCGAGCGCCGCGTTCGGCTGCACGTAGTCGTTGAACTCGATGACCTTCACGTTCAGGCCTTCCTTCTCCTTCGCGACCTTCTGCACGAGCTGCCACACTTCCGAATCCGGGCCGGCGACCGTGCCGACCTTGATCACCTTGTCTTCGGCGTGCGCGCCTGCCGACAGCGTCAGTGCCGCACCGGTGGCCAGCACGGAAAATACCTTCAGGAGACTGCGACGCTTCATCTGTTTCTCGCTTTCTTGCTTACTGGATGACTGAAAATGGGGCGCGATACGGGTATGCCCCGACTCGCAGGAAGGGGCAAATGGTGTCACAGGATCGGCGGGAAGTGAAATACATCCCGCTCATATGGGTATGCACCGCAGCGGTGCTGGCAGGGGTGTCGCGATTCGGCCGTTAGTTGCATTTGTGCGAGTCGCGCATCGGCCCGAGCGCGTTACGCCACCGCCGCCCGGCCGGCCGCCTTCGTCTCGAATGCAGGCTCGCCCATCTGCCCGCCGACCCGGAACGCGCCGACCGTATCGCGCAGTCGCGCGGCCTGTTCCTGCAGCGACGCGGCGGCCGCGGCGGCCTCCTCGACGAGCGCCGCGTTCTGTTGCGTCACCTGGTCCATCTGCGTGACCGCGCGCCCGACCTGCGTGATGCCGCTCGCCTGCTCCTCGGACGCCGCCGCGATCTCGCCCATGATGTCGGTCACGCGTGCGACGGCCTGCAGGATCTCGCCCATCGTCGTGCCGGCCTGGCCGACCAGCGTCGACCCGTTGCGCACGCGCTCGACCGAGTCGACGATCAGCTCGCGGATCTCCTTCGACGCCGTCGCGCTGCGCTGCGCGAGCGAGCGCACCTCGCCCGCGACCACCGCGAAGCCGCGGCCCTGCTCGCCGGCGCGTGCGGCTTCGACCGCCGCGTTCAGCGCGAGGATGTTGGTCTGGAACGCGATGCCTTCGATCACGCCGATGATGTCGGCGATCTTGCGCGAGCTGTCGTCGATCTGGCCCATCGTGCCGATCACGCGGTTCACGACGTCGCTCCCCATGCGCGCGATCTCCGATGCGCTGTTCGCGAGCCCGCTCGCCTGCCGCGCGTTGTCGGCGTTCTGCTTCACGGTCGCGGTCAGCTGCTCCATGCTCGCGGCGGTTTCTTCCAGCGACGCGGCCTGCTCCTCGGTGCGCTGCGACAGGTCGTCGTTGCCGGCCGAGATCTGGCGGCTCGCCGACGCGATCGATCCGGCCGACTGGCGAATCCCGCCGATCGTCGCCTGCAGCCGAGCCTGCATGTCGTGCATCGCGGCCATCATGCTCGTGCGGTCGCCCGCGCGAACCGGCACCGGCAGCGTCAGGTCGCCCTGCGCGATGCGCGTCGCGAGCGCGGCCGCTTCGTCGGGTTCGCCGCCGAGGCTGCTGCGCACGTTGCGGATGATCACCAGCATCGCCGCGCTGATCACGAAGCCGATCACGAACACGACCGCGAGGTGGCCGAGCAGCGTCCGGTAATAGACGGTGTCGATGTCCTTCAGGAACACGCCGCTCGAGATGTTCCAGTCCCACGGCGTAAATCGCGTGACGTAGCTGATCTTCGGCACGGCGGTCTCGCTGTGCGGCAGGCGCCCGCGATACTCGGCGAAGCCGCTGCCGGTTTCCTTCGCGGCGTTCAGGATCGCGACGAACAGCGGCTTGCCGTCCGGGTCGAGATAGTCGCCGACCTGCGTGTTGACGAGCTTCGGCAGCGTCGGATGCATCAGCACGACCGGCTTCGAGTCCATCACGAACACGTAGCCCGAATCGCCGTAGCGCATCGCAGCGAGGCTCGCGAGCGCGTCGCGCTTCGCATCGGCCTCCGGCAGCGTACCGCTCTGCGCGAGTGCGTGATACGCCTGCACGATGCCGGCCGCCGAATCGACGAGATTCGCGATGCCGGCCTTGCGTTCGGCGAGCATCGTCGCGCGCGTCTCGTACGCGCTCCATGCGCCGACGCCCAGGAGACCGATCCATACCAGCGCAAGCGCGAGCCACAGCTTGCGGTTCAAACTCATTCTGCTCATCTGCGTGCCTCTGTCGATGTCGATGCGCACGCTGCGCGCGAACGGCCTGCCGCGCGCAAACGCTTGCTCATTCATTTACGGCACCGAGGCTTACAACTTGAATACGGCCGGCGCCGCGAACCGGCGATCGACAGGCCGCCCGCGCCCTGCGCCGCACCGCGGCCGCCGGCGCGACAGTCCGCATCTGCTGTGCTAAAAAGACCGGCTAGCCGGCACACGAAGAGCCGGCGCCATTCCGAGGGCCACCCATGTACGTCATCGACATTCACTACACCGCATCGCTCGAGCGCATCGACGACGCGCTCGAACGCCATCGCGCATTCCTGCAGCCGCAGTTCGACAAGGGCATCTTCATCGCAGCGGGGCCGAAGGTGCCGCGCGAAGGCGGCGTGATCCTCGCGGCCCGCATCGATCGCGACGAACTGGACGCGATCCTGAATACCGATCCGTTCGTCATCGAGGGGCTCGCCACGTATCGCGTGACGGAATTCCGGATCACGCGTGCCGCAACCGGCTTCAACGTGCCCGCGCTGCCGTAACGCGACCTCTGCACGACCTCTGCACGATACGCGCGCAGGCCGACACGCCGCCCCCCGGGCGGCGCATGCAAACAACGAAGAGAGAGGGGGAAAACGTGACGGCGCGAGGCGGCCGTCACGTGATCGCCGGGCCGGGCGCCCGGCGGCTGCCGGTCAGTCGACCAGCAGCTTCAGGTCGTGGACCCACGGGCCGGGGCCCTGGCCGTCGCGCACGAACAGGCGCAGCTTGCCGTCGCGGTCGAACACGTAGCTCGCGGCCGTGTGATCCATCGTGTAGCTGCCGGGCGTCTTGCCGGGCACCTTCGCGTAGTACACGCGGAAATCCTTCGTGACCTTCTTCAGTGCCGCTTCGTCGGCGGGCCGCAGGCCGATGAACGACGGATCGAACGCGGGCACGTACTGGCCGAGCAGCGCCGGCGTGTCGCGCTCCGGATCGACGGTGACGAACAGCACCTGCACGCGCTTCGCGGCATCGGGCCCGAGCTGCTTCAGCGCTTCGGACAGCTCGGCCATCGTCGTCGGGCACACGTCCGGGCAGTGCGTATAGCCGAAGAACATCACGACGGCCTTACCCTTGAAATCGGCGAGCGTGCGTACCTTGCCGGCCGTATCGGGCAGCGAGAAATCGCTGCCGAACTGCGTGTTGCCGGTGATGTCGAGATTCTGGAATTTCGGCGCGTTGTCGCATCCGGCGAGCAGCAGCGCTGCCGTGAATGCGCATGCGAGCATCCAGCCTTGGCGCGCGCGGCGCCCGAACCGTGATTGGAGCATTGCGTTCAAACCGTGCGGTTACACGCCGAGCAGCGGGCGTGCATAGTGATCGACGAGCAGCGCGGCGAACAGCAGCGACAGGTAGACGATCGAGTAGCGGAAGGCCTTGCGGGCGAGTTCGTCCGAGTAGTCGCGATGGATCTTCCACGCATACGCGAGGAACACCGCGCCGAGCAGCACCGCGCTCGTCAGGTAGACGGCCCCGCTCATCCCGGAGATGAACGGCATCAGCGTGACCGCGAACAGGATCACCGTGTACAGCAGGATGTGCAGCCGCGTGAACTTCTCGCCGTGCGTGACGGGCAGCATCGGCAGCCCCGCGTTCTCGTAATCCTTGCGGCGATAGAGCGCGAGCACCCAGAAATGCGGCGGCGTCCACACGAAGATGATCAGCACGAGGATCCACGCGTCGCCCGGCACCGCGCCGGTGACCGCGGCCCAGCCGAGCGCCGGCGGCATCGCGCCCGACGCGCCGCCGATCACGATGTTCTGCGGCGTCATCGGCTTGAGCAGCAGCGTGTAGATCACCGCGTAGCCGACGAAGGTGGCGATCGTCAGCCACATCGTCAGCGGGTTCGTGAACGTATAGAGCGTCCATGCGCCGACACTGCCGAGCACGGCCGAGAAGATCAGGATCTGCGGGGGCGTGATCTCGCCGCGCGCGGACGGGCGCCACGCGGTGCGGCGCATCATCGCGTCGATCTTCTGTTCGACGAGGCAGTTGATCGCGAACGCGGCGCCAGCCAGCAGCCAGATGCCGACCGTACCGCCGATCAGCACGTGCCACGGCACCATGCCCGGCGTCGCGAGGAACATGCCGATCACCGCGCAGAACACCGCGAGCTGCGTGACACGCGGCTTCGTCAATGCCATGTACTGCGAAAACCGGCTACCGGGCGATTGGGAGAGGGTGCTTTGCATGGGGGCGGTCACGCCGGGGCGGCGTCGCGCGCAGGCTGCGCGACACGGCCGGGGCGGCTTGAAAGGATGCGAAAGTTTAACATGACGACGAGCAGCAGCAGGATCGCGGCCCCGCCGTTGTGCGCGACGGCGACCGGCAGCGGCCACTGCAGCACGATGTTGGTCAGGCCCGTCACGAACTGCAGCAGGACCACCACCAGCACGCCGTTCGCGGGGCGCCGCAGCGATTCGAAGCGGCGCATCTTCAGCGCGAACGCGACCAGGTACGCGACCACCACGAACGCGAACGTGCGGTGCGTCCAGTGGATCGCGACCAGCGCGTCCTGCGTGATCGCGTCGCCGTCCTTCGTCATCCCGAGCGCGCGCCACAGGTGGAAGCCGTGCTGGAAATCCATCGGCGGGATCCACTGGCCGTTGCAGGTCGGGAAGTCGGTGCACGCGAGCACCGCGTAGTTGGTGCTCACCCAGCCGCCGAGCGCGATCTGCACGACCAGCAGCACGAGCGCCGCGAGCGCGGCCGCGCGATAGCGGCCGGCTTCGGGGTCATGCGACGGCAGCGGCGTCTGCCGCGCCGCGAGCCAGCCGAGCGTGCCGAGCAGCGCGAGGCCGAGCAGCAGATGGATCGTGACGATCACCGGCTGCAGCTTCATCGTGACCGTCCACGCGCCAAACGCGCCCTGCACGAGGATCAGCAGCAGCAGGCTCGTCGGCCACCACGGCGACACGTGCAGCGGGCGGCGGCGCAGCCGCGCGGACCACGCGATCACGACCTGCGCGATGATCAGCACGCCGATCGCCATCGCGAAATAGCGGTGGATCATCTCGATCCACGCCTTCGACATGCTGACGGGGCCCGTCGGCATCGCCTGGTGCGCGGCCGTGATCGCGGCGTGCGCGATGAACGGCGACGACGTGCCGTAGCAGCCGGGCCAGTCCGGGCAGCCGAGCCCCGAATCGGTCAGCCGCGTGAAGCCGCCGAACATCACCAGGTCGAGCGTCAGGAAGGTGGTGATCCACACCAGCTTGCGAAACTTGTTGTCGTCGGCCTTCACCCACACGTACGACAGCGGCAGCAGCGCGATGCAGAAGCCGATCAGGCCGAGTTGCAGTAGATACGCCATCGGTTCAATGCCTCTCGTGTTGCGTTAGCCGATGCTCGACCACTTCAGCAGCTTCGTCACGTCCGCCTTGATCTTGCCGGGGTTCGGATCCTTCGGGAAACGCATCATCAGGTTGCCGTTCGGGTCGACCATGTAGAGGTGGTCGCTGTCCTTCGTGCCGGCGTCGGCCGGCAGCCACGCGGCCACCGCGGCCGGATCGGCGACGAGCCGGCGCGTGTCGGGGTACGCGTCCAGCACCTTCTGCGGCATCGCGCCCGCATCGCTGCGCAGCCAGACCATCGTGAGCCGGTGCCGCTCGCCCGCCTGCGTGACGCGGATCTGGCGCATGAAATAGAGCTTCTTCGCGCAGGCCTCGTCGCACGCGCTGCGGTCGGTCATCACGAACAGCCACACGCCGCGCAGCGACGACAGCGGCACGGTCTTGCCGGTTTCGTCGGTTACCTGCAGATCCGCGGGGATCGGGCGCTGCGGCTCGATCAGCGTGCCGTAGTTGGTCGAGCCGCCCTTCGGCTTGATCACGTAATAGGTGAAGTACGACGCGATCATCGGCGCGGCGCACACGAGACCCAGCAGCACGAGCATCCAGCGGCCGCGCTTGCGGGCCGCCGGCGACATCGGCGCAGCGGCCGAACCCTGACGGGGAGATTGCATGGACAAATCAGACCTCTCGAAACGAACCCGCGGCGCGAGCGCCGCGTCCTGGCATGGCGCTCACGCGCCGGCCGACTTCTTCGCCGCACGCCGCGCGGCGTACAGGCCGAAGCCGAGCGCGGCCGCCGCCATCGCCCACCACTGAAACATGTAACCGTAATTGCGCTCGACGCCGGTCGTCGCCGCCGGCCAGTCGCGCACGAGCTTGTCGCCGTCGTCGCTCGTCTGCTGGATCACGAACGGCTGCAGCGGGAGCCCCGTTTCCTTCGCATACGCGGCGACGTCCAGGTTCTGCCGGATCTTCTGGTGCGCCGCCGACCCGCCTTCGCCGAGCTCGAACGCTCGCGACGCGTCGGCGCGCGCGATGCCCACGATCTCGACGTCGCCCGCGGGCGTCGCGAACGGCTCGATCGCCGTGCGATCGGCGATATTGCGCGGCAGCCAGCCGCGGTTCACGAGCACGACGCCGCCGCCCGTGAGTTTAAACGGCATCACGACGTGAAAACCCGGCTGGTCGTTATACGGCCGATTGTCGAGGAACACGGCCTGCTCGGGCAGGAAGCGGCCCGTCGCACGCACGCGATGGAACTCGATCGACGCGAGCGGCATCGGCTGCGCGCCGATGTCGACGGGCGCCGCCTGCTCGTAGCGCGCGATGCTCGCCTGCAGCGCTTCCTTCTGGTGCGCGCGGTCGCGCTGCCAGAAACCGAGACGGATCGTGACCGCGACGACGACGAGGATCAGCAACGCGGGCAGCCAGCGGATCTTCATCATGCGGCCCGCCCGGCACCTGCCGACAGGCGAAGTGCGATAATTATCCTCTTCCTTTCGAATTGCCGTCGTCCGGTTCGTGTCATGCACATACTCGTTCCCATCGCCTTCGTCCTCATCATTGCCAGCATGGGCTCGGCGCTCTACTTCATGATGCACGACCGCGGCCACACGAAACGCATGGTCTGGTCGCTCGCCACCCGCGTCGGGCTGTCGGTGTCGCTGTTCCTGCTCATCCTGATCGCGAACGGGATGGGCTGGATCCATTCGACCGGCCTGCCGATCGGGCGTTGATCGATTCGCCGCCGCGGCCGCCGTGGCATTTCGCCGCACGGCCACGGCACCAAGCAAAAGCGCCGCCTGACTGAGTCGCGGCGGCGCCCGGGTGGTGAAGGCCGGCAGTCACGCTGCCCGGCCGACCCAATGAAAACGGCCCGCGCATTGCTGCGCGGGCCGTTGTTCCATTTACAGCCAGTAGACGACGACGTACAGGCCGAGCCAGACGACGTCGACGAAGTGCCAGTACCACGCGGCGCCTTCGAATGCGAAGTGGTGATCGGGCTTGAAGTGGCCGCGGATCATCCGCACCAGCACCACCGCGAGCATCGTGCCGCCGAGGAACACGTGGAAGCCGTGGAAGCCGGTCAGCAGGAAGAACGTCGAACCATACACGCCCGAGTTCAGCGTCAGGTTCAGTTCGTTGTACGCGTGGTAGTACTCGAAGCCTTGCAGGAACAGGAAGCAGATACCGAACGCGAGCGTCGCGGCCAGCCAGGCGATCGCCTTCTTGCGATGATCGTCACGCAGTGCGTGGTGCGAGATCGTCAGCGTCACGCCCGACGACAGCAGGAATGCGGTGTTCAGCGTCGGGATCGGCCACGGGCCCATCGTCTTGAAGTGACCGGCGAGCGCGGCGGGGCCTTCGTTCGGCCACACGGCGGAGAAATCCGGCCAGATCAGCTTGTAGTCGAGGCTGCCGAGCTGGTGCAGCGCGATTTCACGTGCATAGAACAGCGCGCCGAAGAATGCGCCGAAGAACATGACTTCCGAGAAGATGAACCAGCTCATGCTCCAGCGGTACGACTTGTCGACGTTCTTGCCGTAGTGACCGCCTTCCGATTCGGCGATCGCGTCGCCAAACCAGTGATACAGCGTGAAGAGCAACCACAGCAGGCCGAGCAGCGCCGTAAACGGCGCCCAGTCGTGACCGTTGATCCACAGCGCCGCCGATCCGAGCATGACCAGCAGGCCGATGGCCGCGCTGATCGGATGGTGCGACGGATGCGGCACGAAATAGTACGGGGTCTGGTTTTGACCGCTCATGCTTGATTCTCCACTTCTGTCCAATTTGTGTACCGGAAACCGCTCCGGCTTTATTTCTTGCGCGGCGTGACCACCACCGCTCCTTCCTGCACGCGGCGCCGTGGCGCCACGCACTGCATTCTTCCTTCGTGGCCGCGGGCTTCAGCCCACGACGGCACGCACGACCAGGATCAGCACGCCGATGAACAAACCGGCTGCCAACAACGCGACGATCAGCACGTGCAGCGGATTCAGCTGCGTCGCGTCGGCCTCCAGGTCGCGCCGCTTGCGCACCCCGAAGAACGACCACAACACCGCTTTCAGCGCCTGGCCGAACGATCCGCCCCGCTTGCCCTCCGTCATCGCCCCCGCCTCCGTCGTCATGCGTCCGGCTTCGCCGCGCCCTGCGCCGCGGTCTTGCCCGGCGCCGGCGCCGGCGTGGCCGGCGTATTCAGCTCGAAGAACGTGTACGACAGCGTGATCGTCTTCACGTCCTTCGGCAGTTTCGGATCGATCACGAACACCACCGGCATCTTGCGCGACTCGTTCGCGGCCAGCGTCTGCTGCGTAAAGCAAAAGCACTCGATCTTCTTGAAGAACTCCGTCGCCTGCTTCGGCGCGTAGCTCGGAATCGCCTGCGCAACGACCGGCCGGCCCTGCCCGTTCGTCACGTCGTACACGATCGTCATCAGCTCGCCCGGATGCACGTCGAGACTGTTGTGCTCCGGCTTGAAACCGAGCGGGCCGCGCGCGTTCGCATCGAACTCGACCGACACCGTGCGGCTATAGTCGACCTGCGAGTTCTTCACCTCGCGCTCGCTGACATCGCGCTGCACCAGGTTGTTGATGCCGGTGATCTGGCAGATCGCCCGATACATCGGGATCAGCGCGAAGCCGAAACCGAACATCAGCCCGGCCACGACGAAGAGCTTCACCAGCATCGAACGATTGAACGCGCGATCGACGGCGCCCTCTTCCGGCTTCGACATACGACAACTTCCTCGCTACTGCGTCTGTTGCTGCATCAGTGAGTGGACAGCCACCACTGCTTGATCACGACACCCACAAAAAAAACGGCGGCGATGACGAGCAGGATGAGGCCGAGCCGCTTGTTGCCCGCGCGGATCTGGTCGGGCGTTCGTCTTTCTTGTGGATTCCGGTTCATCTGACACTTCGGTTCGGCGCCCGCCGCGCCTGCCTGCGCGGCAGGCAGCGGCGGAACGCACTGTGAAACTTACTCGACGTGCGGCGGTTGCTCGAACGTATGGAAGGGAGCCGGGCTCGGCACCGTCCACTCGAGGCCTTCCGCGCCATCCCACGGCTTGTCCGACGCCTTTTCCAGCTCGCCGCCGCCACGGTAGGCCGGCAGCGCGACGGCGAACAGGAAGTACACCTGCGCGAGGCCGAAGCCGAATGCGCCGATCGTCGCCACCTGGTTGAAGTCCGTGAACTGCGCCGGGTAGTCCGCGTAGCGACGCGGCATGCCTGCGAGACCGACGAAGTGCATCGGGAAGAACGTCAGGTTGAAGAAGATCATCGACGCCCAGAAGTGGATCTTGCCGCGCGTCTCGTTGTACATCCAGCCCGTCCACTTCGGCGCCCAGTAGTACCAGCCCGAGAACAGCGCGAACAATGAGCCGGCCACCAGCACGTAGTGGAAGTGCGCCACCACGAAGTAGGTACCGTGATACTGGATGTCGAGCGGCGCCATCGCGAGCATCAGGCCCGTGAGACCGCCGAACGTGAACACGAACAGGAAGCCGATCGCGAACAGCATCGGGGTTTCGAACGTCATCGAGCCGCGCCACATCGTCGCGAGCCAGTTGAACACCTTCACGCCCGTCGGCACCGCGATCAGCATCGTCGCGTACATGAAGAACAGCTGGCCGGTGACCGGCATGCCCGTTGCGAACATGTGGTGCGCCCAGACCATGAAGGACAGGATTGCGATCGAAGCCGTCGCGTACACCATCGAGCTATAGCCGAACAGCGTCTTGCGTGCGAACGCCGGGATCACCTGCGACACGATCCCGAACGCCGGCAGAATCATGATGTACACCTCGGGGTGGCCGAAGAACCAGAAGATGTGCTGGTACATCACCGGGTCGCCGCCGCCTGCCGCGTTGAAGAACGACGTGCCGAAGTGGCGGTCGAACAGCACCATCGTGATCGCGCCTGCCAGAACCGGCATCACCGCGATCAGCAGGTACGCCGTGATCAGCCACGTCCATGCGAACATCGGCATCTTCATCAGCGTCATGCCCGGTGCGCGCATGTTCAGGATCGTCACGACGATGTTGATCCCGCCCATGATCGACGAGGCGCCCATGATGTGGACCGCGAAGATCGCGAAGTCCATGCCCGGACCCATCTGCGTCGACAGCGGCGCGTACAGCGTCCAGCCGGCGGCCGTCGCGCCGCCCGGCGCGAAGAACGAACCGACCAGCAGCACGGCCGCGACCGGCAGCAGCCAGAAGCTGAAGTTGTTCATCCGCGCGAACGCCATGTCGGACGCGCCGATCTGCAGCGGAATCATCCAGTTCGCGAAGCCGACGAACGCCGGCATGATCGCGCCGAACACCATGATCAGGCCGTGCATCGTCGTGAGTTCGTTGAAGAACTCCGGACGCATGATCTGCAGGCCCGGTTCGAACAGCTCGGCCCGGATGGCGAGCGCCATCACGCCGCCCGACAGGAACATGATGAACGAGAACAACAGGTACAGCGTACCGATGTCCTTGTGGTTGGTGGCGAACAGCCAGCGCCGCCAGCCGTGCGGCATTTCGTGCGCGTGGTCGTCGTGCGCGTGGTCCGCGGCTACGTCGTGCCCGATGCTAGACATGAGAATCTCCTAATGCGAATACGTCGACTAACTCAGCGACACGTCAAGCCGCCGGGCCGATCTCGACACGCCGGGCTTCCTTCGCGTCAGCCCCGCCCGTGATCGTTTCCGGCTTTTTGAGAATAATGTGGTCTTCCGCCACGCCTGCTGCCTTCAGCGCGTCGCGCACGGCTTGTGCGCGATGCTTCGCCAGTTCGGCGTTCGCGTCGGCCGAGCCCGTCTTGTCGGTAAAACCCGACAGCGCGAGCTTCGCGTCCGGATGTGCCTTCGCATAGTCGGCCGCGGCGGCGATCGCCGCCTTCGCGTCGGCCGGCAGCACGCTCTTGCCCGTCTCGAAGTAGATCGTCGACAGTGCGGCCGAGGCCGCTGCCGCCGGCTGCTCCGCGCCCGACGCAGCCTGCGCCGGTGCCGAAGCGGCTTCCGCCGGTGCCGCTGCCGCTGCCGCTGCGCCCGCCGCGTCTTCCGGCATCTTGCCGTTACGCGCGTCGGCCACTTGCTTCGGCTGCAGCAGGTCGTTCTTGTGGTTGCCCCACGAATTGCGTTCGTACGTGACGACCGACGCGATGTCGAGATCCGACAGCGACGCCCAGGACGGCATCGCGCCCTTGCCGTGCAGCACGCGCTCGACGTGAGCTGCGATCGGGCCGTTCACGATCGGGCTGCCATCCATGGCCGGGAAGGCGCCGAGGCCCTTGCCGTTCACCTGGTGGCAGGCCGCGCAGTTCGCCTTATAGACTTCCTCGCCGTGCGCGACGAGCTCAGCCATCGTGTAGACCTTGTTCGGATCGACTGCGGCGCTGGCCAGCTTGGCCTTCTGCGCGGTGACCCACTTCGCGTAGTCGTCATCCGACAGGACTTCGACCACGACCGGCATGTACGCGTGTTCCTTGCCGCACAGCTCGGTACAGAAACCGCGGAACGTACCGACCTTGTCGGCCTTGAACCACGTGTCGCGCACGAAGCCGGGGATCGCATCCTGCTTCACGCCGAACGCGGGCACGTACCACGAGTGGACGACGTCGTTCGCGGTCGTGATGATGCGGATCTTCTTGTTGACCGGCACGACGAGCGGGTTGTCGACTTCCTGCAGATAGGTGTCGGTGATCGGCTTCTTGCCCATCACTTCGTCACGCGGGGTGCTGAGCGTCGACAGGAAGCCGATGCCCTCGCCCGGGCCCTTCACGTAGTCGTAGCCCCACTTCCACTGGTAGCCGGTGACCTTGATCGTGAGATCGGCGTTGGTCGTGTCCTTCATCGCGACGACGGCCTTCGTCGCCGGCAGCGCCATCAGCACGACGATGACGAACGGCACGATCGTCCAGATGATCTCGACGGTCGTGCTTTCATGGAAATTGGCGGCCTTGTGGCCCTTGGATTTGCGGTGCGCGAAGATCGAATAGAACATCACGCCGAACACGCCGACGAAGATCACCGTACACAGGATGAGCATCATCGTGTGGAGATCGTAGAGCTCCTCGGCGATCTTCGTGACAGGCGGCTGAAAGTTGATCTCGTTGACACGGGGGCCGCCCGGGCTATCACCGACCGCCAGGGCGGCACCGGCAAAGAGCAATCCGCTGCATGCCAGCACGCCCGCGAGGGCTCGCTTGATTGTTTTCATAGCATCCTTACCCAAAATTTCCATTCAAACCCTCCCCCGTCGCAAGCGACCGGCCCTATCCGCCGGTGCCCGCGCCTCGTCAGCCGCAGCGCCTGAGCGATATACGCAGTTCGTCGGCGAACTGCGCACGCTTGTACTGCGCGAGATGCTGACCGATTACGACGGTCTGCCCGCGCGATACCAGCCGAATCGGATCGCGTGGCGTCGCACCCGGCTCGACCCGCACCCAGCGCGGGTTGAATTCGATCTGCGTGAGCCGCTCCGCATCCATCCGCTCGATCACGAGCCGGTGCGGATACAGCCTGATGCGTTCGTAATCGACCGCATGGCGAGCATAGATCGCAAATGCGACACCCACAGCCAGCAACTCGATTCCGGTGAAGGGCATGACGAGCCAAGCCCCCCGCCACATCAGCAATGTCGCGATCACCAGCGAGAAGCTCGCGAGCGACGCATAAAACAGCACGAACTGGCGCGGCGACGCCGAACAGTTGCGTTTCATCAGCCAGTCTTCGAGGACCGGCTCGCCGTTCGTCGTCTCCGCCAACACCCTCGCTGCTTCCATCGCCGCCTCACGCGAATGGCATGCGATGCATGCCTGCATCGGACTCGTCGGCCCGTATTGCGGGGACCCCGGGACGACAAGCTGACGCATTATAGGCGGGTTCAATGGCATCCACAAGCAAGCGACTATCGGCCCGCGAGCCAAGCGCGACAAGCTTTCCGGCCATTTTAGGCGCCAATTCGACCCCGCTTTGCGCCGCTAATTTCAGACATAACAAAACCCCTCTTTACCGCTTTACCGATTCTTCGGACGCCCCTTTCCGATGTCCTCGATGCGCACGATCCCGTGCCCTTCGGCAGTCGTGCGCGGCACGGCCTTCCACGCGTGGCCGTAGATCACTTCGAATGTCAGCGGAATCGTGCCGTCCTCGCGCCGGCGGGCCTCCAGCGCGTCGCCGAGCGCCGCGCGAAAGCGCCGCGTCGCGCGCTGCGGCGCCTCGCGGTCGAACGGATAGGCGCCCCAGCGGCGCACGTCGGCCAGCAGCGAGTCGGGGGATTTGTAGGTGACGGTCAGCACTTCCTGATCCATCACCGGAATCTCGAAGCCGCTCTCGACGAGCATGTCGCCGAGGTCGTGCATGTCGACGAAATCGATCACGCGCGCGGCGGGCGGCGCCATGCCCAGCGCCGCTTCGGCGTCCGCGCAGGCCGCGCGCAGTTCGCGCAGCGTATCGGGGCCGAGCGTGCTGAACATCAGCAGCCCGTTCACGCGCAGCACGCGCTGCCATTCGGGCAGCACCGCGTCCGGGCGCGAATGCCAGTGGAGGGCGAGATTCGACCAGATCAGGTCGAACGCGCCGCCGGGAAACGGCAGCGCGGCGAAATCGGCCTGCGCGACGCGCGGGCCGCGCGGGCCCAGTGCGCGGCCGAGCGAGGCCGGCAGCCAGCGGCGCCAGCTCGTCTGCTCGACCTCGCGCTGCCCTGCTCGCGCGAGCATCGCGCCGGACAGGTCGACGCCGAACACGGGCGCCTCGGGAAAGCGCGCGCGCAGCGCCGGCAGGTCGTCGCCCGGGCCGCAGCCCGCGTCCAGCACGGCCGTGGGGCTCACCTTGATGTATTCGAGGCGCTCGTTCATGCGCTGCGCGATCTCGCGCGGCAGGAACGCGACCGCATCGAACGTGGCGGCACGGCGGTCGAAGATCCGCCGCAGGCGCCTTGCGTCATTGGCCGGACGGCCGGTTGAAGTCGAAGCTGGGGACATGTCGGGCACACTGGCGAAGAGCCCGAAGTATACTCGCTCGCCCCGCAGGCTTCATTGAGGCGGGGTGTCAGGAGTGTTGCAATGATCCGCCGTTCCGCCCCGCGCACGATGCGCGTCGCTTTGTCGCAGGTTCGCGCGCTGGCAGCGCGCGTCATCGCGGTCGCGCTGCCGAATCGCTGCGCACTGTGCGGCAATTTGTCACACGGCGTGATTTGCGGTGCTTGCGACGCCGCGTACTGGAATGAAGCGCGGCTGCGCTGCGACGTCTGCGCGCTGCCGCTGGGCATCGGGCCATCGCGTTCGCCCCCGCTACGTGGCGCTCGCGCCGGCCGCGTTACCGCATACCGTTGCGATGCGTGCCGCACGGCGCCGCCGCCGTTCGATGCGACGCTCGCGCTGGCGGATTACCGCGCACCGCTCGACGGGCTCGCGCGCGGCCTGAAGTTTCACCGGCAACTCGCGCTCGGCACCGAATTCGCGGCGCGGCTCGCCCGGTTGATCGACGATACGCCCGGCGCCGGCGGCTTCGACCTGGTGGCGCCGGTACCGCTGTCGCACCGGCGGCTCGTCGCGCGCGGCTACAACCAGGCGTGGGCGATCGCGCGTCCGCTCGCGCGGCGGCTCGGCGTGCGCGCGGATGCGGTGCTGCTCGCGCGCGTCGCCGACACCGCGCCGCAGTCGCGGCTCGACCGGCACGCGCGGCGCGACAACGTGATGGCGGCATTCGCGGTGGCGGGTGGCGTCGCCGGCCGCCACGTCGCGCTGGTCGACGACGTGATGACCTCCGGCGCGACGCTTGCGGCCGCCGCGCACGCGCTGAAAGCGGCGGGCGCCGCGCGCGTGACGAATCTGGTTGCGCTGCGCACCGCCAGGGATTAATTAGATAGAGAGGCCAGCCGCCCGGACACGGCGGCGGCCGCCACGAACCGGCCGGCCGGGAGCGCGCGTTGCGCCGTCCCGGCCGGCCCAGCCAGACCGAAACATGTTCAACGTCGTCCTAGTCGCCCCCGAAATTCCGCCGAACACCGGCAACGTGATCCGCCTGTGCGCCAACACGGGCGCGCGCCTGCACCTGATCGAGCCGCTCGGCTTCCCGCTCGACGACGCGCGGATGCGCCGCGCGGGCCTCGACTATCACGAGTATGCGCAGATGCGCGTGCACCGCGACTGGGATGCGTTCGTCGCGGCGGAAACGCCCGATCCCGCGCGGATGTTCGCGTTCACGACGCGCGGCTCGGGCCGCTTCCACGATCACGCGTTCCTGCCCGGCGACTGGTTCGTGTTCGGCTCGGAAACGCGCGGCCTGTCCGCCGAGCTGCTCGAGCGCTTCCCGAACGAACAGCGCGTGCGCCTGCCGATGCGGCCGGACAATCGCAGCCTGAACCTGTCGAACACGGTCGCGGTGGTCGTGTTCGAGGCGTGGCGCCAGGCCGGCTTCGAAGGCGGCGCCTGACGCCTGCACGGCGCAGCGCGCCCCGCGGGACGCGTCACGTCCGTGCGAGCCGCGCGCGATACAGGTCGTAGATGTCGGGAGAAAAGCACGCGAACACCACGCGTGCGAGGTTCGGCGCCTGCGGCAACATTTCGGCAACGGTGCCGACCGCGATCTCGACGGCTTCCTCAGCCGGATAGCGATAGATGCCGCAACTGATCGCCGGGAACGCGATCGACGTCGCCGCGACCTCCTCGGCCAGCTCGATCGCGCGCCGGTAGCACGACGCGAGCAGGTCGGCCTCGCCGCGCCCGCCGCCGTGCCACACGGGCCCGACCGCATGGATCACGTAGCGCGCCGGCAGCCCGTGGCCGCGCGTGAGCTTGGCGTCGCCCGTCTCGCAGCCGCCGAGCGTGCGGCATTCGGCGAGCAGGCCGGGGCCGGCCGCGCGGTGGATCGCGCCGTCCACGCCGCCCCCGCCGAGCAGCGAGCCGTTCGCGGCGTTGACGATCGCGTCGACATCGAGCGTCGTGATGTCGACGACCTGCGCATCGAGCGTGGTGGAATGGATCTGCAGCATGACAACCTCCCGGAACGCCGGAGACTGTTCAAGCGTAGCGCGCTTTGACGCCGCGCGCCCGCAGCGAACACGGCACCCAAAGGCGCCGGGTCGTATTACTCGGCGCGCGCGTCGCGCCGCAGCAGGCCGCTGACGGCGTCGCGCGGCGCGATGCCGTCGAACAGCACGCCGCACACGGCTTCGGTGATCGGCATTTCGATCGACTGCGCGCGTGCGATGGCCAGCACGGCCTGCGCGCAGCGCACGCCTTCGGCCACGTGGCCGAGCGCGCCGAGGATGTCGTTCAGCGTGCGGCCGGCCGCCAGTTGCAGGCCGACCGTGCGGTTGCGCGACAGGTCGCCCGTGGCGGTGAGGATCAGGTCGCCGAGGCCCGTGAGGCCCGTGAAGGTTTCCGCCCGGCCGCCGAGCGCGACACCGAGGCGCGACATTTCGGCGAGGCCGCGGGTAATCAGCGCGGCGCGCGCGTTCAGCCCGAGGCCGAGACCGTCGGCGATGCCGGTCGCGATCGCGAGCACGTTCTTCACCGCGCCGCCGACCTCGACGCCGACCACGTCGTCACCCGTATAGATCCGCATCGCGCCGTGATGGAACGCGGCGAGCGTGCGCTCGCGGCATTCGGCGGACGTGCTCGCCACCGTCAGCGCGACGGGCAGCGACTGCCCGACTTCGCGGGCGAAGCTCGGCCCCGACAGCACGCCGTTGCTGAGCTGCCCGGGCAGCTCGGCCGCGATCACCTGATGCGGCAGCAGATGCGTGTCGGCCTCGAAGCCCTTGCAAACCCAGACGACATGCGCGGGCACGCAGCCTGCGTCGCGCATCGCGTGACACAGCGTGCGCAACCCGGCCACCGGCGCGGCGATCACGCACAATGCGTCGTCCGCGGCGCCATGCGCGAGCGCGGCGCCGAGATCGGCGTCGTAGCGCAACGCGTCAGGCAGCGCGATGCCGTCCAGATAGCGGGAATTTTCGTGCCGGGCCTGCAGCCCGGCGATGAGCGCGGCGTCGCGCGCCCACAGAAGCGTATCGTGCCGCGCGGCCAGATGGCCCGCGAGCGCGGTGCCCCAGGCACCGGCGCCGAGAACGGCTACTTTCATACCCAGCACCGGTCCGAGTGAAACGTCAGTTCAGCGTCGTGCCGTTCGGTGCGCCTGCTGCGGCACCGGCCTGCTGCTGAAGCTGCGCGAGGCGTTGTTCGTACAGCGCCTGGAAGTTGATTTCCGCCAGGTGGATCGGCGGGAAGCCCGCACGCGTGATCGCGTCGGCGATGTTCGAACGCAGGTACGGGAACAGGATCGTCGGGCAGGCGATGCCGACGAGCGGGTCGAGCTGTTCGTCCGGAATGTTGCGGATGTCGAAAATGCCGGCCTGCTTCGCTTCGATCAGGAACGCGATCTTGTCCTTCACCTTTGCGGTGACGGTGCCCGACACGACGACTTCGAACACGCTTTCCGCGAGGCGGTCGGCCTTGACGTCGACTTCGACTTCAACCGACGGCATGTCCTGCTCGAGGAAGATCGCCGGCGAATTCGGCTGCTCGAGCGACATATCCTTCAGGTAGACGCGCTGGATGTTGAAGAACGGTTGGTTTTCGACGTCGGACATGGTGTTTCCCTAAAAGTGGTGACGGGGCGGCCCGGCTTCACGCCGGCCGCCACGGATGAATCCTGCGCGCCCAAGCCGCGGCGCGGCCGGCGGCCATTCTGCCCTAATCAGGCCGCTTGCAGAAGCGGGACGAGGCCGCCTTCGCGGTCGAGCTTCGACAGATCGTCGTAACCGCCGACGTGCGTGTCGCCGATATAGATCTGCGGCACCGTGCGGCGCCCCGTGCGCGTCATCATTTCGTCGCGGCGGGCCGGATCGCGGTCGATCAGCACCTTCTCGATCTGCTCGACACCGCGCAGCTTCAGCAGGCGCTCGGCCTGGATGCAATACGGACACACCTGCGTGCTGTACATCAAAACCTTGTTCACTTCGCCACTCCTTGTTTGACGACCGGCATCCCGGCCTGCTGCCAGGCGGCCACGCCGCCCTCGAGCACGTGCACCTCGGCGTAACCCGCCGCCTCGACCTCGCGCGCCGCCTTCTGCGACTGCTGGCCGTTCTGGCAGACGAGCAGCACCGGCGTGCTCTTGTTCTTCGCGACCTGCGCGATCTTCGTGCCGATCTCGCCCGCCGCGACCTGGCGCGCCGACGGCAGGTGGCCGGCAGCGAAGTCGGAGGCGGCGCGCACGTCGATCACGACCGCGTTGCGGCGGTTGATGAGCTGCGTCGCCTCCGCGGCGGACAGGCCGCCGCGGCCGCGGCGCAGCGCGGGCCAGGCCAGCAGGCCGCCGGATACCACCAGGATCGCGATAAGGGCCAGGTTGGTGTAATTGGTAAAGAACGTCACGGAATTCCGCCGGAAAAAGAGAAATCGGATGAGGACAATCCCGCCATTATAAAATAACCGTCTTGCGCGATGGCGGGCCCGGGTCGGGTCCCGCGCGACGCGCCACCGCTTCCTTCACTACCGACCGCAAGATCCATGTACAAACTCGTTCTCATCCGCCACGGCGAATCGACGTGGAACAAGGAAAACCGCTTCACCGGCTGGGTCGACGTCGACCTGACCGAACAGGGTCGCAACGAGGCCTACCAGGCCGGCGAATTGCTCAAGGAGGCCGGCTACACGTTCGACATCGCGTATACGTCGGTGCTCAAGCGCGCGATCCGCACGCTGTGGCACGTGCAGGACAAGATGGACCTCATGTACCTGCCGGTCGTCCACTCGTGGCGCCTGAACGAGCGCCACTACGGCGCGCTGTCGGGCCTGAACAAGGCGGAAACGGCCGCGAAGTTCGGCGACGACCAGGTGCTCGTGTGGCGCCGCAGCTACGACACGCCGCCGCCCGCGCTCGAGCCGACCGACGAGCGCGCGCCGTTCAACGACCCGCGCTACGCGAAGGTGCCGCGCGAGCAGCTGCCGCTCACCGAGTGCCTGAAGGACACGGTCGCGCGCGTGCTGCCGCTGTGGAACGAGTCGATCGCCCCGGCGGTGCGCGCCGGCAAGCAGGTGCTGATCGCCGCGCACGGCAACTCGCTGCGCGCGCTGATCAAGTACCTCGACGGCATCTCGGACAGCGACATCGTCGGCCTGAACATCCCGAACGGCGTGCCGCTCGTGTATGAACTCGACGAGAACCTGAAGCCGATCAAGCACTATTACCTCGGCGACCAGGACGCGATCGCGCAGGCGCAGGCCGCCGTCGCGAAGCAGGGCAAGGCGGGCTGACGCCCGTCGGCCGGGTGAGCCGGGCGGGCCGCGTCCGGTGCGGCCCGCCCGGCCCCGGCCCAGCCCCTTGCCCTGCGCCCCGCGCGAACCTTCGCGGCGCCGGCGCTGTCGAACCCGCTTTCGAACCCGCGGTGCGCACGGCGATGCCCGCCTGACCGGCCCCGGGCCCTTTTCGACGCTTTTCGCGCCGTTCCACTGAGTTATCGGACGAACAGTTATACTTGTCCGCTACATCATCCCCGCTACCGCCACGCGCTTCCCGACCGCACCAGATCTCTATGCGAATGAAATTGAAGAACATCGGCCTGATTGCCGCGGGCCTCGCCACGGGCGTGTTCGCCACGCTGCAGGTTTCCGCATCGGCCGAGCAGACCGCCACGGCGCCGCTTCCCCTCGACCAGCTCCGCCTGTTCGCGGAAGTCTTCGGACAGATCAAGCGCGAGTACGTCGAACCGGTCGACGACAAGAAGCTGCTGACGGCCGCGATCAAGGGCATGGTGTCGAGCCTCGACCCGCACTCGTCGTTCCTCGACAAGACCGACTATGACGAGCTGCAGGAGCAGACGAAGGGCCGCTTCGCGGGTCTCGGCATCGAGATCTCGCAGGAAGACGGCCTCGTCAAGGTGATCTCGCCGATCGAGGATACCCCCGCGTTCCGCGCCGGCATCCGTCCGGGCGACCTGATCACCCGCATCAACGACAAGCCGGTGCGCGGCATGACGCTCGACAAGGCCGTGAAGCAGATGCGCGGCGAGCCGGGCACCAAGGTCACGCTGACGATCTTCCGCAAGAGCGATGACCGCACGTTCCCGGTCACGGTCACGCGCGCGATCATCAAGGTCCAGAGCGTGAAGATGAAGATCCTCGATCCGGGCTATGCGTATGTCCGCATCACGAGCTTCCAGGAGCGCACGACGCCCGATCTCGCGCAGAAGCTGCAAGATATCGCACGCCAGCAGCCGAACCTGAAGGGCCTCGTCCTCGACCTGCGCAACAACGGCGGCGGCCTGCTGCAGAGCGCGGTCGGCGTGGCCGGCGCGTTCCTGCCGCCCGACTCCGTCGTCGTGTCGACCAACGGCCAGATCGCCGATTCGAAGCAGGTCTACCGCGATACGTATGACAACTACCGCCTGCCGTCCTTCGACGGCGATCCGCTGAAGAACCTGCCGCCGGTCTTCAAGACCGTGCCGATGATCGTGCTGACGAACGCCTATTCGGCGTCCGCGTCGGAAATCGTCGCCGGTGCGCTGCAGGATTCGAAGCGCGCGCAGATCATGGGCAAGACGACGTTCGGCAAGGGTTCGGTGCAGACGGTCCGCCCGATGACGGCCGACACCGCGCTGCGCCTGACCACCGCGTACTACTACACGCCGAGCGGCCGTTCGATCCAGAACAAGGGCATCACGCCGGACGTGCCGGTCGATCAGTACGCGGACGGCGATCCGGACGACGTGCTCGTGACGCGCGAGGTCGACTACACGAACCACCTCGCGAACACGCAGGATCCGAACGAGAAGAAGGAACAGGAAGACCGCGAGCAGCGCCGGATGGATCAGCTGCGCGTGCTTGAAGAGCAGAACGACAAGAAGACGCCGGAGCAGCGCCAGAAGGATCGCGATCGCAAGCCGATCGAGTTCGGCAGCGCCGACGACTTCATGATGCAGCAGGCGCTCAACAAGCTCGAAGGCAAGCCGGTCCAGGAATCGAAGTCGCTGCTCGCCGAAAGCACGAAGGGCCCGGCCGGCAAGGCCGCCACGGCCCCGAAGGCATCGGGCGCCAGCGCGAAGCCGGCTTCCGCACCGAAGCCCGCGTCGGCGCCGAAGTAAGCGCCGGCCGGCATCCGACGGGCCATCGCGGGAAGACCGCGATGGCCCGTTTTTCATGCGCGCCTAAAATAACGACACCTGTGCCGCCTCGCCACGACTCCCCATGAACGACGATCAACTCCTTCGCTACTCCCGTCACATCCTCGTCGACGAAATCGGCATCGAGGCGCAGCAGCGCTTTCTCGACGCGCATGCGATCGTCGTCGGCGCGGGGGGGCTCGGCTCGCCCGCCGCGATGTACCTCGCGGCATCGGGCGTCGGCACGATCACGCTCGTCGACGCCGATACGGTCGATCTCACGAACCTGCAGCGACAGATCCTGCACGTGACGGCGTCGGTCGGCCGCCACAAGGTCGAATCGGGGCGCGACGCGCTCGCGCAGTTGAACCCCGAGGTGACCGTGCACGCGGTCGCGGAGCGTGTCGACGATGCGTGGCTCGGCGCGCACGTGCCGCATGCGAGCGTCGTGCTCGACTGCACCGACAACTTCGCGACGCGGCATGCGATCAACCGCGCGTGCGTCGCGCACGGCGTGCCGCTCGTATCGGGCGCCGCGCTGCGCTTCGACGGGCAGATCAGCACGTTCGATTTCCGCGACCCGGCCGCGCCCTGTTATGCGTGCGTGTTTCCGGAAGACCAGCCGTTCGAGGAAGTCGCGTGCGCGACGATGGGCGTGTTCGCGCCGACGGTCGGGATCATCGGCGCGATGCAGGCCGCCGAGGCACTGCGCGTGATCGGCGACATCGGCAAGACGCTCAACGGCCGGCTGATGATGCTCGATTCGCTGCGGATGGAATGGACGACGATGAAAATCGCGCGTCAGGCCGACTGCCCCGTGTGCGGGGACCGGCACTGACGCGCGACGCGCATGCACCGGGCGGCGCATGCGTGGTGACACTTCGCTACGATTAATGGGGACGCCAGCGCCTCAAGCCGCCGCATCCGCGCGCGGCTCCGCAACCGACAGACGCTGCAACGCGGCCTGCACTTCCTCCGGCTCGAACGCGGCGAGCACGTCGGCAGTCGGCTTTTCGAGCGCCTTCAGGTGCGCACGCAGGATCTCCTGCTTCACGACCAGCAACTGGCTCGGGTGCATCGAGAACTCGGTGAGCCCCATCCCGAGCAACAGGCGCGTGAGCGCCGGGTCCCCCGCCATTTCCCCGCACACCGACACGGACACGCCCGCGCGCTTCGCTTCGCGCAACGTGTAGGCGATCAGGTGCAGCACCGCCGGATGCAGCGGGTCGTACAGGTGCGCGACCGCGTTGTCCGCACGATCGATCGCGAGCGTGTACTGGATCAGGTCGTTCGTGCCGATCGACAGGAAGTCGAACCGCTTCAGGAACAGCGGCAGCGCGATCGCCGCGGCCGGAATCTCGATCATCGCGCCGATGCGCACGTTCGGGTCGTACGCGAGCCCCGCGTCGTCGAGCTGGCGCTTCGCCTCGCGGATCAGGTCGAGCGTCTGGTCGATCTCCTGCGCGTGCGCGAGCATCGGGATCAGGATCTTCACCTGGCCGAACGCGGACGCGCGCAGGATCGCGCGCAACTGCGTGAGGAACATCTGCGGCTCGGACAGGCTCCAGCGGATCGCGCGCAGGCCGAGCGCGGGGTTCGGCGCCGTCTCGTAGCCTTCGTCGAGCGCCTCGAGCGGCTTGTCCGCGCCGACGTCGATCGTGCGGATCGTCACCGGCATGCCCTTCATCCACTCGACGGCCCGCTTGTACGCGGCGAACTGCTCCTCCTCTTCCGGCATCTCCTTCTGATGCATGAACAGGAACTCGGAACGGAACAGCCCGACGCCGACCGCGCCGGCCTCGACGGCCGCCTTCGCGTCGTCGGGCAGCTCGATGTTCGCGTACAGATCGATCTTGGTGCCGCACAACGTTTGCGTCGGCGAGAACTTCAGACGCTGCAGCTTGCGTTGCTCCAGCAGCTTCTCGGACTGCCGGTACGAATATTCCTCGAGGACGATCGGCGCGGGATCGACGATCACGATGCCCTGGTCGCCGTCGACGATGATCAGGTCGTCCTGGCGGATCAGCGCGCTCGCGTGCTGCACGCCGACCGCGGCCGGAATGCCGAGGCTGCGCGCGACGATCGCCGTGTGCGACGTGCGCCCGCCGAGATCGGTGACGAATGCCTGGAACGACTGCGACTTGAACTGCATCATGTCGGCCGGCGCGATGTCGTGCGCGACGACGATCATCTCGTTCGTGCCGTTCCTGGCCGCGCGGTCGAGCGCCTGCGACGCGGACGGCGCGCCGGCGAGCGCCTTCAGCACGCGCTCGACCACCTGCTCGATGTCGGCCTTGCGCTCGCGCAGGTATTCGTCCTCGATATCGTCGAAGTGGCGCGTGAGCAGCTCGAGCTGCTCGGTCAGCGCCCACTCGACGTTGTAGCGGCGCGTGCGGATCAGGTCGATGGTTTCCTGCACGAGCATCTCGTCGCTCAGGATCATCGCGTGGACGTCGATGAAGGCGCCGACTTCGCTCGGCGTGTCGTCGGTCAGGTCGGCGCGCAGCGCTTCGAGTTCGTGATGCACGACCTCGAGCGCGGTGCGGAAGCGCTCGACCTCCGCATCGATCTGGTTTGCCTCGACCAGGTAATGGGCGACGTCGAGCGCCGCCGGCGCGATCAGATACGCTCGCCCGATCGCGATACCACGTGAGACGGGAATGCCATGCAGCGTGAAGGACACGCGCACCTCCTCTGTACAAGTAAAGCCGCGGCACACTGCTGCGATGCGCTTATGACCCCGGTTAGCGATTATAAATTCCGCGACTCCCCGCTGACTGCATGCACCGCAGCATTGCGCATTCCGCATCAATGCTTGCGACGAAAAAAATGCCGCGGAATCCGCGGCATTCTGGCTGGAAACGGCAACGATCCCGCTTGAGGATTATTGGCCTTCGCCGAACTTGTCGGCGATCAGCTTCAGCAGCGCGTCCATCGCTTCCTGCTCGTCGGCCCCGTCGGTCTCGATCGTCACGGTGCTGCCGATGCCGGCCGCCAGCATCATCACGCCCATGATGCTCTTCGCATTGATCTTGCGCCCGTTGCGCGTCATCCAGACTTCCGACTGGAAGTTGCCGGCCAGTTGCGTAAGCTTGGCCGATGCGCGCGCATGGAGCCCCAATTTGTTGACGATGGTGGTTTCTTGTTGAAGCATGATTCTCGGTCGGGTCGGTCGGGGCCGCCGGCGGCGCGCGCCGGCGGTGCGGTCTAAAACGGAAAACGGGAAATCAGTGCGACTCGGTGCGCGGCTGCGGCTCGGGCGGAATCGGCGCGCACTGGCCGCAGCCGGTTTCCGTCGGCGGCGGCGGCGTACCGGACGACACCTCGTGGACGCCCTTCGCGCCGCCGGACAGCGCCTTGTCGACCAGCTTGTCGAGCGGCACCGTGCGGTAGCAGACGGCCCGCACGAGCATCGGCAGGTTCACGCCCGCGAGCACGCGCACGTTGTCGATCTTGGCCAGCTGGCCGGCGATGTTCGCGGGCGTCGCGCCGTACATGTCGGTCAGGACGACCACGCCGTTCTCTTCCTTGAGCCGCGCGAGCTCCGCGTGCGCGAACGCCATCACCTGGGTCGGATCGCTGTCCGCCATCACGTCGATACAGCCGATGCGGGCGGGCACGCCGCCATAGATGTGCGCGATGCAGTCCCGCAGCGCGGTGGCGAGCGGGGCGTGCGCGATGATCAGGATCCCGGCCATGTCAGATCGCTCCCGGCCGCCCCTGGCGGGCCAACACCCCGCGGCGGGGCAATGAGCGTAGCGAGTGAGGGAAACGTTCCATGTTCAGCCTTGCAACAGTTTCGGCCCGACCGCCGGGCCTTGGGCGCGCGAGCGCGGCACCAGACAAGCGGGCATTGTAGCAGGCCGGTCGAACTGCTCCGGCGACGGGGGACCTGCGCGGCCGCCGCCGGGGTTGCGCGGGAAAGCGGCCTACGCGGCCGCACGCTCCAGCGCGTCGATGAACATCGCGGCGACGTCGAAGCCCGTCTGCTCCATGATCTCGCGGAAGCACGTCGGACTCGTGACGTTCACCTCGGTCAGCCAGTCGCCGATCGCATCGAGGCCGACCAGCAGCAACCCGCGTGCCGCCAGCACCGGCCCGAGCGTGTCGGCGATCTCGCGATCGCGCGCGGTCAGCGGCTGCGCAACGCCGAGGCCGCCCGCCGCGAGATTGCCGCGCACCTCGCTGCCCTGCGGAATCCGGGCGAGCGAAAACGGCACCGGCTCGCCGCCGATCAGCAGGATGCGCTTGTCGCCGGCCTTGATCTCGGGGATGAATTTCTGCGCCATCACCGAACGCGTGCCGTCGTGGCTCAGCATCTCGATGATCGAACCGAGGTTCATGCCGTCCGGCTTCACGCGGAACACGCCCATCCCGCCCATCCCGTCGAGCGGCTTCAGGATCACGTCGCCGTGCTCGGCGTGGAATGCGCGCAGCCGTTTCGCGTCGCGCGTGACGAGCGTCGGCGCGACGAACTGCGGAAACTCGCCGATCGCGAGCTTCTCCGAATGGTCGCGGATCGACTGCGCCTTGTTGAACACGCGTGCGCCGGCGCGCTCGGCCAGCTCCAGCAGCCAGGTCGACGTCACGTATTCCATGTCGAACGGCGGATCCTTGCGCATCAGCACCGCGCCGAACGATTCGAGGCGGCGCGCGTCGACCGGCCCGGCCTCGTACCACGTCTCGCGATGCAGGTCGTCCGGATCGCCGACGAACGTGATGCGACGCACGTCGGCCTCGACGGCCGAGCCCGTCCACGCGAGCTGGTTCGGCTCGCACGCGTACACCGCATGCCCGCGCCGCGCCGCCTCGGCCATCATCGCGTAGGTCGAATCCTTGTAGATCTTGAAGCGCTCGAGCGGGTCGGCGATAAAGAGAATGTCCATGAGGTCCTGTACGTGGCGAAGGTCCGTTACACCTGGATGGCTTCGGGGTCGGTCTTTTCCAGTTCGATCGACGACGCGATCAGCGACAGCCGCGCGACGACGCCGTACATGTAGAAACGGTTCGGCGGCGCGGCACCCGGCTTCGCGCCCGCATCCGGCAGCGCGGTGTGCTCGAAGCCGAGCGGCACGTAGTGCATGCCGGGCGCGTTCAGGTTCTGGTCGCGTTCGCGGCCGGCGTGCGTGCGGTAGAAGCCGCCGACCACGTAGCGGTCGATCATGTACACGACGGGCTCCGCGACTTCGTCGCCGACGCGCTCGAACGTATACACGCCTTCTTGCACGATCACGTCGCGCACCGCGAGGCCGGCCT
Source organism: Burkholderia sp. AU31624 (assembly GCF_020420065.1). Classification (NCBI taxonomy): domain Bacteria; kingdom Pseudomonadati; phylum Pseudomonadota; class Betaproteobacteria; order Burkholderiales; family Burkholderiaceae; genus Burkholderia; species Burkholderia sp. AU31624. The sequence goes on from NZ_JAIZRT010000003.1 coordinate 673,073, forward strand.
TCGACTCGGCCATCTGCGCGCGCTCGGCCTTCGACATCCGGCCGATCTCGGCCGCGTCGTGCACGGTCATCACGCCGCGCCCCGCCGTGCCCGCGTCGGCCTTCACGACGACGTACGGCTTCTCGCTGATCCCGTATTCGCGGTATTTGCGCGCGATCTTCTTCAGCACGCCGTCGATCGCGTCGGCGAGCGCCTGCTCGCCTTCATGCGCCTGCCAGTCGACGCCTTCCACGTGTGCGAAATACGGATTCACCATCCACGGATCGACGCCGACCATCTTCGCGAACTTCTTCGCGACGTCGTCGTAGCACGAGAAGTGCGTCGACTTGCGGCGCACGGCCCAGCCCGCGTGCAGCGGCGGCAGCAGGTACTGCTCGTGCAGGTTTTCCAGCACGGCCGGGATGCCGGCCGACAGGTCGTTGTTCAGCAGGATCGAGCACGGATCGAAATTCTTCAGGCCGAGGCGGCGCTGCGAACGCTCGAGCGGTTCGAGCACGATCTTCTGGCCGTCGGCCAGCGTGATCGGCGTCATGTCGGTGATGCTCGGGTCGAGCGAACCGAAGCGCACGTTCAGGCCGGCCTGGCGCATGATCGTCGCGAGGCGTGCGACGTTCTCGAGGTAGAACGCATTGCGGGTCGGCAGCTCGGGAATCACGAGCAGGTTCTTCGCGTCCGGGCAGATCTTCTCGATCGCGGCCATCGCCGCCTGCACGGCGAGCGGCAGCACTTCGGACGGCAGATTGTTGAATGCGCCGGGAAACAGGTTCGCGTCGACGGGCGCCAGCTTGAAGCCGGCATTGCGCAGGTCCACCGAACAATAGAACGGCGGGGTATGTTCCTGCCATTCGAGCCTGAACCAGCGTTCGATCGCAGGCGTCGCGTCGAGGATCTTCTGCTCGAGTTCGAGCAGCGGACCGTTCAACGCCGTAACGAGGTGGGGAACCATGAATCACTCGCGAGCGGGAGAATGAAGATTGTAGAGCAATTGCCCTGCCCATTTGGGGATTGTTCCCGGCTTCGCAAGGGTTTGAAGGAAGTTTTCGGCTATTGACCCGATAGTGCAAAGGGTTATGCGCTACGGCAGTGGGTGACAGGAGAAAAAAAGCCCGCCGGGTGAGGCGGGCCCAAGTCGCTGCGCTCATTCATGGCGGGCGCCGTCGTCGCGGCGGCCCGCCGGTCATTCCCGTGACTTATTCGACATGCTCGCCGTGCAGGACCACGTCGAGGCCTTCGCGCTCTTCCTCTTCCGACACGCGCAGGCCGATCGTCAGGTCGATCAGCTTCAGCAGCACGAAGCTCAGCACGCCGCTGTAGACCAGCGTGATCAGCACGCCCTTGGCCTGCAGCAGCAGGCTGCCGTCGGCGCCGCCGATGTCCTTGATCGCGAACACGCCCGTCAGCAATGCGCCGAGAATCCCGCCAATGCCGTGCACGCCGAATGCGTCGAGCGAATCGTCGTAGCCGAGCTTCGACTTGAGCCACGTCGCCGACCAGAAGCACACGACACCTGCGGCGATACCGATCACGAGGGCACCCGTCACGCCGACGAAGCCGGCCGCCGGCGTGATCGCGACGAGACCCGCGACCGCACCCGACACGATGCCGAGCACCGACGGCTTGCCGTGCGAGATCCACTCGGCGAACATCCAGCCGAGCGCCGCGCAGGCCGTCGCGACTTGCGTCGTCAGCATCGCGAAGCCGGCACGGCCGTCGGCCGCCACCGCCGAACCCGCGTTGAAACCGAACCAGCCGACCCACAGCATCGAGCCGCCGATCATCGTCAGCACGAGGTTGTGCGGCGCCATCGATTCACGGCCGAAGCCGATCCGCTTGCCGAGCATCAGGCACGACACGAGGCCCGCGATACCGGCGTTGATGTGCACGACGGTGCCGCCCGCGAAGTCGAGCACGCCGTCCGACGACAGCCAGCCGGTCGGCTCCCACACCATGTGCGCGATCGGCACATAGACGATCAGCGACCAGAGCGTCATGAACACGAGCATCGCCGAGAACTTCATCCGGTCGGCGAACGCGCCGCAGATCAGCGCCGGCGTGATGATCGCGAACGTCATCTGGTAGACGAAGTAGACCGATTCCGGAATCGTCGGGGCCAGGTGGCTGACGGTCAGCGTCGTCGCCTTGTCGCCGTGGATGTAGTTCATCCCGTGCAGGAACGCACGCGACAGGCCGCCGATGAAGCCGTTGCCCGGCGTGAACGCGAGGCTGTAGCCGACCACCGTCCACAGCACCGTGATCACCGCGGTGATCGCGAAGCTCTGCATCACGGTCGCGAGCACGTTCTTCTTGCGGACCATGCCGGCGTAGAACAGCGCGAGGCCGGGGATCGTCATGAACAGCACGAGCGCGGTGGACGTCAGCATCCACGCGGTGTCGCCCGCGCTGATCTTCGACGAGTCAACCGAGAACGGCGCGGTCGGCGCGGCGGGAGCGGCCGGTGCCGAAGCGGCGGCAGCAGCCGACGCGTCGGTGGCGCCCGAGGCCGGCGCGGCGGCGGCAGCCGTGGCGGATGCGTCGGTGGCAGCAGGCGCCGAGGCGGCCGGAGCGGCGGCAGCCGACGCGTCGGAAGCCGTTGCGGCGGGCGCGGACGCAGCCGCGGCGGACGCCGCGTCGTCGGCGAGCGCGGGGCCGACGCCGGCCGCGATCAGCGAGCCGGCCATCAGCAGGGACATCAGAAGTTTGCGCATCTTGGGTTTCCTCTTGTCGCTTGTCTTGTCTGTTCTGTTACAGCGCGTCAGCGCCCGTCTCCCCGGTGCGAATCCGGATCACCTGTTCGATCGCCGTGACGAAGATCTTGCCGTCGCCGATCTTGCCCGTGCGCGCGGCCCGCTCGATCGCCTCGACCGCCTGGTCGACGAGATCGTCGGACACGGCTGCCTCGATCTTCATCTTCGGCAGGAAATCGACCACGTATTCGGCGCCGCGGTACAGCTCGGTGTGCCCCTTCTGCCGCCCGAACCCTTTCACCTCCGTCACCGTGATGCCCGAGACGCCAAGCGCCGACAGCGCTTCGCGCGTCTCATCGAGCTTGAACGGCTTGATGATTGCGGTAATGAGTTTCATGAAGTCCTCTCGCTGGGTTGTCCCGTCGAATTGGTTGGAATGTTGTAACGGACTCTTCTCAGCAACTCGCATGCCAAGTCGGTTCGAGCACCGTTTCAAAGGGCTTCATCAAGGGGTCGCATCGCGTGATGTAAGGTGCGGAGGCCCGGCCGAATGGCCAACGTGGCCCGGTTTGCTGGCGCGGCGAAAGGATCGTTGCTAGAGTGCACGCACGTCCCGGATCGCCGGGGCATTCACCCATGCGGGCGCCATGCCCGGAATTCGCGCTCCGGGCGCACCATTTCCGGTCATGCGTGCATCATGGGCACGTACGCAACTGAAGATGCACATTTTTTGTGCAAGGAAGGGGAATCACATGAAGCAACCCAGCGACGTTTTCAACGATCTGCAGTCGCGCGTCAGCGATCTGCTGAAAAACTCGCCGGCCAAGGACGTCGAGCGCAACGTGAAGGCCATGCTGTCGCAAGGCTTCTCGAAACTCGATCTCGTCACGCGCGAGGAATTCGACACGCAGGCGCAAGTGCTCGCCCGCACCCGCGTGCGCCTCGAGGAACTCGAGAAACGCGTCGCGGAACTCGAGCAGAAGCTCGCCGCGCCGCAAGCCTGACGCCCTGCCCGGCCGCAAGGCCCGGGCGCGGGCCGCCTCGTGCGGCCCGCGCCCGCCGCCTCAAGCACTGAAGCACTGAAGCACTGAAGCACTGAAGCACTGAAGCACTGAAGCACTGAAGTCACCGTACCGCTCTTCGTCGTCCGTCGTTCTCCGCAGCCCCCGCTCTTCGCTGTTCATCGCTCTTCGCAGTCCGACGTTCCGCTGTTCCTCGTTCTTTCCCCGCGCCACGCCGGCAAGCGCGCACCGATTCCTCCGATTCCCGCGGCACGCGGCCTCGAACGGCCGTCGTCCGTCCGCCTTGTTTACAGGAGCCTCGCCATGTCGCTCGCCGTGGTGCGCAGTCGCGCGCCCGCCTCCGGCCGTGCGCCGGACGTCACCGTCGAAGTCCATCTCGCCAACGGGTTGCCGTCGTTCTCGATCGTCGGCCTGCCCGATCTCGAAGTCCGCGAAAGCCGCGAGCGGGTGCGCGCCGCGCTGCAGAACTGCGGCTTCGAATTCCCCGTGCGCCGCATCACCGTCAACCTCGCGCCGGCCGACCTGCCGAAGGAGTCGGGACGGTTCGACCTGCCGATCGCGCTCGGCATCCTCGCCGCGAACGGCCAGATTCCGGCCGACGCGCTGGCCGGCCGCGAATTCGCGGGTGAACTGTCGCTGACCGGCGCGCTGCGGCCGATGCGCGGCGCGTTCGCGATGGCGTGCGGCGTGGCGCGGGATGCGCAGTCAGCGGAAAGTGCCGCGGCTTCCGGCCTGGGTTCCGGCACGCTGTCCGGTTCAGGCGACGGTGGCCAAGGGGCCGGCCCGGCGCCGCGCTCCACCGCCGCGTCGAACGCCCCCGAGCTGTACCTGCCGCTCGCCAGCGCCGCCGAGGCCGCGCTCGTGCCGGGCGTCACCGTGTTCGGCGCGCCGGACCTGCCCGCGCTGTGCGCGCATCTCACCGGCGCGCCCGACGGGCGGCTCGCGCCGGTCGCGGCGCCGTGCCTCGACGGCCTGCCGACGCCGGCCGCCCCCGATCTCGCCGACGTGGTCGGTCAGCGCGGCGCCCGCCGCGCGCTGGAAGTCGCGGCCGCGGGCGGCCATCACATGCTGATGGTCGGGCCGCCGGGGGCTGGCAAGTCGATGCTGGCCGCCCGGCTGCCGGGCCTCCTGCCGCCGCTGACCGACGACGAGGCGCTGACGTCGGCGGCACTCCTCTCCGCGAGCCGCCTCGGCTTCTCGCCCGCGCAGTGGCGCCGGCGGCCGTTCCGCGCACCGCATCACTCGTCGAGTGCCGCCGCGCTGGTCGGCGGCCGCAACCCGCCGCAACCGGGCGAGATCACGCTCGCGCACCTCGGGGTGCTGTTCCTCGACGAACTCCCGGAATTCGACCGGCACGTGCTCGAGATGCTGCGCGAGCCGCTGGAGGCCGGCCGCATCACGATTTCACGCGCGGCCCAGCAAGCCGACTTCCCGGCCGCGTGCCAGCTGATCGCCGCGATGAATCCCTGCCCGTGCGGCTGGCACGGCGATCCGTCGGGGCGCTGCCGCTGCTCGCCGGACGTCGCCGCGCGCTACCTGCGCAAGCTGTCGGGGCCGCTCGTCGACCGCATCGACATCCAGATCGACCTGCCCGCGCTGTCGCCGGCCGAACTGGCGACGCGCGCGTCGGCGCCGGGCGAGCCGAGCGCGGCGGTCGCCGCGCGGGTTGCGCAGGCGCGTGCGCTGCAACTCGATCGGCAGGGCAAGACGAACCACATGCTGAGCGGCCGCGAGACCGACGACCTGTGCCGGCCGACCGACGAAGGCGAACGGCTGCTGCGCGAGGCCGGCGAGCGCTTCGGCTGGTCGGCGCGCGCGTATTTCCGCGTGCTGAAGGTCGCGCGGACGATCGCCGATCTGGCCGGCGACCCGCTGCCGACGGCCGCGCAGATCGCCGAAGCGATCCGCTACCGGCGCGCACTGACGGCGCTCTGAACGCCCTCGGAGGACAAAATCCGGCTGTCAAGACTTGACTTATGCACAATTCCGCGAATCCGGCCCCGGATCGGGGCTCGGCGAGACCTTTGCAGCACGGAATCCGTATCTCGTTGTTTTGATTGACTTTTATCAAAACGCGAGCGAGCGACCAAACGGGCCGGAAGGCCGTCCCGCGCGGCTTGGCGGGAAATCCGGGCAACTTTTCAACAAAGTTATCCACATGCGTTGTGGATAGCCGAAAAAACCTCGCAAAATCCGGCGACTAGCGTCGAAAGCTGCGAATGAACTTTCAGTTGTCGCCGCGTATCTGAGCGCCCTCTCCGGCCGCCGTCAGTCGAGTTTGAACGACCCGAAAAACTGGTCGAGCTGCTCCTGCGTGAGCGGGCCGTCGGCGATCACGACGGCCTGGTACGCGTGCCGGCCGCGCGCGACGAGTCGCGCCACGATCGTCTTGTGCGCGCGATCGCCGCCGGCGGCCGCGCCCGCGACGCGCAGTTCGAGCCCGTTCACCGCGCCGCCGGCCGCGAGCGGCACGGGCACCGAAGCCGTCCGCGGCGCGCCTTCGAGGTTGCGCGACAACCCGGCACGCAGGAACTCGAGCGCCGCGCGGCGCGTGTCGTCGCGGTCGTCCGGCAGCGTCAGCGTGCCGACCGCGAACACCGCGCCATCGACGTGCGCGGCCTGCATCCGCATCGGCATCGACGCGCCGCCGATCGCCACCGGTTGCTCCTCGACGGTCGGCTTCGCCGGCAGGTCGATCGTGTAGCCGGCGTCGTTGTGCAGCGTGCGCCAGTCGTACGACGGCGAGCACGCGGCCAGCGCCGCGCTCATGCACGCGAGCGCGGCGAAGTGTCGCAGCGGACGAAAAAGGGGGCGCAACGAAACGGTGACTTCCTTCGGCATGGAGTGGATCGGGCAGGCAAAGCCGGCATTATCCGCCGAACGTGAATTCCGGGATGCGTGGCCGCCGCCGGTGCGCAAGCCGCATTCGCGCTAAAATGAGCGTCGAATTTCGATGTCCTTTGCATTGATCCGCGTCATCGACCGACTCCGAGAGCACCAGATGAACACCACGCCTCCCGTCCGGCGCAGCGCCGGCCCCGTCCGCTACATCGTCGCCGCCGCCGTCGTCGCGGCGATCGCCGTCGCCGGCTTCTTCGCGTTCAACGGCAAGTCCAGCGTGCCGGACGCCACGTTCACGCTGCTGTCGGGCCAGAAGGTCTCGACGGCAGGCGACCTGAAAGGCAAGGTCTATCTCGTGAACTTCTGGGCGACGAGTTGCGCAACCTGCATGCAGGAAATGCCGCAGATGGTCGATACCTACAATCGCTTCAAGGGTCAGGGGCTGGAATTCGTCGCGGTCGCGATGAACTACGATCCGCCGATGTACGTCGCGAACTACGCGCAGACGCGCCAGTTGCCGTTCAAGGTCGCGCTCGACGACGGCAGCGTCGCGAAGCAGTTCGGCAACGTGCAGCTCACGCCGACGACCTTCGTCGTCGACAAGGACGGCAAGATCCTGAAGCGCTACGTCGGCGCGCCGCAGTTCGCGGAACTCGACGCACTGCTCAAGAAGGCACTCGACGGCAACGCGGCCTGAGCGCCGCCCGATCCGGCTGGAAGGGCCGCGCACCGCGCCCTTCCCCGCACCACGGACCGCACGACCGGGCAACCCGGTTCCGCGGTCCGTTTGCTTTTCAGCGCTCGGTTTCGCCTTTCGCCGACAGCCCGTAGCGCTTCATCTTCTCGTACAGCGTCGCCTTGCCGACATGCAGCCGGTCGGCCGTCGCGGCGACCGCGCCGCCCGTCTGGTTCAGCGCCTCGGCGATCACCGCGCGCTCGAATTGCTCGATGCGCTCCTTCAGCGTCTGCTCGCTGTCGGCGCCGTCGCCGCTCGCGCCCGTCTCCTGCGGCATGTCGGCCACGCCGAGCACGAAGCGGTCGGCCGCGTTGCGCAGCTCGCGCACGTTGCCGGGCCAGTCGCGCTGCATCAGGCTCGCGCGCTGCCGGTCGGTCAGCACCGGCGCGGGCCGCGCGTAGCGCACGGCCGCATCGAGCATGAAGTGCTCGAACAGCGGCACGATGTCCTCGCGGCGCTCGGCCAGCGGCGGCAGCGCGATCGTCACGACGTTGAGGCGATACAGCAGGTCGCGCCGGAACGTGCCGGCCGCGACGAGCTCACTCATGTCGCCCTTCGCGGCTGCCACCACGCGGCAGTTCACGCGGATCGGCTGGTTCGAGCCGAGCCGCTCCAGCACGCCGTCCTGCAGCACGCGCAGCAGCTTCACCTGCAGCGCGAGCGGCATGCTTTCGATTTCGTCGAGGAACAGCGTGCCGCCGGACGCATATTCGAGCTTGCCGACGCGGCGCTTCGCGGCGCCGGTGAACGCGCCGGGCTCGTAGCCGAACATCTCCGACTCGAACATCGGCTCGGGCAGCGCGCCGCAATTCACCGCGATGAACGGCTTGTCGCGGCGCGGCGACAGCTCGTGCAGGCTGCGCGCGATCAGCTCCTTGCCGGCGCCGGTGTCGCCGTTGATCAGCACCGACGCGTCGGTGGGCGCGACGTTCGCGATCAGCTTGCGCACCTGCTCGATTGCCGGGCTGCGGCCGATGATGCGCGGCGCGACGACGTTCTGCCCGGCCAGCTCGCGCCGCAGCGCGTGGTTCTCGAGCACGAGCTCGCGGCGCTCGAGCGCGCGGCGCACCGTCTCGATCAGGCGCTCGGCCGCGAACGGTTTTTCGATGAAATCGTATGCGCCGTCGCGCATCGCCTGCACGGCCATCGAGATGTCGCCGTGCCCCGTGACGAGGATCACGGGCACGTCGGGCACGCGCTCGCGGCACTGCGCGAGCACGTCGAGCCCACTCGCGCCGGGCAGCCGGATGTCGCTGACGATCGCGCCGGCGTTATCCGCGACGATCGCCTTCTCGGCCGCTTCGGCCGACTCGAAGCCGGCGACGTCGAACCCCGCCAGCTGAAGGCTCTGCACGCTGGCCCGGCGAACGAGCGCATCGTCTTCGATATAGATCACTTGCAGCCGGTTGGCCATCGTACTCACTTGCTCCTGACGGGCCGCGCGGCGGCAGCGCGCGCGGCGTCGTTGATACCGATCGTGCGCCGATCGGGCGGGCGGCGTGGCGCGCCTAGCGCGAGCCCGCCGGCTCGGACACGGAGTCCGGATGATGCGTGCGGGCGCGCCGCAGCGTCAAGACGAACAGCGCACCGCCCGAGGGCGCGTTGCGCGCTGTGAGCGCACCGCCCGCATCGCTCGCGATCGACGACGAGATCGCGAGGCCGAGGCCGAGCCCGCGCCCCATTTCCTTGGTCGTGAAGAACGGCTCGAACAGGCGCGGCAGCAGGTCGGGCGCAATGCCGCTTCCGTTGTCGCGCACCTCGACGGCGAGCGTGGCCGCCGACACCGCGATCGTCACCTCGATCGCCGGCGACGCGACGCCGGCCACCGCGTCGAGCGCGTTGCCGAGCAGGTTGATCAGCACCTGTTCGAGGCGCAGATCCTCGCAACGGGCGACGAGTTCGGGATAGTCGCGCGCCAGGTCGAGCGGCGCATCCTGCGCGGGCGACACGGTCGCGTCCTGCAGCGTCAGCGTGAGCGCGACGCCGCGCAGACGCTCGCCAAGCAGCGACAGCACGCTGCGCAGCGCGCGCACGACGAGCGCCTGCTCGTTGCGCGGCTTCGCGCGGCCGACGAACAGCTTCAGCTGGTTCGTGATCTTGCCCATCCGCTCGGTAAGCGCGGCGATCGCCTCGAGGTTTTCCCGCGCGGCCGCCTGCTCGCCGCGATCGAGCAGCACGCGCGTGTTGTCCGAGAAACTGCGCAGCGCCGCGAGCGGCTGGTTCAGTTCGTGCGTGATGCCGGCCGCCATCTGGCCGAGCGCGGCGAGCTTGCTCGCCTGGATCAGTTCGTCGTGCGCGGCGCGCAGCTCCTGCTCCGCGCGGATGCGGTCGCCGACCTCCTTCTGCAACTGCTCGTTCGCTTCCGACAGGTCGGCCGTGCGCTCCTCGACGCGCCGGTTCAGCTCCGCATACGCCTGCTGCAGCAGCGCACGGCCGCGGATCATTTCACGCACGCGCGCGCGGCGCATCCGCCAGTAGAACGCGAGCAGCGCGACCGACACGAAGCCGAAACCCGTGACGATCGTCGCGTTGCGCGCATCGGCGTCGACGGGCGCGATCGGCGCGAGCGTGACGAGCAGCCAGTCGGGCTCGCCGATCCGGCGCTTGCTCGCGAGAAACCGCGGCGCGCGCAGGCCCGGGCCAAGGCGCACGATCTCCGCATCGGGGCCGAGCACCTGCTCGATGCGCAACGGCAGCGGCGTGACGGGCTGCTGCGCGTACTGGCGCGTCTCGTAGATCGACGCGGCGACGGAGCCCGTCAGCGGCCGCAGCGTGTGGTACTTCCACGCGGGCACCGACGACAGGAACACGACGCCGTGATCGTCCACGACGACGAGCGGCTCGGATGCATCGGCGCCCTGGAACCATTCGAGGTTGAGCTTCACGACGACCACGCCCGCGATCTTGCCGTCGCGCCACACGGGCTGCGAGATGTAGTAGCCGGGATCGCGCGAGATCGTGCCGATCCCGAAGAAGCGGCCGACCTGGCCGTTCATCGCATCGAGGAAATACGGGCGGAAGCGGTATTCGATCCCGACGAAGCTGTCGGGCGCGCGCCAGTTGCTGGCGGCGACACACAGGCCGTCCGCGCCGATCACATAGGTGACGGTCGCGTGCGCGTGTTCGTTGAGGTCTTCGAGATAGCGATTGACGCGCCCGGTGTAGTCGGCGCGCGTCGGCTCGGCGAGCAGGTCCTGCACGTACGGATGGCTGCCGAGCAGATAGGGCAGCGACTCGTAGCGGTCGAGCGTGCTCTTGAGCGCGTTGGTGGTGCGATCGACGCGCACGGCGGCGTTGCGCTGCAGCTCGGCGACGCCGCGCCGCCAGGTGATCGTCCACGTCAGCGTGCACGCCGCGGCGAGCGCGGCGGCAAGCACGACGAGAATGAGCAGACGACGCGTCACGGTCGAGGCTTCCTGGCGATGCGGATCGCCTATTGTGTCATAGGCCTCCGCCCTTCCGCCTCGACCGCCGCGGCTCGCACCGCCGGCGGGCGGTGCCGCCGCCTGCTCCTTCATCGCGTCAGACGCCGGCCGTCTCGGTCGGCGTCACTTCGCCGCCGCCCTTCAGCGCCTGGCGCAGCTTGTTGCGGTCGAGCTCCTTCTCCCAGGCCGACACGACGACCGTCGCGACGCCGTTGCCGACGATGTTGGTCAGCGCACGGCATTCGCTCATGAAGCGGTCGATGCCGAGGATCAGCACCATGCCCGACAGCGGGATCGTCGGCACGACGGCCAGCGTCGCGGCGAGCGTGATGAAGCCCGCGCCCGTGACGCCGCTCGCGCCCTTCGACGTCAGCATCGCGACGGCGAGCAGCGTGAGCTGCTGCATCCACGTCAGTTCGATGTTGGTCGCCTGCGCGATGAACAGCACGGCCATCGTCATGTAGATGTTGGTGCCGTCGAGGTTGAACGAATAGCCGGTCGGCACGACGAGGCCGACGACCGAACGCGAGCAGCCGGCCTTCTCGAGCTTTTCCATCAGCTGCGGCAGCGCGGCTTCCGACGAGCTCGTGCCGAGCACGATCAGCAGCTCTTCCTTGATGTAGGACACGAAGCGGATGATCGAGAAGCCGGTGAAGCGCGCGATCGTGCCGAGCACGACGAGCACGAACACCACCGACGTCAGGTAGAAGGTGCCGATCAGCTTGAGCAGTGGCACCAGCGAGCCGACGCCGTACTTGCCGATCGTGAACGCCATCGCGCCGAACGCGCCGATCGGCGCCAGCTTCGTGACGATGTGCACGATGCCGAACAGCACGCGCGTGAGGCCGTCGATGAAGTCGGTGACGACCTTGCCGCGCTCGCCGAGGTGCGCGAGCACGCTGCCGAACAGCAGTGCGATCAGCAGGATCTGCAGGATCTCGCCCTGCGCGAACGCATCGACCATCGTGTTCGGGATGATGTGCATCAGGAAGTCGACCGTCGACTGCCCGTGCGCCTTCGCCGCGTACGACGCGACGGCCTTGCCGTCGAGCGTCGCCGGATCGATGTTGAAGCCGACGCCCGGACGCAGGATGTGCGTGGCCGCCAGGCCGAGCACCAGCGCGAAGGTCGACACGATCTCGAAGTACAGCAGCGCCTTGCCGCCGACGCGGCCGACCTTCTTCATGTCCTCCATGCCGGCGATGCCGGTGACGACCGTACAGAAGATGATCGGGCCGATCACCATCTTGATCAGCTTGATGAAGCCGTCGCCGAGCGGCTTCATGTCGGTGGCGATCGACGGGTAGAAATGGCCGAGGATCACGCCGACGATGATGGCGAAGATCACCTGCACATAGAGCACTTTGTAGAAGGGTTTCTTCTTCACGATGGTTCCTGCAGAAGTAGATGAGCCGATGGAAACGGCGTCACGCGCGCGGACGAATGTCACAGGGGAGATTCACTCGCCCGCGCGGCTGCCGTGCCGCAACAAGCGATGCCTCAGGACGTCCGGAGGGGGAGGAAGGCAGTGGTCATCGATTGTCTCCTTGCTTGCTGTAGTAGTTCGGCCGGGGGAGGGCCGTGCGCTTTATATTGCAAGGTCGATGCCAGGTTCCTGAAACCCGTCAAACCTTTGTATTCATTGTATTTCTCATAATGCGGCAGGCAAGGAAATCCGGGATTCCGGATTTCCGGAAAATATCCGTCCGGCGATCCGGACGGATGCGCTCATTCATCTGACGAATCAATGCTGCACGGCGCGGCCGGCCAGCACGCCCGTCTGCGCGTAGAACTCCTGCTGCGCGAACGCGTCGCGCTCGCGCCGCGCGCGCTCGCCGCGATCCGCGAGCGAGCCCGCAACGATCCCGATGAACGCGAGCGGCACCGACACGAGCGCCGGGTTGTCGAGGAACACCGGTGCGTGCGCGTGGTGGAGCACGTCGACCCACACCGACTTCGACAGCACCGTGAGCGTGACCGCCGACACGAGGCCGAGGCCGCCGCCGAGCACCGCGCCGCGCGTCGTCATCCCGCGCCAGAAGATCGACATCGCGAGCACCGGGAAATTAGCGCTCGCGGCCACCGCCGCGACGAGGCCGACCATGAACGCGACGTTCACGTGCTCGAACAGGATCGACAGCCCGATCGCGACCGCCGACAGCGCGATCGTCGCCGCGCGCGAGATGCGCATCTCGACGCGCTCGTCGGGCTTGCCGCGTGCCCACATCTGCGCGTACAGGTCGTGCGAGATCGTCGTCGCGCCGGCGAGCGTGAGGCCCGCCACCACCGCGAGGATCGTCGCGAACGTGACGGCCGCGATGAAGCCGTAGAACCAGTTCCCGCCGACCGCCTGCGCGAGCTTCACCGCGACCATGTTCGAGCCGCCGAGCAGGTCGTGCGTCAGGCTGAACGTGCCGTTCGCGCCGAGCTTGAAGAACTCCGGATGCTGCGCGAGCAGCACGATCGCGGAGAAGCCGATCACGAAGGTCAGCAAATAGAAGTAGCCGATGAAGCCGGTCGCGTAGAGCACCGACTTGCGCGCCTCCTTCGCGTTCGGCACCGTGAAGAAGCGCATCAGGATGTGCGGGAAGCCGGCCGTGCCGAACATCAGCGCGATGCCGAGCGACAGCGCGTTGGCCGGATCGCGGATCAGCTTGCCGGGGCCCATGATCGACAGCGCGCCCGGATGCACGGCCACCGCGCGGCGGAACATCTCGTCGACGCTGAAGCCGAATTCGCCGAGCGCGAGCACGACGAGCAGCGTCGCGCCGCACAGCAGCAGCACGGCCTTGATCACCTGCACCCAGGTGGTCGCGGTCATCCCGCCGAAGAACACGTACACCACCATCAGCACGCCGACGATCAGCTCGGCCGTGCCGTACGACAGCCCGAACAGCAGCTGGATCAGCTTGCCCGCGCCGACCATCTGCACGACGAGGTACAGCACGACGATGGTCAGCGAATTCGCGGACGTCAGCAGCCGGATCGGCCGCTGCGCGAAGCGGTACGCGACGACGTCGACGAACGTGAACTTGCCGAGGTTGCGCAGCGGCTCGGCGATCAGGAACATCACGAACGGCCAGCCGACCAGGAAGCCGATCGAGTAGATGAGCCCGTCGAAGCCGAACATGAACACCATCCCCGACAGCCCGAGGAACGACGCGGCCGACATGTAGTCGCCCGCGATCGCGAGCCCGTTCTGCAGCCCGGTGATGCCGCCGCCGGCCGTGTAGAAGTCGCGCGTCGAGCGCGTGCGGCGCGCGGCCCAGCGCGTGAGCGCGAGCGTCGCGAACACGAACGCGAAGAACATCCCGATCGCGACCGGGTTCAGTTCGACCTTGTCGGGCATCGGGCCCGCGACGGATACCGCGTGCGCGGCGGTGGAAGCGAGAACGGCAGGCGCGCCGAGCGCCATCGAGAGTCGTCGCATGTCGGCCTCCATCACGAACGCTGCAGGATCGCGTCGACGCGGCGGTCGAACGCACGGTTCGCGCGCAGCACGTAGCACGCGGTCAGGCCGATCGCGACCAGGATGATCGCGACGCCGGCGGCGATCCCGACCGTCATCGTCGCTCCGCGGTACAGCGGCGCGGCGAGCACGTGCGGCGCGAGCGCGACGAGCAAGATGAAGCCGTAGTACGTGGCGATCATCAGCGCCGTCAGCGTGAAGCTGAAGCGGCGCCGCGCCCGCACGAGCTGCTGGTAGTCACGGCGCGCCGTGACCGATTCGATGACGGAAAGCTCCATGGTGTCTCCATTTCCGCCGCGTCGTTGCGCGAGGGTTGTCTTGTGGATGGCTGGCGCGTCGACTGCTCCGCCCGCGCCACGGCGGCAAGGCATGAAGCGCGTTACACGATGCGATCCGCCCGCAGCCGCGCCACCTCGTCGGCCGACATCCCGAGCCAGCCGCCGAGCACCGCCTCCGTATCGGCACCGAGCACCGGCGGCGCACCGCGCACCGGCAACCGCGCGCCGTCGAACCGGTACGGCGGCGCCAGCACGTCGACGCCGCCCGCGACCGGGTGCGGCTGCCGCGTGACGAGCCCCGCACTCGCCGCGCGTTCCGACTTCAGCGCCTCGTGCAGCCCGAGCACTTCGCCGCACGGAATGCCCGCGCCGGAAAGCGCCGTGAGCAACGCCGCGCGCGGCCGGCGTGCGAGTTCGCCGCAAATCTCGGGCAGCAGCTCGGCGCGGTTTTCCGAGCGGCCGAGGTTGGTCTTGTAGCGCGCGTCGGCCGCGAGATCAGGCCGCTCGATCGCCTCGCAGAAACGCGCGAACTGCGTGTTGTTGCCGACCGTGATCACGAGCGGGCCGTCGGCCGCGTCGAACACGCCGTACGGTACGACCGACGGATGCGCGTTGCCGTAGCGCGGCGGGTCCTCGCCCATCAGCAGCGCGTCGAGCCCGTAGTACGCGGTGATCATCAGCCCGCAGTCGAACAGCGCCATCTCGATGCGCCGCCCGCGCCCCGTTGCGTGTCGTTCGTACAGCGCGGCGAGGATCGCCTGCGCCGAATACATGCCGGTGAACAGGTCGACCGCCGCGACGCCGAACTTCAGCGGCGGCTGGCCGGCCTCGCCGTTCAGCGCCATCAACCCGGCCTCGCCCTGCACGACGAGGTCGTAGCCAGGCCGCGCGGCCTCGGCGCCCGAGCGGCCGTAGCCGGAGATCGCGCAGTGCACGACGCGCGGATTCAGCTCGGCCAGCGCGTCGTAGCCGAGCCCGAGCTTTTCCGCGCCGCCGAACTTGAAGTTGTGGAGCACCACGTCGGCCTGCGCGGCCAGCTCGCGCGCGAGCCGGCGCCCGTCTTCAGTCTGCAGGTCGAGACAGATCGAGCGCTTGCTGCGGTTCACGCTGTTGAAGTAGGTCGTCTCGGTGTCGCCGATCCTCAGGCCCCAGTCGCGCGTGTCGTCGCCGCGCGCCGGATGCTCGACCTTGATCACTTCCGCGCCGAAATCGGCGAGCACCATCGCGCACCACGGGCCCGCGAGCACACGCGAGAAATCGAGCACCTTCACGCCGGCCAGCGGCAATGCGCGCGATTCGTTCGTCATCCTTGTCTCCTCCGTTCGCGTCGTTCGTCTTTACTGTTTCGACAGCGCGATGTAGCGCGCGAGGTGATGATCCTCGTCGCCGAGCTGGTGATCGATCATCACGAGGCGCTTCGCGTAGTGCGACAGCGGCAGCTCCCACGTCATCCCGATCCCGCCGTGCAGCTGGATGCTCTCTTCGGCAACGAGCGTGCCGATCCGGCCGATCGTGACCTTCGCCGCCGCGAGCGCGCGTTCGCGCACCCCGCGCGGCGCATCGAGCTGCGCGGCCGCGTTGATCACGGCCGAGCGCGCCTGCTCGACCTCGAGCAGCAGGTCGGCCATCCGGTGCTGCAGCGCCTGGAAGCTGCCGATCGGCAAGCCGAACTGCTTGCGCGTGCGCAGGTAGTCGAGCGTGTATTCCTTCGCGACGTCCATCGCGCCGAGCGCCTCCGCCGACAGCGCGAGCAATCCGTAGCCGAGCACCCGTTCGAGCAGCTCGACGCCCGCTTCGCCGTCGTGCGCGCCGAGCGCGGCATCGGCCGGCAGCACGACGCGTTCGAAGCGCACCTCGGCCGCGCGGCCGCCGTCGATCTTCCGGTAGTCGCGCAGCGATACGCCCGGCGCATCGGCCGGCACGACGAACAGGCCGATGCCGGCCGCATCGTCGTCGTGCCCCGACACGCGCGCGCTGACGACGAAGAACGCCGCTTGCGCGGCCTGGTCGACGACACCCTTCGCGCCCGTCAGCACCCAGCCGTCGCCCGAGCGTTCGGCGCGCGTGCGCACGGTCGTCAGTTCGTAGTGCGAGCCCGGCTCGTCATGCGCGAACGCGGCGCTTGCGCTGCCGTCGATCAGCGCCGCGAGCCGGTCGCGATGCGCGGCGCCGCCGGCGAGCGACAGCGCACGCCCCGCGAGCAGCGCGCCGAGGAACGGCTCGACGACGAGCCCGCGCCCGAGGCATTCGAACACCACGGCGATGTCGAAGCCCGCGCCGCCGAACCCGCCGTCGGCTTCGGCAAACAGCGCGCCGACCGTGCCGAGGTCGGCAAGGCGCCGCCACATCGTGCGATCGAACCCCTCGGCCGACTGCGCGATGCGATCGCGCACCGGGAACGCGTATTGTTCGGCGATGAAGCGGTTCAACGTATCCGCCAGCATCCGGCGGTCTTCTGTGTGCTGGAAATCCATCGTCGCGTCCCTCGTTACAGCCCGAGCATCATCTTCGCGATGATGTTCTTCTGGATCTCGTTCGAGCCGCCGAAGATCGACAGCTTCCGGTTGTTGAAGTACTGCTGCGCGGCGCTCGCGGCTTCGTCCGGGCCGACCGGCTCGCCGTCGTAGTCGCCATCGAGTGCTTCCTCGACGAACGGCTGCGCGTACGGCCCCATCGCGCGCCGCATCAGCGCGGTGATCTCCTGGCGGATCTGCGTGCCGCGGATCTTCAGCATCGAGCTTTCCGCGCCCGGCGCGCCGCCGCCCGCGACCGCGGCCAGCACGCGCAGGTTGGTTGTGCGCATGTTCTCGAGTTCGATCTCGACCCGCGCGACGCGCGCCGCGAAGAACGGATCGTTCGCGAGCGGCTGGCCGTTCTTCGTGACCTTCGCGGCGACTGCCCGCAGCCGGTCGAGCGCGGCCGTCGAGAAGCCGATTCCCGCGATGTTGGTACGCTCGTACGTGAGCAGGTATTTCGCGTAGGTCCAGCCGCGGTTCTCCTCGCCGACGAGGTTGGCCGCCGGCACGCGCACGTCGGTGAAGAACACCTCGTTCACTTCGTGCTCGCCGTCGAGCGTGACGATCGGGCGCACCTCGACGCCCGGCGTGTTCATGTCGATCAGCAGGAAGCTGATGCCTTCCTGCTTGCGCACGTCGGTCGCGGTGCGCACGAGGCAGAAGATCATGTTCGCGTAGTGGCCGAGCGTGGTCCACGTCTTCTGGCCGTTCACGAGGTAGTGCTCGCCCTGCGCGTCGATCCCGCGCACCGCGCTCGTCTTCACCGCTGCAAGATCGGAACCGGCGCCCGGCTCCGAGTAGCCCTGGCACCACCAGTCGGTGCCGTCGAGGATGCGCGGCAGCCAGTGGCGCTGCTGCGCGTCGTTGCCGTACTTGATCAGCACGGGGCCGAGCATGTTCACGCCGAACGGCACGATGCGCGGCGCACCCGCGAGCGCGCATTCGTTGTCGAACAGGAACTTCTGCGCGACGCTCCAGCCGGGGCCGCCGTATTCGCGCGGCCAGTGGCTCGCGAGCCAGCCGCGCGCGTTGAGGATCGCGTGCCATTCGCGCATGTCGTCGCGCGTGAGATGCAGGCCGCTCTTCACCTTGCGCGCGATGCGCGCGGGCAGTTCGGCTCGCAGGAAGCGCTGCACTTCGGTGCGGAAGGCTTCCTCTTCGGGAGTGAAATTGAGGTCCATCTTCGGTCCGTGGCGAATGCGGTGGGCGTTCAGTCGATGCGGTTCAGGCTCGCGAAATCCGCGCCGCGCGCGACGAGATCGACGAGCAGTGGCGACGGCTTCCAGAACAGCGGATCTTCCTTCGCGAACGCGCGGATATCGGCGAGCACGTTCGCGAGGCCGACCGTGTCCGCGTAATGCATCGGGCCGCCGCGATAGCGCG
This sequence comes from Burkholderia sp. AU31624, assembly GCF_020420065.1. Classification (NCBI taxonomy): domain Bacteria; kingdom Pseudomonadati; phylum Pseudomonadota; class Betaproteobacteria; order Burkholderiales; family Burkholderiaceae; genus Burkholderia; species Burkholderia sp. AU31624. The sequence continues at coordinate 691,427 of NZ_JAIZRT010000003.1, forward strand.
GGAAGCCGTAGCCGTGCAGGAACACCGCATCGACATCGAGCGGGCGCAGCGCGATCTTCTCGTGCACGACGTTCGCGCCTTCGTTGATCATCGCGGCAAGATAGCGGCGCAGGATCTCGTCGTCGGTGAACGTGCGCGGCGTGACGCCCTTCTTCGCGCGTTCTTCCGCGACGATCGCCTCGACTTCCGGGTCCGGCGTGCCGACACGCGCGCCGTCCGGATACAGGTAGTAGCCGCGTGCCGTCTTCTGGCCGAACCAGCCGCGCTCGCACAGCCGGTCGGAAATTTCCACGTAGCGCGCACGCGGGTCGCGCGTCGCCGCGCGGCGCTTGCGGGTCGCCCAGCCGATGTCGCCGCCCGCGAGGTCGACGACCTGGAACGGCCCCATCGGGAAGCCGAATTCGCGCACCGCGCGATCGATCTGGTACGGCGACGCGCCGTCTTCCATCAGGTAGTCGGCCGCCGTGCGATAGACCGCGAGGATCCGGTTGCCGATGAAGCCGTCGCACACGCCGGCGCGCACCGGCGTCTTCTTCAGCTGCTTCGCCAGCGCGAACGCGGTCGCAACGACGTCCGCGCTCACGCGCGCCGGCACGACGATCTCGAGCAGCTTCATCACGTTGGCCGGCGAGAAGAAATGCAGGCCGATCACGTCCGCCGGCCGGTCGATGCTGGCGGCCAGCGCGTCGATGTCGAGATACGACGTGTTGGTCGCGAGCACCGCGCCCGGCTTGCACACGCGCGCGAGTTCGGCGAACACGGCCTGCTTCACGGCCATGTCCTCGAATACCGCCTCGATCACGACGTCGGCCTGCGCGAGCGCGTCGTACGACGTGCTGCCCTTGAAGCGCGCGAGCCGCGCCGCGTGCGCGGCCGGCGTCATCCGCCCTTTCGCGACGAGGCCGTCGTACACCTTCTCGACGTGCGCTCGGCCACGTGCGAGCGATGCTTCGTCGCGTTCGATCATCGTCACCGGCAGCCCGGCATCGAGCGCCGCGACCGCGATGCCCGCGCCCATCGTGCCGCCGCCGACCACGCCGATCCGCTCGACCGGCCGCGCGCTCGCGCGCCGCGCCTCGGGCGCCTTCGCCGCTTCGCGCTCCGCGAAGAACGCATGCACGAGGCCCGCGCGCTGCGGGCTGTCGATGCACTGCAGGAACAGGCTGCGCTCGAGCTTCATCCCCGCGTCGAACGACTGCGTGAGCGCGGCCTCGACCGCGTCGACGATCTTCGCCGGCGAGAACAGGCCACGCGATTTCTTCGGCAGTTCCGCGCGCGCCGTATCGATCGCGGCCTGCGCGGCCACGCGATCGGCGAGCCCCCGCGCATCGCGCGTGCGGCGCACCGGCGCGCCGAGCGACACGAGTTCCTGCGCATACGCGAGGCCTTCGGCGAGCGTGTCGTCGCTGTGCGCGACGCGGTCGACGAGGCCCAGCGCGAGCGCTTCGTCCGCGCTCACATGACGACCCGTCAGCATCAGGTCGAGCGCGGCCTTCGCACCGATCAGGCGCGGCGCGCGCTGCGTGCCGCCCGCGCCGGGCAGCAGGCCGAGCGTGACTTCGGGCAGCCCGAGCTTCGTGCCGGGCACCGCGAGCCGGTAATGCGCGGCGAGCGCGACTTCGAGGCCGCCGCCGAGCGTCGCGCCGTGCAGCGCGACCACGACCGGCTTCGTGCCCGATTCGATCCGCTCGCATACATCAGGCAGCGACGGCGGCGCGATCGGCTTGCCGAATTCGCGGATGTCGGCGCCCGCGATGAAGTTGCGGCCGGCGCCGACGATCAGCACCGCACGGATCGCGTCGTCGGCCTGCGCGGCGTCGAGCGCGTCGGCGAGGCCGCGCCGCACCTCGGCGGACAGCGCGTTGACGGGCGGATGGTCGATCGTGACGACGAGCACCTTGTCGCGCCGTTCGCGCGTGACGGTGCCGGCCGGGCTGGCGGGGGAAGCGGGTGAATTCATCGTGTCTCCTTGACGCGGCGGCGGGTGCGTCGACGCCGGTTCGTGGTTCACGGCCACGCGAGCGGCGCCGGGCACCGGCCCCCGTCCCGCACGAAGCGGGACAAGATCCGGCCGTACGCCGGGCATGACCTGATTCTCGATTGATCGAGATTCATTGACAATTCCCTCCTGCTTTTACAAGCTGTCAAGTCTGACTTGACACTGAATGCTTCCGACCATTAACCGGGACGGATCAGGAGACGCGACGCATGGATCTGAACGCGCTGACGCTGCTCGTCGAGATCCTCGACGCCGGCAATCTCAGCAAGGCCGCGCAGCGGCTCAAGATGAGCCGCGCGAACGTCAGCTACCGGCTGAACCAGCTCGAGCGCTCGATCGGCCAGCAGCTCGTGCGGCGCACGACGCGGCGCATCGAGCCGACCGAGATCGGGCTGAAGCTGTACGAGCACGGCCGGCGCATCCGCAACGAACTGCTCGCCGCGCAGGAATCGGTGACGACGCTCGGCCAGGACCTGCAGGGCCGCGTGCGGCTGTCGGTGCCGAGCGGCTACGGGCAGATGGTGATGTCCGACTGGCTGCTCGCGTTCAAGCGGCTGCACCCGGGCATCGTGCTCGACGTCGTGTTCGAGAACCGCGTGGAAGACCTGATGCGCGACGAGATCGACATCGCGGTGCGCGTGATGCCGGAGCCGCCGCAGAACCTCGTCGCGCGCGACATGGGCGCGGTGCGCTACGTCGCGTGCGCGTCCGCCTCATTCGCGACCGAGCACGGGATGCCGGCGAGCCTCGGCGCGTTGTCGGCCGCCCCGGTCGTCACCGCGACGGTGATGGGGCGGCAGCTCCGGATCGCCGCGTATCTGGGCGACGAGCGCCACGAGGTGCTGCTCGAGCCCACGCTGGTTTCGGAGAACTTCCTGTTCCTGCGGCAGGCGATCCTCGGCGGGATCGGCGTCGGCATCGTGCCCGACTACGTGGTACAGGACGACATCCGGCGCGGCACGGTCGTCACGTCGCTCGACGCGTACCGGCTCAGCATCTTCGGCACGCACATGTACATGCTCTACATGCCGAACCGGCACCACACGCGCGCGACGTCGACGTTCATAGAGTTCATCCTCGAACAGGCCGGAAAGACCGGCCGGGGCGGGCCCGGCGCGATGCGTCAGGGTTTCCTGTCGGGTGACAAGCCGCCGGGCGCGCGGCGACAATAGCGCGCCGGGGCGGGCAGCCGCGTTGCGCCGGCACTGTCGCCTCCTTCGAATTCACTGCTGCCGAGGGTTCAATGTTCGACCGGATTCGTCCGCATTCGCGCTCCTGGACGCTGCTCGCCGCCGTCGCGCTCGTCGCGTTCAACGCCGGCTGCACGTCCCCGTCCACGCCGCCGTCGGGCGCGGTGGTGCCCGTCGCCGCCGCCTCGGGCGCCGCCGTGCCGCTGCCCGGCTTCCACGCGCCCGAGCTGTCGTCCGGCTGGACCGACAAGCCCGGCTGGACCTCGCAGCACTTCATGATCGCGGCTGCGAACCCGCTCGCGACGCAGGCCGGCTACGAGATGCTGAAAGCGGGCGGCACCGCGATCGACGCGGCGATCGCCACGCAGATGGTGCTCGCGCTCGTCGAGCCGCAATCGTCGGGGATCGGCGGCGGCGCGTTCCTGCTGTACTTCGACGGCAAGGCAACGCAGGCCTACGACGGCCGCGAAACCGCGCCGGCCGCCGCGACCGACCGCCTGTTCTACGGGCCGACCGGCCAGCCGATGAGCTTCTACGAAGGTGTCGTCGGCGGACGCTCGGTCGGCACGCCGGGCGTGCTGCGCATGCTCGACGCCGCGCATCGCGCGCACGGCAAGCTGTCGTGGCGCCGGCTGTTCCAGCCGGCGATCCGGCTCGCCGAGCACGGCTTTACGATCAGCCCGCGGCTCGCGACGCTGATCGCCAACGACCGATACCTGAAGAACGACCCGGCCGCGCGCGCGTACTTCTACAACCCGGACGGCACGCCGAAGGCGGCCGGCACGGTGCTGAAGAACCCCGCGCTCGCGACCGTGCTGCGCCAGGTCGCCGACCGCGGCGCGAACGCGTTCTACAGCGGCGCGATCGCGCGCGACATCGTCACGAAGGTGCGCAAGCACCCGACCAACCCGGGCCTGCTGTCGCTGCAGGATCTCGCGCGCTACAAGGCGAAGGTGCGCGCGCCGCTGTGCGCCGACTACCGGCGCTCGGTCGTGTGCGGGATGCCGCCGCCGTCGTCGGGCGGCCTCGCGATCGCGCAGATGCTCGGCATCCTCGAAGCGATGCCCGACTGGCAGCAGATCGGCGCGCAGAAGCCGGTGCGCAACGACGTCGGCTACGAGCCGACGCCGTTCGCCGCGCACCTGTTCAGCGAAGCCGGGCGCCTCGCGTATGCGGACCGCGCGCGCTACGTCGCCGATCCCGATTTCGTGCCGCTGCCCGGTGGCAGCTGGGCGAGCCTCACCGACAAGACCTATCTCGCGCAGCGCGCGCACCTGATCGGCGACAGCAGCATGGGCGTGGCCCAAGCCGGCACGCCGCAGGGCGCGACGCTCGCGATGGCCGACGACCGCAGCCCCGAGCTGCCGTCGACGTCCGACATCGCGATCGTCGACCGCTACGGCCAGGCGCTGTCGATGACAACGAGCATCGAGGACGCGTTCGGTTCGCGGCTGATGGTGCGCGGCTTCATGCTGAACAACCAGCTCACCGATTTTTCGTTCGTGTCGAACGACAACGGCCGGCCGGTCGCGAACCGCGTGCAGGCCGGCAAGCGGCCGCGCTCGGCGATGTCGCCGGAGCTGGTGTTCGACAAGAAGACGAAGCAGGTGACGATGATCGTCGGCTCGGCCGGCGGCCCCGCGATCATCAACCACGTCGCGAAGACGCTGGTGGGCGTGCTCGACTGGGGGATGACGATGCAGCAGGCGATCGCGCTGCCGAACTTCGGGTCGATGAACGGGCCGACGCAGCTTGAACGCGGCCGCGTGTCGGAAGCGCTCGCCGACGGGCTGAAGGGCCGCGGGCACGACGTGCAGGTCGTCGAGATGAACTCGGGGCTGCAGGGGATCCAGCGGCTGAACGTGCAGGGGCAGACAGTGTGGTTCGGCGGCGCGGATCCGCGGCGGGAAGGCGCGGCGATGGGGGATTGAGGGCGATGAGCGACAACTTCACGTGGCTGATCGACCCAGCGGTCTCACTCGATGCGGCGCCCGCGCAAGCGCAGAGAATGATCGCTTGGCTGCAGGCGGCAGGCATCGTCGGCACGGCGACGCGCGTCGGTGACCTGTATCGCGAATGGGGCAAGACCTGGGGGCTCAAGGAAAGCCATCTGACGGCCATCGACCGAACCGGTTACCCACCCGGCCCGCATCATGCGAACGCCTGCGACGCGCGCGCGAATTTGCCGCCGTCAATCCCGAACTGGCTGGAGGTCGCCGTGGAGCGCCGCATCTTCGATGCCGGGGGGAACGGCCTCGAAATTTTCTGCCGGGCGTGCAACGCGGAGCAGACCGCACTCGGCGACGCATGGGGTGATGCATTTTCCGACTGGTTCAAGGGTGACGATGCGGCTCCGCTCGTATGCGGCGCGTGCGGACATCGGCAGGCCGTGACGCAGTGGCGCTACGACCCGCCGTGGGCCTTCGGCAATCTCGGCTTCAATTTCCAGAACTGGCTGCTGAGCGATGCGTTCATCGCCGAATTCACCGCCGCGTATGGCCAGCCGCTGGCGGTCGTGCACCAGCACATCTGAGCACTGCGCACTGCGTCAACCACGCCCCTTCCACGGCACGATCCGCCGCTCGACCCACCGCATCGCGAGATCGAACAGCCACGCGATCGCGCCGATGATCAGGATCCCCATCACGACGATGTCGGTGCGCAGGAAGCTCGACGCGTTGAGCACCATCTGCCCGAGCCCGGCCGTCGCGGCCACCATCTCGGCCGCGACGAGCGTCGTCCAGCCGAAGCCGATCGCGATCCGCAGCCCGGTGAGGATTTCCGGCAGCGCGGCCGGCAGCACCACATGCCGCACGATCTGCGCGAAGCTGCCGCCGAGCGAATACGCGGCGTTGATCTGCTCGACCGTCGCAGCACGCACGCCGGCGCGCGCGGCCATCGCGATCGGCGCGAAGCACGCGAGGAAGATCACGACGAGCTTCGCCGTTTCGTCGATGCCGAACCAGATCACGACGAGCGGCAGGTACGCGAGCGGCGGCAGCGGCCGGTAGAACTCCAGCAGCGGATCGAGCACGCCGCGCGCGACGCGGCTCACGCCCATCAGGATGCCGGCTGGCACGCCGATCGCGGTCGCGAGCAGGAACGCGCCGAACACGCGCGCCGCACTCCACAGCAGGTGCTCGGACAACGGCAGCCCACCCTGAATGCGACCATGCCAGGCATCGACGAACGCCGTCCACACGGCTTCCGGCGCGGGCAGGAACAGCGGCGGCAGCCACTGGCGATGCGTGGCGACCCACCACAGCACGGCCAGCACCGCGACCGTCGCCGTGCTCAAGGCCGCTGTCTTCCCCTCCCCCGGCAACCGGTAGCGGCGCGACGACGGCGCACGGCGCTCCGTCGCTCGAGCCTGCGTGCGATCGCCCTGCTCGACACCTGCGGCCGTTCCGTCGGCCGTCCACGAATCCTGCGTGCTCATGCTGTCCTGCCTGTGCAAAGTGCTGATCCGACCGCGTCCGACCGACGCGCCCTGTCGCGCGAGTTCGTGCATCACGCGGCCGCCTCGGCCGCTTCGTCGCGATGCAGGTACGCGATCAGCCGCTCGCGCCACGCGATGAAATCCGGTGACGACTTCACCGCGCGCGCATCGCGCGATTCGACGTAACGGCGCGCGAACGGCAATTCGAAGGTTTCCGCGATCCGGCCGGGGCCGGGCGTCATCACGACGAGGCGCGTCGCGAGGAACAGCGCCTCCTCGACATCGTGCGTGATGAAGAACACCGTCTTGCCGGTGCGCGCCCATACGTCGAGCACGAGCGCCTGCATCGTGCCGCGCGTCATCGCGTCGAGCGCGCCCATCGGCTCGTCCATCAGCAGCACGCGCGGGTCGCTCGCGAGCGCACGCGCGATGCCGACACGCTGCTGCATCCCGCCCGACAGCTCGTACACGCGCGCATGTGCATGAGCGTCGAGCCCGACGAGCGCGAGCATCTCCCGCGCCCGCGCTTCGCGTTCGGCTTTCGACACGCGCGCGAAGCGCAGCCCGAGCGCGACGTTGTCGAGCACGTCGAGCCACGGCAGCAGCGCGTACTTCTGGAACACGACGCCGCGATCGGCGCCGGGGCCCGTGACCGGCACGCCGTCGACGCACACCTCACCGGTGGTCGGCGCGACGAAGCCGGCCATGCAATTCAAGAGCGTCGTCTTCCCGCACCCGGACGCGCCGAGCGCGACGACGAATTCACCGGCATCGATGCGCAGGTCGACGCGCGCGAGCGCCTGTGTCGTCGGCCTGCCGCGCTCGCCCGGATAGGCCACCGATACCTGACGGACTTCCAGCGTGCTCATGCTCAGGGCTCCGCGATGATCGCCGCTTAGCGCGCGGCCTTCTGCACGAACTGCGGATCGACGCCGGCCGAATAGTCGGCGAGCACCGTCTGGATCGTGCCTTGCGATTTGAGGAAGGTGGCCGTCGCCGCCAGCGACTTCGCGGCACCCGATTGCGAACCGCCGCCGAGCCACGTCGGCGACGCCTGCTCGGCCGCGGTCGGGAACGCATAGAGCGCGAGGCTGGCCGGCACGTCCTGCGCGTTCGCGCCCGATACCTTCGCGACCGCCGCGACCTGCGGCGAACCGACCTTCCACGCCGCCGCATGCGCGCGATAGTCGGCATCGGCGGCCGCGAGCACCTTCACGAAGCGCGTGACGAACTCGGGATTCTCGCGCGCGAACTTGCGGCTCACGACGAAGCCGTCGAAGGTCGCCTTGCCACTTTCTTTCGCAACCTGGCCGGACGTCGTCAGCACGGTGCCCGACTGCTTGACCTTCGCGAGCACCGGATCCCAGATGTAGGTCGCGTCGATATCGCCGCGTGCCCACGCCGCCGCGACTTCGGGCGGACGCAGGTTGACGATCTTCACGTCGTTCGGATTGACGCCCGCGGCCTGCAGCGCGACGAGCGTGTGGAAATGCGACGTCGACACGAACGGCACGCCGATCTTCTTGCCCTTCAGCGATGCGACGTTCGTCACGCCCGAGCCGTTGCGCGCGACGAGCGCCTCGGCGTCGTTGATGTTGTCGAGCACCCAGAACAGCGAGATGTCGAGCCCCTGCGACAGCCCGGCCGCGATCGGGCTCGAGCCGGCTTCGCCGAGCTGCACGGAGCCCGACGCGAGCGCGCGGATCACGTCGGCGCCGCTGTCGAGCTTGCGGAACGTGACCTTGTAGCCGGTCGCCTTTTCGACTTCACCGCTCGCCTGCGCATAGCGCCACGGCACCACCATGTCCTGGTACGCGATCACGACTTCGCGCGTTTCGGCGTGCGCCGCGCCGAGCGCGGCAAAGGCGGTCAGCGCGACGACGGCGCGGCGGATGAAGCTGAAACGGGACATGCGGCTCTCCTTCGGAATGCGGGCATTGCTGCGGGAGAGCCGACTATAGGAGCTTTGCGCGCGGCGGGAGCGAACTTATCCTGCGAAGCTATCGATGCCGTTTCAGCTTTGCTTTCCATGCTCGACCGGATTACGCGTCCGGTCGGGTGGCGATTGTCGTGCGGGGACGCGGAACGCGTGTGTCAGCGTTCGCGGGTCGCGGGTCGCACTGGCCGGCCGAGATACCTGCGCGCTAGCTCGGTCTGCGGGTGCTCGAACGCGTCCTCTAGATCGTCGAGTTCCCGTACCGTCAAACCGATATCCGCCAATTGACCGACGCGCCGCCAACTCTGAACGGCATCGAACACGCCGCCCAGCACGTCAAGCGCCTGTTCGCGCGTCAACGAAAAATGACTGCATGCATCGAGCAGCATGCCAATCGAATCGATCGGACCCGTATCCTCGGTGAGCCACGTCTTCGATTCGCGCAACTTGCCGGGCATCGGATTGACGTCGAAAGCCGGTGCCAACCGCCATCGTCGATTGCCGTCGTAAAGGAAGCCGAGATTCTGCAGATGGTCGTCAGTGTTCGTGATAAGGAGGTTGAACACGAGACGCCGCCAGAGCTCGCGCGCATCATCGAGCGGCCGGGCGCCATGCTGGCGCATCGCATCGACGATCTCCGTATAGGCGTGCTCATCGTCACGGGACGCCTGCAGCATCGACGCGGCTGACAGATACGGAATACGAAGATCGTCGCCGGTGCGGTCGAACCGTTCGATGAGCGCAACGGGCGTCTCGCCCACCATCACGCATCGCGCGCCCGCCGCATCGATACCGGCCATGCGAGCAAGACGCAGTGCCAGCACCTCGGCTCGCGTGACGTTGATCGTGTCCCCGATGCTGGGAAACTTGCCGATGGCGAGCCTGCCGTTCTCGTCCAGCACCGTGCATTTCGGACGCATACCACCCAGCGACGTACCCTTGCCCTGCAGATAGCTCAGATCGGCGGCCGTGTCGGTGCCCGCCTCGAGCGCGCGCGTGGCATCGGCGATCCGCTCGAGTTCGATGAAAGGTGGCGTGGTCCGCCGCCCGCCCTCCTCGGTCCGCAAATACCGGCCCGAACGACACAGCCTCAGCGCACCAACCCGGCTGAAGTCATCGACCGCACACAAATAATCCAGCTCGTTGAGTGGCCTGAGGTCGGGCTGGGTTCGACGCAGCTTGGCGTGCGCCCGATCGATGACGCGTCTCCCCCATGCATCGGGCTCCGTATCGGCGAGCGCGACGTGAAAGACCGAATCCACCGCGCGCGGTGCGCGGCGGGTCTGATAGCCAGCGTGCAGCGGCAGATCCGGCGATATCTCGAAGCGATCGGGATGCGTCAACCAGCGCTCGTCATAGACGAACTGGGACAATTCGCGCCGCCCTTGACTCACATAGAGTAAGCGCCCGACCGGCAACCCGGCCGTGCCGATGTGCAAGTCCAGTGCGTCGCTGACATCCGGTTTGATCGCTTTACCGTTCATTCGCTGCTCAAAATGCGTGGGGGCTCTTCTTGGGCGTGCGAACCCGTTGGGGCAGTTGCTCGTCCATCAGCGCGAGCCCGACGTCGTCCTGTGCACTGTCGAGCAGATCGCTCAGCCGGTCGAGTTCACCGAACACCTGAAGCACGCGCGCAAGCACATGCAGTTGCATGCGCGGATCACCGGCCTCCAGTCGCTTGATCGTGCTGAGTCCTGCTCCGACACGCTCGGCCAACGCCTGCTGCGTCAACCCTCGCCGACGCCGGCCACGATTGATGTCGCCACCCAGTTTCTTGAGCGTACGCTGCGCGATGACAGGCAAAGGTCGCTCAACCTTACGGTTCTCAACCGAGCCTTTATCCGACTTAATGGTTTCCATGAGACCCATTATAAGTCGACACAGCAGGATCTCAAGGCGAGCACCCCTTAAGAGCCCCAACGAGAACCATTAACCCGTATAACAGCTCTCATTGGATACCTTAAAGGGCATTCATTGATGGGCAATGCGCTACTGCACCCAACGCGGGCACCGTTAACAGCGCGACTCTGACGTGTCGCGTAGTCCAACACTTCGTCGTCGCATACATCATCGACGGCACCCTACCGGCACACAATTCGGCCGTTTGGCCACGCTCCGCGTCCGCATCAACAAAAAAGCCCGCATCGCTGCGGGCTTCTTTGGGTTTCGCCGGAAGACGGCAAAGCAACGGCGCTCAGACCACCCCGGCCCCATGCGCCTGCAGATCGGCGTGATAGCTCGAGCGCACCATCGCGCCGACGGCCGCGTGCGTGAAGCCCATCTTGTAAGCCTCTTCCTCGTACATCTTGAAGGTATCCGGATGCACGTACGCCCGCACCGGCAGGTGGTGCTCGGACGGCTGCAGGTACTGGCCGATCGTCAGCATGTCGACGTCGTGCGCGCGCAGGTCGCGCATCACCTGCAGGATTTCCTCTTCGGTTTCGCCAAGGCCGACCATCAGGCCCGACTTCGTCGCGACGTCCGGATGCAGCGCCTTGAAGTCCTTCAGCAGCTTCAGCGAGTGCGCGTAGTCCGAACCCGGGCGCGCTTCCTTGTACAGGCGCGGCACCGTTTCGAGGTTGTGGTTCATCACGTCCGGCGGCGCGGCGTTCAGGATCGAGATCGCACGGTCGAGACGGCCGCGGAAGTCCGGCGTCAGGATTTCGATGCGCGTTTCCGGCGACTGCTCGCGCACTTCGCGGATGCACTCGACGAAGTGGCCCGCGCCGCCGTCGCGCAGGTCGTCGCGGTCGACGCTCGTGATCACCACGTACTTGAGCTTCAGCGCGCCGATCGTGCGCGCGAGGTTCTTCGGCTCGTCCGGATCCAGCGGATCGGGGCGGCCGTGGCCGACGTCGCAGAACGGGCAGCGGCGCGTGCACTTGTCGCCCATGATCATGAACGTCGCGGTGCCCTTGCCGAAGCATTCGCCGATGTTCGGGCAGCTCGCTTCCTCGCACACCGTATGCAGGTTGTGCTCGCGCAGGATCGTCTTGATCTCGTTGAAGCGCGAGCTGCCGGTGGCCGCCTTCACGCGGATCCACTCGGGCTTCTTCAGCTTCTCGATCGGAATGACCTTGATCGGGATGCGCGCCGTCTTCGCCTGCGCCTTCTGCTTGGCGGTCGGATCGTAGGCAGGGGTCGCGGCCGAATCGGCCGGTGCGGGGGAAGCGGTAACGTCAGTCATTCGAATGTTGTTCCAGTGCCTGCGGCTTGTCGGCGGCCGCGGATGCGCCGTCGAGGTTGGCGATCAGACGGCGCACCAGCGTGTGGGCGACGTCGTTCCAGTCGGCGGCAACCTCGAGGCTCGCCATGTCGACAGTTTCCAGTCCGGCATAGCCGCACGGGTTGATCGCAAGAAACGGGCGCAGATCCATCTTCACGTTCAGGCTCAGCCCGTGATAGCTGCAGCCGTTGCGGATCTTCAGGCCGAGGGCCGCGATTTTCGCGCCTTCGTGCACGCCGGACGCCACGTAGATCCCGGGCGCGCCCGCCTTGCGGACCGAAGCGAGATTATACGCCGCGAGGGTTTCGATCACGGCCTCCTCGATCTTCGTCACCAGCGTGCGCACCATCAGCTTGCGCCGACGCAGGTCCAGCAGCAGGTACGCAACGATCTGGCCGGGGCCGTGGTAAGTGATTTGGCCGCCGCGGTCGACCTTCACGAGCGGCACGCCGCTGTCGGCCACCAGCAGGTGGGCCGGGTCGCCGGCCTGGCCGAGCGTGTAGACGGGCGGGTGCTCGACCAGCCAGATCTCGTCGCCGGTGTCGGCGGTGCGCGTGTCGGTGAACGCGCGCATCGCGTCGAAGCTCGCCTCGTAGGTCTCGACGCCCCGCCACCGCACGGTGACCGGCGGGGCCGGCTGATCCGGGGATCCGGTGGGCGATGCGGAAACGGCAACAGGCGTGGACACGATGGAAACCGGCGAAACGGACATGGGCGGTAGTTTACCGAAAACCCGTGGGTCTCGCCGGCCTGGGGAGGGGGACGGATCGCCGGTATCCGTCGGAGGAAATGATGGTCAGACGGTGCGCCATCCGTCATGGAGCAGCGCGGACAGCCGTTCACGCAGCCGTGCCAGCCCGCCGAGCGCGACTTCCCGGGGCGGCCGCGACACCGAGAACGCCACGCGCGTGCCCTCCCGGCCCTCCGCGCTGAGCCACAGCCGCTCGCCGCGGCGCAGCTTCAGCGTTTCGCCGTCGACCAGGAAGTAGTCGTTGACGTCGTTGCTGCGCGTTGCCCACACCGGCCCGCTCTGGACGATCAGCCGCGTGCTGCGTTGTACCTTCATCGGCACGGTTTCGCCCGCGGGGATTTCGAACGTGATGCTTGAAGAAATTTCTTGCATGATCGACTCCGCCAAAAAGTGCTTCGATGGCTACAATCGTAGTCACTCCAAGGCGTCAGACAAAACGACCAATTTTCACGTCGATGTGAGGAAAATTAGCAAATGGACCTCCGCCAGCTACCTGCGCTGAACGCGATTCGTGCGTTCGAAGCCGCCGCCCGTCACGAGAATTTCTCGCGCGCCGCCGACGAGCTGTTCGTCACGCACGGCGCGGTGAGCCACCAGGTACGCGCACTCGAGGAAGAACTCGGCGTGCAGCTGTTCACGCGCAACGGCAAGCGGCTGTGCCTGACCGACGCCGGCATGCGCTACGCGCAGCAGATCCGCACCGCGCTGATGGTGATCGCCGATGCGACCCGCGACGTGCGCGCGAGCGACCGCGACCGGCGGCTCGTGGTGTCGATGCTGTCGTCGTTCGCCGCGCGCTTCATCACGCCGCGCATCGGCACGTTCATCGAGCGGCATCCGGAAATCGACGTCGAGCTGCAGTCCACCAACTCGCTCACCGATTTCGCGCGCGACGACGTCGACATCGCGATCCGCTTCGGTCAAGGCAACTATCCGGGGCTCCATGTCGAGCCGCTGTTCGACGAGGTGTTCTTTCCGGCGTGCGCGCCGACGCTGAACGGCGGCAAGCTGCCGCAAACGCCCGCCGATCTCGTGCACTACAACCTGCTGCGCTCGGACGACGAGCTGTGGCGGCCGTGGTTCGACGCGGCCGGGCTCAAGACGCTGACCGAGCCGAAACGGGGGATTCTGTACCAGGATTCGTCGAACCTGCTGCTGGCCGCGATCGACGGCCAGGGCATCGCGCTCGTGCGCCGCTCGCTCGCGGTGCACGACCTGCTCGACGGGCGCATCGTGCGCCTGTTCGACATCGACGGGCCGAGCCCGTGGCACTATTTTTTCGTGTGTCCGCCGCCGCTCGTGAACACGCCGCGCGTGCAGGCGTTCAGGACCTGGCTGCTTCAGGAAGTCGCCGAATACAAGCGGCTGTGCGACGAGCTGGACGCGCGGCGCGCGGCGGGGAAGACCCCCGCCGAGTGCGCGCAGGAAGGAGGATGGAAGGCGCTTAGAGTACGACCTTGACCATCGGATGGCCGGTCAGTGCGCGGTAGATGTTGTCGAGCTGTTCCTGGCTCGTCGCCCGCACGGTGATCGTGAGGCCCGTGTAATTACCGCCGCTCGACGCGCGCTCCTCGATCTTCTCGACATCGATCTCGTTGTCGTGAACGGCGACGACCTTGAAGATCGTGTCCTTGAACTCGGGGTGCGCCTTGCCCATGATCTTGATCGGGAAATCGCACGGGAACTCCAGCAGCGACTCCTTCCGGGTATCGATCGCGCCGGTCACCTCGATGGTTTTGGTCGGTTCGCTCATCATTTGCTCCGGGTTAGGTCAAACTGTTCAAACTCGCGCGCTTTCGCGCGCTGGTACGCGTCGTACAACGCCGCGAATACGGGGCCCGGCTTGCCGCCATGCACGGGCAGATCGTCGAGCGACGTGACGGGCAGCACTTCCTTCGTGGCCGACGTGATCATGATTTCGTCGGCCGCGCGCAACTCCACTTCGCTGATCTCGCGTGCGACGAACGGGATCTCGCATTCGTCCGCCAGTTCCTCGATCAGCGCGTAGCGGATCCCCTCGAGGATCTTGTTGCTGCGCGGCGGCGCGAGCAGCTCGCCGTTCTTCACGATCCACACGTTCGACGACGAGCCTTCCGTCAGGTTGCCGTCGCGCAGCTGCAGCGTCTCGAACGCATCGCGTTCGGCCGCATGCTGCGCCATCAGCACGTTGCCGAGCAGCGAGATCGACTTGATGTCGCAATGCAGCCAGCGACGATCCTCGGCCGTCACGCAGCGCACGCCCCGCGCGCGCTCTTCGGCGGACGGCAGGCGCAGCGGGCTCGTCATCACGAACACCGTCGGCACCGCGTTCGCCGGGAACGCGTGGCCGCGCTTCGCGACGCCGCGCGTCACTTGCAGGTAGACGAGCGCGTTGCCATCGCCGAGCCCTTCGGCATTCGCCGCGACCACGCGCTCGATCAACGCCCGCCAGCCCGCGTCGTCGTGCGGGCTCGCGATGCCGATCTTCTTCAGGCTGCGCTCGAGCCGTGCCAGATGCTGCTCGATCCGGAACGGCACGTGCGCGCCGTCGTGCGCATAAACGGGGACAACTTCATACACGCCGTCGCCGAAGATGAACCCGCGGTCGAGCACCGGCACACGGGCTTCCGACAGCGGCACCATTTCCTCCTGCGACGAGACGCTGAGGTAGACGATCGGTTCGAATTCGGCTTGGCTCATAGCTATGTCAGATGGGGATGAAGTCGCGAAAACAAAGGCCCGTCGTGCTTACTTCTTCTTGCTGAACATCAGCAGGATCGAGTCCCAGATACGCCCGAAGATACCCGCTTCCGGCACGGCCTGCAGCGCGACGACCGGGAATTCCGACAGCGTCTTGCCGTCGGCGACGATCTTCACGGTGCCGACCTGCTGGCCTTCCGCGAGCGGCGCGATCAGCGGCGCGTTGACGTCGACTTCCGTCTTGATCTTGTCACCGAGGCCGCGCGGCACGGTCGCCCACTGGTCGGCCTTCACGCCGACCTGCACGGTGTTGTCCTTGCCCTTGTAGATGCGCGGCGTCGACATCGCCTGGCCGCCCTTGAACAGGCGCACCGAATCGAACGCGCTGTAGCCGTAGTTCAGCATCTTCATGCTGTCCTGCGTGCGCTCGCTTTCCTTCTGCTCGCCCATCATCACCGACACCAGGCGGCGCTGGCCGTCCACGCCCGGGATCGCGCGCTTCGCCGACGCGATCAGGCAGTAGCCGGCCGCTTGCGTATGGCCCGTCTTCAGGCCGTCGACCGTCGGGTCGAGCCACAGCAGGCGGTTGCGGTTGCCCTGGCGGATGTTGTTGTACTTGAATTCCTTCTCCGAGAAGATGCTGTAGTACTGCGGAAAATCGCGGATCAGGTGCGCGGACAGCTTCGCGAGGTCGCCGGCCGTCGTGTAGTGGTTCGGGTCGGGCATGCCGTTCACGTCGGCGAAGTGCGTGCCCTTCATGCCGAGGCGCTGCGCCTCGTCGTTCATCAACGTGACGAACTGCCCTTCGCTGCCGCCGACGAGTTCAGCCAGCGCGATCGCGGCGTCGTTGCCCGACTGGATGATCATCCCGTACACGAGGTCATGCACCGACACCGGCTTGTTCGCCTCGATGAACATGCGCGACTCGTCGCGGCCGACGCGGCGCACGGCTTCGCTCGGCGTGACGATCTGCTCCATCGAGATCTTCTTCTTGTCGAGCGCCTCGAACACGAGGTACGCCGTCATCAGCTTCGTCAGCGACGCGGGCTCGACGCGTTCATCGGCATTGCCCGATGCGAGCACCGTGTTGCTGGTCGCATCGACGAGCACCCACGAGCGCGCATTCACACCCGGCGGCGGCACCGCGCCCGGCATGTAGGTCGCGGGCGCGCCGGTGAACTGCTCGGTGGCGGCCGGCGCCGCATGCGCGGCCTTGGCCTTGGCGGCCGGTTTCGCTTCGGCGACGACGATCGTCGAGGCGAGCGCGACGGGCAGCATCACGCCGAGCGCGACGTTGCGCGCGGCGGTGCCGAAGGCGATGGAGGAAGCGAGGGACTTGAGGCCTTGGGGAGACAGACGCATGATCGATTCAGGCTGATGGCAGAAAGTGCGGTGCGAAACGCGCAGGGTTGAACGGCAAGGCGGCGGGCGTTTCGGGCACTCGCCCGACATCGTCGGGCGGCGCGAAACGCGCCGGTTGGACTCGTGCGGACGCGTTCGGTTCGCGGCCGTCGCGAGCGGGCGGACAGGCGGCGAAACGAGCGCCGCATGGGCCCAGCCGGGCCGCGGGCGACGCGGAATCCGGCCATTATACGTGGGCGCGCAGGGCGTTTTCGCGAACCCGGCGCCGGACAGTTGCACATCCGCATCGAGCGCGGGGTGACGGCAAGCTGCCCGTCATCGCACGCGAAGGGGTGCGAAAGGCATGCGCAGGCGAGGTGGAAGTGAGGTGGCGCCGCACGGTGCGGCGCGATGTCGCGTGGGGGAAAGCGCGCCTCGGGCGAGGACCGGAGGTCATGTGCAAATGGCGAAGCAGGCTGCCGGCGTCATGCCGGCCCCCGCGCACGGGCTAGCGCCATGCGTCGACGATAATGCGCTTCAGCACGTGCAGCTTGCGATGCAGGAAATGCTCGGCGCCGGGGATCACGACGACCGGCAGTTCCTGCGGCCGCGCCCAGTCGTACACGGAAGCGACCGGCACCGTGTCGTCGGTTTCGCCGTGGATCACGAGCGTGTTCTCCGGCACGTCGGCCACCTGCCAGCGGCTCGCGGCCGTGCCGACGAACACCATCCGCTCGATCGTCTCGCCCGCGTCGCGCAGCCGCTTCGCGACGTGCGACAGCACGAAGGTGCCGAACGAGAAGCCCGCGAGCACGAGCGGCAGGTCGGCATACGCGGGCTGCGCGCGCATGTGCGCGAGCACCGCGAGCAGGTCGTCGGCCTCGCCGGTGCCGTTGTCGTGTACGCCTTCGGTCGCGCCGACGCCGCGGAAGTTCGACCGGAACACGACGTAGTTCAACTGCACGAGCGTGCGCGCCAGGGTTTGCGCGACCTTGTTGTCCATCGTGCCGCCGAACAGCGGATGCGGATGCGCGACGAGCGCGATGCCGCGCGGCGCGGCGCCGCTTTCGCGCACGGCGTCGGGGAGGTCGACGGCGATTTCGATCTGCCCGACCGGGCCCGCGATCAGCGACTTCTGCGTATGAACGTTCATTGCGCCGGCCCGCTCAGATCTTCAGGCGGTCGACGACCTTGCCGTCGAGCAGGTGCGATTCGACGATCTCGTCGATGTCGGCCTGGTCGACGTACGTGTACCACGTGCCTTCCGGATACACGACCATCACGGGCCCTTCCTCGCAGCGGTCGAGGCAGCCGGCCTTGTTGATGCGGACCTTGCCGGGCCCCGCGAGGCCGAGCTCCTTCACGCGCTTTTTCGCGTATTCCTGCATGGTCTGCGCGTCGCATTGCGCGCAGCTCGGGCGTTCGGCGCCCGGTTCGCGCTGGTTCAGGCAAAAGAAGACGTGGTGCTGGTAGTAGGAATCCATGATGGTGACGAGCGGCCCGGCGCGAGGCCGTGCGGAAAGAGGAGCGGTTGCCGCTGCGCGGGGCAACGGAGGAGACGATTATAGCGAGCGGCACGTGTCGCTGCCCGCGACAGCACTGCGGCCGTGCTGCGCCCCCGCGTCAGCGGCGCAGCACGGCCGGCAGCCACGCATGCTCGACGCGTTGGCCGAGCCAGATCAGCGCCGCGTAGGGCCAGATCCACGCGAGCCAGCGCGCGAGGCTGTTGAAGTGCACGTAGCGGCCCTGCCGCCAGCCCGACAGCGTGAAATCGAAGAACGGATTGACCGGCAGCAGGTTCACGAGCGCCACGCCGGCCAGCAGCGCGAGCGCCGCCAGCGTCGCGCGCCAGGTCGCCGGCACGTGCAGCGCGATGAGCGCGGCCGCGAACCCGAGCTCGATCCCGAGCCGCGCGCCGGGCGTCGCCCAGACGACGACGAGGCCGGTGGCCGACTGCATGAAGGTCGCGGCCGCCTTCAGCACGAGCGTCGCGACGACGAGCGCGACCAAGAGCCGGATGCGCGGCGCGCGCGGCCGCATCGCGAGCGACGCGATCGTCAGCGCGGCGAACAGCATCAACCCGCCGAGCGCGGCTTCCCAGCCGGAGTCGGACAGCCAGCCGTCGACGCGCTCCGGCCATTCGCCCACGCGCCACGCGGCCGGCAGCCACGCGAGCAGCGCGTCCTGCATCGACACGTCGGCGCGCTCCCACAGCGCGGCCGGCCAGTCGCCGATGCCGAACAGGAATGGCGACGGAAACAGGATCGCGAACGGCCACAGCCCGGCGAGCAGCAGCGGCGTCGCGCCGTCGTCCTCGAACCACGCGAAGCGCAGCCGGCGCAGCGCGCCGCGATCGAGCAGCGCACCGGTGGCCGGCGCGACGAGCGCCGCGCCCAGCAGCGCGCCGAGCGCGTTGGCCGCGAGATCGAGATTCGACGCGACGCGCGTCGGCAGGTAGGTTTGCAGCGCTTCCATCGTGCCCGACAGCAGCACGCCGAGCCCGGCCGCGATCAGCGTCGCGGCCACGCCGCGCCAGCGCGGGTGCAGCGCGAGCACGGCAAGCGCGCCGAATGGCATATAGCCGAGCACGTTCGTGACCACGTCGAATGCGGTCACGTAGCGCTGCATCGGCGCGAACAGGTAGTCGAACGGCCCGATGCCGAGCGACACCCAGCCTGCGAACGGATACAGCGACGCGTAGACGACGAGGGCCGCATAAGCGGCAAAGGCCTGCCGCGCGAGCGGCGATGCGCGAAGGGTGCCGGTCGCGCTCATCGCGGCTGCACGGCACGCGTCACGGCGTGCCCGCGTACGCCTGCATGCCGACCCACGCGGCAATCTGCGACACGAGCTGGTCGCTCGCCGTCGCGAGCGCGCGGGCGCCGCCCGCCGCGTCCGGCGTGCTGGACGGCGCGCGTGCCACGAACGTGCGCTGGCCGAGCACCTTGCCGTCCAGCATCAGCGTCGCGCGCGCGGTGACGGCGCCGTGGCTCTGCGACTGGCCGTCGAACACCTGTTCGAATTCGTTCAGGTCGACCTTGAGCGTCGGCGCGCGCACGCCGTCGGAGCCTTCGAGCACCGTGCCGCGCGACGACAGCGCGCCGCGCAGCCGCTGCGTGAGCAGTTGCGCGGGCGGCGCGGTCCAGCGGCTGTCGCGATAGACGGCCACGTGCTGCGCGTCCACGTACGCGAGGCGGTACGCGAACTTGTCGGAGTCGAGCGCGTCGGGCGCGGCGACGTCGAGCACCTTCAGCGCGGGGCCCGGGCCCGCGGTCACGACCGACGTGGCCGGCCCGAGGTCATAGCGGACATTCGACAGCACCGCGCCGTTGCCGGCGCAGCCGGCCGCGAGCGACAGCGTCAGCACGGCAAGCGCGGCCGCGGCGGGACGCAGCGCGCGGTCAAGGATTCGTGGCATGGCGTGTTCCTGCATGATGTTTCCGGTTTCGATGGGTGTCACTGCCCGGCCGTCGCACCCGGCCAGACGAAGCCCGGCTCGCCGGGCCCCGGCGCCGCGCCGGGCGAACCGAACAACAGACTGCGCGGATTGCGGCCAAGTTCACCGGCCACGTCCTTCAATTGCCGCGATGCGTCGCCGACGCTGCCGGCGAGCGCGTTGAAACGCGGCAGGGTGTCGTACTGCACGCGCGTGTTGAGACCGTTGAGCGCGACGCTGATCTGCTCGGCGGCCGTGCCGGCCTTGTTCAGGTTCGACACGAGCGGCCCGTTCGGCTGCAGCAGCGTGTTCGCCGACGCCATCGCGCGGTTCACCTCGTGCATCGTTTCCGGCAGCGCGGTCACCGCCGGGCCGAGCTGCTTCGTCAGCGTGGCGGCGCCATCGGCCGCGTGCTGCAGGCTTTCGGCGGTCGCGCGCAACTGCTCGCGCATCTCGGGCGACATCAGCGCATTCGCGCTCTTCGCGGCCAGTTCGAGCTGCCGCAGCAGCACGTCGCCGCGCTCCTGGATCTGGTCGAACAGGCTCGGCCGCATCGGGATCTGCGCGATCGCCTTCGGCGACGACGGCAGCGGCGCCAGGTCGCGGCCCGTGTCCTCGAGCTGCACGAACGCGATGCCCGTCACGCCCTGGAAGCCGAGGCTGCCGTAGGTCGACTGCGTGATCGGCGCGTCGTGATCGACGAGGATCCGGATCCGGATCTGGCCCGGATGCGTGCGGTCGAAGCCGATCGACTGCACCTTGCCGACGTCGAGGCCGCGAAAACGCACGGCCGCGTCCGGGAACAGCCCCGTCACGTTGGTGCGCGCGAGCAGGTCGTACGGCACACGCACGGTGCGATCGACGTTGAACCAGAACACGGTGCCCGCGATCGCGAGCGTCAGCGCGATCGTGAACAGGCCGGCCCAGAACGCATGTGATTTGTTTTCCATTCGCGGATTCCTTCGTGCCTACAGCTCGACGCTCGACAGCGCCGGTTCGAGGGCCGCCTTCGGCAGCTTCGCGCGCCGCTCGGGCGGCAGCGCCTGCAATGCGCGGCGCCCGCGCAGCCCCAGGAAATATTCGTGGATGAACGGATGGTCGACGTTCGCGGCCTCCTCGACCGGCGCGGCGACCAGCACCTTGCGGTCGGCCAGCACCGCGACGCGTGTCGACAGCGCGACCATCGTGTCGAGATCGTGCGTCACCATCACGACGGTCAGCCCGAGCGTGCGGTGCAGCGTCGCGATCAGCTCGACGAATTCGTCCGACGCCTGCGGATCGAGGCCGGCCGTCGGCTCGTCGAGGAACAGCAGTTCAGGCTCGAGCGCGATCGCGCGCGCGATGCCCACCCGCTTGACCATCCCGCCCGACAGCGCGGCCGGCATCTTCGACGCGTGCTTGCACGGCAGCCCGACCATCTCGAGCTTCAGCATCACGATGTCGTGCAGCAGGTCCGGCGGCACGCGGCCGAGCTCGCGCAGCGGCTGCGCGACGTTGTCGAACACCGTCATCGACGAGAACAGTGCGCCCTGCTGGAACAGCATCCCGGAGCGCGTGCGCATCATCCGCGCGCTCGCGTCGTCGATCGTCGCGGTATCTTCGCCGAATACCTTGATCGTGCCCGACGTCGGCCGCTCGAGACCGAGGATCTGCCGCACGAGCGTGGTCTTGCCGGAGCCCGAGCCGCCGACGATCGACACGATCTCACCGCGCCGCACGTCGAAGTCGAGCTTCTGGTGGATGATGTTGCGCCCGTAGCGCTTGGTCAGATTGCGCACCTCGATCACGAGGTCGCCGCCGTCGGCCGCCGCGGCCGGCCCGTTGCCGACCGACCCGGCGCCGATGGCCGCGGCGTGTGCGGTCGTTTCGTTCGATGCGTTCATCCGAGCCCCACGTTCTGGAACAGGATCGCGAACACCGCGTCGGCGAGGATCACGACCGTGATCGACGTCACGACCGACGTGGTCGTGCCTTCGCCGAGGCTCTGCGAATTCGCCTTGATCCGGAAGCCGAAATGGCAGGCGACCAGCGCGATCAGCATGCCGAACACGACGCCCTTGCCGACCCCGATGTACAGGTTCGCGATCGGCACGACGCCCGGCAGCGAGCGCACGAAATAGTTGACGTCGATGCCGAGCACGAGCTTCGCGGCGAGCGCGCCGCCCGTCAGCGCGATGATGTTGGTCCACATCACGAGCAGCGGCATCGCGACGCCGAGCGCGAGCACGCGCGGCAGGATCAGCCGCAGCCCGTGCGGGATGCCCATCACGCGCATCGCGTCGAGCTCCTCGGTCACGCGCATCACGCCGATCTGCGCGGTGATTGCCGAGCCCGAGCGGCCGGCGACGAGAATCGCCGACAGCACCGGGCCGAGCTCGCGGATCACCGACAGCCCGAGGATGTTCACGATGTAGCGGTTCGCGCCGAACATCTGCAGCTGCTGCGCGGACAGGTAGCTGAGCACGATGCCGATCAGGAACGCGACGAGCGCGGTGATCGGCAGCGCCTGCGCGCCGGCGCTGTAGATGTTCGCCGAGGTCTCCTTCCACGGCATCGTCTTCGGGCGACGCAGCACCGACAATGCATCGAGGATCACGAGGCCGAACATCGCGATACCGCCCTTCAGGTGTTCGCCGAACGCGAACAGCATGAAGCCGAAGCGCGTGATCGGGCCGAAGCGCACCACGCGCTCGGGCGCCTCGCGCGCGCTGTCGAGCCGCTCGATGCGCTCGAAGATCGTGCGCTGCGTGGCGCTCAGCGCGACGCCGGCCGGCAGCTTGCGGCCCCACACGCGCCACAGCGCCTGGCCGCCGACATGGTCGAGCCGCTCGATGCCGGACAGATCCCATTCGCTCACGCGCCCGGACGCGATGCTCGCGATACGGCGCGCCACCGCGCCGCGATTGCGTGCCAGCGCGAGCGCGGTCCACTGGCCGGTCAGGCGCACCGTCTGGCCCTGGCCGCCGGCGTCGACCGACAGGCCGGGAGGAGTCTCGAAGTCCAAGGGCGGATTGTTTGCAAAAAGGTGACAGCGGCCATTGTAGCGAACCGCCCGACGACGCGACGTGAGGATTTCCGTCGGGGCGCGCAGCCCGGGCGGCAAGCGTGGGGGCAGCGTAGCTGCGGGCGGCGAGCTCGGCGCGCGCAGCGGGGGCGCCGGGGCGCCGAGCCGGGGGGCCGGCCGGAACCGGCCCGAAGCCGTCGCCGGCCACGGCCCGCTGCCGACGTCGCAACCTTTCATTGTTCCGTCACGATTCCTTTCGATACTCTCACGCGCCGCACATCAGGCCGTCGGCGCCCCGCGCCGCCAATCGTTGCGACTCTCGCCTTTCATAAAACAGAACACCGAACAGGACAACCGATGCGTCTCCCCCTGCTTTCCCGCCGTCGCGTGCCGGCCATCGCCGCGCTCGCCAGCCTCGCCTTCATCCTCGCCGCCTGCGGCGGCGACGACGTCACCTCGCCGCCCGCGACGCCGCCGGCGGCCCAGGCGCCCGTCGGCACGACGGCCACGCTCGCGTTGCTCGAGACGACCGACCTGCACACCAACGTGCTGTCGTATGACTATTTCAAGCTCGCCGCCGACAATTCGCTCGGCTTCGAGCGCGTGTCGACGCTGATCGCGCAAGCGCGCGCGCAGTATCCGAACACGCTGCTGCTCGACAACGGCGACACGATCCAGGGCACCGCGCTGTCGGACTACCAGGCGCTCGTGAAACCGGTCGGCTGCGACCAGACGCTCGCGATCTACAAGGTGATGAACGCCGCGAAATTCGACGGCGGCGGGATCGGCAACCACGAATTCAACTACGGGCTGCCGTACCTGTCGCAGGTGACCGGCAACACGTTCGAGGTCGACGGCCTGCCGGCGCCGGCTCAGCAGAAGAAGTGCGCGGGCCCGAACTTCCCGCAGGTGCTCGCGAACGTGATCAGCGCGAAGACCAACGCGCCGCTGTTCACGCCGTACACGATCCTGACCCGCACCGTGACCGCGACGACGCCGGACGGCAAGACGGTCAGCGCGCCCGTGAAGATCGGCATCATCGGCTTCACGCCGCCCGCGATCATGAACTGGGACAAGCGCTGGCTCGACGGCAAGGTCTACACGACCGGCCTGAAGGAAGCCGCCGAGAAGTACATTCCGGAGATGCGCGCGAAGGGCGCCGATCTCGTCGTCGCGATCTCGCACGGCGGCCTCGACAATTCCGCGTATTCGCCGACGATGGAGAACGGCAGCTGGTGGCTGTCGAAGGTGACCGGCATCGACGCGATGCTGATCGGCCACTCGCACCAGGTGTTCCCGGACGCGAACAGCACCGTGTCGCAGTTCAACCTGCCGGGCGTCGACAAGGTCAAGGGCACCGTCAACGGCGTGCCGACCGTGATGGCCAACTACTGGGGCAAGCACCTCGGCGTGATCAAGCTCGGCCTGAAGTTCGACGGCAAGACGTGGAGCGTCGACAAGTCGCAGACGACCGTCGAGGCGCGGCCGATCCAGAACGCCGACAAGAGCTACGTCGCGGCCGATCCGTCCGTGTCCGCCGCGATCGCCGCCGAGCACCAGGCGACGATCGACTACGTGAAGACGCCGATCGGCTCGACCGACTACCGGATGAACTCGTACTTCGCCGATGTCGGCGATCCGGGCGCGATCCAGATCGTCAACGAGGCGCAGGCCGACTACGTGAAGACCTACGTGCAGGCGAACCTGCCGCAATACGCGTCGCTGCCGGTGCTGTCGGTCAGCGCGCCGTTCAAGAGCGGCTTCGGCGGCGGCACCGACTACACCGACGTCGCGCCGGGCGCGCTCGCGATCAACAACGCGGCCGACCTCTATCTGTACCCGAACACCGTGTACGCGGTGAAGGTGAGCGGCGCCGACGTGAAGAACTGGCTCGAAACGGCCGCGAAGCGCTTCAACCGGATCGACCCGACCAAGGCGACCGTGCAGCCGCTCGTCAGCACGTTCCCCGGCTACAACTTCGACATGTTCACGTCGGCCGATCTCGCGTATGAAATCGACGTCACGCAGCCGGTCGGCAGCCGGATCAAGAACCTGACGTACAAGGGTGCGGCGATCGACCCGAACGCGCAGTTCATCGTCGCGACCAACAACTACCGCGCGAGCGGCGGCGGCAACTTCCCGGGCCTCGACGGCAGCAAGACGATCTTCGCGTCGCCCGACGCGAACCGCGACGTGCTGATCGCGTTCGTCAAGAAGCGCGGCGCCATCACGCGCGCAGCCGACGGCGCGCAGCGCAGCTGGCGCTTCACGAAGCTCGCGAGCTCGGTCGCGCACGTGCAGTTCGCGTCCGCGCCGAACCGCCTCGGCGACGCGGCGGCGGCCGGCCTGACCGGCATCACGCAGGTCGCGGCCGACGACGGCTCGGGCAAGAACCTCGCCACTTACGAAATCGACCTCACGCAATGAGACCCGCGATGCAACCGATCCGGACGATGCGGCCGGCCGAAACCGGCCTCGCCGCCGCCGCGCGGCGCCTGCTGCGCGCGAAACTCCCGCCGGCCGCGCTGCTCGCGGCGGCGGCCGTGACCGTCGCGGCCGTCGTCGCGGCAGCCGGCCTGCGCGGCGCCGGCCCCGCGCCGAGCGCCGCGCAGCTCGACGAGTGGCAGGCGATGGTCACGCAGGCCACCGAGCCGCATGCGCTCGCGCAGTTGCGCACGCTGGCGCGCCGCGGCTCGGGCGACGCGCAGGCGGCGCTCGGGATCGCGCTCGTCGACGCGCGCGAACCGGGCTTGCGCGACGAGGGGCGCGGCTGGCTGGAAACGGCCGCGGCGGCAGACAGCAAGGCCGACGCGCCGGCCGCCCGGCGTGCGCAGCTCGCGCTCGGCAAGGCGTTGCTGCTCGGCAGCAGCGACATGCCGAAGGACTACGCACGCGCCCGCACGCTGCTCGGCGAAGCGGCCGCGCAGGGCGACCCGGCCGCCGCGTATTACCTCGGGCTGATCTATCGCAGCGGCTACGGCGTCGCCGCCGATCCCGTGCAGGCCGCGCACTGGTTCGACGTCGCGTCGCGCGCGGACATCCCGGCCGCGGACTTCATGCTCGCGAACGCGTACCGCGAAGGCAGCGGCGTGCCGCGCGACGAGGCGCGCGCGCTGGCGCTGTATCGCCGCGCCGCCGAGCACGAACTGCCGGAAGCCGTGCAGACGCTCGCGATGGCCTATCGCAACGGCGAACTCGGGCTCAAGCCCGACGCGGACGCGTTCCACGCGCAGTGGATCGAGACCGCGCATGCGCTGAAGCACCCGGTCGTCGCGCCGTAACGGTTCGTCCGCACGCACCGGCATCCCACCGGCTGCATGACGCGCATGCCCCGACGCCCCGCGCATCGATCACCCGGCAACGGAATCGATCGCGGCGCGTCCGGGCTCGCGCGCCGGTTGCATTGCCGCCCTCCGGCTGCGCCACGTCGACCGTTCGACACGCGGCAATGCATTAACATGCAGCCTCACAATAAAACCTGAGAGAACTGCATCCATGTCCCATCGCCTTTCCAGGCTTGGTGCCGCTGCCGTCGGCGCCGTCGCCCTCGTCATTGCCGGCGCACCGCTCACCGCACGCGCCGCGCCGCCCGCCCAGCCCGACATCTTCAACGCCGCGCTTTGCAAGCCGCCGTTCACGTCGGACCTGATGGACTCGATCTACAACATCGCCAAGGCGGCCGATCCGAAGCCGGACGAATCGATGCTGGGCGCCGCGGTCTATCGCCTGCCGGAGCCGATCCACCGCGACGGCTTCACGACGCAGCAGGTCGTGTTCGTCAGTACCGGGATCGGCGTGCTCGTCGACGGCGAAGTCGCCGACCAGCTCGCGAAGCGCTACCAGCTCGCCCTCGAGAAGGGCCACCTGCTGGGCGCGTCGTCCGTCGGCTATTCGCGCCGGCTGACGGTGCGCGGCCCGGGCGGCGCGCTGATCCTCGTGTCGGCCCGCCAGGGCCCCGCGCTGAAGGGCAAGACGCTGCTGGCCTGCGAGATGACGTCCGAGGAGGACATCAAGGCGCTGGAGCGGATGGAGATGCGGCGCTGAGGAGGTGAGGCGCTGGCGCGACGCAACGCAACGCAACGCCACACCGGGGATATCTCGCATGCGAATACCGTGCGTCGTTACTTCTGCTCCGGCAGGACCGTACCGCACGGATTCTCGCAACCTTCCGATGAACACGCTGGAATAAACTCTATCTCTATCTGATTGCGTTTACTCGACGGAACAACGGAGTTGCTGCGCCAGATTTTAGAGTCCATGTGAATCCGATCTTTTGCTACGCCGAGATCGAGCAGATACGCTCGGACAGCATTGGCCCGAGTACGGGCGATAGAAATTGCGTCGCGCTCACGCTCGTCGGCATATCCGTAGATCACGACGGGACCATTGTTGGCCGCACTGTTCCGAACGGTCACCAACAAGCTGGCGAGCGCAATCCGGTCAGCATTCGAAATGGCCACGACGCCGAGGTCGAGCTTACTTGCGTATTGCAAGGAAAAGCTGCAAGCAAACAGGACGCTTGAAGCACAAAGCCCCACAAGGCTAATCGATGCACAAGATATACCACGCAATATTGTCCGCATTCCTGATCGCCATTGTCGGGACCTCTTTGGCGAGCCGCCTGCTGAGAAATTGTCCATAGGTGTTCTTGTAGTCAATCGCTCCGAATGTATCCCGAAAATGCACACACTCGTGAACAATGGTCAGTTGCATCGAGGAAAACGTACCCGCACTCGTATCCGGAAGCTCACAGAACTTCGGGGAAATCGATATCGTGTGCGTGGCGGTATCGGGGCCGCAAACGTGCGCAACTTCGCCGTCTAGATTTTTGGTATTTGGCGTACAGCCGAGAGACCGATCAAGGTCGGGATCGGAGCGAACGAAATTCCTTGCCGTCAATCCGTTCATGACTGTGATCAACGCCACCAATCCGTTCGTCAGCGCACCGCGAGTGGGCTCGTCGGCGACCCCGAACCACTCTCTGACTCTCGCCCGCGCAGGCTCTCTCCAGACATCGAGTTCGTCGACTCTCTGCGTGATTATTTTTACGGCATCGTCGCGCAATGTCAGGACTTTCTTCCGAAATTCCGCATCGGTCATGTTTTTACAGATGGGCGGCCCGTCGACTGCCAGTAAAAGCTCAACCTTCGAACCACGCGTCGTATTCGTTATGGCCGAGTCATGCACGGTCACGTATTCGTAGTCATCGTGCGGCATGGCCATGCTCCACTATTTCAATTCGCAGTTTCTCCGAATGACGAGTCGCTACGCGCTGTGTGTGCCCGGCACGATCAGTCATACCGCTGAAGACCTGGCCGGAACTGGTATGTATTCGATAAGGCACACATACCAAGGGCTGCCCCGTCTTCTCGTTTTTCAATACATACTGCTCGTCGCATTCCACCCCAGAGACCGGCGAGTGAGAATGATCGTCTCCCAGTTCTTTCGGCTCAGTCGCCCCGTCACCGACCCGCATCCTCATGCCCCGCTCGGCATAGAACACAGGCGGCGGACTGCACCCGCATGCATTGATATCCCCACTCAACGCCCATCCCTGACCATTCGGCGCCCTGCCGGGCAAGCGCGGGCCTTTCGGCGCGACAAACCCCACCTGCTCGCAAGCCGTGCAGTAAGTTTTCATGTAGAGCGTGGCGATCTGCACACGCGGCGGCGGATTGGAACACGTGACGCATTCCAATCCCTCGGTGATCGTCGCGCTGCCGCCCCGATCGCCCTTGGCGAGGAAATAGCGGATCATGCGGCGTCACCTCGGCTCATCGCGCCCGAGCAACGCTCATCCGCGAAAGTACCGGGCCCCGCCCCTCCGCCAACGGTCAACGAAGACTCGCTTAACCATTTCTCGCCACCATTCATCCGGATTCCCTCTCGTCGCTATCAGCGCAATCTCATCCCACCAAAATGCACGATCGGCACCGGGAAATCCATCATACGAATTCGAACTTCTGACCGATCGATATCGGTCGGCGATGTTTCGTCAATTGATCGACCGGAATGTCGGTGCGGCATTTCTTCCGGCTCGCATGCCCATGACTACCTGAACGTAACTTCCTTCGATTCGGCACGAGCACATACGCGCGAAGCGTCGGATACCAATTGGCCCCTGTCCCGGGGAAATGACTATTACCCCGCCCGACGCGCGCCACCGCGCCCTGTCGCTACAATAGGCGCCATGAACGCCCCCACCTCCTCCGACACGCCCGATTCCGGCGACGCGCACATCGCGCGCAACCGGCTCGAGGCGCACCTGGACGCCGCGCCGCGTGCGTGGCCGCTCGACATCGTCGCCGCCACCGGCTCGACCAACGCCGACGTCGCCACCCGGCTCAAGGCGCTGCCGCGCAACGCGAACGCGCTGCCCGCGCCGCTCGTGCGCGTCGCGTTCGAGCAGACGGCCGGCCGCGGCCGGCAGGGCCGCCCGTGGTTCGCGCAGCCCGGCAATGCGCTGCTGTGCTCGGTCGGCTGCATCGTGCCGCGCCCCGTCGAAGCACTCGGCGGCCTCAGCATCGCGATCGGCGTCGCGCTCGCCGAAGGGCTGGCCGCGCTGCCGCTCGACGCCCATACACGCGTCGCGCTCAAATGGCCGAACGACCTGCTGCTGACCGCTACCGACGACGGCACGCCGCGCATCGTCGGCAAGCTCGCCGGGATCCTGATCGAAACCGCGTGGACCAGCGCCGACGCCACCGCCGTCGTGATCGGCTTTGGCATCAACGTGCGCGGCGCGGAGGCCGTCGCCGCGCAGGTCGATGCGCTGCGCGCGCGCGAAGCGACGCTCGCGAGCGGGCTGCCGCCCGCCGCGCTGTCGATCGCGTGCGCATCGGCCAACCTCACCGACACGCTCGCCGCGTCGCTGAACGCACTCACGCCCGCGCTCGCGCAGTTCGGCGCCGAAGGGCTCGCGCCGTTCCTGCCGCGCTGGCACGCGCTGCACGCGTACGCGGGGCGCGAAGTCGTGCTGCTCGAACAGGGCGTCGAACGCGTGCGCGGCATCGCGACGGGCATCGACGCGACCGGCCAGCTGCTGCTCGATACGCCGGACGGCGTGCAGGCGATCGCCGCCGGCGACGTGTCGCTGCGCGAAGCGCAATGAACGAGCCGCACCTGCTGATCGACGCCGGCAACAGCCGGATCAAGTGGGCGCTCGCCGATGCGCAGCGCACGCTCGTCGAGACGGGCGCGTTCGGCCACACCCGCGACGGCGGCGCCGATCCCGACTGGTCGGCCCTGCCGCGTCCGCGCGGCGCGTGGATCTCGAACGTCGCGGGCGCCGACGTGGCCGCCCGGCTCGACGCGCTGCTCGACGCACGCTGGCCGGGCCTGCCGCGCACGACGATACGCGCGCGTCAGACGCAATGCGGCGTGACGAACGGCTATACGACGCCCGACCAGCTCGGCAGCGACCGCTGGGCCGGCCTGATCGGCGCGCACGCGGCGTTTCCGGGCGAGCACCTGCTGATCGCGACGTTCGGTACCGCGACGACGCTCGAGGCGCTGCGCGCGGACGGCCGCTTCACGGGCGGGCTGATCGCACCGGGCTGGGCGCTGATGATGCGCGCGCTCGGCACGCACACCGCGCAGTTGCCGACGCTGACCACCGACATCGCGAGCGGCCTGCTCGCCGGCGCACCGGCCGAACCGTTCCAGGTCGATACGCCGCGCTCGCTGTCGGCCGGCTGCCTGTATGCGCAGGCCGGGCTGATCGAACGCGCGTGGCGCGATCTCGCGGATGCCTGGCAGGCACCCGTGCGGCTCGTGCTGGCCGGCGGCGCGGCGGACGACGTCGCGCGTGCGCTGACGCTCCCGCATACGCGGCACGATGCCCTGATCCTGTCCGGGCTGGCGCTGATCGCCGCGGAAGCAGCAACCGCCACGCCGACGCAGGCGTGACGGAAAAGCGCCGGCATCGCGCCGGCGCACGGCAACGCGAGCCCGTGCGGGCCTGCGTCACGATGACGGTGAAGCACCGGCGGCGCCGTGCTGGCCGCCCGCGCGCACGGTCAACGGCAGGAATGGGAAGGAATGAAATCGCCGGCGATGCGGCCGGCCCGATTGAATGACGTGAACCACGTCAATGACGACGAGGAGTGTCGACGATGCTGCGCTGGCTGATCGCTGTTCTCTTTCTCGCCAACATGCTCGCGTTCGTGGTGGCGCGCGGCGTGTTCGGGCCGCTGCCGGCGGCCGGCCCGCGCGAACCCGGCGTGCTGGCGCGACAGGTGCGGCCCGATGCGCTGCGCGTGACGCCGCTCGCACGGGCCACCGACCAGCCCGTCATCGGCGGCCCGATCGCGCCGCCGTCCGTCACGGCCGAGCCGCTCGCCGCGTCCGCGCCCTGACGGCGCCGGGCCGCGCTCAGGACTACTGCGCGCGCACCTTCTTCAGCAACGCGGTGGTCGAGCGATCGTGCTCGAACGGAATCGCCAGCGCCCGGCCACCCCAGCCACGCACCAGCGCCGATTCCGGCAACGCATCCATGTCGTAGTCGCCGCCCTTCACGAGGATGTCCGGCCGGACCGCCTCGATCAGCGACACCGGCGTCTTTTCCTCGAACGTCACGACCCAGTCGACGCTTTCCAGCGCCGCGAGCAGTGCCGCGCGGTCTTCCTGGCGATTGATCGGCCGGTCGTCGCCCTTGCCGAGCATGCGTACCGATGCGTCGCTGTTCACGCCGACGATCAGGCATGCGCCGAGCGCCTTCGCGTCGGCGAGATAGGTGACGTGGCCGCGATGCAGGATGTCGAACACGCCGTTGGTGAACACGACGGGCGACGGCAGCGACGCGCGCAGGGCGACGAGGGCATCACGAGTGATCAGCTTGCGTTCGAAGGTGGCGGACATGATGGAGGTCGGACGAAGTGGGCAACGGCGCGCGCGGCGGCGGCGCCAGATAAAAAGCCCGCCGGACTGACCGGGCGGGCTTCATGCAACGGGTACGACATCGCGCAACGCGGCCGGCGCGATTCACGCCGGCTGCGGCGCCAACCGGCCTCAGGCCGGCTGGGCGGCCGACGACGGGCCGCTTTCGGCCTGCAGGCGGCCGGTGACTTCCTTGCGGTAGCGGTTCAGCTCCTGCGCGGTCGCGAACGTGCGCTCGAACAGGATCGACAGGTTGTGCAGGATCCGCTCGACGACCTTCTTTTCCCACTCGCCATCGAACCGGATCTGCTCGTCGAGCCAGCGCTCGAGCCATTCCGGATCGGGCAGGCGCGACTGCACGGTGTCGCGCGGGAACAGCGCCTGGTTCACGTGCAGGTTGGTCGGGTGCAACGGCTTTTCGGTGCGACGCGCCGATGCCATCAGCACGCCGATCTTCGCGAATGCCGCACGCGCGACGTCGCCGCAGTTGTTCAGCGCCTTCTTCATGTAGCGCAGGTACGCGCCGCCATGGCGTGCTTCATCGCGCGAGATCGTTTCGTAGATCTGCTTGATGACCGGCTCGGTGTGCCAGTCGGCCGCGCAACGGTACCAGTGGTTCAGGCGGATCTCGCCGCAGAAGTGCAGCATCAGCGTCTCGAGCGGCGGCGCCGGGTCGAACTGGAAGCGCACCGCGTGCAGTTCCTCTTCGGTCGGCACCATTTCCGGCTTGAAGCGGCGCAGGTATTCCATCAGCACGAGCGAATGCTTCTGCTCTTCGAAGAACCACACGCTCATGAACGCGGAAAAGTCGCTGTCGTGCTGGTTGTCGCGCAGGAACATTTCCGTCGCGGGCAGCGCCGACCATTCGGTGATCGCGTTCATCTTGATCGTCTTCGCCTGCTCGTCGGTGAGCAGCGACGCGTCGAACTTGTCCCACGGAATGTCCTTCTCCATGTCCCAGCGGACGGCTTCGAGCGATCGGTAAAGTTCCGGATAAAGCATCGTGTTCATGATGGTCCCACCCCTGTTCTGCGCAATGCGACTTCTCTAAACGTGACTGTTGCCGCGCAAGCGCGCCCGAGCGCGCCTTTTGCAGCCAAGACTCTAATTTTACGCGGGAAACCGGCCAGCCGGACGGTGATTCCTCGTCCGGCAGCCGGGCGGCCGCGCCGCCGCCGTTGCGGCATGCCGCAGCCACGCTCCGCGAACGGAACCGGCTGGACGCTTGCCTGAGTGGGGGCCGGCGCTGGCCGGCTCGTTGGCGCGCCCGTCCCCTGCCCCAGGCGGGTTCCCCGAAAGGTCCCGTGCGGATGCCGGATCGGCGGGCTGCTCGATATGGTGTATACGGCGGCGGCCATGATATCACGCGTGCATGACGGTTCCGAGACGCCCGCCCGGTCGTGCGCCGCCCATCGCGGTGCGGCGATCGGTCGCGGCCGACCGTCGCGAAAACGCAACCTTACATTCTCCTGCAAGCATCAGACCCGTATTTCTCCGGTCGCGAGGCCGTCTTCCGGCGGCATGCCGGCGGCCGGCGCGCTGCCGCCGTCCGCTCGCGCGATCCAGCCGGCCAGCGTGTCGCGCTGCGCACGCCCGTCGCGGTAGCCGAGCTCGATCAGTTCGCGCGTGAACGCCTCCTCGAACAGCAGGTAGCTCGCAAACGACGCGCCGGCCGGCTGGCTGCCGCCGATCGCGCCGAGCAGCCCGCGCATCGTCGCCGGCATCTGCTTCAGGTGCTTCGCGGCGATCAGCTCGATGCGCTCGGACGGCGCGATCGCGAGCACGTCGACGTGCCGCCAGCCGCTGTCCATCTCGACCTGGTGCGGCAGGTGCTCGATCATCCGGTTGATGTGCTCGATGCGCTCGATGTCCGAGCCGATCGAATCGAGGAACACGCTCGCGAGCACCTGCTGGCCGATCTGTGCGGGCGTCGGGTAGCCGCGCACCAGCCCGTGGCCGTTCGCGGCCGGAATCTCGGGCCGCGGGTCGGCCGCGCCGATGACGACGATCCGGTCCGCGCCGAAGTGGATCGCCGGCGACAGCGGCGCGATCTGCCGGATCGACCCGTCGCCGAAGTATTCGATCTGCCCGTCGAGCACGAGCGGCACGGCCGGGAACACGAACGGAATCGCCGACGACGCGAGCAGGTGCGACGCCGACAGGTCGACCAGCCGCGCGGTGCGCTGCGCGCGCCGCCACGCCTGGATCGGCTGGGCGGCCTGGTAGAACGTGAGGTGCCGCCCGCTCGAATAGCTGAGCGCCGTCACCGCGAGCGCATGCAGCAGGCGCGCCTCGAGCATCTGCTCGATCCGGTGGAAACTCAGCTCGCGCTGCAGCAGGTGCGCGAGCGGCGCGTTGTCGAGCAACCCGCGCGGCGAACGGCGGGCCGCCCAGCCGAAGGTCATCGTCGCCAGCCAGCGTGCGCCGGCGCCCGCGATGCCGAGCCAGTCGGTGCGATACACGTAGTCGGCGCGCAACGGCTCCCAGAATTCGAGCAGGCGCCGCACGCCGTGGGAAAAATCGTCCGCGTGGCTCGCGATCGACGTTGCGTTGATCGCGCCGGCCGACGAGCCGCACACGACCGCGAACGGCAGCGTGTGCCGCAGCGGAT
Organism: Burkholderia sp. AU31624; assembly: GCF_020420065.1. NCBI lineage: Bacteria > Pseudomonadati > Pseudomonadota > Betaproteobacteria > Burkholderiales > Burkholderiaceae > Burkholderia > Burkholderia sp. AU31624. The sequence continues at coordinate 725,916 of NZ_JAIZRT010000003.1, forward strand.
CGGCCTCGCGCGCGATCTCGGCCAGCGCCTTCAGCACGCCGACCTGATAGGCGGCACGTGCGCCGCCTCCCATCAGAACGAGCGCGAGCCGCATGATCGACCTGCTACCTGCGCCGCGTCACGTCGAGCGCTTCGGCGGACGGGTTTCGGGCGACGATGCGGCGGCCGCGCGCGCCGCGGCCGAACCGGCCGCACCGGCTGATTTCGCGCGCTTCGCGGCAGGCTTGCGCGGCGCGGCGGCGGCCGGTGCCGGCTTCGCGGCCGGCTCCGGCGCAGCGGCCGCGTCCGGCTGTGCATCGCCCGGCGCGGCGGGCTGCATGCCCGGCTGCGCCATCGCGAGGCTCGCGAGCTGGTTGAACTGCGACTGCAGCAGGCTCCACCAGCCCGACGGGTCGAAGGCCTGCTGCGCGGCGTCGCCCGACGCTGCCTCCGACGCGTCGGCATCCGGTGCCGGCGGTGTATCGCTCGACGCCGCCGACGCGTGCTTCGCCGCATGCGCGGCCGCGACGGCCGCTTCCTCGGCCGCCGACATCGAGCTCTGCGCGAACGCGCCGAACGCGCGCAGCGTCGCGAGCGTCGCGCGCTGCACCTCGAGCGCCTGGATCGCGGACTGCAGCATCCCGAGGTTGAGCTTCAGCCACTGCTCGACCGCGCGCAGGTCGGTGATCCGCTTGTCGAGTTCCTCGACGCTCGTGAGCGGCGCCATCATGTCGGACATGCTCGACAGCGACGGCGGCAGTCCTTGCGTGGCGCCCGGGAACGACGTCATCCCGCCGAACGGCGACATCCGCATCATGTCCCACATCCGGTCCATCATGTCGGCGGGCTTGAAGCCGGCAAAGCCGGCGAAAGGGTTGGAGCCGGAGGCATCGGTCGTCATACGGGCATCCTGGTTGACTGGGTGAGAGCGAGGCGGCCGCCATGCGTCGCGCGAGCCGCGCCTGGATCGATCATAGCGCCGGCGCGTGTCAGAACGGCGCGTCGCCGGGAAACTCGGGCGGCCGCCGCTCGCGCAGCGAGCGAATGCCTTCCTGCACGTCGGGCCCCGAAAAACCCATGAATTCGAGCGCCAGCGACGTATCGAAGGTCGGCCCGGCCGTGCGCAGCCAGTTGTTCAACGCGTACTTGGTCCAGCGGATCGCCGACTGCGAACCGTGCGCGAGCCGCTCGGCCACTTCGTAGGCCTTCGGCAGCAGGTCGGCCGGCTCGACCGCGAGCGACACCAGCCCGATCCGCTCGGCCTCCTCGCCGCTCACCGGCTCGCACAGCATCAGGTAGTACTTCGCCTTCGCCATCCCGCACAGCAGCGGCCACACGATCGCCGCATGATCGCCGGCCGCGACGCCGAGCCGCGTATGGCCGTCGATGATGCGCGCATCCTTCGCGGCGATCGAGATGTCCGCGAGCAGCCCGGCGACGAGCCCCGCGCCGACGGCCGGGCCATGCATCGCCGACACGATCGGCTTGCTGCAGTTGATCACGTTGTAGACGAGGTCGCGCGCCTCGCGCCACACGCGGGCGCGCACGTCGAAGTCGTTCGCCATGTCCTCGACGAGCGCGAGGTCACCGCCCGCGGAGAAGCCCCTGCCTTCGCCGCGGATCACCGCGACGCGCGTGTCGGGATCGCGGTCGATATCGCGCCAGATGTCGGCGAGCTCGCGATGCATGCGTGCGTTCGCGGTCGCGAGGCCGCTGCGGTTCGCGCCCTCGCCGCTCATCACGATGTCGAGCACGCCATGGTCGCGGCGCGTCACCTTCAGTGCTTCGTAACCGCCGTACGCGGCGAGATCGGCCATGCGCTGCTCCTTGCTCGAGGCTTTCGCGCCCCTGAATCGAGTGTAGCCAAGCCCGCGCGGGCAAACATCAGGCGAAACCCGGCGCGCGGGCCGGGCCCGGGTTTCGCGAAAGCGCAGCGCTGCGTGCGCCGCGCGACTTACGCCGCGCCGTCGGGCGGTGCGACCGACTGCTCGATCGCGCCGAAGATCGACTTGCCGGCCGTGTCGAACATCTCGATGCGCACGGTGTCGCCGTAGCGCATGAATTCCGTCTGCGGCGCGCCGTGCTCGATCGTCTCGAGGCAGCGCTTCTCGGCGATGCAGCAGTAGCCGCGCTTCGCGTCCTTGTTCGACACCGTGCCCGAGCCGACGATCGAGCCGGCGCGCAGGTTGCGCGTCTTCGCCGCGTGCGCGATCAGCTGGCCGAAGTGGAACACCATGTCGGTGCCGGCATCGGGCTGGCCGACCTTCTTGCCGTTCCAGTGGACGATCATCGGCCGGTGCACGCGGCCTTCGCGCCATTCGTCGCCGAGCTCGTCGGGCGTCACGGCGACCGGCGCGAACGCGGTGGCCGGCTTGCTCTGGAAGAAGCCGAAGCCCTTCGCGAGCTCGGCCGGGATCAGGTTGCGCAGCGACACGTCGTTCACCAGCGTGACGAGCCGCACGGCCTTCAGCGCTTCGTCGGGCGTCGCGCTCATCCGCACGTCGCCGGTGATCACCGCGACTTCCGCCTCGAAATCGATGCCCCATTCCTCGGACGGGCACACGACGTCGTCGCGAGCGCCAAGGAAATCGTCGCTGCCGCCCTGGTACATCAGCGGATCGGTCCAGAATTCGGGCGGCATCTCCGCGCCGCGCGCGCGGCGCACGAGCTCGACGTGGTTCACGTACGCGGAGCCGTCGGCCCACTGGAACGCGCGCGGCAGCGGCGCCATGCAGTTGGCCGGATCGAACGCGAACGCATTGCGCGCGCGGCCGTGGTTCAGTGCGTCGTACAGGTCGCGCAGCTGCGGCGCGTAGAACGCCCAGTCGTCGAGGACGCGCTGCAGCGTCGGCGCGATCGCGTCGGCGATCGCCGCGGTGTGCAGGTCGCGCGACACGACGATCAGCTGGCCGTCGCGCGTGCCGTCCTTCAGCGAAGCAAGTTTCATAAGGGGACTCTGGCGTTGTAGTGACGATGGAGGGAATCTATTTTACGATGGTGAATCCCTGCGGCGCGCTGCGATCGTGCGTGCCGTTTTCGCCCCGATTTTTCGGCCCGGTTTTCCAGTCCGACTCCTGCCGCGTTTTCGCGCACCTGCCACCCATGCCTGCCAGCCCGCTTCCCGACGACGATCTCGCCGACTCCGACACCGACGACGCCGCTTCCGGCGAGCACGGCGAGAAGGTCCGTTCCGGCATCCAGTCGATCGAGGTCGGCTTCCGCCTGCTCGACGTGCTGACGAGCGAGCCGCGCGCGATGATGCTGCGCGACCTCGCGCAGCGCGCGGGCATGAGTCCCGCGAAGGCGCACCGCTACCTGGTCAGCTTCTCGCGGCTCGGCGTGGTGTCGCAGGATCCCGTCTCGGGGCGCTACGAACTCGGCGGCTTCGCGCTGCAGATGGGGCTCGCGCGGCTCGCGCGCGTCGACGGCGTGAAGCTCGCGCGGATCGCGCTGACCGAATTCCGCGATCGGCTCGACCAGACGGTCGGCATCGCCGTGTGGGGCAACCAGGGGCCGACGATCGTGCACTGGATGGAATCGAGCCACCCGGCGAAGGCGTCGCTGAAGCTCGGCGACGTGATGCCGCTGCTCGGCTCCGCGACGGGGCTGCTGTTCGCCGCGTACCTGCCGCGCAGCAAGACCGCCGCGATGCTCGAGCGCGAACTCGCCGATACGCGCCGCTCGCCGCACCACGGCGGCCCGCGCACGCTCGACGAGGTCGACGCGGTGCTCGCCGACGTGCGCCGGCACGAGGCCGCGCGCGTCGAGGGGATGCTGCTGCCGACGATCCACGCGTTCTGCATGCCCGTGTTCGATGCGGTCGGCGAACTCGCGCTCGCGATCGTCGCGCTCGGCCAGGAAGGCTCGTTCGACATTGCATGGGGCGGCGAGATCGACACCGCGCTGCGCGCCTGCGCGCAGAAACTGTCTTACGAACTCGGCTATAGTGCCGACGCGCGCGACGCCTGACGCATCCGGTAACCGCCCCCGGCACCTGCCCGTCACGCAGCGCGAACGTGCGGCGCATTCGACAGTCCGATTCCTGTGGCGCGCGCTGCGCGCCCGAGCTCACGCGAACGCCCCGATCCTGTCCCGATGCCCATGCAGCCTGCCGACACCCGCCCGAGTCACGCGTTGCCCCGCCACTGGCTGCGCGTGGGCATTGCGCTCGTGATCGTGCTGGTGCTGCATGCGCTCGCCGCGTTCTGGCTGATGCGCAACCGCGATTCGTTCACGCCGCCGCCAGCCGCCGAAGTCCCCGTGCAGATCGAGCTGCTGAAACCGCAACCGATCGAGCGCCAGCCTGCGCCGCCTGCGCCGCAGCCGGTCGAGCAGCCGGCCGCGCCCGCGCCGGCGGCCCCGAAGGCCGCCGCACCGAAACCCGCGCCCGAGCCGGTCCTCACGTCGACGCAAACGGCCGAGCACGGCGAGCCGCCGGCCGCCGCAGCAGCAGCGAGTGGTGTGCCTGCCGCATCGGGCGCGCATGCCGCGTCGGCTGCCGGCGCCGCCAGCACCGCGACTCCGGGCCCCGCGACGAACGGCGTGAAGTTCAACGCGCCGCCGTCCGGCGACCTGCAGTACGACACGTTCTACAACGGCATGCAGAACATGATCGGCACGATCCACTGGCGCACCGACGGGCACACCTACGACCTGTCGGTGTCGATGCCCGTGCCGTTCGTCGGCCCGTTCACCTATCGCAGCGAAGGCCGCATCGACGCGTTCGGCGTCGCGCCCGAGCGCTACGTCGAGAAGCGCGGCAAGCGGCCGGAGGACATCGCGATCTTCAACCGCGAGATCCGGCAGGTCGTGTTTACGCGCACGCCGAACAACGCGCCGCTGCCCGACGGCGTGCAGGACCGCTTCAGCATGCTGATGCAACTGTCGGGGCTCGTGCGCGGCAATCCGTCCGCGTACAAGCCGGGCGTCACGCAGCAGTTCTTCGTGATCGACAACAACAGCGGCGAAACCTGGCCGATCACCGTGATCGGCGACGAGCAGGTGCAGACGCAGGCCGGCATCATCAGTGCGCGGCACTTCATGCGCCTGCCGCGGCGCGACGGCGACACGCGCCGCATCGACATGTGGCTCGCACCGTCGCTCGGCTGGCTACCGGCGCGGCTCGTGCAGACCGAACCGAACGGCGCGCAGATCGAGCTGTTGTGGCATGGCCGGCTCGCGGTGCCGGGCGTACCGTCCGACGACGCACCCGCAGGCGGCGCAACGCATGCGCCCGCCGGTACGCCGACGCCAGACGCATCAACCGCTCCCGCCGCGGAACCGGCACAACCCGCACCGCCGGCCGCCGTGCAACCGCCGGCACAACCGGCTGCACCGCCCGCGCCCTCGCCTGTCACATCGCCTGTCACACAGTGAACTCGCGCGCATATGCACGCGATTCGGCAATTTCGACCGGTTACAGATTTCCGTGAAATGGCCGATGACACTCTTTAACAACTATTTCAGTCCACCGGCAGACAATGGGAAACGTTTCATAGACATCGGCTTCTAACCGATACACCCCATGCAGACGGGAACGGGGTGTGCAGCGCAAGCCCCTTGAAACCGGCAAGGCTCGCCCCACCTAGGGGACAACAAGGCCAGATGCCACTGCGAAGAGGAGTGCCGCCATGCAAATGATCTACAACAGCCCCAACTACTGCGTCGTCGAATTCGCGCCGCAGGCCGGCCACCACCTGATGAATGCCGGCGGATATGAAATCGTCGACAAGAACGCGCAGCGCGAAATCTTCATCGACGGCGAACTTGCCGAACGATTCCGCGCGCACGTGAAGCAGTTGATCGAGGATGAACCGTCGCTCGATGAAGTCGACGAATTCCTCGGACAATTCGACAGCCTGATGATGATGCCCGTCGTGCTGCACTGACGGCCCGCGGCCCGGCGCCTCGTGCGGCCGGGCCATTCGCCGCGCATCGACGCGGCGCCGCGAGCACTCCGATCCTGCCCCCGCCCGGTTCGCCGGCGGGGGTTTTCATTTGGCGGCCCGGCCGGCGCGGCGCGAGGCCGGGCGGCGCCCATGCGCACCGGCTACAATGACGGCTTTCCCGTCTTCGCCGGTCTTTCGCCCATGTCTGCGACTCCTCTCGCCGCTTCCGTCCCGCTCGACGCGTCCTACACGCGCGGCGCCGCTCTGCCTGCGCTGCTCAAATCGCGCATCCTGATCCTCGACGGCGCGATGGGCACGATGATCCAGCGCTACAAGCTCGACGAAGCCGCGTATCGCGGCGAGCGCTTCAAGGATTTCCCGCGCGACATCAAGGGCAACAACGAGCTGCTGTCGATCACGCAGCCGCAGATCATCCGCGAGATCCACGACCAGTACTTCGCGGCCGGCGCCGACATCGTCGAGACCAACACGTTCGGCGCGACGACCGTCGCGCAGTCCGACTACGAGATGGAAGATCTCGTCGTCGAGATGAACCTCGAATCGGCGAAGCTCGCGCGCGAAGCGGCCGAGCAATACGCGACGCCCGACAAACCGCGCTTCGTCGCGGGCGCGATCGGGCCGACGCCGAAGACGGCCAGCATCTCGCCGGACGTCAACGATCCGGGCGCACGCAACGTCACGTTCGACGAACTGCGCGCGTCGTACTACCAGCAGGCGAAGGCGCTGCTCGACGGCGGCGTCGACCTGTTCCTCGTCGAGACGATCTTCGACACGCTGAACGCGAAGGCCGCGCTGTTCGCACTCGACGAGCTGTTCGAGGACACCGGCGAGCGCCTGCCGATCATGATCTCGGGCACCGTCACCGATGCGTCGGGCCGGATCCTGTCGGGCCAGACGGTCGAGGCGTTCTGGAATTCGCTGCGTCATGCGAAGCCGCTCACGTTCGGCCTGAACTGCGCGCTCGGCGCGGCGCTGATGCGCCCGTACATCGCCGAGCTCGCGAAGCTGTGCGACACGTACGTGTCGTGCTATCCGAACGCGGGCCTGCCGAACCCGATGGCCGAGACGGGCTTCGACGAAACGCCGGACGTCACGTCGGGCCTCCTGAAGGAATTCGCGCAAGCCGGGCTCGTGAACCTCGCGGGCGGCTGCTGCGGCACGACGCCCGAACACATCGCCGAGATCGCGAAGGCGCTCGCCGACGTGAAGCCGCGCCGCTGGCCGAACCAGTACAGCGACAACGCCTGACCCGACCGTCCCCCGTCCTTCATCACCAGATTTCGCACCGCCATGACCGATCACATGATGCGCCTCGCCGGCCTCGAGCCGTTCAACGTCACGTCCGGGACGCTCTTCATCAACGTCGGTGAACGCACCAACGTCACCGGCTCGAAGGCGTTCGCACGCATGATCCTCAACGGCCAGTTCGACGAGGCACTGGCGGTCGCGCGCCAGCAGGTCGAGAACGGCGCGCAGGTGATCGACATCAACATGGACGAGGCGATGCTCGATTCGAAGGCGGCGATGGTGCGCTTCCTGAACCTGATCGCATCCGAGCCGGACATCGCGCGCGTGCCGATCATGATCGACTCGTCGAAGTGGGACGTGATCGAGGCGGGCCTAAAGTGCGTGCAGGGCAAGGCGATCGTGAACTCGATCTCGCTGAAGGAAGGCGAGGACGCGTTCCGCCACCACGCGAACCTGATCCGTCGCTACGGCGCGGCCGCCGTCGTGATGGCCTTCGACGAAACCGGCCAGGCCGATACCTACGAACGCAAGACCGAGATCTGCAAGCGCTCGTACGACTTCCTCGTGAACGAAGTCGGCTTCCCGCCGGAAGACATCATCTTCGACCCGAACATCTTCGCGGTCGCGACCGGTATCGAGGAACACAACAACTACGCGGTCGACTTCATCGAGGCGACCCGCTGGATCAAGCAGAACCTGCCGTACGCAAAGGTGAGCGGCGGCGTGTCGAACGTGTCGTTCTCGTTCCGCGGCAACGACCCGGTGCGCGAGGCGATCCACACCGTGTTCCTGTACCACGCGATCCAGGCGGGGATGGACATGGGCATCGTCAACGCGGGCCAGCTCGGCGTGTACGCCGACCTCGACCCGGAGCTGCGCGAGCGCGTCGAGGACGTGATCCTGAACCGCCGCGACGATTCGACCGACCGCCTGCTCGAGATCGCCGACAAGTTCAAGGCGGGCGGCGCGAAAAAGGAAGAGAACCTCGAGTGGCGCAACCAGCCGGTCGAGAAGCGGCTCTCGCATGCGCTGGTGCACGGCATCACGAACTTCATCGTCGAGGATACCGAAGAAGTGCGCGCGAAGATCGCTGCGGCCGGCGGCCGCCCGATCAACGTGATCGAAGGGCCGCTGATGGACGGGATGAACATCGTCGGCGACCTGTTCGGCCAGGGCAAGATGTTCCTGCCGCAGGTCGTGAAATCGGCGCGCGTGATGAAGCAGGCGGTTGCGCACCTGATCCCGTTCATCGAGGAAGAAAAGCGCCTGCTCGCGGAAGCGGGCGGCGACGTGCGCGCGAAGGGCAAGATCGTCATCGCGACCGTGAAGGGCGACGTGCACGACATCGGCAAGAACATCGTGTCGGTCGTGCTCCAGTGCAACAACTTCGAAGTCGTCAACATGGGCGTGATGGTCCCGTGCAACGAGATCCTCGCGAAGGCGAAGGTCGAGGGCGCGGACATCATCGGGCTGTCGGGCCTCATCACGCCGAGCCTCGAGGAAATGGCCTACGTCGCGTCCGAAATGCAGCGCGACGACTACTTCCGCGTGAAGAAGATCCCGCTGCTGATCGGCGGTGCGACGACCTCGCGCGTGCACACGGCCGTGAAGATCGCGCCGCACTACGAAGGCCCGGTGGTGTACGTGCCGGACGCGTCGCGCTCGGTGTCGGTCGCCTCCAGCCTGCTGTCCGACGAAGGCGCGACGAAGTACCTCGACGAGCTGAAGTCCGACTACGAACGCATCCGCGACCAGCACGCGAACCGCAAGGCACAGCCGATGGTCACGCTCGCCGAAGCGCGCGCGAACAAGACCAAGGTCGACTGGGCGGGCTACCAGACGGTGAAGCCGAAGTTCATCGGCCGCCGCGTGTTCAAGAACTACGACCTGAACGAGCTCGCGCAGTACATCGACTGGGGCCCGTTCTTCCAGACCTGGGATCTCGCGGGCCCGTACCCGGCGATCCTGAACGACGAGATCGTCGGCGAATCGGCGCGGCGCGTGTTCTCCGACGCGAAATCGATGCTCGCGCGCCTGATCCAGGGCCGCTGGCTGACCGCGAGCGGCGTGATCTCGCTGCTGCCGGCGAATAGCGTCAACGACGACGACATCGAGATCTATAGCGACGAGTCGCGCTCGGAAGTGCTGCTCACGTGGCGCAACCTGCGCCAGCAGAGCGTGCGCCCGGTGGTCGACGGCGTGATGCGGCCGAACCGCTCGCTCGCCGACTTCATCGCGCCGAAGGAATCGGGCGTCGCCGACTACATCGGGATGTTCGCGGTGACGGCCGGCCTCGGCGTCGACGCGAAGGAAAAGCAGTTCGAAGCCGACCACGACGACTACAGCGCGATCATGCTGAAGGCGCTCGCCGACCGCTTCGCGGAAGCCTTCGCGGAAGCGATGCACGCGCGCGTGCGGCGCGAGCTGTGGGGCTACGCGAGCGGCGAGACGCTCGACAACGATGCGCTGATCGCGGAAAAGTACGCGGGCATCCGCCCGGCGCCCGGCTACCCGGCCTGCCCCGACCACCTCGTGAAGCGCGACATGTTCGACGTGCTGCGCGCGGACGAGATCGGCATGAGCGTGACCGACTCGCTGGCGATGCTGCCGGCCGCGAGCGTGTCGGGCTTCTATCTCGCCCATCCGGACAGCACGTATTTCTCGGTCGGCAAAATCGGCCAGGATCAGCTCGAGGACTACGCGCAGCGCATGGCGCTGTCGCTCGACGACGCGCGCCGCGCGCTCGCGCCGCAGCTCTGATCGGCCCTTCGACGGGCGCGGCGCCGCCCGTTATCATCAGACAAAAGAAAAAGCCCGCTCGAAAGCGGGCTTTTTCATGCCTTTCGATCCTTTCGGACCGGCCGGGCAAGCAGGCTCAGAAGCCCCAGTGCACGTCGGCTTCGCCGGCTTTCGCTTCGCGCAGCATCGTGAGGAAGGGCGCAACGCGCTGGGCCAGGCTCGCCGGCACTTCGTGGTGCGCGTGGTCGGCTTCGTCCTCGTGGAAATGGCCGGCGTGCTCGGCGCGCTCCTGCTTCGCCTGCGCGACCGCGCCTTCCAGCTTGGCGATCGCGTGGTCCAGCTCGTCGTGCGTAATCACCCCGCGCTCGCCCAGCTGCTTGCCGACGAGACCCAGCACATACACGGCGAAATCCTTCAGCACGTCGAGATCCTGTGCCGCCTTGCTCTTGAACGTAATCATGACAATTCCCTTTTCATCTTGTTGTGCCTGCGCGGCGCGGTTGGGGAACGCCGGCAGACCGGCGTCCGGCCTCGCGGACGCGGGCCGCCTGAGCGGCATATTAGCACCTGTTAAAATTCTGCGATCCCTGAAACGCGCGCTTAAAAAGCGCGCCGGCGGGCCGGCGTTTCCGGCCGCCACCAACGAAGCCTTCTACCAGCATGCTGCCAGCACACAAACAGACCCTCGAAGCCCTGCTCGCGGATAGCGTCAAGCAGGTCGCACACGCGCTGAAAGGCGCCGACGCCGCGTCCGTCGCCCCCGTCATCACGCTGGAGCGCCCGAAGGTCGCCGCGCACGGCGACGTTGCGTGCAACGTCGCGATGCAGCTCGCGAAGCCGCTCGGCACGAACCCGCGCCAGCTCGCCGAGCAGATCGTCGCCGCCCTCACCGCCCAGCCGGGCGCGCAAGGCCTCGTCGAAGCCGCCGAGATCGCCGGCCCCGGCTTCATCAACTTGCGCCTGTCGGCCGCCGCGAAGCAGGCGGTGATCGCCGCCGTGTTCGACCAGGGCCGCGCGTTCGGCACGTCGGATCGCGAGAAAGGCAAGCAGGTGCTGCTCGAATTCGTGTCGGCGAACCCGACCGGCCCGCTGCACGTCGGCCACGGCCGCCAGGCCGCGCTCGGCGACGTGCTCGCGAACGTGATCGCGAGCCAGGGCTACGCGGTGCACCGCGAGTTCTACTACAACGACGCGGGCGTGCAGATCGGCAACCTCGCGATCTCGACGCAGGCACGCGCACGCGGCCTGAAGCCGGGCGACGCGGGCTGGCCGGAAGCCGCGTACAACGGCGAATACATCGCCGACATCGCACGCGACTTCCTGAACGGCGAAACAGTCGCCGCGTCGGACGGCGAGCCGGTCAAGGGCACGGGCGACGTCGAGGATCTCGACGCGATCCGCAAGTTCGCGGTCACGTACCTGCGTCGCGAGCAGGACATGGATCTGCAGGCGTTCGGCGTGAAGTTCGACCAGTACTACCTCGAGTCGTCGCTGTACAGCGAAGGCCGTGTCGAGAAGACGGTCGACGCGCTGATCAAGGCCGGCATGACCTACGAGCAGGACGGCGCGCTGTGGCTGCGCACGACCGACGAAGGCGACGACAAGGATCGCGTGATGCGCAAGTCGGACGGCACGTACACGTACTTCGTGCCGGACGTCGCGTACCACGTGACGAAGTGGGAGCGCGGCTTCACGAAGGTGATCAACATCCAGGGTTCGGACCACCACGGCACGATCGCGCGCGTGCGCGCCGGCCTGCAGGGCCTGCACATCGGGATCCCGAAGGGCTACCCCGACTATGTGCTGCACAAGATGGTCACCGTGATGCGCGACGGCCAGGAAGTGAAGATCTCGAAGCGCGCGGGCAGCTACGTGACGGTGCGCGACCTGATCGAATGGTCGGGCGGCGCGGCGGCGGGCCAGGAAGCGGCGCCCGACCTGATCGACGAAGCGACCATCACGCGCGGCCGCGACGCGGTGCGGTTCTTCCTGATCTCGCGCAAGGCCGATACCGAGTTCGTGTTCGACATCGACCTCGCGCTGAAACAGAACGACGAAAACCCGGTCTATTACGTCCAGTACGCGCATGCGCGGATCTGCTCGGTGCTCAACGAGCTGAAGTCGCGCTACAACGTCGACGTCGCGCAGCTGCCGGGCGCCGACCTGTCGCAGCTGACGAGCACGCAAGCGGCGTCGCTGATGCAGAAGCTGGCCGAGTACCCGGACATGCTCACGCACGCGGCCAACGAACTGGCACCGCACGCGGTTGCGTTCTACCTGCGCGACCTCGCTGGCGAATTCCACTCGTTCTACAATGCGGAGCGCGTGCTGGTCGACGACGAAGCGCCGCGCAATGCGCGCGCCGCACTCCTCGCCGCGACCCGGCAGGTGCTCGAGAACGGCCTGGCGGTGCTCGGCGTGTCCGCGCCCGCCAAGATGTAAGGCAGTAAGCGGCCCGAACCGGGCAGCGAATGGCTGCGGCTGGAGCGCCCGTCGCAGCCTTTTCACGATTCTTTTTGCAGGTGACTCAAGCAATGGCACAACCACGCCGAACTTCGAAGCAATCGAAACAAGCCGGAGGGACATTTCTTGGAATCGTGCTGGGCCTGATCGTCGGCCTCGCGATCGCCGTGGTGGTGGCGCTCTACATCACGCGTTCCCCGTCTCCGTTCGTATCGAAGGTCGCGCCGCCGCCGGCCGACAACGGCGCAAGCCAGCCGCAGCAGTTCGATCCGAACCGCGCGCTGCAGGGCAAGACGCCGGGCCAGCCGGTGCCGCAGGCCGCGCAGCCCGCGCCGCCGAACACCGCGCCCGGCCAAGCCGCGAACCAGACCCAGGGCGGCCTGCTGCCCGAGCCGCAAATCGTCGAAGTGCCGCCGCAGGCCAACGGGTCGAGCGGCTCGAACAACACCGGCAGCTCGAACAATTCGACCGCGTCGAACAACACGTCGTCGAGCAACGGCGTGGCCGTCGCGCCGAAGCCGGCCGACACCACGCCGCCGCCGAAGAAGACGCAGCAGGCGCAGCAGCAACAGCAGCAAGGCGGCGAGGACGACCTCGCCCGCTTCGCCGCGCAGAAGCAGGCGCAGCAAGCGGCCGCGCAAAAGCAGCAGCAACAGCAACTGGCCGCGAACACGCCGAAGCCGACCTCGTCGGCCGCGGCCGCCGCGACGGCAAAGCCGCCGACCGCGAACGACGCGAATACCGGCTACTTCCTGCAGGTGGGCGCGTACAAGACGGAAGGCGACGCCGAGCAGCAGCGCGCGCGCCTCGGCTTCCAGGGCTTCGAGTCGAAGGTGTCGAAGCGCGATGTCAGCGGCGTGACGTATTTCCGCGTGCGTGTCGGCCCGTTCTCGAAATTCGAGGATATGAACTCGGCTCGCCAGCGCCTGTCCGATGCAGGTGTCGACACGGCGGTGATCCGTTTCACGAAGCAGTAAGCAACCGGCCGAGCCCACTCAGAACCCGTTACGTTTCGTAACCCGAGCAACTGATTCGACGTTCACAACATGAAAAAACTGCTTAGCACGCTCCTTCTGTCCCTGGGCCTGGCCGCCGGCCTCGCGCAGGCTTCGCCCGCCGCACCGGTCTCCGGCAAGGACTTCGAGGTGATGAAGTCGCCGCAGCCGGTGTCCGCACCGGCCGGCAAGGTCGAGGTGATCGAATTCTTCTGGTACGGCTGCCCGCACTGCTACGAATTCGAGCCGACGATCGAGGCCTGGGTGAAGAAGCAAGGCAACAACATCGACTTCAAGCGCGTCCCCGTCGCATTCCGTGACGATTTCGTCCCGCACTCGAAGCTGTTCTACGCGGTGTCCGCGCTCGGCATCTCCGAGAAGGTCACGCCGGCGATCTTCAACGCGATCCACAAGCAGAAGAACTACCTGCTGACGCCGCAGGCGCAGGCCGACTTCCTGGCCACGCAGGGCGTCGACAAGAAGCAGTTCACGGACGCGTACAACTCGTTCAGCGTGCAGGGCGAAGTGAACCAGTCGGCCAAGCTGCTGAAGGACTACGCGATCGACGGCGTGCCGACGGTCGTCGTCCAGGGCAAGTACAAGACGGGCCCCGCTTACACGAACAGCATCCCGGGTACCGCCCAGGTGCTCGACTTCCTCGTGAAGCAGGTTCAGGACAAGAAGCTCTGATCCCCGCCCGCGCGCCGGCATGACTACTCCGCTGAAGGTCTTCATCACCGGCGCATCGAGCGGCCTCGGCCTCGCGATGGCCGAGGAATACGCCCGCCAGGGCGCCACGCTCGCACTCGTCGCGCGCCGCACCGATGCCCTCGAGGCGTTCGCGCGGCGCTTCCCGAAGCTGTCCATCTCCGTCTATTCCGCCGACGTGCGCGATGCCGACGCGCTCGCGACGGCCGCCGCGTCGTTCATCGCGACGCACGGCTGCCCCGACGTCGTGATCGCGAACGCCGGCATCAGCCAGGGTGCCGTCACGGGCCAGGGCGATCTCGCGGCGTTCCGCGACGTGATGGACATCAATTACTACGGGATGGTCGCGACGTTCGAGCCGTTCGTCGGCCCGATGACGGCCACGCGCCACGGCACGCTGGTCGGTGTCGCGAGCGTTGCCGGTGTGCGCGGGCTGCCTGGTTCCGGCGCGTACAGCGCGTCGAAATCGGCCGCGATCAAGTATCTCGAAGCGCTGCGCGTCGAGTTGCGGCCGGCCGGCGTCGGCGTCGTGACGATCGCGCCCGGCTACATCCGTACGCCGATGACCGCACACAACCCGTACCGGATGCCGTTCCTGATGGACGCCGACCGCTTCGCCTCGCGTGCGGCCCAGGCGATCGCGCGGCAGCGCGCGTTCCGCGTGATTCCGTGGCAGATGGGTGTGGTCGCGAAGGTGCTGCATGTGTTGCCGCGCTGGCTGTACGACCGCCTGTTCGAGAAGGCGCCGCGCAAGCCGAAGGCGGGCGCGCATTGACGCTCCGGTGAGCGCTCGGCCCGCGTGAAGCTTCGCGGGCCGTCTCTCCGTCTCTCCGTCTCTCCGTCTCTCCGCTTCTCCGCTTCTCCGCTTCTCCACTTCTCCGCACCGCCACCTGGCCGTTTCGACGCTTCGATTCGCGACACGCCCGCACCGCTCCCGCGCCATCCCCGACGCGTCGCTGCCCGGCATCCCCGGCGCCAGCGTTCCGCCGCCCGCCGCCTCCTTCGCCCCACTCGCCGCCCCAACACCCGTTCCGTCGCGAACGCAGCCGTTTTTCGGCCAATTCGCCGCGTTCAGGCGCCTTTTTTCACGCGCCGCGCGCTTTGACGGTATGCTATTCGCCAGCCGCGCCGGCCCTGTCCGCTTCCGGGCCGCGCCCGCATCCCGTCACCCAGCAAAAAACACAAGCCACGTGGGAGATCCTATGCAGGTCAAGCTGTTCGCCGCGGCCACGCTCGCCGCCGCCCTCGCCGCCCCCGGCCTCGCCGCCGCCAAGCCGCTCACCGTCTGCACGGAATCGAGCCCCGACGGCTTCGACGTCGTGCAATACAACTCGCTCGTCACGACCAACGCGTCTGCCGACGTGATCTTCAACACGCTCGTGTCGTACGACGAAGCCGCGAAGAAGGTCGTGCCCGCGCTCGCCGACAAATGGGACGCGAGCGCCGACGGCCTCACGTACACGTTCCATCTGCGCCCGAACGTCGCGTTCCAGACCACCGAGTATTTCAAGCCGACCCACGCGCTCGACGCGGACGACGTCGTGTTCACGTTCTCGCGGATGCTCGACGACGCGAATCCGTGGCACAAGGTGGCCGGCGCGAGCGGCTTCCCGCACGCGCAGTCGATGGGCCTCGTGAAGCTCGTGAAGTCGGTCACGAAGGTCGACGACAACACCGTGAAGTTCGTGCTGAACGAGCCGAACGCGACGTTCGTGCCGATCCTGACGATGGGCTTCGCGTCGATCTACTCGGCCGAATACGCGGACCAGCTGCTGAAGGCCGGCAAGCAGGCCGACCTGAACGCGAAGCCGGTCGGCACCGGCCCGTTCGTGCTGAAGAGCTACACGAAAGATGCGCTGATCCGCTACGACGTGAACCCGACCTACTGGGGCACGAAGCCGAAGGTCGACCGGCTGATCTATGCGATCACGCCCGATCCGTCCGTGCGGCTGCAGAAGGTGAAGGCCGGCGAATGCCAGATCGCGCTGTCGCCGAAGCCGCAGGACGTGCTCGCCGCGAAGGGCGAAAGCGCGCTGAAGGTCGTGCAGACGCCCGCGTTCATGACCGCGTTCGTTGCACTGAACACGCAGAAGAAGCCGCTCGACAACGACAAGGTGCGCGAAGCGCTGAACCTCGCGTTCGACCGCGCGACCTACCTGAAGGTCGTGTTCGACAACACCGCGACGGCCGCGAACAATCCGTATCCGCCGAACACGTGGAGCTACGCGAAGGACGTCGCGCCGTACGCGTACGATCCGGCGAAGGCGAAGCAGCTGCTCGCGCAGGCCGGCTTCCCGAACGGCTTCTCGACGACGATCTGGACGCGCCCGACCGGCAGCGTGCTGAACCCGAACCCGAAGGTCGGTGCGGAGCTGCTGCAGGCCGACCTCGCGAAGATCGGCGTGAAGGCCGAGGTCAAGGTGATCGAATGGGGCGAGCTGATCAAGCAGGCGAAGCTCGGCCAGCATGACATGCTGTTCATGGGCTGGGCCGGCGACAACGGCGATCCGGACAACTACCTGTCGCCGCTGTTCAGCTGCAATGCGGTGAAGTCGGGCATCAACTTCGCGCGCTTCTGCGACACGCAACTCGACAAGCTGATCGGCGACGGCAAGTCGACCGCCGATCAGGCCAAGCGCGCGAAGCTGTACGAAGCGGCGCAGAAGATCATCCACGACCAGGCGCTGTGGATTCCGCTCGGCTATCCGACCGCGGCCGCGCTCACGCGCACGAACGTGAGCGGCTATCACGTGAGTCCGTTCGGGCGGCAGAACTTCGGCACAGTCAGCGTTCAATAACCCGATCCGACCTAAACCCGTTAATTCGACATCGAGCCCGGCCGCAATCTGCGGCCGGGCTTTTTTATGTAACTCGATCGCGTCGACTTGTCTCCCATTCAGGTATGTCGCAACTCGACGTTTGAGACTCGCGTAAATTATTCATTCAAATTCATACACGTCCCATATCAAACCCCAAAATCGGCTTATACACTCTCCGGACTCCGAAGTTGAAACAACGCAACACGAATTAATAGCGGAATATCCACGCTGAAACGGGGAACGGTCGATGTCAGAAAGCCAAGCACTACAGATGCTCTCCCAGCTCGTCTGGAATAGCCTCCTGATCGCAGGCCCCGTGCTTGCCGCAACGCTTATCGCCGGCCTGCTCGTCAGCATTTTCCAGGTCGTAACGCAATTGCAGGAGATGAGCCTGAGCTATGTGCCCAAACTCGTCGTCGCCGGCATCGTAATCGTGACGCTCGCTCCGTGGATGCTCGGCCGTCTGACCGGCTTTACCACCACGTTATTCGCTGGCATCGCCGATCTCCGCTGAATCATGCCCACCGAAACCTTCACCGGATGGGCAACGGCCGCGCTGCTGCTGTCTTTACGCCTCGGCCCGCTATTCGTGCTCGCACCTCCATTTTCGCAACTCCGCATTCCGTTGAGGATGCGCGTCTGCCTCGTACTCTCATTGGCCGGCGCGTTCGCCACGCCCATTCCCGCCGCACGCCTGGACACGTCCACTGCACTCGTCACCAGCGCGCTCGCCGAACTCGCACTGGGGCTCGCGCTAGCTTTTCCGTTTCAGGCGGCGTTCGCCGCGCTGTCGTTCGCCGGGCGCGCGCTCGACGTCCAGGCCGGCTTCGGCCTTGCAACGGTTATCGACCCCGGTTCGCGCGGCCCCGCCCCGCTGTTCGGCACGCTCCTCACGCTCGGCACCGGTGCAATCTGCTTTGCGAACGGCGCGCACCTCGAGCTGCTGCGACTCGTCGCCGCATCGATCGAACGGATGCCGCCCGGTACCGCGCACGTCGTCGCGTCGCCGCAAGCGTTCATCGGCTACTTCAGCATGGTCATGGCAATCGGTCTCGGCGCCGTCGCCGCCGTGATGCTCGCGCTATTCCTGATCGACCTGTCCATCGCATTCCTGTCGCGCACGCTGCCACAGTTGAATGCACTGATGCTCGGCCTACAGGTCAAGGCCATTGCCGCGATCGTCGTCACGGCGCTCTCGATCGGTCTCCTCGCGCCCGTCACCTTGCGGCTGCTGCGTGCCGCGCTCGAATTCGCCCTTGCATCGGGAATTTTCTGATGGCTGATCAGGACCAGGAAAAATCCGAGCAGGCAACTCGCTACAAGCTCGCCCGGGCGCGCAAGCGGGGACAGTTGCCGCGCAGCCAGGAGCCCGGCATCGTGCTCGCCATCGCAGCTAGCGCCGGCTATCTGTGGTTGTCCGGGGATCGGATGGCCAGCCGGGTCGCCGCGCTCGCTATCCGTGTACTGAACGACTCAGCCGGCCTCCCGGCCGATGGTCGCGCGGTCACGCACTGGCTCCGCGCACTATTGCCCGACACGCTGGCCATCGTCACACCGCTGGTCGCTGCTGCCGCGGGTGGCGCCCTCGTCGGCGCGCTCGCGCAAGCCGGCTTCCTGTTCGCGCCCAACGCACTGAAGGTCGATTTCTCGCGGCTGAACCCGGCGGCCGGAATCAAGCGCCTGTTCTCGCTGCAGACCGTGCTTGACGCAGCCAAGGCCTGCGTCAAGCTGGCGGTCTACTGCACACTCGCCTACCGGTGCATCGTCGACGCGGCGCGCACCGCGTCGCACGCCGGATTGACCGCGGCCGGCCTGGCCCGCGCGCTCGGCTCGGCCGGCCTCGCGCTCGCGGTACAGCTGCTGATCGCGGCGGCACTTTTCACCGTGCTCGATTACGCGCTCGTCCGGCGCCGATTCAACAAGCAAATGCGGATGAGCCGCCATGAGGTCAAGCAGGAGTACAAACAGCACGAGGGCGACCCTCGCATCAAACAACGTCGCAGGCAATTGCAGCGCGAACTGCTGCAGCGCTCGCGCAGCCTGCGGGGGATGCGCGGAGCCGATATCCTCGTGACCAACCCGACGCATTACGCGGTCGGCCTGCGCTACGCCCCCGTCGAGATGGCTGCGCCGACCATCGTATCGAAGGGCGCCGGCGAGTTCGCGCTGCGTCTCAGGAAACTCGCGTTTATCCATCGCGTACAAATCATCGAGGCGCCGGCGCTCGCGCGTCAGTTGTTCCGCCACGGTGCGCTCGAGAAAGAAATCCCGCCGCAGTTGTTCACCGCGACCGCCGCTCTCTATCTGCGCGTCCGGCGCACGCAGGAGGCTGCGCGATGAACTGGCTCGAGCACCGCCTCCGGGGCCAATCCGATCTCGCACTCGTGTTCGCGGCGAGCGCGATCCTGCTGATTCTGTTCGCGCCGGTCCCCGCCGCCCTGCTCGACCTGCTGATCATCGTCAATTTTGCGTTCGCGTTCACGATTCTCCTGTTGACGTTCTATGTGACCCGACCCGTCGAGTTCTCGACGTTTCCTTCACTGCTGTTGATCGCGACGCTGTTCCGCCTGTCGCTCAACGTCGCGGCGACGCGTCTCATCCTGTCCGGTGCCAACGCCGGCCAGGTCATCGATGCAATTGGCCAGTTCGCGGTACAAGGCAACTACGTGATCGGGCTGATCGTGTTCTTTATTCTCGTCGTGGTGCAGTACGTAGTGGTGACCAATGGTGCGCAGCGCGTCTCCGAAGTGGCTGCGCGCTTCGTGCTCGACGCGATGCCCGGCCAGCAAATGAGCATCGACGCCGACCTCAACATGGGCCTCATCGATCAGGATGAGGCAAAACGCCGCCGCAAGACACTCGAACGCGAAGCGGGCTTCTATGGTTCGATGGATGGCGCAAGCAAGTTCGTCAAAGGCGACGCAGTCGCCGGCATCATTATTCTGCTCATCGACATTCTCGGCGGCTGGGCGGTCGGTGTCGCACAGATGGGCATGTCGTTTCCGGATGCGGTCCGCACGTTCACGCTGCTCACGATCGGGGACGGCATCGTCACGCAAGTGCCCGCGCTGGTGATCTCGGTCGCAACCGGCATCATCGTCACCCGCTCGTCCGCGGACAACGCGCTGAGCCACGAAGCGCTGCGACAGCTTGCTCGCTTTCCCAAGATCCAGCTGCTCGTCGCGGCGGCGCTGGCGGGTCTCGTCGCGTTGCCCGGCATGCCTAAGTGGCCGGCCACCCTCCTGGCGCTCGCAGCGCTCGGCGTCTGGGCCGGCACGCGGGCACGCCCCACGCCGGCAAACGAAGACACCACACCGCCAGCGCCGTCGCAGGACGCGGCGGGCCCGACCGCGCTGCCGGCCGTCGAGGTCGTGTTCGGCACGGCACTGACGGCCGCCTGGCAGCCGATGCAAACCGTATTCGCCGAACGCATCGCAACCTTCCGTGAACAGTACGCCGACGAAAGCGGCTTTGTCGCGCCAGCCGTCGTGTTTCGCGATTCGACGCAACTGCCGCCGGATGAATACCAAGTGCGGCTGTTCGGCACTCGCGTCGGCCAGGCCGAGATGTATCCGGATCGCACGCTCGCGATCCATCCCACCGGCGTAACGAGCACGCTGCCCGGTGCCCCGACGCGGGACCCGGCGTTCGGCCTGCCGGCCGTCTGGATCGACAACGACCAGCGAGATCGTGCGAAAACGCTCGGCCACACGTGCGTCGATCCCGTCACCGCGCTTCTGACGCACGTCACCGAGCTGATCAAGACCCACGCAGCGCGCCTGTTTGGCCGTGCCGAAACGATCGCGCTGCTCGACGGCGTGCGCGCGCGCCAGCCCGGCCTCGTCGACGAAGTCGTGCCGAACGTGCTCGCCGTTGGCGACGTGCAGCAGGTGTTGCAAGGGCTGCTCGCCGAGCAGGTTCCGATCCGCGATATCGACCTGATCGTGCAGACGCTTGCCGACGTCGGACGCCACGAGAAAGACCCCGCGCGGCTTGTCGAGGCCGGGCGCCAACGCCTCGGGCATGCGATTTGCCAACGCGTGCAGGGCGAGCGCGACGCGCTTGCGGTGCTGACGCTCGACCCCGCGCTTGAAGCTGAAATCGCACGCAATCTCGCCGGCGCTGATGGTCACGGCACGCACGTGCTCGACCCACGGGTCGCGGAGCCCTTTCTGGCCCGCCTGTTGGCACACACCGAGACGATGATGCGTCAGGGACACACACCCGCGCTGCTATGCCGGCCGGATATCCGGCGTGCGCTCAAGACCTTCTCCCGCCGTGTCGTGCCGAGGCTCGTCGTGCTGTCGATCAATGAAGTGCCCGATGCGATTCCGTTGCGCGCGTTCGCGACCGTCCGCATCGATCCGCCGCCGGCCGCATCACCCGCCTCCCCTGCATCGGCTACGCCGCTGGCCGCATAAACCCACCATGTACGAGACGCCCCGATGGATGACCTGATGACGCTGTCGTTACGACTGATCTCGCTCGAAACACAGCGTGCGGAAACGGCTGCACGCAATCTTTCGAATATAGCGACGCCCGGCTATCAGCGCGAAGTCACGTTCCACGACGTGCTCGCCGGCGACGCCACGCAAGCCGGCGGCGAACCGACGCTCCACCGGCTAGCCGATTTTTCACCAGGCCGGTTTGTCCGGACCGGTGATCCGTTCGACCTGGCGATCGCCGGCGACGGCTTCTTCGAAGTGCTGACTGACGCCGGCCCGGCATACACGCGAGCCGGTGCGTTCCGGCGCACGGCTGACGGACGCCTCGTCACCCGCACCGGCGGTTGGCCGCTGCAGGGCACGCATGGCGATATCGTCGTCAGCCTGGACGGCTGGCGCGTCGACCCGGACGGCACCGTATTCGATCACGGCATGCCGACGTCCGTCATTCGCGTCGCGGCGTTCGACGCACCGTCGCAGCTGCGACGCATCGCGGGCGGCCTGTACACGCCCGACGGTACGGCCGGCATGCGGACCGTCCAGACCCGGCTCGCCCAAGGCTTCACCGAGACCTCCAACGTCAGCGCTGCGGACGACATGGTGCGGCTCGTCGAAGCGATGCGCCGCGTCGAAACCGGACAAAAGCTCGTTCACGCCTACGACGATCTGATGGGCACCGTATTGCAACGCCTCGGAGGCATGTGACATGAACAACCTGTTCTACATCGGCGCGACCGGTCTTGCCGCGCAACAAACTGCCGTCGATACGACCGGTCACAACATCGCCAACTTGAACACCCCTGCCTTCAAGCGAGGCGCCGTGACGTTTTCGACACTGCTGACCGCGAGCAGTGTTCCCGCGCCGCGGCAGGAAATCATCGCAACGGCCGGTCTGGCAGGCGGCTCGGGAGTCGCCGCCGAAACCCGACCGGTGTTCTCGCCCGGTACGCTGCGGCAAAGCGACGACGCGTGGGATCTCGCGATCCGCGGCGAAGGCTTCATCGAGCTGGACGCGGCCGACGGCAACGTGATGCTGTGGCGGGGCGGGCGGCTGCGCGTCGGCGACGACGGCACGCTGCGCGCGTCGAACGGTCTCCCGCTGAAAGCGGCGATCTCGGTGCCGCGCGACGCCGAGCAACTCGACATCGCGCCGGACGGCCAAGTGCTCGCCGTGATCCCGAATCAGGCCGCGCCGCTCGAGGTCGGCCGGATCGAGATCTCGCAGGCGTCCGATCCGCGTGCGCTGCTGGCGCTCGGCGACGGCACCTATCGGATCGCCGACGACGGCGCCACCGTGATCCGCTCGCGCCCCGGCGAAGACAATGCGGGCACGCTCGCGCAAGGATTCGGCGAAGCGTCGAACGTCGCGCTCGCGGACGAACTCGCGAACTTGATGCTCTACCAGCGCGCCTATGCCGCGAGCGCAAAACTCGTCCAGGCAGGCGACGAGTTGATGGCGATCGCGAACGGCTTGAAGCGATGAGCATGCACCCTGGCAACCCCCACCCGCGCTGGGCGACGAACCGTTCGTGCCGTCTCGGGCCGGTCTCGGCGATCGTCTGCGGCGTGCTGATCGCGGCGCAGCTCAGCCACGCGGACACGCTCTACCGGCCCGATGCCTTCCAGCCGCTGGTCGCCGACCGTCGCGCGGGCGCGATCGGCGACATCGTCACGGTTCTCGTCTATGAACAGTCGAGTGCGAGCCAGACGGCCGACACGTCGACGCGCACCGGCTTCTCGATCAACGGCAGCGTCTCGACGCTCTATGCCGGCAACAATCGTGCACAGGTCGGCGCGGGCGACGACTACGGCGGCCGCGGACAAATCCAGCGCAGCGGCCGGCTGCTCGCGCAACTGAGCGCAGCCGTCATCGACGTGCTACCGAACGGCGATCTCGTCGTCGCAGGGGAGCAGCGCATCGACGTCAACGGCGAGAAGACCGGCATCCGCCTGAACGGACGCGTGCGCGCGATCGACATCGGCCCCAGCAATACCGTGTTGTCGACCCGGCTCGCCGATGCCCGGATCGATTACACCGGCGACGGTTTCGTCACCGATCGCACGAAACCGGGACTCATTCCCCGTTTTTTCGCGTGGCTCGGCCTATGGTGAGCCGCCTTCACACATGGCTCCGTCGCCTGTTGCCGCTGGCCGCGCTCGCGCTGCTCGCCGCAGGTACGCAGTCGGCAGCCGCAAACACGAAAGCCGAGGTCCGGCTCAAGGATCTCGGACGCTTCCTCGGCTGGCGCGACAACATGCTGGTCGGATATGGAATCGTGACGGGCCTCGCCGGCTCCGGCGACTCGCCGCGCAACCAGGCGACTCGCCAGGCACTGGCGAACCTGCTGTCGCAGTTCGATCTCGTCGTCGGACACGAGCAGATCCAGAGCCGCAACGTCGCGATGGTCATGGTGACGGCTGCGCTGCCGCCCGCCGCCAATCTCGGCGATGCGCTCGACGTCAATGTCACGTCGACGGGCGACGCACGCAGCCTCGCAGGCGGCACGCTGATCATGACGCCGCTGCGTGGGCCCGATCGCCGGATCTATGCGCTGGCGCAAGGCCCCGTGTCGGTCGGCGGCTACCGGTACGACGCGAACGGCAACCTGAAGCTGAAGAATCATCCGACGGTCGGCATCGTGCCGAGAGGCGGCATCGTCGAGATCGCAGTGCGCGCCGCGCTCGTCACACCGGACGGCAAGCTCCGCTTCGTACTTCGCGACCCCGATCCAGTCACCGCACAACGCATCGCGCAACGCATCAGCGGCACGCTCGGGCAATCGGCCGCGCGCGCGCTCGGCGCGGACGCCATCGAGATCGACGCGCCAACCGACCCGACGGCGCTCCTCTCGTTCGTCGCCCGCATCGAGACGCTGACGGTCGAGCCGGACCAACGCTCACGCGTCGTCGTCAACGAGCGCACCGGCACGGTAGTCGCCGGCAGCGATACGCGAATCTCCCCCGTCACGATTTCACACGGCGACATCCGGGTGTCGGTCACCACCGAATACTCGGCGTCGCAACCGAACTTCGTCACGTTCGGCGGACGTGACGTGCGCAGCGTCGTGCTCGCCAACAGCGAGCTGTCGGTCGACGAAGCGAGCCAAACCGTTGCCGTGTCGTTTCCGCGCGGCACGGTCGGGGACCTGGTGCAAGCGCTCGCGAAAGCGCGCGTCGGCACCCGCGATGTCATCGCGATCCTGCAAGCCGTCAAGGCTGCCGGCGCGCTGTATGCCGAACTGCTCATTCAATGAAGGAGAAGCAAGCGATGTCGATGGATTTAGTCGCCGCGATCGCCGGCAAGGCGATGGACGGCCTGTATGCACGCTCGGCCGCGCTCGCGCACAACGTCGCGACCGCCAACGCTGCCGCCGTCTCGCCACTGCGCGTGACTTTCGAGGATGCGCTGTCCGCCGCCGCGGCCGCGCGGCCCGGCGATACGACAGCTGCGCAACGCGCGCGCATCGAAGCCGTCCAGCCACACACCGTTGCGACGCCCGATGCCCCCCGTCTCGATCGCGAAATCGCCGACGCATCGCAGACGTCGGCGCGCTACGCGCTGCTCGCGGGCGTACTCACCCGCGCGCTGCAGCTTCGACAGCTCTCGGTGCGGGGAGGCTAAACATGTCCGACACGATTTTCGCCATCGCGCGCTCCGGCCTCGACGTCGAACGCCAGCGTCTCGAACTCATCGCTCGGAACTTCGCCAACGCGGGCGTATCCACTGCCCCCGGCGTCGAACCATATCGGCCGTTGCGGCTCGTCTCCGGCCCGCCAATCGAACCGGCATTCCCGGAAGCGCTGCGGCGCGCACCCGGCGCGGCCCCGGCCGTCCCGCCTTCCGGCACCCGCGCGCTCGGCATCGACGCACTCGATACGCCGCCGCGCCTCGTGCGCGACGCCGCGCATCCGCACGCAGACGCGCACGGGCTGGTCCGCTATCCGGGCCTCGACCATGCCGCCGAAATGGCGCTGCTGGTGCAAACGCTGCGTACCTATGAGGCCAACGTCGTGATGTTCAACGCTGCGCGTTCGATGTACCTGCGCGCGCTCGACATCGGAGGTCAATCATGACGCCAATCGAGGCCATTGCCGAATACGCGAACACGCCCTGGACAACGGCCCCGTCCCCACTCGCCGTGGACAGCTTCGGGATGCAGCTGATGTCAGGGGTACAGAACGTCGACCGGGCGCTGCATGCTGCCGAGGCAGCCAGCACTGCGATCGCACTCGGCGACGAGCAACCGCCGCACCAGGTCGTGCTGGCGCTTGAGGACGCACGATTCAAGCTGCAGCTCGCGCTCAACGTGCGCACGCGGCTCGTCGAGGGCTATCAGGAACTGATGCGGATGCAACTGTGAGATGAAGCAATCAATTTCCCGCCTCGGCGCCTACTTTCCTGCCGGCTCCCGCACGCGTCAATTTGCGCTCGCGGGCACGCTCACCGCCGTGGTCGGCTGTGCAGGGCTCACCGCCTGGCTGGCCTGGCGTCCGTCGTATCAGGTCCTGGCCCGCGATCTGAAGCCACAGGATGCGGCCGCCGTCGCCGCTCAGCTCGACAAGGAAAAGATACCGTTTCGCTATGACGAGCCAACGTCCGCAATCCTCGTGCCCGCGGACGACGCGCGCACCGCGCGCGTCAAGCTGACGAGCGCTGACTTGCGTCTGCAGGGGGTGGTCGGATTCGAACTCTTCAATCAGAGCGACTTCGGCCTGACTGAATTCGCGCAAAAAGTGAATTACCAGCGCGCATTGCAAGGCGAACTCGCGCGCACGATCGCGACGCTCGATGCAATCGAGCTGGCACGCGTGCACCTAAGCCTGCCGGAGACGGCGCTGTTTCGACGCGATCGCAATCGTCCGAAAGCATCCGTCGCACTGTTCGTACGCGACGGTCATACGCTGGCGCCCGACGTCGTCAAGGGAATCCAGCGGCTGGTTGCTGCGGCCGTGCCCGAAATGTCGGCCGCCGACGTCTCGGTACTCGATCAGCGGGGCGCGTCCGCCGATGGGCGCGGCATCGATTCCGACGATCCTCAGTTCGCGTTGAAGCATGCCGTCGAACAACGCTACGAACACAAGGTCCTCGCGCAACTCGCCCCCATCGCCGGCGCGGGTCGCGCGACGGTGAGCGTCGACGCCACGCTCGATTTCGATCAGATCCGCACCACGCGCGAATCCGGCCTCACGCAGTCGACGGCCGGTCCCGACGGCACGCCGGGTGTGCCGACGCGACACGCCGCTACCGGATGGCCGACCGTCAGCTTGCCGCCGCTACCCGGCGTACCGCCGGCGCCGCCCGCACAGGAAATCGCGCGCTCGGAAAGAAGCGTCGAACAAATCGTCAGGAGCCCGGGCGCGATACGCAAGCTGTCGGTCGGTATCGTGCTCGACGGCACGATGACGCCCGAGCGCACTGCCCGCCTGCGCGACATCGTGTCTGCATCGATCGGCCTCGATCCCGGGCGCGGCGACACGCTTGCGATCTATCTGCCAGACGCGCCGGCCGGGCCGACGGACAAACAAGTCGCACCACAGCCCGCCGCGATCGCTTTGACCACGCGCGTGGACGGCGCGAGCGGCCCGCGCGCAGCCCCCGTTTCCGCATCGCAGGCGGCAGGGCCGCACTGGCTTCGCTTCGCCGATCTCGACAGCGCACGCCCCTACGTGCCGGCCGCCGCCGCGGCAGCGCTCGGTGCCATCGCCGCGTGGGTCGCGCGTCGCAGAGTCGTCGGTCGGCAGACGCAACCCCGACGCCTGACCGATGCCCAACGGGCCGAATACGCCACGCGCTTGCGGCAACTCCTGGCCGAACCAGGCGGATCACGTGAGGGGTCGGCATGACGCACGTCGATGATGAGCGCCGTCTGCGGCGAGCGATAGCGGAACTCGCCAGCTGCCGGATCGAGGACGTCGAATCAATCTGGAGCATGCTGTCCGACGCCGAGCGCGAACGGCTACGACCGTTACTCGCGGACGCGTTCCGCGCGGCCGGCGGATCGGCAGAGGCATCCGCGATTGCGCTCGACGCCGAGACACGCACGCACGTGGGCCGGCTCGCCCGCGCGTTCGCGGTACTGCCGGTCGAACTCGCGGCACGCCTCGCAGCAGGACTCGACGATGCCGAACGCTCGCTCGTGCTCGCCCATCTGACCAACGAGCGCCGGCACGTGCTCACCCGCTGCGTCGAAGCGCGCGCAGGCGGATTCCGTATCTCGCCCCGGGCGGCCGGCGCGCTGCGCGACGTCGTGTTGACGCTCGATGGGCCAGCCGACGCCGCGCCACCTGCACTCGCGCCGGCGCGGCCCCCGTTACGCACCCGGCTCCGCAACTTGGTAAGGAAACGACGATGAACGTCATCCTGAAAGCGCATCGCGTGCGACTCGAGGGCGGCCGCAAGCGGCTGGCTGCAACAGCCGCAAGCGAGCCTGGCCCGGACGCCCTCTCCGTGCCTGTTCCGCCCGACGGACACACCGCCGAAATCGACGCGCTGACTGCACGGCTCGCCGAACTCGAGACGAAGTGCGCCGCGTTGGAAGGCGAGCGCGACAGCGCTTACCGTCGAGGTGTCGATGACGGCAGCTGCGCGGCCGATGCGAGTGCGAAGCGCGACGACGACGCGCGTGTCGACGCCTTGTCGCGCGGCGTGCTGGACGCGCGCGCGTCGCTGGATGCACGCTTCGCGTCGCTCGAAAACCTGGCACTCGACATCGCGCAAATCGCGTTGGAGCGGATTCTCGGCGCAACCGAGCACTATCCGGCGCTCATTGCACAAACGGTCCGGCATCACGTCGCGCAAATGGAGGCGAGTGTCGTACTGACCGTCGACGTATCGCGCACCGACTTCCCCGACGAAAACGCGTTGCGGCCGATTGGCTCGGCCGTACCCGAAGCGATCGTCAACGCGCATTCACACCTGCCTGCCGGTGCATGCCGGTTCGGACTCGCACCCGGTCGCGCCGAACTCGACCTCCCACGACAATACGACCGCCTGATGGCCGCCCTCACCCAGTTCCGCGACGATGCCGCACCGACCAGCCACTGAGCACGCGTACGTCGCGGCCATCCGCATGACCGATCCGGTGCGACGCACCGGCGTCGTCACGCGCGTCATGCCGACGTTCGTCGAAGCGGACGGCCCCGGTGCCGCGCTCGGATCGCTGTGCGCGATCGGCAGCAACCGATCGGAGCCAACACTTGCGGAGATCGTCAACGTCGAACGCACACGCGTCACGCTCGCGCCCTACACGACCGCGTCCGTCATCCGGATCGGCGATGAAGTCGCAGCACTGCAGGCGGGCGCGACGATTCCCGTCGGCGACGCGTATCTCGGCCGCGTCGTCGATCCACTCGGCCGCCCGCTCGACGGCGCCGGGGCACTGGGCCAATGCACTGCGACGTGGCCGCTTGCCGGTCTCGCCACGCCCCCGCTCACGCGGCAATCGCCCGAGCGAACGCTCGAAACCGGCGTGCGCGCGCTCGACGCGCTCCTGACGCTGGGCGTCGGCCAGCGGGTCGGCCTGTTCGCGGGGAGCGGCGTCGGCAAGACGACGCTGCTCGGAGCGCTCGCCCGCGACGTCGATGCCGACGTCCGCATCCTGTGTCTCGTCGGCGAACGGGGCCGCGAAGTCGAGGAGTGCTGGAACCGGACACTGTCCGCCGCGAACCGTGCTCGCACGACGCTCGTCGTCGCAACCTCCGACCAATCCGCCGCACTGCGTGCCCGCAGCGTGCCGGCCGCGCTGTCGCTCGCCGAATACTTCCGCTCGCAAGGCGCACATGTCCTGCTGATGATCGACTCCGTGACGCGCTACGCGCTCGCGCTGCGCGAGATTGGCCTCGCTGCCGGCGAGCCGCCGACCGTGCGTGCATATACGCCCGGCGTGTTCGCAGCGCTACCGAAAATCGTCGAGCGTTGCGGCGCGTTGAAGAACGGCGGCGCGATCACAGCACTGATGACCGTGCTGACGGAAAGCGACGAGATCGACGACCCGATGGCGGAAACAATGCGCTCGCTGTTGGACGGCCACATCGTCCTGAGCAGGGCCCTCGCGGAACAGGGGCAGTTCCCGCCGATCCAGGTCCCCAGAAGCGTGAGCCGGGTCAGCCGGTACGTCGCCAGCGACACGGAACGCGCGCTGGCCGCCGACGCAATCGCCCAACTCGCGCTGTACGACACATCGAAGACGCTCGTCGAATCCGGGCTCTACACGGCCGGCAGCCATCCAGCACTCGATCGCGCCTTGCGCCTGCGCCCCGCGCTGCTCTCGTTCCTGCGCCAGGACGCCGACACTCCGACCGGGCGCGAACAGGCGATTGCAATGCTCGCCTCGCTACTGGAGGACAGCGCATGAAACCCTCGGATCGCTTGTCACTGGCAACGCGGATCGCCGAGCTCCGCGCCCTGTGGTTGTCGCGCGAGCGCGCCGCGTCACGACAGCTCGCGGCCGCCAGCCAGGACGCATGCCGGCTCGAACGCGACGCAGCGGGCCGGTTGGCCGCCGTCGCACTGGCCGGACGATCCGGAACCGCGAGCGCCGCGCTGTCGAGCGACCTGCTGCGCAATCTCGCCGGCGCAATTGACGCGACGCGCGACACCTGGCTGACGGCGGTGGAATACGCACACTCAGCCGCCGCGAAGGTCGACGCACACCGCTCGACGCTTGAGCGGCAGCAGCAATATGCCGACGCAGCCG
Source organism: Burkholderia sp. AU31624 (assembly GCF_020420065.1). Lineage (NCBI taxonomy): Bacteria > Pseudomonadati > Pseudomonadota > Betaproteobacteria > Burkholderiales > Burkholderiaceae > Burkholderia > Burkholderia sp. AU31624. The sequence continues at coordinate 755,917 of NZ_JAIZRT010000003.1, forward strand.
ACGCGCTCGTCGCACAGGCACACGTCGCCGCACGGCGCGCGCGCGACAAGGCGGACAACGCGCAGCTCGAAGCGTGGCTGTCGACTCGGCGGAGGGTCGAGTGAACGCCCCCCCGACAACCGTCCGCCCTTCGTTCGACGTTGCCTCCGGCAACACATCTGCGGTATCGCGACATCGAGACGACTCGCCATCGGCATTCGCCCAAACCCTGCGCCGGCTCGAACGAGACATGTGGCGAGGGGCAACGGCCGGACACGCGCCATCGGCACCGAATCAGGCGGCCTCGCCGCGCGCTGCGCCGTCACTTGCGTCCGAGAGTGCTCCTGCTCCCGCACGACCGGATCGCGCACCGGCCAGCGTGCCAGCTACGCCACCGAGTGTCGGGTACTGCTCACCCATGCGACGCGACATGGTAGTTGCCGAACCGGGAGCGCCCGTGTCGACACAACGCCCGCCGGCTCGGTCCGGCGGAAACGTGCAAGCGTTGCTCGCTCCCACGCCGCCCATGTCGATCGTGCCCGGCGCTCACCGCGCCGCATCCGTCACCGCCTCACCGCCGGCCCCCGCGACCTTCCCCTCGTCGTCACGTCACGCAGGCGAGACCGCACCCCGCCCAACTTCAGGGCCGCACTGCCGGCTCAGCGTGCTGACGGGTGCGGTCGGCCTCTCAATCGCGGTACGCGCCGCCGGAATCGACGACTCGACGCTTGCGCAACGCGCCTTCGTCGAACTGCGCCGGCTCGGCGTGCCGTCCGCACGGCTCTTTATCAACGGCAGGCTTTTCATCGAAACGCACCGACTCTCAGGAGGAACACATGGCGATTGACTCCATCGGCCCCATGACAGGCAACGACCGACAAACCGACCCGACCGGACTCGACCTGCAATCGCTGCTCCGGATCATCGTGACGCAACTCACTTATCAGGATCCGCTCAAGCCGGTCGACAACTACGAATTCGTGTCGCAGCTCGCACAGTTCACGTCGCTCGAGCAGAGCCGCCAGATCGCCGCCAAGATCGACGACCTGCTGTCCGTGCAATCCGCAACCCAGACCCTCGGGCTGCTCGGACGCAAAGTCGACATCCGCGGCGACGCTGGCACGACTACCGGCGTCGTCAAGGGCCTGTCGTTCAAGGACGGCGAACCGAAACTCACGATCGAGAGCGAGAGCGGGCAGTTCCTCGCGGATGCGACCGTGTCGCAGATCCTGACCGTACGCTGAGGCGCCCATGCTCGACAGCCTCTATATCGGCATGAGCGGCCTGCGCGCCTACTCGAAAGGCTTGCAGACCATCGGCAACAATGTCGCGAACCTCAACACGCCCGGCTTCAAATCGTCGACGCCGCGCTTTCAGGATCTGTATGACGGGCGACCCACCGCGCGAGACGCGACACGATCCGGCAGCGGCATCGCCTACGCGCACACGGCGCTGAATTTCCGGCAAGGTGAATTGCGCGGCAGTACCGGACAGCTCGATCTCGCCATCGACGGCGACGGCCTGTTCGCACTCCGCGACGGCGAAACGATCCGCCACGCGCGTACCGGCCAATTCCAGATCGCCGACGACGGCTCGCTGACCGAACGAGCGAGCGGCCTGAAACTCGCCACGCTCGATGCGGCCGGCACGCTCGCGCCGATCTCGTTGGCACACCGTCAGCTCGATCCGCCACGCGCGACGCGCGTGGTCCGCTTCACCGACAACCTGTCGCCCGGCTCGACCGATTTTTCCGTATCGAACGTCGAGGTCTACGACGCGAACGGCGCGAAGCACACGCTGAAAGTATCGTTTGCGGAGGATACCGGCGTGATGCCGGGACGCTGGAAGGTCACCGTCACTGATCCCGACGGCATGCCGCTCCAGATCGGCACGCTGCAATTTCATGGCGGCATTCCTGAACCCGGCCAGGACAAGATCGACGTTACGCTGCCGTCGTCGCAGCTCACGGTGACGCTGGATTTTTCCGATGGCGTCACCGCGTTCTCGGCCGGCGCCACATCGACTCTGCGGGTATCGAAGCAGGACGGCTACGCAGCCGGTACGCTCGCGTCGATGAGCATCGACCGCGACGGTCAGCTCGCGTTGCGCTACTCGAACGGCCAGACCGGCAAAGCCGGCACCATCGCGCTCGCCCACTTCGCCAATCCTCAGTTGCTGGTTCAGCTCGGCGCGGGCCTGTTCGACGCATCGCATCTCCCTGCGCCGCGTTACTCGAAAAGCGGCGATCCGCTCGTCGGTCAGTTGCGCTCCGGTGCGGTCGAGGCGTCCAACGTCGATCTGTCCGGCGAATTCGGACAACTGATCCTGATTCAGCGCGGCTTCCAGGCATCCTCCCAGGTCATCAGCACATCGAACGAGATGATCATGCAGTTGTTCCAGATGCGGGGGCAGGGATGAGCGAAGCGCCGTTGCGCTGGCGACCGCTCGCCGAGCGTGATCTGCTGGAAGCCGGCACGCTGTCGGAAAGCGCCATCGCCCCCTGGTTGCGCAACTGGTGCGACGACACACCGCGCGTCGACGACGTCGAGCGGATAGCGCCGCTGCGACCGCCGCCTTGGTCGTCCGACGCCCATGTCTGGTCATGCGGGCCGCACCTGCACTGGGCCATCGAACCACGATCGCTCGACCGGCTCGCCCTGCGCGCGCTCGACCTCGAGCCCGCCAACGGCTTCGCCGCAACGCGCGTCGATTACTGCGCCGAGATCGTGCGCGCGTTCGGAAAGTCGATGGCCGACGACCTGGCCGCCGCATTGCGCGCCGTCTGCGGTGCCTCCCCACCCGACGCGCGACACCTGCCGCAATCAGTTGCGGCAAAACCGATCGCATCACGGTACGGCGCGGTTCATGTCCGACTCGCGCTGGGTTCCGATGCCCCATGCCTGTCGATCGTCTTCGCCGCCCCGTTCTGGTGGGCCCGACACGCGCCCCGCCACGCATCGACGGCACGCAACGCCCCGTTGACGCCGCGTACGGCTGCGATCGAATCGATCGGCACACACGTCCACGCCCGGCTCGGCATCGTTGCGCTACCCGTCGCTCAGTTGCTCGACCTCACGCCCGGTGACGTCCTCGTGCTCGCCGATCGGCTCGATCCCGACATTTCCGTCACGACCGGACATCCCGGCCAGATCGCGGTCGGCTTCGGCCGCCTCGGTCGCACTGACGGACAACTTTCCATTCAACTGCAATCGCTCGTCGAACCCGAGGATCACCGATGACCAGCCACGCCACCCCCGACCGCCCCGTCGTCATGCGTGTCGACCTTCCCGAGCACGGGCCGGTCGAGACCTCCGATGCGCGCGCCGCCGCCCAGCCGCGCCTTGATCTCGTCGGCGACGTCATCGTATCCCTCGACGTGCATCTCGGTTCGGGCACCCTCGCCGTCAAGGAGCTGCTGGCCTTGCAGTCCGGCTCGGTCGTCACGCTCGACCGCCTCATCGACGACTGCGTCGACGTCCGACTCAACGAGCGCACGGTGGCCCGCGCCGAGATCGTCGCCGTCGGCGACCAGTTCGGCATCCGGATCGTCGAAATCGTCGAGGAACGCTGAATGCGGCCATCATTCGACTCGTCATTGAAACCACCGCCGGCGTCGATCGCATCCGACACCAGCACCGGCGCCGACGCGACCTATTCGCTCGCACGTTTGCCGGCACTCGGCGACGGTATCGACCTCTATCGAATCGGCGGTGCGCTTCTCGTCTGCGTGGTGCTCGGCATCGTCGTCATGCTGGCGTTGCGTCGATACGGAGGTTCGTTTCCGGGAAGGCGCGGCACGCAATCGACCCGGAAAAGGCTGACGATCGTCGAGACCGCACGCCTTGCTCCGCGCGCGACACTTCATCTGATCGAATACGACGAGCGGCGCGTGCTCCTCGTCCTTCACGCGAACGGCGTCTCGCTGCTCGATGCGCATGCGCATCCGTCGTCGGAGGCGACATCATGACCGGAAGCCTCCTGCCCGACTCGCGCCGGCGCTCCGTGCCGTCATGCATGCTGGGCCTGCTGGTAGCCGCTGCGCTGATCGGCGGGCTCGCGATGCACGGGACCGCAACCGCCGCCGCGGTCGCCGTCGCGCCGCCGCACGGCGCCCCCTTCGCGCTCGATCGGAACGGCACGTCGGAAGCCGTGCGCATCGCGGTGCTGTTGACGCTGCTCAGCATCGGTCCGGCCCTCGTTGTCTCGATGACGGCATTCATCCGGATCGTCATCGTGCTGTCGATGATCCGGCATGCGTTCGGGATGCTCGAAACTCCGCCGACGCCCGTGCTGATCAGCCTCGCACTATTCCTGACCGCCTTCGTGATGATGCCCACGTTCGAAACCCTGCATCGCGACGCGCTGCAGCCATTCATGGACGGCCGCATCGCCGTCGATCGCGCGCTGGAACTTGGCGCAGCACCGTTGCGCGATTTCATGCTGCGCCAGGTGCGCGACGACGAACTGCGGTTGATGTACGAACTGTCCCGCAAGCCGTTACCTGCGTCGGCCGACGAGGTAGGGCTGCTGCAACTCACGCCGGCCTTCATCCTGAACGAGCTGCGCGTCGCATTCCAGATCGGCTTCGTCGTGCTGTTGCCGTTTCTGTTGCTGGACCTCGTGGTATCGACCGTCCTGTTGTCGCTCGGCATGCTGATGGTGCCGCCTGCGACCATCTCGCTACCACTCAAGATCCTGATGTTCGTTCTGATCGACGGCTGGGGGCTCGTGATGCGAGGGGTGCTCGGAGGGTTCAGATGACGCAGGAGGGCGCGTGGAACCCGGACACGCCGTCGGTGGACGACGCCGGCAACGCTCACGAAACGGGGCTGTGGCGGAGGTGGGCGGTCGAGCACAGCCCAGGGGCCCGAGAAGCCGTATTTGCGCATTACCTGCCCTACGCACGCGCGATCGCGGCTCGACTGTATGCGGGACGACATCGCGATGACGTCGAGTTCAAGGATTTCGTTCAGCTGGCCTGCATCGGCCTGCTCGAATCGATCGATCGCTTCGATCCTGCACGCGGCGTGACTTTCGAGACGTTTTGCACGACGCGCGTGCGAGGCGCGATCCTGACCGGCGTCGAGAAACTGACCGACGGGCAGGAGCAGATTTCGTTCTCCCGACGCGTGCGCAGGGAACGGGTCGCGTCGCTTCAAACCGACGGCGATCGAGCGACACGCCCGGGCCGCGATGCGTTGCAGGCGCTCGGCACGCTGGCGGCCGGGCTGGCGATCGGATTCATGCTGGACGGCACGGGCCTCATCGCACCGACGGCGGATGACGCGCCAGCGGGCGATCCGACGCTGCCTGGCGCGGCCTATCACGGTATTGCGTGGCGCCAGACGAAAGCGCGACTGGTAGACGCAGTCCGGCATCTGCCTGAACGCGCGCGCAAGATCATTCAGTATCACTATTTTCACGGCCTCGCATTCGAGCAGATCGCCGACATTCTCGGCGGCAGCAAAGGCCGGATCTCGCAATTGCATCGCACTGCGCTGGCGGAGCTGCGCGAGCGGCTCGGCGAAGCAGAGTACATGCATCTAATCGGATAGGAGAGGTCGATGAATCGCAATGAACCCCGCGCCATGTTGTGCGACGACGATACGATGGACGAGATCGTCCGCATCGTCGACAGGCCAGGCAGCGAAGCGCTGGAACTACTCAGCGCCGCGCTCACGCACTGGCCCGACGATCATCGACTCTGGTTCTTGCGCGGGTCGATCTACGCCGGGGAACAGCGTCGCGCCGAAGCACGCGTCGATTTCGCTCGGACAGTCGCACTCGCACCGGATTTCGCTATCGCGCACTTCATGTTGGGTTTCGTCGACTTGCTTGACGGACACGTACAGAATGCGACGGTTCGCTGGGAGGCGCTCGACTCAGAACAGTCCGAGTACGAAGAGCTGCAGTTGTTCAAAACCGGATTGCTCGCGCTGTGCGACGATCGGTTCGATGTGGCACTCGATTGGTTAAAGCAGGGAATCGCGGTGAACGAGCGCTATCCGGGCATCAACCCCTACATAGCGAGCATCGTTGCGCACATCGACGCCTTAAAACGGGATGCCACCGCCGACGCGGAAGACGGTCATCTGCTTTTGGCCGGATATCTGGCGTCTCGTACCCGACATTAATCATCATCGGAGCACGCATGGATCCTGTTTCAACGCTCAATCAGGTGTTGGCGCTGCTACGGCAGCAAGTCATCGACCGGACGCGGCGCCAGGTGAGCGCGGAGGCGAGTCGCGCACCCACGCACGACAACGCGCCGGTGGCAGCACGCGTGGCCGGCCCGGATTTGGGCGCGCTGCTGCGCGAAAGAATCGACGCGTTGCGCACCGCCGGCGTCGACGATCAGGCCCTGTTGGAGCGCATAGCCATCAACGTCGTGCTGAGACATGAATTCGGCGCGACGCTCGGCAATGAGCCGGAGTTTCAGGAAATGGTGGAGTGGGTTTGGAAGGGGATAATGGACGACGTGCAAACGTCGGCGCTGCTCGGCGACGTGATACATGAGCTCGGGCATCGGCCGGAAAAGCGGTGAGACCGAGGTATGCCCCCTTACCTTAGCTCTTTCGATTCGTCTCTTCGTGTATCGCCGTGTTTCGCGCCGTGCCATGTACAGCGATCACCCCCCTGGGTAGCGTCCGGAACTCGATGCAATTTGCCTCGATTGACATGCCTGAGCCGTCGTGATGATGCAGGTAGGAAAAGACTCCGCCCCCGACGAAATGCAATGTATGGGATGTCGTCCGGTGTACGTGCGTGATCTCATGTTGCAGGACCAGCGCGATGTCGTCGATCTGCACTTGCCGGATCGCTGGTATGGTCGCACTGATGTCGCCTGCCTCGGAAACGAGGTATTTGTCACCCGCGGGCCCCTCGACAACGTGGCTGCCGTTCGGGAAGTCGGTTCGCTTTCCGCCGGGAATGTCGACTGATGACATGGCCGGCGTGGTAGCTGGCCGGGTAGGGGGCGGCGGGTTCTGGTTGTCGTCTTGCATTTGGTCAAATCGCGAAAATTATTGAGAAAGACCGGCTGCTTTTTGCGCTGCTGACGGATTCCGATGCGACGGCTATCAACTTCGCCCTGATCATCGAAGCCCTTCGATAGCATGAACACGCCCTAGTCCTCAGTGGGCGCTGTAACTTGTGCCGGTCCTGCGGAAACACTTTCTGTCTGACGAGCCGCGTCGAAGTTCGCCACCGCCACCTCGAGGTTAGCGTTAAATTGCAAGGATCCGTCGGGATAGCGCACCAGCGATCCTGCGTCGCCCTTCCCGATCAGACTCACAAGAACACCGTTGTCCCCAGTGACCTCTGTGACGCTGCCATTGATCTCGTGCTTGCGCTGCAGGTTTTCGGTCAGCAACCGGCCCATTTGCGCAATGCCGTCGTCCATGGCTGCTCGCAGCAGGCGACCATCGTCTGCATTCCATGCAGACACGTTGCGCGCCGCATCTTCGCTAGGAGACACCAGCTTGGCGCGATAAGTAATGCTGGCCCGGTACACGGCGTTTTTCGGGGCAACCGCCAGCTCGTTGTCGGGTGTCGTCGCCTCGACGGTCGGTGGTAGCTTGGCTAGGGCGCGAGCCTCAACGCTACGCGGAAACAATAGACTGCGTGTCGATAGCAGCAAGGCGGAATAATCCGGCGACAAGTGATAGTCGACGTTCACGAACATCACCGAGCCTGATTTCGAGGCGACGTACAGCTCGTTATAGGCCTTGTCGTTGACCTCCTTAGTTAACTCAATGCGCGCAACCTGCACATCTTGCTCCCTCCGGAACGCTCGTGACACCGATTTTCGCATCTGCTGGTCGAAGTTAAGTTCAGCCAGTTGGTCCTTGAGGGGGCCCACCGTGTCTTCCGCGGCCTTGGCGCGTATAGCATCCGTCGTGGCGTCTACCGCACCGAGAGCCCCGCCGCAGACAGCGGCTAGCAGGATGCCAACGCCGGGAATCGCACCGCAGGTCGCTGCCGCGGTCACACCCGCGGTAGACGGGATGAAAGCCGCGTACAGTTCGGCCTGCGCGATACCGATCTGGACTTCGACAGGTTGCATGACTGTTAGAGCCTCGCGCTCCAAGGGCTGACTAATCGGCATGCGAGCACATCCGGCAAGCATGGCAACACCCGCAAACAAAGCGACAAAGCGACAAAGCGACAAAGCGAAATTCTTTCAAATATCCCCCTTTTTCGTTTCCGAATCGCCTCGGGATGGCATCTTCTCGTCTGACTTGTCAATTCTGATACGTTGACGCAGAGAATCCCATTGGACAAGTTCGATTCTTCTCGACTTGTTGAGCGCAAGCAATGCGTTCTCCCCCGAGCCCTTCTTCCATTCGCAAATTCCAATTCGTTCTGCTCACAAATGGCTGCCCCCGATTGAACGTGCTCGCCGTGTTGTGCACGTTCGTCACCTTGTTCGGTACCGTCAGCAACTGCCCCGCCTTCAACTCGTCCGCGCTCTTCAACCCGTTCGCGTCCGCCAGCACGTACCACAGCGTCTCGTCCCCCCACAACGCCGACGCGATCGACTTCAACGAATCGCCTTCTCGCACCGTCCACACGCCTGGACTCGTGCCCGGGTACACGCCGTTGATCGTCATGAAGCTTTCGTCGAAATCCGCCGTCCCCATCGGCGTGAACACCTTGTACTGGCTATCGTCTCCTTTCTGCAGCTTGCCCGCCAGTTCCTTCACATAGTCAACCTGATCAATCCCGTCGTTACCCTGGTTCCCGACGCGCGTGCCGTTCAGGTAGTAGTAATTGTGCTTGCGATCCGGCGCGATCGACGAACATCGAGCTATTGCGGACGATCGGCTGCGTCGCGCGATCGATGGAATTCGTGCAATGTGCCTCGATGACGACGAGCGGCGACGCGTTGCAGAGAGGCTTTTCTTACGCAGCGAGCTCAGATACAACAACGCCCGCTTGCGCGGGCGTTGATGGGCTATCGATAAAAAGTTGAGTACAAAAAAGTGTCCATACCCCCGATCAACCCGCTTCTTTGTCTTCGCGGTAAATGGCATGCGCCATATCGCGCGCATCGTTCAGGGAAATATCAAAGATGCCACTAATCAGCACAATGCACTCAAAGTTCTTGTAGCCATCGCCCCGAGCTTTGCGAAACACGTCTTGAGGCGAGGCGCCTGCATCCTTCATCGCGATATATGGCGTTGGGTCCTGGTGAAGTGGTGCGCTCATTTTTGCAAATCCTCCAGTCGGCGCAAGGTGGGAACGTACTTATTGAATCCAAATGAATTAATGAGAACCGGCTCGCCAGGCGTGAACCCCCTACGAACCAAGATATTCGCAAGCGCATCATTCTGGAGATCCGCCCCGAATAGCTCCAATTGACGAACGCCAAGCGTAGAACCAAGCGCGCGGGACCTGTTGGCAAAGCTAAGAATTGCCCCACTACCGTCGCTCACAACATCCCAAATCCCTGCGCGAAGCGTATTACTTTCAAGCTGGAATATTGTTGCCGTTTGATAGATTGTGGCCGGGTCCTCGAAGATAACTTGTTTGCCCTCGAAGAATGCACGACGCTGCGTGGCATCCAAACCAAAATCTTTCAGGGCACCCACTGCTTCTCGCGTTGGAGCGACAACAAACTGACCGCCTGACGCACTAATGCCGCTTCCGGACACTCCACCATTGTCAACGACATAAGACAGCATGCCGGTTCTAGCAGCATACGCATCAATCATCGGCCCAGCCGCCGGCACGGCCCATGCCAGCCCCTTGAGCGCTGCTCCGGCCATCGGTGCCGCTCCGGCCGCCATACCCAATTCGGTCAGCGCGGCTCCACCGTAGCTCCCATCCGAGACCTGCTGCGCAAAGGCGCTGCGCCAACCGCCCGTCGCTCCGCTCGCTGCGGAGTGCACGTCTCGATATTGATTGCCAAGTTCGATCAGCGGATCGGCGATGAACTCGCCCACAGCTCGAACCCCCGCCCCGATCTTTTCCGACAACGGGGCCGGCGTCTCGAACACGCTACGGCGATCACCTGCGAGCCCACGCCAGAATCCCCCGTCCGTTTCCGTCAGCACCGGAATCGATTTGAGCGGCGGCCCGCCGGGAATCTCAACGGCTGGAACATACGGCGTCGGCACCGGATACGCGACCGCACTCGTCGGCCCATTCGAATCAATGATCGATGCACTGCTCGATGACGCCATCAAGCGCAGCGCCTGCTCCGTCGACAGACCGAGGCTCGCTGCGGTCGAATCGAACGAGCTAAATTCGGGTTGGAGCCGTGCGTTCGCCGACCACGCGAACTGCTTGGCCGGATCGACTGGATACGCGCCCTGCACCATCGAGTTGACGTCAACACCAATACCGTACAGCGTGCTCGCACTCGACGTCGGTCGGTCGGCCATGCTGTTGGCCACCATATTGCCAACAGTACTGGCCACCGCATCCGCCGCAATTGCCCCTACACCTCCTTAGACGCACTTCCCCGCCTCTGCCGCCCGCAAACCCTTATAGCACAAGCCTCCCAGCCATTCCATCAGGCTTGACGTAAATTTTCGCCCTAGACGCGGTTTTCCGGCTCACTGCCGGGGTTGCAAAGGGGCTTGGCCCCTTTGGCACACGATACGTTCGCGGAGCGCGCAGCGATCCGTAAACATATCCGTCGTGCCTGTCCGGTTCATCTGGACGACGGCCGGGATACGCTCGGGCTACACGTCGGATACAACCCGGCTACACACGAGCGACGGCCAGTGACACGCCACGCTCATCACTTTACACACGGTTCAGAAGGGATTCGCTGGGAGACTGCGACGCACGTCGCCGGGCCAGCACCCGTGCAACAACAGCGGGCGCATTGCGCGCCCGCCCGTACAACTTCAGAACAGGGCTTCCAGGCCCTTACGATCCACCAGATTCAACAGCTTCAGCGACGGCCCGTTCGGATGCTTCTGACCCTGCTCCCACTTCTGCACCGTCGACGTGCTCGTGTTCAGGCATGCCGCGAACACCGCCTGGCTCGCCATGCTGCGCTGGCGCAGCCGGCGAATCTGCGCCGCGCTGTACGTCTTCACCGGCGGCAGGCACAGCGCATCGAACTCGCGCAGCGTCACCGCGTCCATCGCGCCCGCCTCGTGCAGACCCTGCGCCGTCTCGTGCAGCACCTTCAGCAGTTTGTCACTCATCGCTTTCCACCTCATATAACTCGCCCGCGGCCAGCGCCTTCGCCAGCGTCCGCGCGTCATAGCCCAGCAACTGCGCCGCCAACAGCTTCAGCGCCTGCAACTCCTTCGCGCTCCCGTTGGCCCGCTCGTTCTTCGCGAAGCCGAACACGATCCGCTAGCAACAGCAGATCGTCATTTTGCAGCCTCGGTCTGCTCGGACTTCAGGACCGCCAGCTTCGATTCCTTCACCCCGTCCTGCCCGGTCGTGTCGTCGACGAGCTGCAGTTTGCTGCGAGCGTATATCACCCCCATCTTGACCTCCTGCCAGACGTAATAGATCTTTCCGGCGACCGTATCTACGTCCAGCGTCGAGTCGTTTTCCGCCTTCGAGACCAACTGGTGACGGCCTGGCTCCACCTCGCTATACAGGTAAGTCTTCGCGGCCGTGTCGCCCAGAATCTTGCCGTCGAGCGTCACCGGCATCTTGATGGCCCCGCCCATGCCTTCGTTCCGATACACGTAAATCGCCGCCTTCTCCTGCGGAGCGCTGAACGTCTTCAGCTCCGCATCTCGCTGGGGATCGCCCATCGGCACCGAGGCACAGCCCGCCAGAATCAACAGCGAGACACCCAGCGGGATCAATTTCTTCAACTGCATTTCATCCGCCTCTTTTATTGTCATTAAATACCAGAAAAAATTTACCGACAGTCACCCCAGTAAACGGCACCCTAGGCATCTTCGTCCGTTATCAGATGAAAAACGAATCCCAAAGAATTCGCTTTGCATACGACCTGGCATCTTCTTCCGTGTCGAAAAATGCAACTTCATATTGCTCAAGAACATCTTTCCATGAGTAGCCGCTGTCCTGCAACGCTCTCCCTACGTCCGCACGCAGCCCAGACGCGAAAACATCATTATTTTTTATGTTGCCCGACAACAAAGAGATTGCCTCTTCCTCAGACGTTTCCGCAGAGGAGCCAAAGTAAGTCGCCAAAACGTGATCAACATATTCGTACATTTACTTCCCCGGATAAATGGTTACGGTCTTCCAAAGTCCTGACAACGCATCGTATTGATAGACACCCGTTGCATGCGACAGCCCAGCGTCATATCGAAGCGGTCCCGCAACGCCAGGCACCCTGCTCACTCGATCAAAGCCGCGCCCCACAGCTGCCCCTACATTGACTCCTTCGATAACGACACGTTCTGCTCCAGGTGGGGAAAAGGCGATGGCTCTATCGAGATAGCCCTCTCGAATTTTCAAGTCTGCACGAGCCAACAAAGCATCGGAGTTAAACGCTGTTGAAGAAGGAGGAACGATTGCAAACCCTGATTTTTTATCCAATACAACAGAACCGTCAGGCGCAACACCGGTTGTAGCACGAACAAATAGATCGTTTTCCGTTACAGACCCGCCATGTCGAACCAGAGCATGTCCTTCAGACTTAATTCGAGCGATTGCGGCTGAGTAGTTGATCCCAACACCACCATTGTCGACCACATACGACAACCCGCCCGTCCTGGCGAGGAAATTTTCCGACATGCGGGCTAGATTCGGCCCAAACACTGCCGCGCCACGTTCGAGTCCAGCTCCGGTTAGACGAATCGCTGCGCTCGTGGCACCGGGGGTTGCCACCGACAGCGCCGCATCCATCATGGACCCGCCCAGTCGGTAAGCTCCGCCCGCCTCGTTTTGCCGATACAGCGCATCAATCGGGCTGAGCGCGCCCTTCACCGCACCGGCCGCGATACCGCTTGCGTCGCGCAGAATCGCGCCACCAAGGTTGCCAGCTTCATACGCGTTCGCGTAGTGCGCGCCGATCGCGGCTACCGTATTCACGGGATGCGACACGACATTCCATGCACCGCTCGCGAGCGTTAGCCCTTGGTCAACAAACCCTTGCGCTGCCTGCGCAACCGGATTGAAGGCCAACTGGCTCTCGAACCAGTTCAGATTTCGAATCGTGCCCAGCTCAGCGGCCGGCTGGGGGATCGGTTCGCCGGTCGACCCAACACCTTCGATCAGAACTTGTACCCCGGAGAATCCTTGATCCAGAGGTTGATCAGCGAGCAGTTGCAGCTCGGCAATGCGCTGCGCCCTCGCTTGTTCAAGGCCCGCAGGGAAGTCGTAATTCGCCAGTGCCGTTGCGGCGCTTACTGACGGGCCGTTATCGAACCGGATGTACGACGCATTGGCGGGTACGAAACCCGTCCCGGCGGAACCTACACCACTTGGCAGGATCTGCCCGTTCATCGCTTCAATCGCCTGCTGGGTGCGCAGCTCGGTCGATGTCGGCCGACTCTTCATCCGGTCAGCGACCATATTGCCCACGGTACTGGCGACGGCATCCGCCGCAATTGCCCCGACGTTCCGCCCCAGACTCCCACCTCGAACCATTGTACTCGCCGACCCAGCCGCCGCGCGCGCAACCAAGCCACTCGCGAACCGCCCTCCGTCCGAACCCATCTGGAAACCCAGGCTCGCTCCAGCCTGATTCGCCAACGCACCCGCCTGATACCCCGCCCCCGACGCGATCGCGCTCGCCGCCACGCCCTTCCAGTCGAAACTATGCTGCAACCCCGTCGCCACGCCAATGCCCTGCGTCACCGCCGATCGTGCCGCGCCTTGCGCGATCGCCGACGGCACCGAACTCACCGCCCCCAACGCGCTCCCCACCCCCGCTGTCACGCCCGCGCCCAACGCACTCAACGCCAGGCTTTTCCAATCCAGCCCGTGCTGTGCGCCACCCGCTATCATCACCAACTGGCCGGCCAGCGCACCTGCAGTTCCCGCTGCAATCCCCGTGCCGACAGCCGCCATGCTGACGCTCGTAGCGGCAGCGCCCGCCGCCGCACTCGCGCCAGCCGCAGTGGCTGCGGCGGCCGTCCCCGCTGCCGCCCCCCCTCCTGCTCCTGCTCCCGCTGCCCCCGCCGCCATCGGCCCTGTCACTGGAGTGGACGTACCCAGCGTCACCGCCGTCACCACCACCGCCACCACGATCGCAATCACCGGCAGGAACCCGCCGCACCCACCTCCACGACTCGGCGGCGGCGGATCCGGCAGCGTCGGCTGCGTATTCCCGATCGCGCGGCCCGGATCGTACGGCTTGAACGTGCTCGCCGTGTTGTGCACGTTCGTCACCTTGTTCGGCACTGTCAGCAACCGGCCCGCCTTCAGCTCGTCCGTGCTCTTCAAACCGTTCGCGTCCGCCAGCACGTACCACAGCGTCTCGTCCCCCCACAACGCCGACGCGATCGACCTCAACGAATCGCCTTCCCGCACCGTCCACACGCCTGGACTCGTGCCCGGGTACACCCCGTTGATCGTCATGAAGCTTTCGTCGAAATCCGCCGTCCCCATCGGCGTGAACACCTTGTACTGGCTATCGTCTCCTTTCTGCAGCTTGCCCGCCAGTTCCTTCACGTAGTCAACCTGATCAATCCCGTCGTTGCCCTGGTTCCCGACTCGCGTGCCGTTCAGGTAGTAGTAGTTGTGCTTGCGATCCCCCGCCGCCCCGACGATCCTCCCGTTGCCATCCACTCGCACGTTGACCAGTTCGTCTCGCCGCTGAACCTGCCCTCTCAGGTCCGTCCAGTACGTAAACGCGCGTCCGTTGCCCGGCTGGTTCCCGCCGTCGTCGTACGTCGACTTCAGGTTGCCGTTCACGTCGTAGTTGAACCACGACGAGGCCGGCCTCCATCCCGGTGCGTTCGGATTCGTCCCTTGCGCCGTGATCTTCGATTGCTTCGCGCCGTCCCACCACTCGTATTCGTACACGAATGCGCTATGAGTTCCCTTCGCGTCGTCCGGCTTCACGTCGACTCTCGCGACCGTACCGTCCGCCATCCGCGTATAGGTTGTCGTGTTGCCCGCCACCCGGTCTCGCTCTGACGACAGGATGCTGTCCGCATCCCAGGCGCGCGTGACATCCGACACCACCTGGCCGTTGTCCGGGCGTCGCTCCACCACGCGGATCGCCCGCCCAAGCAGGTCATTGGTACGCTCCTGCGCCACCACGCCATTGATCGACTGCGTCTCCAGGTAGCCATTTGCATCGTACGTGTACCGCTCAGTGCGGCCGTCCTTCGCATAAACCGCCAGCACCCGCTCGCCCGCCGCGTTGTAGCCCAGCCGTATGCCCGCGCTTCCGGCCGCGCCCGGCACGATCGACACACTGGCGTCGTCCGGATCTACCGGCCGCTCGCCCGACAAGCTGCCCATCGTCACCGTGAAACGGTTCAGCGCGTCGTATTCGTACCAGTAGTCCTGATTCTTCTCGTGATATCCGACCATGTCGGTATAGGTCGCGAGCATCCGCCGGCGATTGCCGACCGCATCGTATTCGTACGCAACCTGATACGCGTTGTCCTTGATCGACACGACGCGATTCAACGCATCGTATTCGACGGCCGATTGCGCAAAGATGTACGAATCCCCGAAGTTCGTGAAGTACTCCGCGGTCCGATTGCCGTCGCCGTCGTATTCGTAGAGCGATTGCGTCTTCGTCGCGTTGTCGACGATCGAACGCACCATTCCGTGCGAGTAGTACGTGTAGTCCACGTCTTGCCCGCTGGACCCGGTTTGCTTCGTCAGCAGGCCGGCCCGGTTGTATGCATACAGAAATACGCGACCGCCGAGATCCGTGTGCTTCGTCAATCGACCGAACAGGTCCTTCTCGTCCACCATCGTCCGGCCGTTCGCGTCCGTGGTGGTCTTCACCCAACCGCCCGTCACCGACGATCCGACGGACCGCACCGTGCTGGCCCAGCGATAGTCGTAGCGCACGTCTCGTCCTGCGGCACTGACGGTCCGGACGATTCGGCCTTCGCCGTCGTAGTAGGTCCGTTCTCGGCCGCCCAGCGCATCGACGCGGGCGATGCGGTTGCCCGACGCGTCGTACTCGAAGCGCTCGATGCTGCGTCGACCATTCGTCAGCACCGGCCTCGCTTTTTCAATGAGACGATTCTCCGCGTCGTACGCATACTCGGTTTTGCGATTCAACTCGTCTGTCGACGTACGCAAATTGCCGAGTCCGTCGTACTGGAACACCTTGCTGTACCCCATCGCGTCCCATGATTTCGCGATCGCGGGCTGCTGCTGCCCATGGTTCCATTGCCGGGTCGACAGGTTGCCGTTTGCATCCCGCGTGCCGACGAGATTACCGAGCAGGTCGTAGTAGAACTTCGTCTCCGGCGCAAGCTCGACCTGCGCGCCGTTCGCCAACGTCACCTTGACGGTCGGCTCACGCTTGAGCGTCAAGGCCCCCATCGTGTTGTAGGACAGATAGGTCCAGTTGCCTCGACCATCCCGTTCGGCCGATACCTCCTGGAACGCGTTGTGCGCCTGCATCCGATCGATCGTCATGTCCTTCGCGGTCTGCTCGATCACACCGACAATGTCGACGTTCGTAATCGGATTGTTTCGCGTACCGGTCAGCAGGTAGCTCTGACGCTCGACCAGGACATTGCCGCCGGCATCCTTGGCCAGGTATCGATACTCGAATTCCGTGTGCGTCGGCAACGCCGACGCGTCGAACAGGAAACGCCCCTTGGCATCCCGCGTCAACGTCACTTCGGTAAACGGACGATCGTAGGCGTGGTCCTTCGCCGTGGATTGACGGTAGTACAACGTAATCGTATCGACGTTCGTCAGCGGCAAGCCATCCGTTCCAGTCGGTCTGAACTCGAAAAGGCTCGGGCGCTGGCTGCCCGTCAACGTGACCCTGGAATTGCCGGGCGAGCCGACGGTGATGTCGCCGGCCCCCATCGCCAGCGGCACGCCGGCCGAGTCGTAGGCGGTGTATTTGATCGCGTAGGTATATGACCCGGGCCGCGGTATCAGGCCTCCCGCCATCACATCCCACGCGAAATCGCCATTGCCGAGGCGCGTGATGCGCGAGTAGCGCGTCACGCCGTCCTGCTCCCACGACACCATGAGGTAATCGGTATCGGCGGGTTGCGAATGGAATACGATCGTCGACTTCAGATCGGCAAGATAGTTGGTGGAAAGCGACGGCGCGCCACCGCCCTCCGGCAAGCCGACCGAGCCTAGCACGGCATCCAGCTTCTGGCCGGCCGCGTCGTACAGATCGATTTCCACGTCCCAGTTGCCAGGGCCGTATCCGGACAGATCGATCGCAAACGCGCCGGTAACAGGATCGCGCATGACCGTGCGCGCTTCGCTCCACGCACCGGCGCCCTGCTGTCGAACCTTCACGACGACATGATCGACCAGATGCAGCGCGGAATCGCGCGCCGAATACAGGTTCAAGGTCTGTGGTGAAGTCCAGATGTAGCTGCCCGATGCATCCGCCAGGAAGCCCGGACGGCTGCTTTCCCGATCGACGGGAATCGGTTCGGACGTCACGGAAGCGCTCCCACCGGGTTCGATGTGAACGCGATAACCATCGCGGCGCAGCAACGTGCCGGCCTCACGTCCGTCACTGCCGTCCGAAACAGCCAGGAAGATCATCTCGTAATCGCCGGCGGGCAGGCTGCCCGAATCGACGCTGAACGAGTTGGGTTGACTGCCGGCGGCCTTCGGCAACTGCCGGAATGTCGAGTTCGAACCCGCTGGTCGATAGTAGAGCGCGCCTCGAGCTCCCTCGGGCAGCGAGTGCTGCGCAACCGTCAATTGATTGGTCGGGGTGTTCAGCCCGAAAAATGCTTCGCCGTCTTTCCGCTCCGTCAGGACCATGTGATCGTTAGCAGAGGCCCACATTTTCACCGTTTGCGTAGTCGACCCGATCAACTCGGGTGCTCCACTCCCGCTCTTCGGTTTCGCGTAGAGCTCCAATGTGTATTTGAAGAACGCGTCATTGTTGAAACGACCGAACGCTCGGTTAACCTCGATCGATGCAAAACCGCCCTCAGACGGCAACGCTGCCGTGAAATTTCCCGTTTCAGGCTTATAGTCCGAATGGCCTACCTGCCATGAGACGCGCGCCTCGAGGTCGTATGCGCCATACGTCCCCTTGAGATAGGGCAATGCCAAGTCGATCGATTTGACATTGAATGCGGTCGCCAGCCCGCCCAGCGAACTGGCAGCCCAGTTCATCCCGACGATCGCCCGCGGCGGGAGCATCAACCCGCTCGTCGGAACACCGAGAAAGACAAGCGACTCTGCCGTCCTGGTCGACGCCAGCTCCTGGCCCTCATTCGGCCATGTGAGCTTCGCTTGCTGATCCGTCGACCCGACCAATTCCGCGCTGCCGCCACTTTTAGGCGTGGCATAGATTTCCAGCTTGTATCTGAACTGACTCGCGGCGCTGAGTCTACGATTGAAGTTGAGCCCCAGAGGAATCTGCGTCAACCCGCCTTTTGACGGAATCGTCGACGTCAGGGTGCCTGTCTGCGGAAATGCACCGTTGCCATCCGTGATTTCCCACGACACGCGCGCTTCCAGATTGAATTCGCCGGCAAGATCCTGAAGTCTCAGATCAATCGAGTCGACGGAGAAGCGCATATTCAGTGGCGACCTACCCTGCGGGGTCCAATTCAACGCGAGCGATACAGGGCCCAGGCCAGCCGTGCCGCCCCCGACAATCGACCCGGACTCACTGGGCTGCACCGGCCCCGCCACCGGCCGACTCTGCTTCTCGATCCATCCATTGATGCTCAACTGTGTATTCGCAAACACCCCGCCATCAATCGGAATGTCGACCGGACTGAAACTGATGCGCGGCACGCTCCCCGACGTCTTCGGCTGGCGAATCTGGATGACCTGGTTACGCGCGTCGTAGCGCGTAAAGGTCTGCATCATGTCGACCTTCTGCAGCAGCTTCTCGATATCTTCCCCCGTTTCGATCGTGAGCTCGCGCAAATCGGTCTGCATCGACTCGATCTTCAGCGTCGCATTGCCGTTGCGATCGTGAAGGAACAGCCGCGACACGCCGTCGCCGAAATTCGAGCGCACGATCCATCCGGCGTTGTTGTAATCCGCATACTCCTGCCATTCGCCGTTCGCGCCACCGCCGCCGGTCCGACGCGCGACAACCTCGCCGAATGCGTTGTAGTACTGCTCCCGCAATGCGCCGCTCGTCAGCACCGCACCGCCTTGCGGATTGCGCGAACGCGTGATCCGCGATGTCTCGCGCTGCGCGGCGTCGTAAGCAATCTCGGTTTCATCGAGTTGCTGCCGCCCGTCCGCATCCGAGCGCAGATAGCTGACCAGCACCGTGTTGCCCACCGCGTCATAGCCGAACCGCGTCACCACCCCGAGCGCATTCGTCTTCGACGCGAGCCGGCCGCCCGCACCGTACGCATAGGTCGTCACCTGATCCGCGTCGCCATGTCTCGTCTCCTTGACGACCTGATTCAAACCATCGAATTCGAACGAAATCCGCGCACGCACCTGACGATTCAAATAATCGACGAACTGCGGCAAGGTCTGGCTGGTCTGCCGACCGAGTGCGTCGTACGTGAAGTCGAACTGGCTCCCGTTCGCATCCGTCTTGCGCAGCAGGTGACCCTCGCCATCGTAGACGTAGCGCGAAGCCGCGTCGGCCATCCGCTCCTCGAGTCGCCCGTTCCCGTCGACTGCCGCATGGCGGACGCCTCGCCGCGTTTCGCTGGTCAGCCGTCCGTTGCCGTCCCATGTGTAGTGCGTGACACGGTCGTCAGCGCTCGTCGGCCAGTTCGCCGCGAGCGTTTCGGCCAGCGCCGGATTCGGTGCGATCGGATCGGGATAACGCGACGCGAACCGCGTCTCCGTCAGCACCCGCCCTTCGGCGTCCCGCTCCCAGCGAATTCCGTATCCCGCGCCATCGACTTCGAGCAGCTTGTTGCCCATGCGATCGTAGAAGCTGAGCGTACGGTTACCGGCCGGATCGGTTCGCTCGATCAAGCGTCCGGCGCCGTCGTAGCGATAGCGCGTGACGAGGTCACTGCCGGCCGTGATGAAATACTCGCCGCGCTGCGTTTCGCCGGCCGACGGATCGAAATACCCGGTCGCCACGCCGAGCACGCGCGATTCGATCAACCGATTGTTCTCGTCGTAGCGGTAGCGGGTCTCTCGAACGCGGCCCGCATCGACCGGATCCGGCGGTTCCGCGCCGTTCGTCGGCGCGACCGGGTCACTGAACACCCGCACCGCAATCGGATTGCCCGCCGTGTCGTAAATCCATTGCGTCAGCGTGCCGGTCGCACTCACTTCGGCTGTCTTGCGATTTGCCGCGTCGTAGTACCAGGTAGTCGTCTTGCCGTTCGCACCGGTTTGCCGAATCAGATTGCCGCGCGCATCGTACGCGCGGGTTTCGAATGGCTCCGTCGTGTGCGTTTCGCCCGACGCCGTGCGAACGGTCAACTTGTCGCCCGTCTGGCGGATCAGGCGGCCGAGTGCATCGTATTCGAAACGCGTGATGCGCTGCTCGGCCAACTCCGCCGCCTCGATCGTCGCGGTGCGACGACCGGCTGCGTCGTACAGGTGAAAGTTCTGTACCGTCCGGCCTTTCGACGTAACGGGCAGCGTCTCGGATATCACCAGGCCGCGATTGTCGTACCCATACTGGAAGACGGCACCGATCTTGTTCTGATAGAAGATGCGGTCGCCGAACCCGTTGTATCCGTATGACTCGACGCCGCCTTCAGCGTCGGTCGATTTCACCAGACGGTCGAGCTTGTCGTATTCGAGCATCGTCACGGCGGCCGGCCGGCCACCTTGCAACCCCGGCAACACCGCGGATACATCGCCGTTTGCGGCGAGCGCCGACCAGTCGAGCGTCCCGCGCTCGAAGCGCGCGACGCGAACCGGCTGCCCCGACGCGCTATATTCGGTCCGGACAACCGCGCCATCCGGGTTCACCTGCGCGACGACGCGGCCGAGACCGTCGTAAAACAGCTTCGCGGCGACACCTTTCGTCACGCGCTCGACTGCATCGCCGAACGCGTCATAGGTCGTTCGATCCGCATGACCGAGCGGATCCGTGGCCTCGATCAACCGGCCGACGGCGTCGTAGCGGTAACGAGTCGCGTATCGGTCTATCAGCGCGTCGCGCTGAGCAGCCGTCAACGCGGCGGCCGCTAGCGCGCGGTTCTGTTCATCCACATAGCCGAGCGACTTGCGCTGCGCAAGCGCCCAGTCGCTGTCGGATTCCGCGAGCTCGACGCCACGCGGATCGACACGAGCGATCACGTTGCCGAACGCGTCGTATCGATAGGCGAACGCTGCGGCGACCGCCGAGCCGAAGGCGCGCACTTCCCGGGTCATGCGCCCCGCCGCGTCGAACGTCGTGCGTGTCGACACCTGGCGGTCCGTGCCGACTGCGGCGATCGTTTCCACCGCGCGACCGAACGCATCCAGCACGTAATGCGTCGCAACGCCCGATGCATCGATGACGCCCGTTACCCGGCCCGCACCGTCGTGACGATATTCCGTCACCGCCGTCGCAGCTGCCACCGGTTTGGCGGGCAGAAGTTTTTCGGCTGCGCCGAACGGCATGCCGCGCTGCGCGTCCACCGCCTCACCGTAGCGAATGGTCTTCCGAAGCGAGGCACCGTCGTATTCGTGGCGCGTCAGGTAGCCTTCCGCGTCGATGCTATCGGTCACCCGGTCGGCATTGTCGTAGCGCCAACTTGCAACACGCGTCAGGATAAACCTCCTTTCCGTCTCCGCCCAATCGAGCATGTCTCTTTCGGTTGGCTCGGTGAAACCTGCCATGACCTGCCATGCGCTGCGCAATGCATTGACGCGCTCGAGCAGATTGCCGTTAACGTCATAGCAATTCTGCGTCACATAACCCAGCGGATCGATGACGAATGCGACCCGGTTTGCTGCGTCATAGGCAGTGCGCGTCACGCGACTCTCGCTCCGCGAATCATTGACACCGAGACCCCGCAACTGGTCGGTTATCGCGGCTTCGGTCGCAGGCTGCGTCGCATCGAGCACCTTTCCATGCCGGGCGATCGACACGGCATTGCCGTTACCGTCATAGCGAAACTCGGTCAACGCGCCGAGCGCGTCGAACGTGTAGCGCACCCGCCCCTTGAGGTCGTAGACGTGACGCGTCGTTCGATCCCGGCCGGGCGAAGCCGCGATGCGCGATTCGAGATTGCCGACCGTCAGCACGCCGCCGGCGTCGTCGAGCAATCCGGCATTCGTCGTCGCGTACTGGGTGCGCGCCACCACGCGTCCTTCCGCATCGACGCGGCTCAGCACGACCGCCCCCGTCGGACCGACCTCGCAGATCCGCCGATTCTCCGCGTCGTAACCGTATCGCGTGACCCCGCCCGCCGCATCGACCACCCGGATCACGTTGCCATTGCCGTCGTAGCGATACGTGGTCGCCAGCGCGAGCCCGTCCGGATCGACGACCGTGCCGACCAGGCGGCCCGCCACGTCGTATTCGTGACGCGTCAAGCGCGCGCCTGCCGTACCCGCCCCCTCCGTCACCGTCAGCACCCTGCCGGCGCCATCGTATTCGAACGTAGTGCGCAGGTTGAGCCGGCCCTCGCCGGCATCGGTCACGACGGCGACCCGGCGCCCGTTAAGATCGTATTCGGTCGCCACCACGGTGCCCGACGGCTCCGTCGTCCGGACCAGACTACCCTTCGCATCGTACACATAGCGCGTCACGAGATTCAGGCCGTCCGGATCCAGCGTTCGTGTCATCACACGTCCCGCCGCATCGTACCGATAGGTCGCGCGCACGCCGCGCCCATCCATTGTCTCGATCAACTGGCCGGCACGATCGTAACGCTGCCGGGTGACGCCGGTCGGCGAAGTCGTATCGATCAGACGGCCGTCCCTGTCGTACGCGAATTTCGTCGTGACGCCGCGCCCGTCGGTCACTGCGATGGTCTGGCCGAATTCATCGTAGGTCGTCACGGTCTCGATCCCGTCCGGCATCGAGACCGTGAGTTGACGCTTGTCGGGTGCATAACCGTAACGGGTCGTCGCGCCGGCACGGTCGGTGCGCGTCAGTACGTTGCCGAACGCATCGTAGGTCATCCGACTCTGCCGACCGAGGCCGTCGGTCAGCACGACCGTGTTGCCATTGCGATCGTATTCGCGTCGCCGAACGACGCCGTTCGCGTCGACCGCTTCGACCTCGCGCCCGAAGGCGTCGTACACGGCGTGCGTGACGATATTCAGGCCGCCCGGATCGACGGTTGTCCGTACGGCTCGCCCAAGCCGGTCGTAGTCGACCGCGCGTATCGACCGCTGGCCCGCTGACAGCGTCTGACGCGTGGCAATCTCGTTGCCCAACGCGTTATAGGTCCGCCAGGTAACGAACGCCTGTGCGTCGACGCTCCGCACCAAGCGCCCCGCCCGGTCATATGCAAAGGTCGTGCGCGACCCCCGGTCGTCGCCGAGCACGAAAACCGCCTGCCGCACGGCGTCGGTCAAGACACCACCGTTCAACCGATCGAGCGCGTCGCGCTCCATACGCCGCGCATAGGCAATCGCCTGCGTCAGATTGCCGAGCGCATCGTAGCGCTGCTCGGCAATCTCGCCGAGCGCATTGATCCGATGGGTCGTACGTCCAGCCGCATCGTAGAAATAGAGGGTACGGCGGCCTTCCGCGTCCGTCGACGAGGTCCGGCGTCCCGCCGCATCATATGCGAAGCGGTCTCCCCATGCTTGCCACACAGCGTCGACCTGCGCTTCGGTCGGCCTGGTGCCCAGCGCGGCGAGTGCCGCCGCGCCCTCTCCCGACAACTGCGCGACCAGCCGCCCCTGTATGTCGTAGCGGTAGTGCCGTGTCCGGCTGCCGGTCGTCTCGCTCGTCACGCGCCCTTCGCTGTCGTACGTGTAGCGTGTCGCGGATGCTCCCAGCATCGTTCCGGTGGTCCGTTCGAGGAGGCGGCCCATCGCATCGTAGCGGTACGTGGTCCGCTCCTGCTTCGTCGAGGCAGCCTGCCAGTATTTCACCGTCTCGGCGGCGTCGAGCACATAGCGTTGGGTCTTCTCGAGCGGTCCCGACGGCCGCCCGTTCGGCGTCGTGCCGGTCCGCGCGAACGGTCGATGGCCGAACATCGCGTTCTGGACCACCGCATCGTCCATGAACGAGCCGAAGACGAATTCGACCCGGTGATCGTCGGCTGGGATGACGCCCGCGACGTCGATCGCGTAGCGCCGCGCGGTCGTGGACATCACGTCCACCTTGCCGACGTCCCTGCCGTCGACACGGACCGTGAGCACCGCGCCAGTCAGCTTGGGACGCTCCAGCCTCGCCTCGAACGTCAGTCGTACGGTCTGCGGCGTGCGCAATGCGTCCGGGTCCACTCGTTCGCTGCGAATACGCTGCGCCACGTTGCCGAATTCGTCGTACTCGTACACGGTCGAGTGCCCTTCGCCGTCGATTTCCGTGCGCAGCAGGCCACGCGCATCGTAGCTCGCCTGCTCGCGAACGTCGTTGGCGCTTTCCGCGGGACGGAAATCAAGCACGGACGCCGACGCGCGCTTCGCATCCGCAACGGCGGTCGCATAGCGGATCGTCGCGATACGCCGGCCCGCCATGTCGTACTGGTATTCGGTCAGATAGCCTTCCGCGTCGATCTGCCCGTGCAACAGGCCGCTAGCGTCATAGAAATAGCGCGTGCTGCGGTCGGCGGCCGACTCGGCTGGCGCAGCGCCGGCCATCGGATCACCATTGCTCGCGTCGACGCGCGTCGCATACTGGAGGGCCTGCAACAACCGGCCCGCATCGTCGTACCGGTACTCGGTCAGCGCTCCATCGCCGTTCACGCTGCGCACAAGCCGGCCCGCACCGTCATACGCACGCCATTGGATCTGATCGGCTCCATGCGGCGCGGGACGCACACGCTCGAGCACGGCAGCGCCGGCCGATCCGTCGGCATCCGCTAGCGCTGCCAGCTGTGCGGCCGCCAGCGGCGTCGCGTAGCGGATCGTGCGCGCGACCTGCCCTGCCGGCGTGTACACGTATTCGGTCAATCCACCAGCCGCGTCGACCTGCGCGATCTTGCGGCCAGCCGCATCGTGCAGATAATGCGAGCGCTGGCCGACCGCATCGGTTTCCATACGCAGCCTGCCGGCAGCGTCGTAGGTATAGCCGACCTGAGACAACAGCACGTCCGCCGCGGACTCGGCGAGCGCCACCAATTCACCTGCTGCGTTGAACGTAGACGTCCGCGTGAGGCCGTTGGCGAACGTGACGATGGTCTGGTGACGCGCATCGTCGTAACGATAGAGCGTCAACGTGCCGTCGAAACGGCGCGCCGACAGCATTCGCCCGAGCCCGTCATAAGCGAACTGTTCGACCTGCTGTTTTCCCGGCGCACCGATAAGTCGTTGCAGCAAACGTCCGAACGGATCGTAGACGTAGCGGGTCTGCGTCACTTCACCGGCCCCCGCACGCGCATCACCCGAGCCATCCTTCAGCAGGCGGCCGTAGCGCGTGACGCTCGCAACGTTGCCGCGAAAATCGTATGCCGTGTCGGTGCGGGTACCGGCGCTCTTGTCAGCCAGGCCGGCGACCCAGCGGGTCAGCTCGATCTCGCCGAACGCGGTTCCCTCATAGCCCGCGCCGGCATACGTCAAAACCGAAATCTGCTGGCCGAGTGCGTTGTAACGGTATTCGGTCACGCGCTGCTGTGCATCGACGACGAACCGGAGATGGCGCCGCGCGTCGTACACGTAGGTCGTACTGGCGCGTTCTCCGCCCCCCTCGCCGACCCGGGTGATCTCCTCGAGCAATTCGTTGTGCGCGCCATAGCGCCACTCGACGACAACGCCTGCCGCATCGCGCTGCCAGACACGGTTGCCGTTCGCATCGTAGCGATATTCGACGCCGCCGCCCGCCTCCTCCACCTTCACGACATTGCCGGCTGCATCGTAATGAAACCGTTGCACGCCGCCCGCAGGCGGCACGCTCTCGACGAGCCGGCCCCGGTCGTCATACGCCAGCACGGTCGCCGCCCCGAGCGGATCGGTGATCGTCGTCCGGCGCGCGTCGAGATCGTAGTCAAGACGCGTCACGCGCGCGACGCCGCCGTCGGCACGCTGTGCGATGCTCGTCACCCGGTATTCGCCGCCCAGCAGCGCGTAGGTGAATGCCAGCTCGGCGCCATCCGATTGCGCGATCGCCGCCACTCGGTCGCTGTTGCCATCGTAGCTATAGGTCGTCGTGAATACCCGGCCGTCGGCGATGCTACTGTCGTCGGGCGAGAGATCGACGGTCACCGTCGACAGGCGGCCCGCCGTGTCGTATCCGTAACGCACCGCGGTCGATGTGCGCTGGCTGCCGTTGCTGTCCGTATAAACGGTGCGCAAGCGCGCGAGCCGACCGCCCACATAATCGAGATAGGTCGACTCGCCGCTCGCGGTACTCACTCGACTCAGCAAACCCGCGCTGTCATAGGCGTAATCGACACGGTTGCCATCGCTGTCGGTGCTCGAAAGCAGGCGCCCGCCGCGCACGGCATCGTAGCGCTCGGCCACGCGCTTGCCGCCATCCTGCCAGTCCCACTGCCGCAGGCCGGCGTCGTACGCCAGCGTCGCCCGCGCACCCACGCCGCTCGTCGCGACATAGAGCCGCCGCTGCGCGTCGTAACCGTAGATGATCGTCGAGCCGTCCCAATCGGTTCGCGTCACCGTACTGCCAACCTCGTTGAGCTTGCCGGTCAACTCACCCACCGTGCGTGCCCCGCCCGGACGCCAGCCATCCGCGGCCACGCGCCCCTGGCTGTTGTATGCACGGTGTATCGCGCCATTCACGCCTCGGCCGATCAACATCAGGTCGAGATCCTGAACCATCAGGTTGCCGTTCGCCGCGTTCACGTAGACCTGCTCGCGAGCCTGACCGAACGACGCGGTACCCAGTTGGCCGCGCGCCCCCAGACCCAATGCCGATGACGATTGCAAGCCCAACCCGTTGCCCGTGACGATCGCTACCATGGCGCCCCTCGATCTTGTTCGTGATGTAAATCGCGCACCGTTGGAAACACGGCGCGCGTTGCAAACAGGTTGTCGAAGGATTTCGTCGATGGTTTAGTCGCCGGTCCCTCGACGCCCTGCCGCCCGCCCCTCTTGCCATCAGACAAGATCGAACGACGACGCGCACGAATCAGTCACGGTCCGAATCGCCATCTTTTCGGCCAACCAATCAATTTCGAGATGAAGGTCGAAAGCCGAGACGATTTGGTCAATGAGCGCATGCACTGTTATGCTGGGTTCCGGCGCCGCACGCGTGCGTCGTTCATCGCGCCTTTCGTCGCATTTCGTGATCGCGCGCCCGCAACCCGTCGATCGATCAGGAATCCAAGACGATGCCGACTCAACCTTCCTCTCTCGCTTCCGACATGATGGCGACGGTCCGCGTCGAGCGGCTGATGTCATTCCTGGATGCGGACCCAGACAATCTCAATTTGCTGGCCGATGCGGCCGATGCCGCATTCGACGCGAACGACGTCGCCTTATGCGACGCGCTGCTCGATCGCCACGCCGCCCATGCACCGCTGCCACCTGCACTCGCTCACCTGCGAGGCCTGGCCGCGCTGTCGCAGCGTCGATTCGACGCCGCGCTACGCGCATTCGCGCCGCTGCTTGCGACGCACGGCGAGGGGTCGATCCGCTACAACGCCGCTTACGCAACCGCGATGCTCGGCCGCTTCGACGATGCGCTCGACATGCTCGACGACGCCGCGGTCGCTGGCGTCCCCGGCGCGATTCCATTGACGCTGCGCGTGCTTCATCATCTGGGCCGCCTCGACGACGCGATCGCACTCGGCCGGCTCCACGTCGACCGCCCCGACGCCAGCCCCGACCTGTACGGCGCACTCGCCACCGCACTCTTCGACGCAGCGAACCTCGACGAAGCACGCCGTTGCGCCGAATCGGCCGCCGACACCGTCGATGGCCTCACCGTGCGCGGCCTCCTTGCGCTCGACGGCCCATCGGTCGACACGGCACGCGAGCTGTTCCGGCGCGCGCTCGCGCTCAACCCCGACAGCGCTCGCGCAACGCTCGGCATGGGTCTCGTCGAATTGTCCGAACGGCATTTCGACACCGCCTGCAAATTGCTCGACCAGGCTGCAAACAACCTGAAAGTCCACTCAGGTGCCTGGGCCGCCGCCGCTTGGGGCCAGTTGTTCGATGGCGCTCCGGATGCCGCGCGCCCCCGCTTCGAACGCGCGGCGGCGCTGGACGGCGGCTTCGCCGACGCACATGGCGGCCTGGCGGTGGTCTGTGTCCACGACGGCCGCATAGACGAAGCGAAACACCATGCGGAAATCGCGCGGCGGCTCGACGCCTCGTGCCTGTCCGCCGCGCTGGCCGAAAGTCTGCTGGCGACACGGGCCGGGAATGAACGGAAAGCCGGCGAGATTCGACAGGCGGCGCTCGACCGACCGCTCGGTCCTGACGGCAGGACCCTCGCGAAAGCGCTGTTGATGCGCGCCGGACGCGGCGCATGACGTGGCGCGCAAGCGACGGTGCGTCCGACCGTCGCTTGCGGCCCGCGCGCCGCGCTTGCTACACTGCGCGCCTATTCCTCATACCGGACGCCAGCCAAAGTGAACAACTAAGCCTTCCCAAAATGTTTTCGCCGCCGTGCCACGTACGCCGCGCGCGAAGGTCTTCACGCATTTTTGGAGGTGCTTATGGCTGCAGCCACGCCCACCGGCGCGCTCGTCGCGCTTCATCACGTTTCCTTCCGCTTCGACGACGGCTTCACGCTGTTCGATTCGCTCAACCTTTCCATCGATCGCACGCCGACCGGCATCGTCGGCCGCAACGGCATCGGCAAGAGCCAGCTCGCGCAATTGATCGCGGGCCGCTGCGCGCCGAGCGCGGGGGCGATCGAGCGGCACACGCACGTCGTCTACGTCGCGCAGCAGCACGACTACGGTGGCGTATCGGCCGGCCCGCGAACCGTCGCGCAGATCGCCGCACTCGATGCACCGCTCGGCGCGCTCGCACGTCTCGCCGACGGCCGCGCGGAACCGCACGACTTCGACCTGATCGGCGATCGCTGGGATCTCGCGGAACGGCTGCGCACCGCGCTCGACGCGGCCGGCCTGCACGACGTGCAACCCGACACGCCCGCGCAGGCACTGAGCGGCGGGCAGCTCGCACGCGTCGCGCTGATCGGCGCGCTGCTGTCCGGCGCGGGCTTGCTCGTGCTCGACGAACCGACCAACCATCTCGACGCGTCGGGCCGCGCGTGGCTGCGCGCGGCGCTCGACGGTTGGCGCGGCGGCCTCGTCATCGTGAGCCACGACCGTGCGCTGCTCGCCGACGTGCAGCGCATCGTCGAGCTGACGCCACAAGGCGTGCGCGCGTACGGCGGCAACTACGCGCTCTATCGTGCGCAGCGCGACGCGGAACAGGATGCCGCGCAGTCCGCGCTCGACAACGCGCGTGCCGAACGCGGACGCGTCAGGCGCAGGCTCGAACAGGAACACGACACGATCCAGCGCCACGCGGCCGCGTCGCTGCGCGACGCGAAGACGGCCAACCTGTCGTCGGGGGCAAAACAGAGTCGCAAGGGTGCGGCGCGCAGCATCATGGGCACGGTGCGGCGCCACCAGAATGAATTCAAGGCGACGCTCGACGAACGCGTGCAGGAAGCGGCCGCGCGCGTCGAAGCCGATGCGCCCGTGCTCGTGTCGCTGCCGGGCACCGAGGTCAGCGCACGCCGCCAGCTGTTCACGCTCGACCGCGCGCAACTGCCGTGGCGCATCGCCGGCGATGCCGACGCGATCACATGGTCGGCCAGCGGCCCGGTGCGCATTGCATTGACCGGCCCGAACGGCTGCGGCAAATCAACGTTGCTGCGCATGCTCGCGGGCGAGCTTGCGCCGCGTTCGGGCGCATGCACGACACACGTAAGTGCCGCGTATCTCGACCAGCGGCTCGCGCTGCTCGATCCCGATCGCTCGATCGTCGAGCAACTGGGGCTGCTCGATACGCCGCTCGCCGAAGGCGACCTGCGTAGCCGTCTCGCGTTGTTGCAGCTCGACGCGGTACGCGCAACGCAGCCGGCGCGGCAACTGAGCGGCGGCGAACGGCTGAAGGCCGCGCTCGCGTGCGCGTTGTGGCGCGGCACGCCCGCGCAACTGCTGCTGCTCGACGAGCCGACCAATCACCTCGATCTCGAATCGGTGCGGGCGATCGAAGCCGCACTGGCGGGCTTCCCCGGCGCGATCGTGGTCGCGTCGCACGACCCCGCGTTTCTTGCGGCGCTCGACCCGACGCATACGATGCAATGGCATCGCGACGGGTGGCGCTACGAACCCGTCGCTTGAGGAGAACGAAACGGTGTCAGCCGGCGGTGCGGAACCGCAGCACACCGTCGTCGCCCTGCTCGCGCACGAGCTCGCCCGCGAGCCACAGCAGGTTCAGGTGCGCGAGCGCCTCGCCGAGCGCGAACGTCATCTGGTGGATGTCGAGTTCGCGGCGGCGGAACATGATCGGCACGATGTCGGCCGCGCTCATCGGCTGTTCCGCGCACGCGACGCGCACTTCGGCCAGGCGCGCGTCGTGGTGCTCGCGCAGTTGCGTGATGCGCGTGCGCACGCCGCGAAACGGCTTGCCGTGCGACGGCAGCACCAGCGTATCGGGCGCCATCGTCTCGTAGCGGCCGAGCGACTGCAGGTACAGCGCGAGCGGGTTCGCCTCCGGTTCGAGGTCGAACACGGACACGTTCGTCGAAATGCGCGGCAGCACCATGTCGCCGGAGATCAGCACGCCGTCCGCTTCGCTGTGCAGCGCGCAATGTTCAGGCGAATGGCCGAAGCCGGTCACGACGCGCCACGTGCGCGCGCCGATCGTCACCGCGTCGCCTTCGCGCAAGCGCCGGTAGCGCGGCGGCACGGCCGGCACGAGATCCGAGTAGTAGTGGCGGCGGTTGCGCAGCTTGTCGAGCGCGGCCGGATCGGTCAGCCCGTGGCGCGCGAAGTGATCGGCGGCGGCCGCGCCGCCCGCGTTCGAGCCGTTGCCGGCCGCCATCAGGCAGCCGAACATGTACTCGCCGAGCGTCATCCACAACCGCACGTTCCAGCGGCCCTTGTCGCCGCCTTCGCACAGCCAGTTCGCGAGGCCGAAGTGATCGGGGTGGCAATGCGTGACGAGCACGCGCAGCACGGGCAGGCCGTCGAGATGCGTGTCGAAGATCTGCTCCCAGTGCGCGCGGATCGCATCCGACGCGATCCCGCAATCGACGATCGTCCAGCCGGCCTGCCCGTCGATCTCGTCGCGCAGCAGCCAGAGGTTGATGTGATCGAGCGAGAACGGCAGCGGCATGCGCAGCCAGCGCACGCCGGGCGCGACCTCGAACGTGTCGCCCGCGGCGGGCAGCGTATCGGCGAAGGGATAGTCGAGTTGGTGTTCCAGTGCGTTCATCGGTGGGGCGTCTCGTCGTTATCGGTGCGATTGCGCGCGGGCGGCAGGCCATGGCGGGCGTTCCGCCGATTCTATCGCCGTCCCGGGGAACGCGTGCCCGGCGGCTTGCTGCCCGTCAAAAAAAGTTCGTGCCAGAATCGGTTCCGTACCCGTATCTTTACGCGAAGATGCACCGAACGGCACCCAACGGCGGGCAACCCGCCGCTTGCCGGCCGGCCGCGCCTTGCCGCAAAGCCCTTGAACCGCCCGCTTGGGCGCTAAAATGGCGAGTGCTTACAGCCCCTCCCGAACGAGCCTGCACGCGATGAATCACTTCCCCAAACTGCTGTCCTCGCAGATCGGTTTCGACGTCGCGCAGACGATGCTCGAAAACTTCGACCGCCACTACCGGATCTTCCGCGACGCGGCCGTCGAGGCGAAGACGCTGTTCGAGCGCGGCGACTGGCACGGGCTGCAGCGGCTCGCGCGCGAGCGGATCACGTCGTACGACGATCGCGTGAAGGAATGCGTCGAGGTGCTGGAAGACGAATACGACGCGGAGAACATCGACGACGAAGTGTGGCAGCAGATCAAGCTGCACTACATCGGCCTGCTCACGTCGCACCGCCAGCCCGAGTGCGCGGAGACCTTCTTCAATTCGGTGTGCTGCAAGATCCTGCACCGCTCGTACTTCAGCAACGATTTCATCTTCGTGCGCCCGGCGATCTCGACCGAGTATCTGGAGAACGACGAGCCGGCCGCGAAGCCGACCTACCGCGCGTACTATCCAGGCACCGACGGGCTCGCGGCGACGCTCGAGCGGATCGTCACGAACTTCCAGCTCGAGCCGGCGTTCGACGATCTCCCGCGCGACATCGCATGCGTGATGGACGCGATCCACGACGAATTCGGCCATTTCGACGAAGCGCCGAATTTCCAGATCCACGTGCTGTCGTCGCTGTTCTTCCGCAACAAGAGCGCATACATCGTCGGCCGCATCATCAACGCCGACCGCGTGCTGCCGTTCGCGGTGCCGATCCGCCACGTGCGCCCGGGCGTGCTCGCGCTCGACACCGTGCTGCTGCGCCGCGACCAGCTGATGATCATCTTCGGCTTCTCGCACTCGTATTTCCTCGTCGACATGGGCGTGCCGTCCGCGTACGTCGACTTCCTGTGCACGATCATGCCCGGCAAGCCGAAGGCGGAGATCTACACGTCGGTCGGCCTGCAGAAGCAGGGCAAGAACCTGTTCTATCGCGACCTGCTGCACCATCTGTCGCATTCGAGCGACCGCTTCATCATCGCGCCCGGGATCAAGGGCCTCGTGATGCTCGTGTTCACGCTGCCGTCGTTCCCGTACGTGTTCAAGATCATCAAGGATCAGTTCCCGCCGCCCAAGGAAACGACGCGCGCGCAGATCATGGAGAAGTACCAGCTCGTGAAGCGCCACGACCGCCTCGGGCGAATGGCCGACACGCTCGAGTATTCGAGCGTCGCGCTGCCGCTCGCGCGGCTCGACCACGCGCTCGTGCGCGAGCTGGAGAAGGAGGTGCCGTCGCTGCTCGAATACGAGGACGGCAATCTCGTGATCGAGCACCTGTACATCGAGCGCCGGATGACGCCGCTCAACCTGTACCTGCAGAACGGCTCCGATGCCGACGTCGAGCACGGCGTGAAGGAGTACGGCAACGCGGTGAAGGAGCTGATGAAGGCGAACATCTTCCCCGGCGACATGCTGTACAAGAACTTCGGCGTCACGCGCCACGGCCGCGTGGTGTTCTACGACTACGACGAGATCGAGTACCTGACCGACTGCAACGTGCGCCGCGTGCCGCCGCCGCGCAACGAGGAAGACGAGCTGTCCGGCGAGCCGTGGTATACCGTCGGCCCGCACGACATCTTTCCGGAGACCTACGGGCCGTTCCTGCTCGGCGACCCGCGCGTGCGCGACGTCTTCATGAAGCATCACGCGGACTTTTTCGATCCCGCGCTGTGGCAGGCCAGCAAGGACAAGCTGATCCAGGGCGAATTGCCCGACTTTTACCCGTACGACACCGCGCTGCGCTTTTGCGTGCGCTACCCCGCGCGCTTCGGCGCGACGGACCAGAACGAGGGCGCCGGCGACGCGCAGCGCGCCGCCTGACGCCCGCTAGACCGCACCGATTGCGACCCGATTTCCGTCAACGGAATCCACACCGATGAACCCCCAAGACAATCCGCTTTCACACCTGTTCGACAACAACGACGCCTGGGTCAAGCACAAGCTCGAGGACGACCCGCAGTTCTTCGCGCGTCTCGCCCACCAGCAGGCGCCGGAATATCTGTGGATCGGCTGCTCGGATTCGCGCGTGCCCGCGAACGAGATCATCGGCCTGCCGCCGGGCGAAGTGTTCGTCCACCGCAATATCGCGAACGTGGTCGTGCACAGCGACCTGAACTGCCTGTCGGTGATCCAGTTCGCGGTCGACATCCTGCGCGTGAAGCACATCATGGTGGTCGGCCACTACGGCTGCTCGGGCGTGAACGCCGCCTTGCTCAACCGCCGCGTCGGCCTCGCCGACAACTGGCTGCATCACGTGCAGGACGTGCGCGAACGCCACTCGGCGCTGCTCGACGCATGGCCGGTGGGCGAAGCGCGCTATCGGCGCCTGATCGAGCTG
This sequence comes from Burkholderia sp. AU31624, assembly GCF_020420065.1. Classification (NCBI taxonomy): domain Bacteria; kingdom Pseudomonadati; phylum Pseudomonadota; class Betaproteobacteria; order Burkholderiales; family Burkholderiaceae; genus Burkholderia; species Burkholderia sp. AU31624. Next base: position 789,981 of record NZ_JAIZRT010000003.1, read on the forward strand.
AACGCGATCGAGCAGGTCGTCAACGTGTGCCGCACGACGATCGTCAACGACGCGTGGGCGCGCGGCCAGTCGCTCACCGTGCACGGGCTCGTGTACGGCGTGCATGACGGCCGGATGCGCAACCTCGGGATGGCCGTGTCGAGCTTCGACGCGCTCGACGAGACCTACAAGCGCTGCGTGGCCGCACTCGTCGCCGGCGGCGAGCATGCACCGGACAACGACATGATCGCGGCGGACGCCGCACGACTCGAAGGCGTCGCGCAGGCGGTCGCCGCCACGCTGAAGCCGTGCGACGACACGAAGTGACACTCTAGCCTGCGCAGCGGATCGCTGCGCAGGCGTGCAGCCGTGCCACCCATCGAATGGATCTGACCCCGGCGCTGCCGCCACGGCGGCGCCAAGCAAAGGAGCGACGGGCATGAAAACCGCATTGATCGTCGGTGCATCGCGCGGCCTCGGCCGCGAATTCGTCCGCCAATACCGGCGCGACGGCTGGAACGTGATCGCCACCGCGCGCGACGACGCGTCGCTCGACGCGCTGCGCGCGCTCGGCGCGCAGGCCCATGCGCTCGACATCACGCAGCCCGAGCAGATCGCGGCGCTCGGCTGGAAGCTCGACGGCGAGCGGCTCGATGCGGCCGTGCTGGTGTCGGGTGTGTACGGGCCGCGCACCGAAGGAGTCGAGACGGTCACTGCCGAGGATTTCGACGCGGTGATGCATACGAACGTGCGCGGGCCGATGCAGTTGCTGCCGATCGTGCTGCCGCTCGTCGAGGACGCGCGCGGCGTGCTGGCCGTCGTGTCGAGCCGGATGGGCAGCATCGCCGAGGCGACCGGCACGACCGGCTGGCTGTACCGCGCGAGCAAGGCCGCGCTGAACGATGCGCTGCGCATCGCGTCGCTGCAGACGCGCCACGCCGCATGCATTTCGCTCCATCCCGGCTGGGTGCGCACCGACATGGGCGGCGCGCAGGCCGCGATCGACCCGGAAACCAGCGTGACCGGCATGCGCCGCGTGATCGCCGAATCCGGCGCGGACGTGTCGCAGGCAAACGGCCGTTTCTTCCAGTACGACGGTATCGAGCTGAGCTGGTGAGCGGGTAGTCAGCCGACAACCCTACGTCGTTAATTCCTGTTTCGCATGATTTTGAACCGACCTGACGCGTGCCCGTGCGGCGGCGCGTCCCCCGCTCCCGCCGGCAAAGCGCCGGCGCCCCGCTATGCGGCCTGCTGCGGCCGCTTCATCGACGGCGGCGAGGCCGCGCCGACCGCACTCGAGTTGATGCGCTCGCGGTACAGCGCATACGTGCTCGGCGCGACCGACTACCTGCGCGCGACCTGGGCCGCGCGCACCTGCCCGCCCGATCTCGACACCGACCCCGAAGCGCCCGACGCGCCGCGCTGGCTCGGCCTCGCGGTCAAACGCCACGCGCCGCTCGACGAGCGGCACGCGGAGGTCGAGTTCGTGGCCCGCTACAAGGTTGGCGGACGCGCTTACCGGCTCCACGAGACGAGCCGTTTCGAGCGCGACGAACAGGGTTTCTGGCGCTACGTCGACGGCGAAGTCAGTGAACGTTGACAAATAGTTGCTGTGTCAGACGCCGGGTAATTCCCGCATTGCACAACCCCATTTTGTCCGGCTACGATGACCTCGAATTGGTCATGTTGCATGGCAGGGCTTACGAATGGCGTTCAGCAAGGGATTGGTGGGATGGATGGCGGCGTGTGCGCTGTCGGCCGCTCAGGCCGGTACGCTGCCGAGCGCCAATACGGGGACGGGTGCCGGCGCCAGCGGGTCGCTCGCCCACGCCGAACGCTTCGACTACGCCGATTCGAACCTGCCGCAGGTCGCCGCCGACCTGAACGAACAGATCCTCCGCATTCCGGCCGACGCATCGGGCACCGTCACGCTCGAGGCCACGCTCTTCAAGCCGAACGGGCCCGGCCCGTTCCCGCTCGTCGTCTTCAACCACGGCAAGAACACCGGCGATCTCCATCAGCAGCCGCGCAGCCGGCCGCTCGCGTTCGCGCGCGAATTCGTGCGCCGCGGCTATGCGGTGATCGCGCCGAACCGCCAGGGCTTCGCGGGCTCGGACGGCACGTACCAGCAGGAAGGCTGCAACGTCGGCAAGAACGGCCTCGCGCAGGCGGCCGATGTCGACGCGACGGTGCGCTACATGTCGCATCAGTCGTACGTCGATGCGTCGCGCATCGTCGTCGCCGGCACGTCGCACGGCGGCCTCGTGTCGGTCGCGTACGGCACCGAAGCCGCACCGGGCGTGCGCGGCATCATCAACTTCTCCGGCGGGCTGCGCCAGGACCTCTGCGACGGCTGGCAGAAAAACCTCGTCGACGCGTTCGACCAGTACGGCGCGCACACGGCCGTGCGGTCGCTGTGGCTGTACGGCGACAACGACTCGGTGTGGACGCCCGGGCTCGTCGCGCAGATGCACGACGCGTACGTTTCGCACGGCACGCAGGCCCAGTTCATCGATTTCGGCCGCTACAAGGACGACGCGCACCGGCTGATCGTCGATCGCGACGGCGTGCCCGTGTGGTGGCCGGCCGTCAACGCGTTCCTCGCGCAGCTGAACCTGCCGACGTCGGTGCGCTACGCGGTCGCGAGCCCGCACGAACCGAAGGCGAGCGGCTATGCGTCGATCGACTCGGTCAACGCGGTACCGTATGTCGACGAAGCCGGCCGTGAAGGCTATCGCCGCTTCCTGAACCAGCATCCGAGCCGCGCGTTCGCGGTGTCGTCGGAAGGCGCGTGGTCGTGGGCCGAAGGCGGCGACGATCCGATGGCGCTCGCGCTCGACAACTGCTCGAAGCAGGGCGCAGGTTCGTGCCGGCTGTATGCGGTCAACGACCGGGTCGTGTGGAACGACGCGACGCAGACGGCCGATCACGACGACGGCACCGCACGCGACACCGGTACGCCGGCGCTGGCGTCGCGCTGACGCAAGTCCGTCACTTCCCTCCCCTCGCCCGGCACGCCGAGACCATCTCAGCGCCTCGCTTCACGCATCGCTCGTGCTCGTAAAATCGAGCGCAATCCATGGAACGCTTGTTTTTACGAGCATCCAGCTTGAATTCGTGGAGTCATGATCTATCATGATCGTTATTTCGATCCCTATCGACATAACGATCGATTTTACGAGCATGAAGGTCAATCAAGCCGCTGCCGCCGGCCCAACCGTTCTCGCGGAAGCCGCCCGCGTTGGCGAAGCGCTCGCCCGTCTGCGCGTTTCGCGCCGCGTTCAGCAAAACGAGGCGGCCACCCGCGCCGGGCTCTCGCGCAATACCGCCTATCGCATCGAGAAAGGCGATCCGGGCGTCGCCCTCGGGCAGTGGCTTCGGTATCTCGACGCGATTGCGCCAGGAACGACCCTGCTGGAACTGCTCTCCGGAACGGACCCGTCGCTCAAGGCTCAAGCGGCCCGCGAACGCGGCCGGCGTGTGCGCTCGCTCACCGACAACGAACTCAAGGATCTGGACTTCTGATGGCTGCCGTCGTCAAAAGACTCGCGGTGTTTGCCTATCTCGACGACGACTGGGCACCCGCCGGCCTGCTCGAAATGACCGAAGACGGCGTGAGCCTGCAGGCGTCGAGCTTCGCATACGGCTTGCGCTATCTCGGCCGGCCCAACGCCATCGAAATCGATCCGGTCAGCCTGGGCCTCGCAAGAAAGGACGAGATACGCGGCAAGATGAACTTTCCGGCGGGCGGATTGACGCAGTTCGGCGGTATTCGCGATGCCGCGCCCGATGCATGGGGGCGACGTGTCATCGAAGCCAAGCTCAGGGCCAAAGCCAACGCGCTGCCCGAGTCCACCTATCTCCTGCACGCCGGCAGTCAGCGGATCGGCGCACTCGACGTTCGGGAAAGCCTGGACACGCCTCCCGGCCCGCAGGCGGGCAATGGCCTGCTCAACCTCGAATACCTGGTCGATTCGGCGGCGCGCATCGAGGAAGGCGAGACCGTGCCCGCCGAACTCGAGGCCATCTTCGTACAAGGGAGCGGTCTCGGCGGTGCGCGCCCGAAGGCGACGGTGCGAGACGAAGAAGGCGTGTTGTGGCTGGCCAAATTCCCGAGTCTCAGCGATCGGTTGAACCTGACGGTCATCGAAGAAGCCACGCTTCGTCTGGCGGCACAGTGCGGCATTCGGGTACCGCCCACCCGCATCGTCGACGTGGGAACCCGTCAGGTCATGTTGATCCGTCGATTCGATCGGTACTGGACCCACCCCAAATTCGGCACCCTTCGCGGCGACGACGCGTTATACCTGCCCCCTCGCGCCGGAGCAACCGAGCGAAGACTCCCCTTCGCGAGTGCGTTGACGCTGGTCGGCTGTGCCGAGATGGAATCGATGGCGAAAAGTTACCAGGACGTCGCGCACGCGATCCGGCAGCATGGACACATCGATGCCATTCGCGCCGACAACCGGGAACTGTTCAAGCGGATGGTCTTCAACATCCTCGTGAGCAACGACGACGACCACCTGCGCAACCACGGATTCATCTACGACCCCCGCCTCCCCGGCTGGCGCCTCAGCCCGCTGTACGATGTCCTGCCCCGGCCGAGCAGCGCGCACGAACGCTATTTGCACCTCGGCATCGGGCCGCAAGGCCGGCTCGCGACGCTGGACAACGCGTTCGACGCCCGGGATGCGTTCGGTCTTTCGAAAACGGATGCCGGACTCGCGATTGCGGAAGTCTGGCAGCCGACCCGCGAGTGGAAGACGTGTTTCGAGGAGCGCGGCGTGCCCGGCAAGGAAATCGACAAGATCACGCCGGCGTTCCGCCACATCGATGACGTATCCCACCCGGCGTTACGTAAAGCGTTGCCCTGATCTCACCTTCCATCGGCGTCCGTCCCGGCGCCTTGCCATGCATGGTCCCCGTCGATCGGGCAACGCGAGACGCTGGATCGTTCGATCTCCCAGTGTCGCCACAAACCACCCATTTCATCATTCCCCATATTTCTGCGCCATCACGCCCCACCCGCCCCACGATTTTTTCAGTTGGGGGGGCTCACTCGAACGTCGTCATCTGCGGTCATTTCGGGATATCTGAACCGTACCGTCCCGAGCCGCCCCGATCTGCGCCGAACTCCCGCCCGGCAAGGCTTTGCGGTGTTTGTAACCGGTAGTGCAACGGGTCGCGGAACACGCTAATCTCAGCGCGTTTCGTATCTCGCCGCGCGGCATCCCGTCGATGCCGCGCAGCCGTTTTATCCCCCGGAGTCGCCTTGAGTACGCCAGCCACCGACGACTGGGTCGCGCGCAGCCTGCGCGCGGTCTGGCATCCCTGCACCCAGATGAAGCATCACGAGCGCCTGCCGCTGATCCCCGTCGCGCGCGGCGCGGGCCTGTGGCTGTACGATCGTGACGGCCGCCGCTACTTCGACGCGATCAGCTCGTGGTGGGTCAACCTGTTCGGCCATGCGAACCCGGACATCAACGCGGCGCTGAAGGACCAGCTCGACACGCTCGAGCACGCGATGCTCGCCGGCTGCACGCACGAGCCCGCGATCGAGCTCGCGGAGCGGCTGCACGCGCTCACCCAGCGCACGCTCGGCCATGCGTTCTTCGCGTCGGACGGCGCGTCGGCGGTCGAGATCGCGCTGAAGATGAGCTTCCACGCGTGGCGCAACCGCGGCCGCGCGAACAAGCAGGAATTCGTCTGCGTCGCCAACAGCTATCACGGCGAGACGATCGGCGCGCTCGGCGTGACCGACGTCGCGCTGTTCAAGGACGCGTACGACCCGCTGATCCGCCATGCGCACGTCGTCGCGTCACCCGACGCACGCGGCGCACTGCCGGGCGAAACGGCCGCCGACGTCGCGGGCCGCGCGCTCGCGGACGTGCGGCGCCTGTTCGTCGAACGCGGCGACCGGATCGCCGCGCTGATCGTCGAGCCGCTCGTGCAGTGCGCGGCCGGCATGGCGATGCACGATCCGTCGTACGTCCGCGGGCTGCGCACGCTGTGCGACGAATTCGGCGTGCATCTGATCGCCGACGAGATCGCGGTCGGCTGCGGCCGCACCGGCACTTTCTTCGCGTGCGAGCAGGCCGGCGTGTGGCCCGATTTCCTGTGCCTGTCGAAAGGCATCAGCGGCGGCTACCTGCCGCTGTCGCTCGTGCTCACGCGCGACGACGTGTTCGCCGCGTTCTACGACGACGACACGACGCGCGGCTTCCTGCACTCGCATTCGTACACGGGCAACCCGCTCGCGTGCCGCGCGGCGGTCGCGACGCTCGACCTGTTCGCGCGCGACGACGTGCTCGCGGCCAATGCCCGCAAGTCGGCGACGCTGCGCGCCGCGCTCGCGCCGCTCGATGCGCACCCGCAGGTACGGCACCTGCGCGAGCGCGGCACGCTGTTCGCGTTCGACGTCGCGCTCGACGGCGACGCGGCGCGCGGCTTCTCGCGTCGCTTCTTCGAGCGCGCGCTGGAACGCGAGCTGCTGCTGCGCCCGATCGGCACGACCGTGTACCTGATGCCGCCGTACGTGATGAGCGACGACGACATCGCGTGGCTCGCGCAAAGCACGCGCGACACGCTCGATGCAACGCTCGCGGAGATCGCCGGATGACACAACAGCCCCCACGCTCACTTCGTTCACTGCCCCCCGAGGGGGCGGCTGCCTCCCTTGGGGCGGCCCGGCGGGAGGCAGCGACGAACCCTCTGCTCGATACCCTGCAACGCGGCCTCGCCGAGCTCGACGCGCAAGGGCTGCGCCGCGTGCGCCGCACCGCCGACACCGCTTGCGATGCGCGCATGACCGTCGACGGCCGCGAAATCGTCGGCTTCGCGAGCAACGACTATCTCGGCCTCGCCGCGCATCCGGCGCTCGTCGCCGCGTTCGCCGAAGGTGCGCAGCGCTACGGCTCCGGCAGCGGCGGCTCGCACCTGCTCGGCGGCCATTCGCGTGCGCACGCGACGCTCGAGGACGAACTCGCGGCCTTCTCGGGCGGCTTCTCCGACGCGCCGCGCGCGCTGTACTTCAGCACCGGCTACATGGCGAACCTCGCCGCGATGACGGCGCTCACCGGCCGGGGCGCGACGATCTTCTCCGACGCGCTGAACCACGCGTCGCTGATCGACGGCATGCGGCTGTCGCGCGCGAACGTGCAGGTCTATCCGCATGCGGACACGGCCGCGCTCGCCGCGTTGCTCGACGCATCGGATGCCGAAACGAAGCTGATCGTCAGCGACACGGTGTTCAGCATGGATGGCGACATCGCGCCGCTCGCCGAACTCGTCGCGCTGGCCGAACGCCACGGCGCGTGGCTCGTCGTCGACGATGCGCACGGCTTCGGCGTGCTCGGCCCGCAAGGCCGCGGCGCGCTCGCGGCCGCCGCGCTGCGCTCGCAGCATCTCGTGTACGTCGGCACGCTCGGCAAGGCCGCCGGCGTCGCGGGCGCGTTCGTGATCGCGCACGAGACCGTGATCGAATGGATGATCCAGCGCGCGCGCAGCTACATCTTCACGACGGCCGCGCCGCCGGCCGTCGCGCACGCGGTATCGGCCAGCCTGAAAGTGATCGCGGGCGACGAAGGCGACGCGCGACGCGCGCATCTCGCCGCGCTGATCGACCGCACGCGCGCGCTGCTACGCAACACGCGCTGGCAGCCGGTCGATTCGCACACGGCCGTGCAGCCGCTCGTGATCGGCAGCAATGACGCGACGCTCGCGGCGATGCGCGCGCTCGACGCGCACGGCCTGTGGGTGCCCGCGATCCGGCCGCCGACGGTGCCCGTCGGCACGTCGCGGCTGCGCGTGTCGCTGTCGGCCGCGCATTCGTTCGACGATCTCGCGCGACTCGAAGCCGCGCTGATCGAAGCCAGCGAAGCGCAGGCCGCGCAGGAGGCAGAACAGCCCCCACGCTCACTTCGTTCACTGCCCCCCGAGGGGGCTGCAGCCTCCCTTGGGGCGGCCCGGCGGGAAACAGAACCGCCCCCATGCTCACTTCGTTCGCCGCCCCCCGAGGGGGCTGCAGCCTCCCTTGGGGCGGCCCGGCGGGAGACTGCGGCATGACCGCCCCGCTCTCGCTGTTCGTTACCGGCACCGACACCGAAATCGGCAAGACCTTCGTGTCGGCCGCGATGCTGCACGGCTTCGCGCGGCATGGCCTGCGCGCGGCCGCGCTGAAACCCGTCGCGGCCGGCGCGTATGAACGCGACGGCGTGTGGCGCAACGAGGACGCCGACCAGCTCGACGCGGCCGCGAACGTCGTGCTGCCGCCCGAGCTGCGCACGCCGTTCCTGCTGAAGGCACCGGCCGCGCCGCATATCGTCGCCGCACAGGAAGGCGTGACGCTCGACATCGACACGATCGTCGCGTGCCATCGCGAAGCGCTGACGCGCGCGGAGATCGTCGTCGTCGAAGGCGCCGGCGGCTTCCGCGTGCCGATGAACGACACGCAGGACATGGCCGATCTCGCGGTCGCGCTCGGCGTGCCGGTCGTGCTCGTGGTCGGCGTGCGGCTCGGCTGCATCAACCACGCGCTGCTGACCGCCGACGCGATCGCCGCGCGCGGCCTCACGCTCGCCGGCTGGGTCGCGAACCACGTCGACCCGGCGATGTCGTTCCCCGATGAAAACATCGCGACGATGCGCGACTGGCTCGCGCGCGAGCATGGCGCGCCGCTGCTCGGCCGCATTCCGCACCTGAGCCCCGCCGCCCCCGAATCCGCCGCGGCGATGCTCGACATCGCCGCGCTCGTCGAGACGCTGCGCACCGCGCGGCATTGACCCAACCGAAACAGATCCCCGATCCCTCATCCCCGACCAGGACAGGAAAACGATATGACCCAAGCCCAGACCGCCGCCACCGTGCATCCCGACGCGATTCCCGTGGCCGCTCCGGTCTCGCAGCGCTGGCGCGTCGCCGACGTCGTCGCGCTGTTCGAGCTGCCGTTCAACGACCTGCTCTTCCGCGCGCAGCAGGTGCACCGCGAGCACTTCGACGCGAACGCGGTGCAGCTGTCGACGCTGCTGTCGATCAAGACGGGCGGCTGCGAGGAAGATTGCGGCTACTGCTCGCAGTCGTCGCACCACGACACGGGCCTGAAGGCCGAGAAGCTGATGGACGTCGACGCGGTGCTCGACGCCGCGCGCGCGGCGAAGGCGAACGGCGCGAGCCGCTTCTGCATGGGCGCCGCGTGGCGCAACCCGAAGGAGCGCCACATGCCGGCGCTGACCGAGATGGTACGCGGCGTGAAGGAACTCGGCCTCGAGACCTGCATGACGCTCGGCATGCTGGAAGACGAGCAGGCGCAGGAACTCGCGAGCGCGGGCCTCGACTACTACAACCACAACCTCGACACGTCGCCGGAGTTCTACGGCCAGGTGATCTCGACGCGCACTTACCAGGATCGCCTCGACACGCTCGACCGCGTGCGTGACGCGGGCATCAACGTGTGCTGCGGCGGCATCATCGGCATGGGCGAATCGCGCCGCGAACGCGCGGGCCTGATCTCGCAGCTCGCGAACCTGAACCCGTACCCGGATTCGGTGCCGATCAACAACCTCGTCGCGATCGAAGGCACGCCGCTCGAAGGCACCGCGCCGCTCGACCCGTTCGAATTCGTGCGCACGATCGCGGTGGCGCGGATCACGATGCCGAAGGCCGTGGTGCGCCTGTCGGCCGGCCGCGAGCAGCTCGACGACGGGCTGCAGGCGCTGTGCTTCCTCGCCGGCGCGAACTCGATGTTCTACGGCGACCAGCTGCTGACGACGAGCAACCCGCAGTCGCAGAAAGACCGCGCGCTGTTCGAACGCCTCGGGATCCGTTCGAGCGATGCGGACGCGATGACGGCGAACGCGTAAGCGGCAGCATCGCGTACCCACGAAAAAGCCGGGGCATGCCCCGGCTTTTCTTCACCCGATCGTCTGCACCGGATAGACTCGCGCGCCGTCCCGCGTGGCGAATGTCACGCCCGTCACGTGGCCCGCCCTTCCGGATGGCGTACCGGTGTGTCGTATCGGCACGTACGGCAGCGGCCGCTGCCCGCTGCGGTGCGCGTCACACGTGTGCCGCCGCGCCGTCGATCGCCGCGCGCACGCGCTCGACGAGTGATTGATCGACCGGCGCCAGCACCTCGCCGCGCGGCCGCACACCCGAGCCGACATGCACCGCGCGCACGCCGGTCGCGCGGACGAAATCGCCGACCGCATCGACCGTGAGCCCCGAGCCGGCCAGCACCGTGCAGGTCGAGCCTGCCGCCTGCCGCGCGAGCCGCGTGATCGTCGGGACCGCGTCGAGCACCGATGGATGGCCGCCCGACGTCAGCACCGACGTGACGGCCGGCACGCGCAACAGCGCGTCGAAGGCGGCATTGAGGTCGCGCGACACGTCGAACGCGCGGTGGAAGGTCAGCGCGCGGCCGTCCGCCGCGGCCGCGATGCGCGCCAGCGCGCCGAGATCGACGTCGCCGCGTGCGTCGAGCGCGCCGAACACGACGCCGTTCGCCCCGGCCGCGACGGCTGCACGCACGTCGCGTTCGATCACGCGGAGATCGTCGACGTCATAGACGAACGACCGGCTGTGCGGTCGCACGATCACGTTGACGGGAATCGGCACGGCGGCCACGACGGCTTCGATCAGGCCGACGCTCGGCGTCAGCCCGCCCTCGGTGATCGCGGTCACGAGTTCGAGGCGGTCGGCGCCCGCGCGGGCGGCGGCCTGCGCATCGCCGACGGTCGTGGCGATCACTTCGAGGAGAACGGAGGAAGCGGCGTTTCGGTTCATGGGCGGCCCGCGAATCGTCAGGACAATTCGCGCATCCTAGCCGAGCCGCGTGACGGACGCCAGCGTGCCGGCGGCCGCCCGTGATGCGCGCGGCGCTAGCCGGCGTCCGCTTCGTCGTCGCGCCAGTCGATATCGCCGCACAGCACGCGCTGCGCATCGCCGATGCGCACGGCCACCGACAGCGTCACGCACGGCTGCGCCTCGTTGATCGACAGGTACGGCCGCGTGACCTGCACGCGCCCAGGCTCGGCGATCGCCGAGCGGAAATACGGCCGGCGCAGCCAGTTCGCGCCCTGCGCGTCCGCCAGCGGCGAGAAGCGCGCCTCGGCGAGCGCGCGGTCGGCGCGCAGCACGACGTTGCGGCCCGACTGGCGGCCGTGCGCGTCGAGCAGGAAGCAGCGCGCGGCCGCGTCGAGCGCGAGGAAGTTCCAGCACACCTCGTCGAGCGGCTCGCCGGCCGCGAGACGCTCGGCCGCACGTTCGAACGCGCGCAGGTACGGCGCGAGCCGCTGCGCATCGCGCCGCTCGCGCGCGTCGGTCTGCTGCCGGAAGCGCTCGGTCAGCTCGCCGATGCAGCCCGTCGCGGCCGCGCTGTCCGGCAGCCCCGGCGCCGGCCGGCCGAAGTAGTAGCCCTGCACGAAATCGGCCTCGCACGACAGCGCGATCTGCGCCTCGTGCTCGGTCTCGATGCCCTCGACGAGCACCAGCTTGCCGGCCTCGTGCAGCAGCGTCACGAGCCCGTGCAGGATCGCGGTGAGCCCGGTGCGGTGCGCCGCGTGCGACAGCATGATCCGGTCGAGCTTCACGATGTCCGGGTTCAGTTGCCAGATCCGCTCGAGGTTCGAGTGGCCCGCGCCGAAATCGTCGAGCGCGATCAGGAAGCCGTGCGTGCGGAATTCGCGCACGGCCTCGGCGAGCCGCTCGACGTCTTCCGCGCGCTGCTCGAGCACTTCGAGCACGACGCGGCGCGGCGGCATGCCGAGCCGCTTCAGGTTCGCGAGCAGCGCGGCCGCCTGGAACGGGTCGGTGAGCACGCCCGGATGCACGTTGAGGAACAGCCACTCGCGCTCGGCGCCGAGCAGCGCGAAGTTCTCGAGATGCAGCGCCTGCGCGAGCCGGTCGAGCTGCAGCAGCTCGCCCTGGCGCGCGGCTTCGCCGAACACGTCGAGCGGCGACACGGCGCGATCGAGCGCATCGTGCGCGCGCAGCAGCGCCTCGTAGCCCACCGCACGCTGGTGCGACAGGCTGAAAATCGGCTGGAATACGGTCGTGAGCGTCATGTCGCGGTGCTGCGTCGCCAGACGTTCGAAGCCGGAACTCACCTCCCGCTCGAACCGGTACGGCGACGCGGCGGCCGGACGCTCCTGTTGCACGATCGTCATGCCTTCCTCCTGGTATTGCCTTCGAACGCGGCGCCCGACGAAGCGAGCGGCACGTGCAATGTCATTGGTTGGACCCTCGGTTGTCCGGTCGACGCCGGACGGCTGCCGAACCTCAAGCAAGCTCCGTGCAAGGCGCCGACAGCCCGTGCGCCGCACGGCTCGCGCCGGCTTGCCGCACCATCCCGGCGCAGGTCGCGCGCACCGTTTTCGTGCACGCGCACCGGCCGCTCGAACGCAGCCGTCACGCCAGCACGCTACACTCCGTACGATCGTTTCATTCCCCGTATTCGCCGTATCGATGGAAATCGTCTTCACCGTCCTGATCCTGCTGCTGACCGTCGCGCTGTCCGGCGCCGTCACGCGCAACCTGCCGTTCCAACTGCCGTTGCCGCTGATGCAGATCGCGTTCGGCGCGATGCTCGCGTGGCCGAAGCTGAACCTGCACGTCACGTTCGATCCCGAAATCTTCATGCTGCTGTTCATTCCGCCGCTGCTGTTCGCGGACGGCTGGCGGATTCCGAAGCGCGAGCTGTACCTGCAGCGCCGCGCGATCCTGATGCTCGCATTCGGGCTCGTGTTCATGACGGTACTCGCAGTGGGCTACTTCGCGCACTGGCTGATACCCGAGTTGCCGCTGCCGATCGCGTTCGCGCTCGCGGCCGTGCTGTCGCCGACCGACGCGGTCGCGTTGTCCGGTATCGCCGGCAAGGGCCGGATCCCGCCGCAACTGATGCACATCCTAGAAGGCGAGGCGCTGATGAACGACGCGTCCGGCCTCGTCGCGCTGAAATTCGCGATCGCGGCCGCGCTGACGGGCATGTTCTCGCTGCGCGACGCGTCGGTCACGTTCGTGATCGTCGCGGCCGGCGGGCTCGCGACGGGCGCGATCGTGTCGTGGGCGTTCAGCGCGCTGTCGACGCGTTTCCTGAACGCCGAGCAGGAAGGCGATCCGGCCCCCGGCATCGTGATGACGCTGCTCGTGCCGTTCGCGGCCTACCTGTTCGCCGAGCACCTCGACCTGTCGGGCGTGCTGGCGGCCGTGTCGGCCGGGATGATGATGAACTACACGAGCTTCTCGCGTAAAAGCACCGTCGCATCGCGCGTGCGCGCCGAAAGCACGTGGGCGATGATCGAGTTCGTGTTCAACGGCATGGTGTTCATCATGCTCGGGCTGCAGCTGCCGCACATCATCGGCCGCACGCTCGTCGACGCGCACCACACGAGCGACGCGCTCGTCGGCCGGATGATCTTCAACGTCTGCGCGATGATGCTCGCGCTGTATGCGATCCGCTTCCTGTGGGTCTGGCTGCTGCGCTGGTTCGCGAGCCGACGCGCCGCCCGCCACGGCCTCGCGGGCACGATGGCCGGCGTGCGCACGATCGCGGTGATGACGGTCGGCGGCGTACGCGGCGCGGTCACGCTCGCCGGCGTGCTGTCGATTCCGGTCGCGATGTCCGACGGCGTGCCGCTGCCGGGCCGCGATACGGCGATCTTCGTCGCGTCGGCCGTGATCCTCGGCTCGCTCGTCGTCGCGGTGATCGGCCTGCCGCTGCTGCTGCGCGGCGTGCGTTCGTCGCGCAGCCCGCTCGGCGACGAGGAGCGCGCCGCGCGCGCGGCCGCCGCGCAGGCCGCGATCCGCGCGATCGACTCGTCGCACGACGCGATCTCGGTCGATCTCGACGAATCGGGCGCCGCACGCTGCGCGGACATCTCCGCACGCGTGATGGACCAGTACCGCCGCCGCCTCGCGACGCTCGCCGAGGACGGCCCCACGCCGCGCGCGGAAGCGAAGCAGGCCGAAACGATGGAACTGCAGATGCGGATCGCGGCCGTGCGCGCGGAACGCTCCGCGCTGTACCGGCTGCGCAGCGAAAGCAAGATTTCCGACGAGACGCTGACGAAGCTGCTCCGCGAGATCGACCTGTCGGAAACCGCGCTGTCGACGCGCAAGAAAGGCATTCTCTAAAGGGCCGGCCGCTGCCCGTACGCGGCAGCCGGCGCCCAAGAAAAAACGGCGACGCACACGCGTCGCCGTTTTCACATCCACCCGCGCTCGCGTTACTTCGCGACGACGACCGGAATCCCCTTCAGCATCCCCGCGCCCTTCATCTCGTCGAGCGCGTGCTGCACGGCCGCGCTCGTCGCCGCTTCGATGCCGAGCTGCAATGCGAGCTCGCGCTCCGCGCGCTTCACGCCGGCGAGATTGCGCACCTTCACGTGCCCGAAGCCGCGCACACGTGCATGCAGATCGGCCAGTTGCGTGACCTGCGCCGCACTGCCGGCCGTCATCGCGGCGAGCGCACGCGCGAGCGTCGTCTCGTAGTCGTCGGCGAGCGCACGCTCCATCTTGCGCTCGACAGTGCGGCCGAACGGATCGAGCCACGTGCCGCGCAGGCTGCGCACGCGCGCCAGCATGCCGAACACCGGCCACATCCACTGGCCGAACACGCGCTTCTTCGGCGCGCTGCCGTCGCGGCCGGCCTTCGCGACCGTCGGCGGCGCCAGGTTGAACTTCACGCGATAGGCCTGCCCCGGCACGCCTTCGAACTGCGCTTCGAGCGCCGTGCGGAACGCGTCGTCCGTGTACAGCCGCGCGACCTCGTATTCGTCCTTCACCGCGAGCAGCCGGTAGAACGTCGTCGCGACCGCGCGCGTCAGCGCGTCGTCACCCTTCGCACGCGCCGCGCTCACGAGCGTACGGTAGCGCTCGACATAGCGTGCGCCGCCGTACGCGTCGAGACGCGCTTCGCGATCGGCGATCAGCTCGGCGAGCGTCTCCGGCGCGGCATGCGCGGCCACCGTGTGACGCGCGTTCCACAACGCATCGAGGCCCGCCGCGTCGCCGGCCGCCATCCGGCCGATCGAGAACGCGAGCTTGTTCATCGGCACCGCGACGTTGTTCAGCTCGATCGCACGCATCATCGCCGCGAGCGACACCGGTACGAGGCCGAGCTGCCATGCATAGCCGAGCATCAGGATGTTCGCGCCGATCGAGTCGCCGAGGAACTTCGCGGCGAGCGCCTGCGCGTCGCAGCTCGACAGGTAGCCGTCGCCGGCCGCGTGGCGCATCTTCTCGAGCAGCGCGTCCGCATGCAGGTTCGCATCGGGGTTCTGCACGAACGACGCGTTCGGGATCCGGTGCGTATTGACGACGATCCGCGAACGCTCGTGACGCACCGTCTGCAGCGCCTCGGCGCTTGCGCCGACGACCATGTCGCACGCGAGCAGCACGTCGGCCTGCTGCGTGTCGATGCGCACCTGGTTCAGCCACCGGTCGCTCGACGCGATCCGCACGAACGACAGCACCGAGCCGCCCTTCTGCGCGAAGCCCATGAAGTCGAGCACCGACGCGCTCTTGCCTTCGAGGTGCGCGGCCATGCTGATCAGCGCGCCGACCGTCACCACGCCCGTGCCGCCGACGCCCGTCACGAGCATGTCGAACGGCGCCGCGTCGAGATGCGTCGCCGGCACCGGCAGCGCGTCGACGCGCACGGCGAGCGCGGCTTCGTCGAACGCGGCACCGGCCGCCTTCTTCAGCGCCGCGCCTTCGACCGTCACGAAGCTCGGGCAGAAGCCGTTCACACACGAGTAGTCCTTGTTGCACGACGACTGGTCGATGCGGCGCTTGCGGCCGAGCGGTGTTTCGAGCGGCTCGACCGACAGGCAGTTCGACTGCACGCCGCAATCGCCGCAGCCTTCGCACACCGCGTCGTTGATGAACAGGCGCTTGTCCGGGTCGGGGAATTCGCCCTTCTTGCGGCGGCGGCGCTTCTCGGCCGCGCAGGTCTGGTCGTAGATCAGCACGGTGACGCCAGGCGTCTCGCGCAGCTCGCGCTGCACCGTGTCGAGTTCGCTGCGGTGATGGAACGTCGTACCCGTCGGGAACAGGCCGTGATGACCGTCGTACTTCTCCGGCTCGTCGGACACGACGACGAAGCGCGACACGCCTTCCGCCTCGACCTGCCGCGCGATCTGCGGCACCGAGATGCTGCCGTCGACCGGCTGGCCGCCGGTCATCGCGACCGCGTCGTTGTAGAGGATCTTGTACGTGATGTTCGCTTTCGCGGCCACGGCCTGGCGGATCGCGAGGATGCCCGAGTGGAAGTAGGTGCCGTCGCCGAGGTTCTGGAAGACGTGCTTCGTGTTGGTGAACATCGCGTGCGCGGCCCAGTCGACGCCCTCGCCGCCCATCTGGATCAGCCCCGTCGTGTCGCGCTCCATCCACGACGCCATGAAGTGGCAGCCGATGCCGGCCTGCGCGATCGAGCCTTCCGGCACCTTCGTCGACGTGTTGTGCGGGCAGCCCGAGCAGAAATACGGCGTGCGCTTCACCGCGTCCGCCTCGTTCGACAGGATCTGCGGCGCGACGAGATCGACCACGCGCTCGCGGCGGTCGAGCGCCGGCTTGTGGCGCGCGAGCCAGTCGGCGAACACCGGCAGGATGCGCGACGGGCGCAGCTCGCCGAGCTCGGACAGCAGGCAGGCGCCGGCGGCGTCGTGCTTGCCGAGCACGCGCGGGCGCGCGCCTTCCGTGCGGTTGTACAGGTAGTCCTTGATCTGCTGCTCGATGACCGGGCCCTTCTCCTCGATCACGAGCACTTCGGCCAAGCCGTCGACGAAGGTTTCGACGCGCGTCATCTCGAGCGGATACGACAGGCCGACCTTGTAGATCCGCACGCCGGCCGCGTCGAGATCGGCCACCGTCAGGTCGAGGCGGCGCAGCGCTTCCATCAGGTCGAGGTGCGCCTTGCCGCAGGTCACGATGCCGACGTTCGCCTGCGCGCTCGGCGCGATCCACTTGTCGATGCTGTTGGTGCGCGCGAAATGGCGCACCGCGTCGAGCTTCGCGGCGAGGCGCGCCTCGATCGTGAGGCTCGGCAGATCGGGCCAGCGGTTGTGCAGGCCGCCCGCCGGCGGTGTGAAGCCTTCCGGCGCCGGCCACTGCGTCTGCAGCGCGTCGAGGTCGACGGTCGAGCCCGATTCGACCGTTTCCGAGATCGCCTTGAAACCGACCCACGCGCCCGAGTAGCGCGACAGCGCCCAGCCGTACAGGCCGAATTCGAGCATGTCGGCGATGTTCGCCGGGTTCACGACCGGCATGTGCCACGCGATCATCGCGAAGTCGCTCTGGTGCGGCATCGACGACGACACGCAGCCGTGGTCGTCGCCCGCGACGACGAGCACGCCGCCATGCGGCGACGAGCCGTACGCGTTGCCGTGCTTCAGCGCGTCGCCGGCGCGATCGACGCCCGGCCCCTTGCCGTACCACATCGCATACACGCCCTCGACCGTGCGCTCGGGATCGGCCTCGACCCGCTGCGTGCCGAGCACGGCCGTGCCGCCGAGTTCCTCGTTGATCGCGGGCAGGAAGCGCACGCCGCCGGCGTCGAGCAGCTTCTTCGCCTTCCACAGCTGCTGGTCGACCATGCCGAGCGGCGAGCCGCGATAGCCGCTGACGAAGCCGGCCGTGTTGAGCCCCTGTTCGGCGTCGACCGTGCGCTGCATCAGCAGCAGGCGGACCAGCGCCTGCGTGCCGGTCAGGAAGATCCGGCCGCGCGTCGCGGTCAGGTTGTCGGTCAGGCGGTAGTCGGACAGGGCAGGCGTGCCATCGACGGGCAGGCGGGCAGTCATGGGGGGATGTCTCCGGATTGTGCTGTTCTGGGCTGCTCGGCAGGGCGTCGGGCGACGCGTGACTGGCGGCAGCGAATGGCTCTATTTTTTCGCGCGCAGCCGAGAATGTTTTTTCTCATCTTGCTCGGGCGGGCCCTCTGTGAGAAAAACTGCGCACCTTTTTGGCGGGATTTGAGAGAGTTTTCGCGCACGGCGGTCGGGCGGGATGGGCGACGCGTCGGGGTGGGCGGGTCGCTTGTCGGGGAAACGCGTGGCGGTCCGACGGTGGCCCCGGGTAGGGGGCGGATGGCGCTCGTGCCCCGTGCGACAAGCGTTTCAGCGCTTCGTGGCGGTGACCCTCACCATTGAAATGCACAGCGTTGCGATTGGTCGGCGGCGCGGGATGTCCACAACGCCGCGCCCCTCGGCCGACCGGGCTCGCGCGCTCACCGTTCGATTGCACAGCGTTTCGAGTGGCGTGGAGGCCGGGATGTCCACATCGTTGGCGGCATGCGTTTGGCGCTTGCCTCGACGCTCACCGTCGAAATTCACAGCGCGGCGAGTGGGTTTCGGCTGCGGATATCCACATCGGTGAGGGCGTGTTGCGTCGATCGGCGGCTCGCCTTCGGCGTTCGAATGCTCAGGGTCGTGAGTGAGTTTGTCGGCTGGAAAGGCGTGCGGAAACATGCATGCCGGGCAAGTGCAGACTCGCGCTCATGGTGGAAGTACGTTGGGTCGCGAGTGGGTTTATCAGCCGGAAAGGCACGCTGGAACACGCATGCTGCGCAATCGCGGGCCTGCACTCACCGTGGAAATACACCGGGTCGCGAACGGGACGATCCGCCGGACGGGCGCCCTGGTGCACGCATGCCGCACCATCGCGGACTCACACTCACCGTGGAAATACACCGGATCGCGCGCGGGTTTATCGGCCGGACATGTACGCCGCAACGCGCATGCGGCACAATCGCGGGCTCGCGCTCACCGTTGAAATACACAGGGCTTCGAGTGTCCACAACAGCGGTTATCCACGCCCGATCCGGCATTGCCGACCAGCCACGCGGGCACCCTCACCGTTGAAAACCACAGCGCGTCGAGTGGTCCGCGACGCAGGATATCCACATGCATGCGCATCTACCAATGCGATGACGGATGCGCGCCGCGGAAGGCGAGACCGGCCGGCAATCCTTGCTGGCAAAGGCTCATCGGCCGATCGGGTACCGCCGCTCACCGTCGAAATGCACAGTGTCGCGAGTCGTTTCGGTGATCGGATATCCACACGGGGGCTTGCGTTGGCCCCGCTCGCACGCTCGCGTCCGAACCGGACATGCACGCCACTTCGGACGGAACCGCTGGCGGAACGATCGCATCTTGCCGCGCCGACCACCGCTCGCGTATTCGCACTCGCCGCTGCATTGCGCAGCGTTTCGAGTCGCTTGCGAACGCGGCGAGGCGCCGCGAAATCTGCATGTTGCAGACCACGCACCCGCACTCGCCGTTAAAATGCACGGCCTTCCGGGTGACAGCCGGAACCGGATCTCCACATCGCGGCACGCACGCGGTTCCGCCAAGCATGCGCGCGTTCGGCTAGAATGCGCGACGCCTCGAACCACGCAAAGACCGGTAAGCCGCGCCAGGAAAGGCGCATCGCCCGATCGGACGCGGCCCCTCACCGTTGAATTCCACAGCATTTCGCGTCGTGTCGCGGGCGAGTTGTCCACAACCCGCTTCATGCGTTCCGTATCATCCGGTGACCCTCACCTGTGAAATGCACAGGGCGCCGAGTCGTTTCGGCGTGAGGATATCCACAACCGATCGCGCGGCGCGACTTTCTTCCAACCATCGACCGGAACGGCCCGCGCATCCGCCAACCGCTATCGGGCATTTGCCAGAAAGCCGCATCCAGACTGCCTCGGCGGCGCCCTCACCATTCAAATGCACAGTGTTTCGAGTCGCCTCGGGGGTCGGTTATCCACATCCGCCCATCCCGGCTGCCTCGAATGGGCAAGCGTCCTCGCGTCGGATTACTCGACAATCGACCGGATGACCGCCGCCGGATTGCCGCCGACCAGCACATTCGGCGGAACATCCCGCGTGACGACGGCGCCGGCCGCGACCACCGAGTTTTCG
The DNA here is from genome assembly GCF_020420065.1 of Burkholderia sp. AU31624. Taxonomy (NCBI): domain Bacteria; kingdom Pseudomonadati; phylum Pseudomonadota; class Betaproteobacteria; order Burkholderiales; family Burkholderiaceae; genus Burkholderia; species Burkholderia sp. AU31624. The sequence continues at coordinate 809,861 of NZ_JAIZRT010000003.1, forward strand.
CCCACCGTCACACCGCCGATGATCGTCGCGCCGGCGCCGATCCAGACGTTCCGTTCGATCACGATCGGCTTCGCGACGACGAAGTCGCGCCGCCGCGAAGGTTCGACGGGATGGCCGGACGTGATGAGGCTGACGTTCGGCCCGATCATCACGTCATCGCCGATCTCGAGCCCGCCAAGATCGTAGAACGTGCAGTTCTGGTTGATGAACACATTGCGCCCGAGCGTCATGCCGGTGCCGCCCGTCGCATGGAACGGCGGGATCAACACGAAGCCGTCATCCACCTGCGTGCCGATCAGCTCTCCGAATAATGTGCGCACCTCGGCGGCATCGTCGAACGTCAGGCGATTGATCCGCGCGGCGATCGACATCGCCCGCTTGACTTCGGCCACCATCGCCGCCGATTCCGGCGTTCTTCTCGGAATGATCGTGGTGCGATCGTCGTTTGCCATGCGTGAGTTGTCTCCCATGATTTCCCTGTTTCGCGATGCATCGGCGCTTGCGGAAGGATGCCGGTGTTGGCGTGTGCGCGGACGCTGCGGCCTCCGTGATGCCGTGTGCGGGATGCCAGCCAATACCGGGATTTCCGCAAAATTTATAACTAGTTTAAGTATAACTAGTCATAACCAAACCTTCTTGTATCGTAAGGCTTTGCCCGGACTTCTGCCTAATTCACGCCCGACACATAACGCATCGGGTCATCACACGCAGATAGCCGCGCGCGGCGGGAAGCCCCTCGCCGGGCGCCCCTAGCCGGGCGCCCCTCGCCGGGCGCCCCTGTCCGAACCGCCGCTGCTCGGGTACGCTGGAGCATCCACCGGACCGACAGTTGCACCCCAACGCGGAGGCAAGATGAAGCTCTACTATTGGCCGAAGACCCGGGCATTCCGGGCCTTGTGGATGCTCGAAGAACTCGGCGTGGTGTACGAACTCGTGCCGATCGACCTGCGTTCGCACGAACAGGGCAGCGACGCGTTCGTGCAGGTCAACCCGATGGCCAAGCTGCCCGCACTCGACGACGGCAGCATGCCGTTCGCCGAATCGGGCGCCGTGCTGCTCTATCTTGCCGACCGCTGCCCGGCTGCCGGGCTCGGCGTCGCGCCCGACGATCCGCTGCGCGGCCGTTTCCTCCAATGGATGTTCTTCACGCCGACCTGCCTCGAACCGGCGATGGCCGAAAAATTCACCGGCGCGTCGGGAAATCCGGTCGCATTCGGCTGGGGCAACATCACGCGCGTGCAGCGCGCACTCGCGCAAGCGCTCGCCCATCGTCCGTGGCTCGTCGGCGACCGCTTCACGGCGGCCGACCTGCTGCTCGCCAGCACGCTGAAGATCGCCTTCGACGCGCATCTGCTGCCGCACGAAGGCGTGCTCGGCGACTACGTCGCGCGCGCCGAGGATCGCGACGCATTCCGCCGCGCGGTCGCGATCGAACAGCGCGAAGCGGCGCGCCTGCTGCATGCGTGACGTGTAGACGCGTCGCTCGGGAGCGGCACGACCGGCCCGCCCGCGAGCGCCGCTACGCGGCCGGGCCCGACGTCGCGGCGCCGGCGTTGACCACCGCACCCGGCGAGCCGCGCTCGTCGGTATCGGCGTCGACCGGCACCACCTCATGAAAATGCGTGTAGTCGATGTGCGTGATGCCGTCTTCGTCGTGCATCAGGTCGACATAGCGGTGACGCCAGCGGATCTCGTCATGCTCCCACGAGTGACGCGCCTGCATCACCTGCGCGGTCGTCTCGTCCGAGCCTTCGATCGTGATCAGTAACGACGCGTCGCGCGCGGCGAGCGATTCGGGCGTCTCGCCGAACAGCGCGCTCGATTCGTCGATCACGTGCATCAGGTTCCAGCCGAGCAGGAAGATCGGATGCTCGCTGCGCACGAGCGCCAGGTCGTGGATCTTGCGCAACGTGTAGCCCTCGTGCGTGCCTTCGACGCGCATCAGCCGCAGTTTCGCCTGCGCCTCGGCAATCACGTTCTGGCGCGCATTCGCGGCGCGCACCATCAGCGTCATCCTGCCGTTCAACGGCCGGACGATCGCGTAGCGTGCGAACAGGATCTTCGCCTGCGGCCGCGAAAACCGCGCGAACACGAGCCCCGTGGCCATCGCAATGCCCGACATCCCGACGAAGATCTCGAACGTCGCGACCAGGTGCGCATAGACGGTCTGCGGGTGCATGTCGCCATAGCCGACGGTCGCGAGTGTCTCGACACTGAAGAAGAACGCGCCGCCGAAGCCGGCCGGCGACTGGTTCGCGATCGGCGCATGGCCAAGCAGGTAGAGCGTCGCGAAGGCGCCATTGAGCAGCAGGAACAGCACGGCGAGCGACAGGAAGAATACGGGCCAGCTCACCGTCAGCGCGCGGTGATAGAGGTCGCGCCAGCCGAGCGGCGGCATCCCGTACGCAATCACCGGGCGGGTGCCCGACCAGAGCTTGCGGCCACGGCCGCGGGAGGCTGGGGAGGACGAATCGACGTTCATCGCGCGGTGCCGGAAACAGGGAGGCGATGAGCGTAGCACGCGCGGCGGCGGCCGGGTATGCGTGCCGGTTCGGAATGGAAATCCGTCGCGCCACCGGCCGCGCGGCGCAAAAAAAACCGGCCGCGGAAGCGGCCGGCTGCATCGTCGGCGGATGGGCGAGGGCGCGCTGCGCGCGGCGCTCACTTGCGGTCGACGATCACCTGGTCGAACGTGCCGCCGTCCGCGAAGTGCGTCTTCTGCGCGTTCGCCCAGCTGCCGAAGACCTGCTCGACGCTGAACGTCTTCAGCGACTTGAATTCGGCCGCATGCTTCTTCAGCACGTTCGCGTCGCGCGGGCGCAAATGGTGTTGCGCGATGATTTCCTGCGCTTCCGGCGTGTACAGGTAGTCGAGATACGCCTGCGCGACCTTGCGCGTGCCCTTCTTGTCGACAACCTTGTCGACGACGGCGACGGGCGGCTCCGCGAGGATGCTCGCCGACGGATACACCGCGTCGAACTGCGCGCCCGATGCGCCGGTGTCCATCAGCGCGACTTCATTCTCGAACGTGACCAGCACGTCGCCGATGCCGCGCTGCGTGAACGTCGTCGTCGCGCCGCGGCCGCCGGAGTCGAGCACCGGCACGTTGCGGAAGATCGCCTTCTCGAAGTCGATCGCCTGCTGGTCGGTCGCGCCCTTCTGCTTCTGGAAGCCCCACGCGGCCAGATACGCATAGCGGCCGTTGCCCGACGTCTTCGGGTTCGCGATGATCACCTGGACACCCGGCTTCGCGAGATCGCTCCAGTCCTTGATCGCCTTCGGGTTGCCCTTGCGCACCAGGAACACCATCGTGGTCGAGTACGGCGAGCTGTTGTCCGGGAAACGCGCGCGCCAGTCCTTCGGCAGCAGCTGGCCACGCTCGGCGAGCAGGTCGATGTCGTTCGGCTGGTTCATCGTCACGACGTCGGCCTGCAGCCCTTGCAGCACCGACAGCGCCTGCGCGCTCGACGCGCCGTGCGACTGCTTGATCGCGACCGTCTCGCCGGTCTTCTGCTTGTAGGCAGCGGCGAAACCCGCGTTGATGTCCTTGTACAGTTCGCGCGTCACGTCGTACGACACGTTCAGGATCGACGTATCCGCGTGCGCGGCCGTCGCCGCCACGACCAGCGCCGCCGCCGCGCCCGTGTGCAGCCAGCGGCCGATCCCCTTCATGCTTGCCATCGTGATATGCCCCGTTTCCAGTGGTGGTGAATGTGCGTGACGGCACGCGTACGCGCTGTCATCGAAACGTAAGCGGGCATTCTAGCGGCCGGGCGCGGCGCGCTTTCCAATCAGTCGTGGAAAGCAAATCTCGAATCCTGCTAAACGACGGCAGGCGCTCGCGCGCGGATCGGAACCGGTGTTAAGATCGCCGCTCAGCCCATTTCCCGGTTCCTCCATGTCCGCTGCCCTGCGCTCGCTTCCGATCCTCGCCGCCGTCGCGGCAGGTGCGCGCGCGGCCGGGCTGAAACTGAAAAAACGACTCCTCGACTGACGGGGACGTCGCGTCCCGTCAGGCGAATGCCGGACGGGATGCCCGCAGGTCGTTTCTTTCTCCTTGCTCGCACGCCTCGCTCCGGCTCTCCGCCGGCGGAACGGTTCCTTCCCACTCCGTTTCCACCCTGAGGCTTTGCATGAACACACGTTTCGAAGGTATCTGGCTGCCGATCATCACGCCGTTCCACCACGGCGAAGTCGACCATGCCGCGCTCGCGCGACTCGCGCGCCACTATGCGGCCGCGGGCCTCGCGGGCTTCGTCGCGGGCGCGACGACCGGCGAAGGCGTGCTGCTCGACGCTCGCGAACAGGACGCGGTGTTCGCGACGCTGCGCGACGCGGCACCCGGGCTGCCGATCGTCGTCGGGCTGACCGCGAGCGCGACGCATTTCGCGGCTGCCCGTGCGCGCGAACTCGCGGCGCTGCGGCCTGACGGGCTGCTCGTCACGCCGCCCGTCTACGTGCGGCCGACGCAGGACGGCATCCGCCGCCACGTCGAGGCGATCGTCGACGCGGCCGACCTGCCGGTGCTCGTCTACAACATCCCGTACCGCACCGGCGTGAACGTCGAACTGGACACGCTGCAGGCGCTCGCGCGCGACCCGCGCGTCGCGGGCATCAAGGAATGCGGCGGCACGCTCGACCGGATGAGCCGGCTCGTGCACGACACGCCGCTCGCGATCCTGTCCGGCGACGACAATCAGAACTTCGCGGCGATGTGCGCCGGTGCGCACGGCGCGATCGCGAGCAGCGCGCACGTGCTGCCCGAATGGCATGTGCGCATCCATATGCTGCTGCGCGACGGCCGGCTCGCCGATGCGCGGCGCCTGTCGGTCGCGCTGCAGCCGCTCGTCGCGGCGCTGTTCGCGGAGCCGAACCCGGCGCCGGTGAAGGCCGTGCTGGCCGCGCAAGGGTGGTGCGAGGACGGGTTGCGGCTGCCGTTCGTGCCGGCGAGTGAAGGGTTGAAGGAGCGGCTGGCGGCCATTTGTGCGGAGCTGGACGAAATCGAGCCGGACGTCGCGGCAGCATGAACCGCGACGCCACATGACGTGCAGGCGACCGATCGATTTCGCCCCGACAGATTGCTTCAAACTGTCAGAACGAGAGACCGGTCGTACCGCGCGAGATAGGCATCGGCCGTCACGAGCTGAAGCGGCTTGTGACGAGCCTGCGCGACCAGCAAGCGATCGAATGGATCACGATGGTGGTGCGGCAAATCACGGACCGCGGCCCCATGCGCGGCCCGAACGGGTAGCTCGCGAATCCCGCTCGAGCCGATCGCTCCGATCAGCTTGCCGACGTCGATATCGAGCTTCCCCAGGCCGGCCTTGATGGCGGCCTCCCAGATACTCGCGCTGCTGACGAAACGTACGTCGGCGGCCGAGATCAGCCGGCGCGCCGTTGCGCTCAGCCTGGGGTCATTGGTCACGATCCACAAAAAGATGTGCGTATCGAGCAACAGCCGCATCAGCGCCCTTCGAAGGCATCCAGCAGGTAATCGGGCAGCGGGGCATCGAAATCGTCCGCGATCCACGCCTGCCCTTGCAGGATACCGAACCGAACAGGCGGATCGCCAGGCACGAGTCGATCAGTTGACGCCCCGTCACCGCGGATCGTGACATCTGCCCTTTGGGCCGGATCGGCCGCACTGGCGCCGGGCGTATTTGCGTTTCGCATGATGACCTCCGTTTCAAGTGATCATCACTGTAGTCAGGTTCACCTGATCGATCCATTCGACCGATCGGCAGAGGGAGTGCCGAACAACACCCTGCCACGGCAATCGAAGGTTTCGTCACGCCGCCAGCGCCACCCCCGTCCCCTCCGTCGCATCCCGCACCGCCTGCTTCACGATCCGCGCGAGCCGATCGACGGTCGGCGTCGCCGACGACGTGCGTCGCAGCAAGATCAGCGGCAAACTCGGCAGCGCCGGCAACCCGCACGAAGCCGCATCGAGCACGCGCACTGACGCGGGCAGCCCGTACTGCGAGCGCACCGTCAGCCCGAGGCCGGCCGCCGCCGCGGCCCATAGCCCGGCGAGACTGGGGGTCGTGAACGCAACGCGCCACGGCACGCCCGCGCGATCGAGCGCGCCGGTCGCCGCGCCGAAGAATCGGCACGGCCGGTCGAACACGACGAGTGGCAGCGGCTCGCCTGGCGCGCGCACCGCATCGCCGCCTGTTTCGTCCGCGCCGCCCTCCTTCTCCGCACCGCCCGGCACGCCGAAGCCGCCCGCCGCCCCCACCCACTGCATCGGCACCTGCGCGATCGCTTCGCTGTCGATCCCCGCGCGCGCCACCAGCGCCGCCGACGCCGGGTCACCCCACACCAGCGCGAGATCGAGCTGGTTCGCGTCGAGCCGGTCGAGCAAGTCGGCATTGCGCGCCACGCGCGCCTCGATCCGCACCTTCGGATGCGCACGCGCGAACCGCCCGAGCACGTCGGGCAGAATCGCCTCGCCGAAATCCTCCTGCAGCCCGACCCGCACCCAGCCGTCGAGATTCATGCCGCGCACGGCCGCGGCCGCCTCGTCGTTCAGCTCGATCATCCGCCGCGCATAGCGCAGCATCGCGTCGCCGGCATCGGTCAGCGCCAGCCCGCGCCCCGCCTTCACGAACAGCGGCGTGCCGGCCTGCTCCTCGAGCTTGCGAATCTGCGCGCTCACCGCCGACGACGAGCGCGCGACGCGGTCGGCCGCTTTCGCAAAACTGCCGAGATCCACCCCGGCGACGAGGCTGCGCAGCGCCGCCACGTCGAAGTTGGGCCGGGCCAGCGTGGCATCGGCCGGCGCGAGCGACGCGCCGTCGTCGTGTGGAATGTCTTGTCCGGACATCTCAACCATCCTGTTTTATCGAACGATTCATCAAGAACTTTCCGATTTTCAGGATTAATGTAGGTTGCCAGACTGTGGATGTCAATTTCCACCCGGGCCTGCCGTCATGGATACCTCGTGCATCGCTTCCCCCTCCTCGCCCGCCCGCGACGTGCGCGGCGCGGCTCATCGCTGGCGCGTGCTGGCGGCCGGCGTCGCCGCGAACATGAGCTTTTCGGCCGCGGCGGCCGGCATTCCGACCACGGCTGTGTGGATGCGCACGGCCTATCACCTCGACAACGGCGCGCTCGGCCTCGTGCTCGGCGCGCTCGGCTTCGGCGTCGCGCTGTCCGAGCTGCCTTGGGGGATGGCCGCCGACCGCTTCGGCGACCGCCGCGTGCTGCTCGCCGGGCTCGTCGCGACGGCCGCGATGTTCGCGCTGATGGTGGGCACGATCGTCCCGACCACGCACGGCGTGCCGCCGCTGATGCGCGTCGTCGCGGCGATGTGCTGCGTCGGCCTGCTCGGCGGCAGCGTGAACGGGTCGAGCGGGCGCGCGGTGATGCGCTGGTTCGATGAGCGCGAACGCGGGCTCGCGATGAGCATCCGCCAGACGGCCGTGCCGCTCGGCGGCGGCATCGGCGCGGCGCTGCTGCCGTCGCTCGCGTCGCATATCGGCTTTGCCGCGGTATTCGGCGCGCTGATGCTGCTGTGCGCGGGATCGGCCGCGCTCACCTGGCGCTGGCTGCATGAGCCGCCGGCCGAACCGGCCGTGATGCACCCGGCCACGCATCGCCCCGTCGAGCGGCAGCCGTCCGCGCATCAGGGGCGCAACCCGCTCGCGAGCGGCCCCGTGTGGCGCATCGTGCTCGGCATCGGCCTGCTGTGCGCGCCGCAGTTCGCGGTGCTCACGTTCGCGACGGTGTTCCTGCACGACTTCGGCCGGCTCGGCCTCGCCGGCATCAGCGCGGCGATGGTCACGCTGCAGCTGGGCGCGATGGTGATGCGCGTGTGGAGCGGCCGTCATACCGATCGGCACGGCAACCGGCGCGCGTATCTGCGCGGATCGGTATTCGTCGCGGCCGGCTCGTTCGCGCTGCTCGCAGCCGCAACGGCCGGCCATGCGCACGTGCCGCTCGCCGCGATCGTCGCGATTCTCGTGTTCGCCGGCATCTGCGTGTCCGCGTGGCACGGCGTCGCGTACACGGAGCTCGCGACGCTCGCGGGCGCGAATCAGGCGGGCACCGCACTCGGAATGGCCAATACCATCGTCTACCTGGGGCTGTTCGCGACGCCACTCGCGATTCCACCGCTGCTCGCGGTCAGTTCGTGGAGTGTCGTGTGGCTCGCGGCCGCGCTGGTCGCCGGCGCGACCTATCCGCTGTTCGCCGCGAAATAGCAGCCGCACGTCTCAGGCCGGCGTCGCCGCGCACGCCACGACGCCCGCGCAATCCGTCAGACCGCCTCGCGCGCCAGCGCACGCCGCGACGCCGGCCGCTCGGCCTCGCGCTGCGCGTGGGCAGTCCAAGCCGCATGCCGCGTCATGTCGAGCCCGATCGCGACGCCCCAGCGATACAGCACGAACAGGAACGGATCGACGATCGAATGCGCACCCGGCTCGGCCCATGTGCGGCCGTCGGCGAGCGCGGCTTCGATCGTTTCGTTCGCGGCTTCGATGGTGCGTCGCCCGTGCGCGCTGACCTCGCCATGCAGGGCCGGATCGCCGATGAAGCGGCCCGGCCGCCATAGCGCGCCATAGCCGACGCCATGCACCCAGCCGACCAGCCAGGCGAGCCATTCGTGGCACCGTGCCTCGCGCAGCGGATCGCCGAGCGGCAGCAATTGCGCATCGGGATAACGGCGCGCGAGATACGTGAGGATCGCCGGCGTTTCGGTCAGCACGTGCGGCTCGCCTGGAATCGCGAGCACCGGCACGCGCGCCTTCGCGTTGATCGCGAGATAGCGCGCCTCGAGATTCTGCTGCTTCTGCACGGAGACGATCTCGACGTCGAACGGCGCGCCGGTTTCCTCCAGGGCGATGTGGGCGGCAAGCGAGCAGGCGCCCGGCGAAAGATAGAGACGATAGGCGTTCATGGTGGGGGGCCCGACGAGGCTGTGGAAGACGGAACCGAGTGTAGGAACGCGTGCCTGCCCGCCGCAAACGATGAATTGTCGTGCTCGGACATTAGTGTTACTAATACCCGCATGCGACGCATCCACCTTCCTCCGCTGCAGACGCTGCGCGCGTTCGAGACCGCCGTGCGGCTGCAGAGCTTCACGCGCGCGGCCGACGAACTCGCGCTCACGCAAGGCGCCGTCAGCCAGCACATCCGCGCGCTCGAGGCGCAGCTCGGCTATCCGCTCTTCACGCGCGAGCGCAACGGCGCAACGCCGACGCACGCCGCGCACGCGCTCGCCCTGCAGGTACGCCAGGGCCTCAGCGTGCTCGAGCGTGCGTTCGAGCCGGCGCTCGCCGTGCGCAGTCGCCCGCGCACCTGCGACGTCACGCTGAACGTCAGCGTGCTGCCGAGCGTCGCCGAGCGCTGGCTCGCGCCGCGCCTGCCGCGCTTCGCGGCCGCGCATCCGCACATCGCGATCGCGCTGCACCCGGACGTGGCGCTCGCGCCGCTGCGCAAGCGCGACCGCATCGACGTCGCGCTGCGCTACGGGCCCGGCACGTGGCCGGGCGTCGTCGCCGAGAAGCTGATGAACGAGACGATCTTTCCGGTCGCGAGCCCCGCGTATCGCAATCGCGACGGCATCGCACCGCGCGTGCCGGCCGATCTCGTGCGCGCGACGCTGCTGCGTCATCCCGCGCAACCGTGGGAACCGTGGCTCCAGGCCGCGCGGCTCGACCTCACCGAATCCGCACGCGCGCCGCGCTTCACCGATCCGAACGCGCTGATCGACGCGACGCTGAAGGGCCGCGGCGTCGCCCTCGCGCGCCGCTCGCTGATCGAGCCCGAACTCGCGAACGGAACGCTCGTGCGCGTATCGACGGTGCGCATTGCCGACGTGTACGCACACTACGTCGTGTGGCGCCCGGGCCATCCGCACGAAGCGGCGATCCGCACGTGGCTCGACTGGCTGCGCAGCGAGGTGCGGCGCAGGACGCCGCGGCGCTGACACTCACGCCCGCATCGGCATCGCCACCTTGTCGAGCGTGATCGGCAGATCGCGCACCCGCACGCCGGTCGCGTGATAGACCGCATTGGCGATCGCGGCCGGCACGCCGGTGATGCCGATCTCGCCGATGCCGCGAATGCCGAGCGGATTGAAATGCGTGTCGCGCTCGTCGACGAAACTCACATCCAGCTCGCCGATGTCCGCGTTCACGGGCACGTGATATTCAGCGAGATTCGCGTTCGTGAAGCGGCCGTGCCGCACGTCGAGATGCGAGCCTTCCTCGAGCGCGGTGCCGAGCCCCCACACCATCCCGCCGATCAACTGGCTGCGTGCCGTTTTCGCGTTGAGCAGGCTGCCGACGCTGTAGACGCCGACGATGCGCGGTACGCGAATCGTGCCGAGCTCGGCGTCGACGTGCACTTCGGCAAACACCGCGCCGAACGAATGGGACGCATAGCGTGACTTCTCGTCGCCCGGCTTGGTCGTCGCCTGCGCGTCGATCGGCCGGCCGCCCGCACGCGCGATCACCGCCGCGGCCGGATCGCGCCGCGACGGCTCGCCGCGATGCACGACCCAGCCGTTGTCGACCGTCACGTCGCCGGCCGCGGTGCCGTGCAGCGGCGACCCGGGGTCGGCGACCGCCAGCGCGATCAGCTTCGCGCGCGCCTGCAGCGCGGCCTCGCGCACGGCCGGCGCCACGCTCGCCGCCGACTGCGAGCCGCCCGATACCGGCGCACGCGGCAGGCTGGAATCGCCGAGCGCGAAGCGCACGTTCCGCGGCGAGAAGCCGAGCGCATCGGCCGCGACCTGCGTCATCACCGTGTAGGTTCCGGTGCCGATGTCCTGCGTGCTCGACGCGACTTCGGCCGTGCCGTCCGGCAAGATGCGCGCCCGCGCCGACGCTTCGCTGCGGTTCGCCGGATACGTGGCGGCCGCCATCCCTAGGCCGATCAGCGTGTCGCCGTCGCGCATCGTGCGCGGCGTGCCGGTGCGGCGCGACCAGCCGAAGCGCCGCGCGCCGACCTCGTAGCATTCGCGCAGCTTGTTGCTCGACCACGGCTTGCCGTCCTGCGGATCGACCGCCGCGTAATTCGCGAGCCGCAGCGCGACCGGGTCCATGCCGAGCCGCCACGCGAGTTCGTCCATCGCCGATTCCAGCGCGAACGAGCCCGACGCCTCGCCCGGCGCACGCATGAACGTCGGCGTGCCGACGTTCAGCGACACGATCCGGTGCGTGGTCGCGTGGTTCGGCACCGCGTACATGATCCGCGACGGCATCCCGCACATCTCCATCCAGTCCTCGAACGTCGACGTGGTGGCGATCGTGTCGTGGCGCATCGCCGTCAACGTGCCGTCCTGGCGCGCGGCCAGCACGATGCGCTGTTCGGTGAACGGCCGACCGCCGACCGGGCCGAACATCTGCGGCCGCGTCAGCGCGAGACGAACCGGGCGCCCGACCTGCTTCGCGGCCATCGCGCACAACGACACGTGCGACCACGACGACCCCTTGCAGCCGAAGCCGCCGCCGAGGAACGGTGAAATCACGCGCACGTGGTCCGGCGTGATGCCGAAGACCGCGGCCACCGCCGTGCTCGCGCCCGACACGCCCTGTGTCGCATCGTGCAGCGTGAGCGTCGGGCCGTCCCAGCGCGCCATCGTCGCATGCGGCTCGATCGGGTTGTGATGCTGCATCGGCGTCGTATAGGTCGCGTCGATGCGCACCGCGCCTTCGCGCAGGCCCGCATCGACGTCGCCGCGCTGCGTATCCATCGGGCGGCCCTGCTGCTTCGGCGGCACGCGCGCGCAGCGCTTCGCCAGCGCGAAATCCACCACGGCATCGGTCGCGCGATAGCGCACCTGCACGGCATGTGCGGCGTCGGTCGCCTGCTCCAGCGTTTCGGCGACGACGACCGCGACGGGTTCGTTGCTGTAGCGCACCGTGTCGTCCTGCAGCAACGTGAGCCGGCGCCCGGCCGGCGGCGACAACGGCGGCCGGCCGCCGTTGGGCAGCCGCATCGCGTTCTCATGCGTGATCACGCTCAGCACGCCCGGCATCGCACGTGCGCGCGCCGCATCGATCGATTCGATGCGGCCGGATGCGATCGTGCTCGTCACGAGCACCGCGTGCGCGAGCCGCGCATCGGAGAATTCGGCCGCGTAGTGCGCGCCGCCCGTCACCTTGAGCACGCCGTCGACACGGTCCAGCGGTTGTCCCGTCATCGTGTTCATGCTGCACCTCCCGGCATGGCGGCTGCCGTTTCGACCGCACGGACGATCGCCCGCTGCGCGAGCGCGACCTTGAAGCCATTACCGTCGAGCGGACGCGCGTCGCGCAACGCCAGCGCGGCCGCCTCGCGCAACGTCGCGTCGGTCGGTGTGCGGCCCGCGAGATGCGCTTCCGCCTCCATCGCCCGCCACGGCTTGTGCGCGACGCCGCCGAGCGCGATCCGTGCGTCGGCGACACGCGGGCCATCCATCCGCAGCGCAGCCGCGACCGACACCAGCGCGAACGCGTAGCTCGCGCGATCGCGCACTTTCAGATAGTGCGCATGGTCGGCGAAGCGCGGCGGCGGCAAGTCCACCGCGGTGATCAGCTCGCCCGGTTCGAGCGTCGTGTCAAGTTCGGGACGATCGCCCGGCAAGCGGTGAAACGATGCGATCGGAATCTGCCGCGCGCCGCGCGGGCCGCTCACCTGCACGACGGCGTCGAGCGCGGCGAGCGCGACGCTCATGTCCGACGGGTTCACCGCCACGCACTGGGGGCTGGCGCCGAGGATCGCGTGCATCCGGTTGTGGCCGCCGATCGCCGCGCAGCCGCTGCCCGGCTCGCGCTTGTTGCATTGCGCGAACGCGGGATCGTAGAAATACGGGCAGCGCGTGCGCTGCATCAGGTTGCCGCCGACGGTCGCCATGTTGCGCAATTGCGCGGACGCGCCGGCGAGCAGCGCCTGCGACAGCAGCGGATAGTCGGCGCGCAGGCGCGGATGATCGGCCGCATCGCTGTTGCGCACGAGCGCGCCGATGCGCACGCCGCCGCCGGGCAGCGCATCGACCGTATCCAGGCCCGCGATCCGCGTGATGTCGATGAGCGTGACGGGCCGCGCGACGCCGCCCTTCATCAGGTCCAGCAGGTTCGTGCCGCCGCCGATGAAGGCCGCGCCGGGCCGCTGCGCCGCGCGCACGGCGCCGGCGACGTCGGTCGCGCGTTCGTAGGAGATCGCTTCCATTGCGGTGCCCTCCGTCGGCTAGCCGCGCGCCGCGTACGCGGCGCGCACGGCGGCGACGATGTTCGGGTACGCGCCGCAGCGGCACAGGTTGCCGCTCATGCGCTCACGGATCTCGTCGTCCGACAGCTGCGTGGGACGGCGCCGCACGTCGTCGGTGGCGGCGCTCCCGGCCCCCGCCTCGAACTCGTCGAGCAGCGCGGTCGCCGAGCAGAGCTGGCCGGACGTGCAGTAGCCGCACTGGAACGCATCGCATTCGACGAACGCGCGCTGCACCGGGCTCAGCACCCCGCCGCGCGCGAGCCCTTCGACGGTCGTGATCCGCGCGCCTTCGTGCATCACCGCGAGCGTCAGGCACGCGTTGATGCGCCGCCCGTCGACGAGCACCGTGCACGCGCCGCACTGCCCGCGATCGCAGCCCTTCTTCGTGCCCGTGAGCCCGGCGTATTCGCGCAGTGCGTCGAGCAGCGTGACGCGCGGTTCGAGCTGCAGCGTGTACGCGCGCCCGTTGATGTCGAAACGCACGGGCTGCGCCGGCACCGTATCGCGGCGGGGCGCGGCCGGCGTGGATGCCGCGTACGACGGCTGCGGATGAACGTGCGATGCGGCGCTGACGGTCGCGGCAGCCGCCGCGGATTGCAGGAAGCGGCGCCGCGCGGCACTGGACGGCAATTCGTGCGGCAACGGCGGCAGCGCCGCTGAATGGCCGGGCCCGAGCGGCGACGGGGCGTCGCGCGGCGGTTCGGCAGACGGAGAATCGGATCGATCGCTGGACATGACTTCTGCGAGCTCCATGGTTGATGGACGCGGCGGTGCGCCGCGTGCCCGGATGGCAGCGCGGTCGGCGCACGCATCGGCAAGGAGCAATTCGGGTGCCGCGACACTGCGGAGGCCGCATGCAGGTGCAGCGCGGGCTACCGTGCGCGGCGCGCACCGGGCGGCAGACGGGCCGGGTCGGCGGTGATCGCGCCGCCATGACGCCACGCTGGCGCGCGGCTGGCCGTTCGCTGACGAAGTGGCAATAACGCCCGGTTTTTCGGCGTGGCCGGCCGCGCATCGGTCGCAAATTGCCGGTCGTATTTACGATGCCGCGCAGGGTGCCCGCGTCGCCGTGGCCGGGTCGCGGCATCGCGCGCCGTGTAAATGCGCGCAGCATCCGCCTCTGCTGGAAAATTCCGCCATGCGTGCCGGTGGATCGCCGCGACAGCATTCGGTCAGCCTGACGAAAACGCTTCGCGATCAGGCCAGAATTGCAAACGATTCACCGAAACGTCGCATCGCGGCGGCATACTCGAAAACGTTTCCCGATCAGCCTGCCAGGAGAGAAGTCATGCGTCGCGTTTTCGTCGCCGTCGTTCTGTGTGCCGCCGTTTTCGTCGCCGCGTGCAGCGACGACGCGCCGCACGACGCCAACGCGACCGACGCCACGCAGCAGGCCGGCGGCGCATCGAGCGGCGCCGCCAGCGCGTTCAACAGCGACGCAAGCGCGAATACCGCCGCATCCGATGCCGCGCCGCTCGCGCCGCCCGTCGTGCACTACCCGCCCGATGACGACGACGATGCGAAGCCCGCCGCGAATGCAGCCGCCTCCAGCGCGGCCGCGTCGTCGCCGGGCTGATCCCGTCACCACGCGATAGGAGTCGGACCCGCTCGGGGAGAGCGGTGGGCATTCGTTGGGAGGCGTCGCCGACATGACGTCACGGTCGGCGGTGGCGCAAACGGCATGACGTCGCGCCACCTCGCGGGCCACGCCGAGCCCGGCCGGCCGAGCGATTCGGATCCGGCGGCGGTGCGGCCCATCGCCGCGGCGTAAGCGCGCCGGCGCGCGGCACGCGCCGCCCGCCCGTCAGACCGCGTGCGCGAGCGCGCGGTCGACGAGCGCGGCCTCGAAGCCGTCGTCCGCGTCGCGAAAGCGCAGCGGTGCCGCGCAATGGACGAGCGTGTCGATGAAGTACTTCGCGCGCGGCCACGGCCCGAAGCCAGCCGCGGTGTTGATGTGCCCCGCGTCGCCGAGGTTCACGAACGCGCTGCCCAGATGCTGCGCGAGCGTGCGCGCGTCGCTGAGCGGCATCCACGGATCGGTTTCGCTGCCGATCACGATCGACGGCACGGCGAGCCGGCGCGCGTCGAACGGCCCGGCAAACGTGAATTTCTTCGGACTGGCGGGCGCGACGAGCAGCACGCCCGCGACGTCGCCCGTATGCGGCCACTGCGCGAGCGCATGCGCGGCCGCGAGGCAGCCGAAGCTGTGCGCGGCCAGCACGAACGGGCCGCGTTCGCGGTCGAGCAACGCGCGCACCGATTGCGCCCAGCGCGCGAGATCGGGCGCGTCCCAGTCGTCCTGTTCGACGCGCAGCGAGCGCGGGAACTGCCGTTCGAGCCAGGTCTGCCAGTGAGCGCCTTCGCTGCCGTGCAGGCCCGGAACGGTGACGAGCCGCGGCGGCCACGCCGATTTGCTGCATGCGCGCATGATTGCCCTCGCTTGCTTGAAGACGGGATTCGATTGTGGCGCGGCGTCCGCGGCGGCCGAACCAATATTTTGTGCTTTGCTTTTAATTGGGCGGGCCAGCAGGGGCGTCCGCCTGCTCCGCGCACCGGCGCGCGATGCGCCGCGAAACCGTAGAATGTGGGCTTCCCGTCAGCTTCACACGGAACCGGGGCCGGGCGCCGACGCGCCGGGCGCCCGGTCGTCAGGAGACGCCCGATGTCCGCTACGCCCGCCGGCGCGCCGCGCCCGGCCCCGCTCGCTGTTCCCGCGACGCGCCTCGCCAGCGCGCGCGCCGTCATCCAATGAAGATCCTGTTCCATTCCCCGCACCAGGAAGCGGCCGCGTGGCGCGACCAGATCGCGCATGCGCTGCCGGAAGCCGAACTGCGCGCGTGGCAGCCAGGCGACACGGCCGCCGCCGACTACGCGCTCGTCTGGCGCGCGCCGCGCGAATTCTTCGCCCCGCGCGACGGCCTGCGCGCAATCTTCAACCTCGGTGCCGGCGTCGACGCGCTCCTCGCGCTCGAGCACGCGCATCCGGGCACGCTGCCGCGCCACGTGCCGCTCGTGCGGCTCGAGGATTCGGGCATGGCGCAGCAGATGGTCGAATACGTGACGCACGCGGTGCTGCGCTACCTGCGCCGCTTCGACGAATACGAAGTGCTGCAGCGCGAGCGCCGCTGGCAACCGCTCGAACCGCATGCGCGCGCCAGCTTCACCGTCGCCGTGCTCGGCCTCGGCGTGCTCGGCGCGCAGGTCGCGCGCGCGCTCGCCGCGCTCGGCCTGCCCGTGCGCGGCTACAGCCGCAGCGCGAAGCAGCTCGACGGCGTGACGACCTTCGCCGGCGACGGCGCATTCGATGCGTGCATCGACGGCGCGAAGGTGCTCGTCAACCTGCTGCCGAGCACGCCCGACACCCACGGCATCCTGGCGTCGCGCACGTTCGCACGGCTCGCGCCCGGCGCGTATGTCGTCAACGTCGCACGCGGCGCGCATCTCGTCGAAGCCGACCTGCTCGACGCGCTCGCGAGCGGCCAGATCGCCGCCGCGACGCTCGACGTGTTCCATCGCGAGCCGCTGCCGGAAGACCATCCGTTCTGGCACGCGCCGCGCATCACGATCACGCCGCACAGCTCGGCCGAGACGCTGCGCGACGACGCCATCGCCCAGATCGCCGGCAAGATCCGCGCGCTCGAGCGCGGCGAGCGCGTCGGCGGCATCGTCGATTACGCACGCGGCTACTGAACCTACAAGCACACCAAGGAGACAACCATGACGTTCCCCACCGCCGTCAAGATCGTCGAAGTCGGCCCGCGCGACGGGCTGCAGAACGAGAAGACCTTCGTGCCGACCGACGTGAAGATCGCGCTCGTCGACCGGCTGTCGCACGCCGGCTTCCGCAACGTCGAGGCCGCGTCGTTCGTGTCGCCGAAATGGGTGCCGCAGATGGCCGACGGCGCCGACGTGATGGCCGGCATCGAGCGCCGCGCGGGCACCGTGTACTCGGTGCTCACGCCGAACCTGAAGGGCTTCGAGAATGCGGTCGCGGCGCGCGCGGACGAAGTCGTGATCTTCGGCGCGGCGAGCGAGGCGTTTTCGCAGCGGAACATCAACTGCAGCATCGCCGAGAGCATCGCGCGCTTCGAGCCGGTCGCGAAGGCGGCGAAGGATACGGGCCTGCGGCTGCGCGGCAGCGTGTCGTGCACGCTCGGCTGCCCGTACCAGGGCGACGTGCCGGTCGCATCGGTCGTCGACGTCGTCGAGCGCTTCGCGGCACTCGGCTGCGACGAGATCGACATCGCCGACACGATCGGCGTCGGCACGCCGACGCGCACGCGCGAAGTGCTCGCGGCCGTCACGCGCGTGTTCCCGCGCGAACGCCTGTCGGGCCACTTCCACGACACCTACGGCCAGGCGCTCGCGAACATCTACGCGGCGCTGTTCGAAGGGATCGAGATCTTCCACGCGTCGGTCGCGGGCCTCGGCGGCTGCCCGTACGCGAAGGGCGCGACCGGCAACGTCGCGACCGAGGACGTGCTGTACCTGATGCAGGGCCTCGGCATCGACACCGGCATCGACCTCGCGCAGGTCGTCGCCGCCGGCGACTTCATCTCGAACGCGATCGGCCGCGCGAACGTGTCGCGCGCCGGTCGCGCCCTGCTCGCCAAGGCGCAGAGCGCGGCCGACGCCGCGAACTGCGTATGACCCCGGTATTCGATGGATTCCTCAACATGACGACACCTGCTTCATTCGATTCCCTCCCCGATTCCGCGCGACGCGTCGCGCTGCTGCTGCGCGAGCGCGGCCATGCGAAAGGCATCGTGATGCTCGCCGAAACCGGCAAGACGTCGGCCGAGGCCGCGGCCGGGCTCGGCTGCTCGGTCGCGCAGATCGCGAAGTCGATCCTGTTTCGCCGCCAGTCGGACGGCGCGCCGGTGCTCGTGGTCGCGAGCGGCGTGAATCGCGTCGACGAGAAGAAGGTCGCCGCGCAAGTCGGCGCGGTCGGCCGCGCGGACGCGAAGTTCGTGCGCGACAACACCGGCTATGCGATCGGCGGCGTGTGCCCGATCGGCCATCTCGTCGAACCCGTCACGCTGATCGACGCCGACCTGCTCGAGCTCGACAGCGTGTGGGCGGCCGCCGGTCATCCGCACGCGGTGTTCAACCTGTCGCCGAACGAACTCGTGTCGCTGACGGGCGCGCCGGTCGCGGACGTCGCGTTGCGGGAGCCCGCATGAGCGACGTGCCGGTGACGGTGCCAGTCGGCACGGTCGCGTCGCCGTGCACCGACGTATGCCGGATCGATCCGCGCACCGACTGGTGCGCGGGCTGCCTGCGCACGCGCGACGAGATCAAGGGATGGCGTGCGTCGGACGACGACGCGCGGCGCGCGTTGCTCGCGCGGCTCGATGCGCGGCGGCGTCTGCTGGCGAGAAGCGGCGCATAAAAAAAAGCCGTTCAGCCTGACAGGCGAACGGCATCGAGATCGGAATCCTGTGAACGTGATCAACGTCACAGCCCGCATCATACGAGCGACGCGGCCGCATCGCATCGGGTGTTTCCCTACAACTTCTTACAGCGTCTTCCACGCGTGTGCGCGCACGACTTTTGCTCGCCATGTACGCACCCGCTGCCCGCAATAGGCGCGCCTGAAATACGCATTCGACGAGCGGCTGCGCTGCCCCGTAGCGGCTCGCCGAATCGCACGACCGTTTCAGTGGCCGACGGCCGCACGACGGGCCGGCACGATGCGCCAGCCGAGATTCACGCCGGCCGCCGCGAGCAGGATCAGCAGCGCGCCGACCACCTGCGTCCACGCGAGCGTCTGCCCGAACGCGACGCGATCGACGACGATCGCGACGACCGGATAGACGAACGACAGCGCGCCGGTCATCGCGGTCGGCAGCTTCTGGATCGCGCCGTACAGCAGCACATACATCAGACCTGTGTTCACGACGCCGAGCACGACGAGGTCGAGCCACTGTCCGGCGGTCGCCGGCAACGTGCCGAAGTGCGCGAACGGCGCGAGCAGCAGGACCCCGAGGCCGGCCTGCAGCAACGCGAGCAGATGCGGCGGCGTGCCCTTCAGGTGCTTCGTGACGATCGACGAGATCGCATACAGGAACGCCGCGCCGAGCGACAGCGCAACACCTTCCAGATATTCGCCCGGCACCGCGAGCACGGCCGGCTCGACGCGCACCACGGCGACGAGCCCGACGAAGGCGAGCGCGAGCCACGCGACCGTCGACGCGGTGATCCGCTCGCGGAACACGATCGCGCCGAGCGCGACGAGCATGAATGGCTGCGTGTTGTAGACGGCGGTCGCCATCGAGATCGACGCGCGCGAATAGGCGGCGAACAGCAGCAGCCAGTTCGCGACGATCGCGACGCTGCCGAGCGTCGCCAGCGCGAGCATCCGCGGCGAGAACAGTGCACGGCGCAGGAACCCGAACGCCGCGCAGACGATCGCGAGCGTCGCGGCGCCGAACAGGCAGCGGAAGAACACGACGTTCGTCAGCGGCTGCTGCGACGACATCACGAGCCAGCCGATCGTGCCGGACATCATCATCGCGACGACCATCTCGGCGGCGCCGCGGCGAATTTCATTCGAAGCCATCGTGAACTCCGTTCAGAAGAGTGGATGACTTCGATTCTAGAAACTTGCTTTCGCGGCAACCACGGCTAAACTGAAGTGAATCGACCGATTCACCTTCGAAAGCAAAGCGATCATGCCGAAACGCCTTTCCCCGCCCGCCGTCGCGTCGCTCGACGCAACCGACCGCGCGATTCTCGCGGCGCTGGCCGACGACGCGCGCATCGCCACCAGCGAACTCGCCCGGCAGATCGGGCTGTCGGCGCCCGCGACGGCCGACCGCGTGCGGCGGCTCGAGGCGCAGGGCGTGATCGCCGCGTTCACCGTCGAGCTCGACCCGCGCGCGCTCGGCTACACGCTGCAGGCGATCGTCCGCGTGAAGCCGCTGCCCGGCCAGCTGCATCTCGTCGAAGAGATGCTGCGGCGGATTCCCGAGTTCGTGGAGTGCGACAAGGTGACCGGCGACGACTGCTTCATCTGCCGGCTCTACCTGCGCACGATCGCGCACCTCGACGACATCCTGTCGAAAGTGACCGAGCGCGCCGAGACGAGCACCGCGATCGTGAAGTCGACACCGGTGCCGCGCCGGCTGCCGCCGCTCGTCGAGGACGACGCCGCGCACCGCTGAACGAGCCGGCACGCGCGCCGCGCCGCCGACGTGCCCGCGCGTGTACCGTCAGGCAGCCGCGTCGCGCGCCTCGAAGAACGCCAGCAGTTCGTCGATCAGCGCGACGGGCGCCTCCTCCGGAATGTAGTGCCCGCACTCGAGCGCGCGGCCGCTGACGTCGCGCGCAACACGGCGCCATTCGTCGAGCGGATCGAAGCAGCGGCCGACGATTCCGTTCTCTCCCCACAGCACGCGCAGCGGGCACGCAACCTTGCTGCCGCGCTCGAGATCCGCACGGTCGTGCTCGAGATCGATCGTCGCGGACGCGCGGTAGTCCTCGCACATCGCATGCACGGCGCCCGGCTGCGCGAGCGCGGCGCGGTACGCGGCGAGCGCCTCGGGTGCGAACGGCGCCAGCCCGGCGGACCGGTTGCCCATCACGCGCTCGATATACGCATCGGTATGCGCGCCGACCAGCGTCTCGGGCAGCGGCTCCGGCTGGATCAGGAAGAACCAGTGGAAATACGCGGTCGCGAACGCGCGATCGGTTTTCTCGTACATCGCGAGCGTCGGTGCGATGTCGAGCAGCATCATCCGTTCGACCGCGTCCGGATGATCGAGCGCGAGCCGGTGCGCGACCCGCGCGCCGCGATCGTGCGCGCACACATGGAAGTGCTCGAAGCCGAAATGCCGCATCACGGCGACCTGGTCGGCCGCCATCGCCCGTTTCGAATACGGCACGTGCTGCGCGTCGCTCGGCGGCTTGCCCGACGCGCCGTAGCCGCGCAGGTCGGTGGCGATCACCGTGAAATGATTCGCGAGCGTCGCCGCAACGCGATGCCAGATCATGTGGGTTTGCGGATGTCCGTGCAGCAACAGGAGCGGCGGACCCGCGCCTCCTTTGACACCGAAGATGTCGGTGTCCTGCACCGTCACGCGAAACGGTGCAAACGCCTCAAACGACATGGTTTATTTCTCGTTGGTTTGTTATGGCCGCTATTTTAGGAGCGCTTGCGCCTCTGCACAGCGGGGCAACAGCCAGAATCCGTAGAAAGAGAACACTCCCTCGATTGCCGGCACGCCACGCATTTTGTTAAGCTCGCGTAGAATCGCACGATCGTTCGTATTAATAAGGACGACCTCGTTTTACCGCTACACTCGAATCACCGTTCGACCGCAAAGCATGGCGCCGGCGCGACCGCGCGGGCGCCCCTGGAGACTGGAGACATCACATGGCATTGCCCACCGTCCTGCAGAACCTGACGCTGCCCGTCATCGCGTCGCCGATGTTCATCGTCAGCTACCCCGAACTCGTGCTCGCGCAATGCAAGGCAGGCATCGTCGGTTCGTTCCCCGCGCTCAACGCCCGTCCGGCCGAACTGCTCGACGAATGGCTCACGCAGATCCAGTCCGAGCTCGCCGACCACCAGGCGAGGAATCCCGGCGCGGTGATCGGCCCGATCGCGGTCAACCAGATCGTCCACCAGTCGAATGCGCGGCTCGAGCACGACGTACGCGTGTGCGTCGAGCACAAGGTGCCGATCTTCATTACGAGCCTGCGCGCACCGGCGCGCGAAATCGTCGACGCGGTGCACAGCTACGGCGGCATCGTGCTGCACGACGTGATCAACCTGCGCCACGCGCAGAAGGCGCTCGAAGCCGGTGTCGACGGGCTGATCCTCGTCGCGGCCGGCGCAGGCGGCCATGCGGGCACGACGTCGCCGTTCGCGCTCGTCGGCGAAGTCCGCAAGATCTTCGACGGCCCGATCGTGCTGTCCGGCGCGATCGCGAACGGCGGCTCGATCCTTGCGGCGCAGGCGATGGGCGCCGACTTCGCGTACATGGGCACGCGCTTCATCGCGACGCAGGAAGCGCACGCGATCGACGACTACAAGCACGCGATCGTGAACGCGAAATCGTCGGACATCATCTACACGAACCTCTTCACGGGCGTGCACGGCAACTACATTCGGGAGAGCATCGAGAAGGCCGGCCTCGATCCGGAGGCGCTGCCGGAATCCGACAAGACCAAGATGAATTTCGGCAACGACAAGACGAAGGCGTGGAAGGACATCTGGGGCGCCGGGCAGGGCGTCGGCCTGATGGACGACCTGCCGAGCGTGGGCGCGCTCGTCGAGCGACTGAAGCGCGAATACGACGACGCGAAGGCGCGGCTCGGCATTCCACGCTGACGGATGCGGCGGCCATCGCGGCCGCCGTCGGCGCGCATGCCGTCGGACAAAACAAAAAGCGCGAACCGCAGCGGTTCGCGCTTTTTCATTGCCCCGCTGCAGCGGGGCACACGGCGGTTCAGACCACGCGCTTCATCCGCGTGATCGGCAGCACGCGCAGGCGCGATTCGATCGACGGGCACAGCGACTGCCCTTCGAAACGCGCGGCCAGGAAGTCGACGAACGAACGCACCTTCGCGGATACGTGACGACGGCTCGCGTAGACCGCGTAGATCGGCGCCTCGTGCGGCGGCACCGCATCGAGCAGCACCGGCACGAGCCGGCCGGACTCGATGTCGTCGCCGACCACCTCGGTGCCGAGCAGCGCGATGCCCGCGCCCGCGAGCACGGCCGCACGCAGCCCTTCGAGATGGTTCACGATCAGGTTGCCGTTGAGGTTCACGCGCGACGCGGCGGCCGCGTCGATCACCAGCGAGTCGAGCATCGTCGAATTCGAGTCGCGCCGCAGGTAGTTGTGGTGCGCGAGATCGCCGATCGTCGCGGGCGTGCCGTGCTTCTCGAGATACTCGGGCGACGCGACCAGCAGGATGTGCGCGGTCGCGATCTGCCGCGCGACCAGCGACGACGATTTCAATCCGTTCGGCGCCGCGCGCACCGCGACGTCGTAGCCTTCCTCGATCAGGTCGACCACGCGATCGGACAGCGTCATGTCGACGGTCACGTCCGGGAACCGGCTCGCATAATCGGTGACGGCCTGCATCACGTGCCGCAGACCGAACGCCGATAGCGACGTCACGCGTAGCCGGCCTTGCGGCACCACGCTCGCAGCGCCGACGGCCTGCCCGGCTTCGTCGAGTTCGGACAGCGCCTGCACGAGGCGCTCATAGTATTCGCGTCCCGCCTCGGTAGGGGCGACGCGTCGTGTCGTGCGATGCAGCAGCCGTGCGCCGAGCTGCTGCTCGAGATGCATCACGTGCTTGCTCGCCATCGCAGCCGACATCTGCATGCGCTCGGCCGCGCCGACGAAGCTGCCCACTTCGACGACGTAGCGAAACACATTCATGCTGACGAGGGTATCCATCGAACTAGCTCGTAATGACGGGGGAATGGTCCAATTACGAGATAGGGTAACAAAGGCGGGGAAACAGAAAGGTCAAGAAAGGCAAAACGGCGCCGCGGGGTCGCAGCGCCGTTTTGGCGGGAAAACATGCAGTCCGGACGCGTTTTTCACACGCGTCCGGCGCACCGGCCGCGCGTGCGCGTCAGAACTTCGCGCGAATGCCGGCGCCGAACGTGTTGCCGGTCGACAGGCCGCTGATGTGGTCGTTCATGTACGCGGCGTAGACGTCCGTGCGCTTGGACAGCGGATAGTCGTAGCCGACGGCCCAGGTCTGGCGCGTCTGGTCGAGGCCGCCCGAATCGCGCGAGTACGCGTACGACGCCATCGCGTTGCCCACGCCGAGCGGCACCGACACGCCGCCCTGCGCGGTGTTCACGTGCCAGCTGCCCGCGACCTGGTCGTTCTTCGTGTACATGTACTGGCCGAACAGCTTCACGTACTTGAGGTCGTAGGTCGCGCCGACTTGCGCGATGCCCTGGCTCTTCATGCCGGCCACCAGCGCGCTCAGGTCACGCGGGCCGTTGTTGAAGTTCACGTACTGGTAGACCGCGGTCGCCGCGAACGGGCCGTTCGCATAGTTGAACTGCGCGCTCCACTTCTTCGAACCGTTGTCGCCGGCCTGGTTGCCGAGTGCGTACATCGCGCCGAAATTCAGGCCACCGAACGAAGGCGACGTGTACGAAAGTGCGTTGTTCCAGCCCGAATCGCCGACGGCACCCTGGTCGCTCGGGTAGGTCGGGAACGTGCCGAGGCCGAGGAACACGTGGTACACCATCGGCGAGAAGGTGTACGAGTCGTAGAACGGGTTGAACAGGATCGTCGACAGGAACAGGTGCGTGGTCAGGCGGCCGGCCGTGACCGTGCCGTACGGCGAATCGATGCCGACGTAGGCGTTGCGCGCGAAGAACGTGTCGCCCTGGAAGCGGCCGAACTGGCCGTTCTGTGCGCGGAAGAAACTTTCCAGCGTGAAGATCGCCTTGTAGCCGTTACCGAGATCCTCGGCGCCGTGCAGGCCCCAGTACGACGTCGACATCCCGCCGCCGCTCACGTTCCACGCACGGTTGCCGCCCGGGAACTTGGTTGCGCCGACCCATTCGTCGACCTGACCGTAGAGCGACACGCTCGACTGTGCATGGACGGGTGCGGTAGCCGCCACGCAGGCGGCCGCGGCGATCAGCTTGACGGACGTGCGCGACGCACGGCGAGCGAATGCTTTCATTGGATCTCCAGATTTTGTCGAATGGTCGATAAGTGGCGCGAGCGTTGTTTTTTGGAGCCGAGTGCTTGCGTCGTATGGGGCGCAGCCATCTTTACGGATCATTCGTCCGGCCAAAATTGCGCACACTTATTGCTGGTATAGCGCCAGCATTAACTTCGCGGAATGGATACATGGCCGGGCACCTGCCGGCGGCCCCGCACGAACGCGGTCGCGCGGCGGGACGGCAGCGGGGCACACGCGAGCCGGGCGCGAAAGATAGCGCAATGCGACGGGAAAATCAGCGGAAATCTGTGCGCGACTGTGGCGAATTCGCATCAGCCGGCGGAGGGCCGAGCGCGCGGGCGCTCAGTTTCGGTAGAACGGGGAGAAAGACGGCGAGTGCGCAGGCTCTTCCTGCGAGCGGGGCGGCGGCATCGGACGTCCGCCGCGCTCCTCGTTGTAGCGCGCGACGTCGGCGCGGATCGAACCGGCACGCAGCGGCACGTTGCCGCCGCCCGGCGGGCGCGGCACCTGGCGCACGTCGGCGCTGATCGGACGATACGGGCTTTGCGCGGCGTAATGGCCATACGACGGCGTCGGCCGCAGCCCCCAGCGGGAGCCGTAGCCGTTCACACCGCCGGCGCGTGCACCGGGCGAAGGCGCCACGCGGCGCCAGACGGGCCCGCCACCAGCCGGCTGACCGTACGCGCGCATGTCGCCGCCACCGAAGCCGTGGCCGCCGAAGCCCTGGCCGCCGAACGCATGACCGCCGTGGGGCGGCTGCGCGAGCGCGAGCGGCAACAGCAGCGCGCCGAGCACGCCTGCCACCCATCGTCCGATCTTCCGTTTCACCCGTTCCGTCATCGTTCAGTGCCTGTCCACGCCCGCCGCCGGCTCCTTTCGGCCGACCCAAGGCTTTCAGCAGTAATTTATGAGCGGGCCGAAAGCGTGTCGAGCCAAAAAGTGTTATGTCGCCGGCATCGGTGTAACACCATGTTACTGCTAGGTTTTTTCACTTCCGGGCGCGACCGCGACAGAACATTCTTCTGCCGTTTTGCGCACGGCCGGGCCGGCGCCGCGGGCGCTGGTGCATGAGATTGGCTCATCAATCGATTCCCACAATGCATTTGTGTAGTGAATCGCCGACCGGGACAATGGCGCCATCCGCGCGCGCGACGCGCGCCCTGGTCGTTTCCGAATCGAGTTCCCGATGGTCCGTCCCCGTTTTCTCCCCGACAACTTCACGCTCGCGCTCGTCGGCACCGTCGTGCTCGCGAGCCTCCTGCCGTGCCGCGGCCCGGCCGCCCATGCGTTCAACTGGGCGACCAACATCGCCGTCGGCCTGCTGTTCTTCCTGCACGGCGCGAAGCTGTCGCGCGAGGCCGTCGTCGCGGGTGCGACCCACTGGCGGCTGCACGCGGTCGTGCTGCTCAGCACGTTCGCGCTGTTCCCGCTGCTCGGCCTCGCGCTGAAGCCCGTGCTGCAGCCGCTCGTCACGCCGACGCTGTATGCGGGCGTGCTGTTCCTGTGCACGCTGCCGTCGACGGTCCAGTCGTCGATCGCGTTCACGTCGATCGCGAAGGGCAACGTGCCGGCCGCCGTGTGCGCGGCATCCGCGTCCAGCCTGCTCGGGATCTTCGTCACGCCGGCGCTCGTCGGGCTGATGATCACGTCGCAGTCGGCGGCCGCCGCGTCGCCGTGGAGCACCGTCGGCAGCATCGTGATGCAGCTGCTCGTGCCGTTCATCGCCGGCCAGTTGCTGCGGCCCGTGATCGGCGGCTGGATCGACCGCAACCGCGGCGTGCTGCGCTTCGTCGACCAGGGCTCGATCCTGCTGGTCGTCTACGTCGCCTTCAGCGAGGCCGTCAACGAAGGCCTGTGGCACCAGATCCCGCCGCGCGCGCTCGGCGGCCTGCTCGTCGTCAACCTCGTGCTGCTCGCGATCGCGCTGCTGCTGACCGCGTTCGTCAGCAAGCGGCTCGGCTTCAACCGCGCCGACCAGATCACGATCATCTTCTGCGGGTCGAAGAAGAGCCTCGCGGCCGGCGTCCCGATGGCGAAGGTGATCTTCTCGGCGAACGCGGTCGGCGCGATCGTGCTGCCGTTGATGCTGTTCCACCAGATCCAGCTGATGGCGTGCGCGGCGCTCGCGCAGCGCTGGGGCGCGCGCGACACGACCGGCGAGCACGACGAGGGCGACGCGGCATCTGCGTCCGGCGCGCTGAGCCCGGGCAAGCGCTGACGAGCAGGCGGGACGGCCCTCGAGTGGTGCCGTCCCGACGTTCTCGCTTTCCGCCTTTCCGCCTTTCCGCCTTTCCGCCTTTCCGCCTTTCCGCCTTTCCGCCTTTCCGCCTTTCCGCCTTTCCGCCTTTCCGCCTTCCGCCTTCCGCCTTCCGCCTTCCGCCTTCCGCCTTCCGCCTTCCGCCTTCCGCCTTCCGCCTTCCGCCTTCCGCCTTCCGCCTTCCGCCTTCCGCCTTCCGCCTTCCGCCTTCCGCCTTCCCGCCGCACCGCCGCACCGCCGCACCGCGCTTCCCGCCGCACCGCCCTTCCCGATGCGCCCCAGGCGCAATGCACCACCACCGCTCATCGCGTCACGAAATCTTCATTCAATTCTCCGCGGGCGATGCCGTTATGCCGGGCGTCCTGTCGATTCGGCTGCCCTCGCCCATGCCCGCGCCCCACTCCGACTCCGCTGCCGCCAGCATCCCGCGCCTGATCGCGGATCGCGCGCTCGCCGCCGTCTTCCAGCCGATCGTCGATCTCGGGTCGGGAACGGTCGTCGGCTACGAGGGCCTGATACGCGGCCCGCGCGGCACCGACCTCGAACCGCCCGCCGCGCTGTTCGCGCAGGCCGCGCGCGAAGGCGAAACGATCGCGCTCGAACAGGCCGCCGCGCGCACCTGCCTCGATGCATTCGCGGCGCTCGGCTGCGACGGCAAGCTGTTCCTCAACTTCAGTGCCGGAACGATCCTGAAGCTCGCCAGCGAACGCGAGCGGGCACGCCAGCTCCTCGTCCGCGCGCGGATCGGCGCCGAGCGCATCGTGATCGAGCTGACCGAGCAGAACGCGATTCCCGA
The DNA here is from genome assembly GCF_020420065.1 of Burkholderia sp. AU31624. Lineage (NCBI taxonomy): Bacteria > Pseudomonadati > Pseudomonadota > Betaproteobacteria > Burkholderiales > Burkholderiaceae > Burkholderia > Burkholderia sp. AU31624. The sequence continues at coordinate 837,790 of NZ_JAIZRT010000003.1, forward strand.
TGTCGCCCAGATCGGCCCGGCGGTCGCGTCGCTGCGCGACGCCGGCATCCAGTTCGCGCTGGACGACTACGGCACCGCGAACGCGAGCATGAACCTGTGGCTGCGCCTGCATCCCGACGTCGTGAAGATCGACCGCTTCTTCATCCACGACATCGCCCGCGACCCGCTTAAGTTCGAAGCCGTGAAGGCAATGCAGCACTTCGCGCAGGCGAGCGGCGCGAAACTGATCGCGGAAGGCATCGAGAACGAAAGCGACCTGATCGTCGTGCGCGACATGGGCATCTGCTGCGTGCAGGGTTTCCTGCTCGGCCGGCCGAACGCGCAGCCGTCGCGGGTCGTCGCGCCGGCCGCGCGCGATGCGATCCGCGCGCCGCACATCGCGGTGTTTCCCGGCGCGACGCGCTCGGTGCGGCCGGCCGGCACGATCGCCGGGAAGATGCTGGTGCCGGCGCCGGCGCTGCCGCGCGACGCGACCAGCAACGACGTGCTCGACCTGTTCAACCGGATGCCCGACCTGCATGCGGTCGCGCTCGTCGAACGCGGGCGGCCCGTCGCGCTCGTGAATCGCCGCGGCTTCATCGACCGCTTCGCGCTGCCGTATCACCGCGAGGTGTTCGGGAAGAAGCCGTGCCTGCAGTTCGCGAACGACGCGCCGCTGATGATCGACAACGCGACGACCTTCGAGCAACTCGCGATGCTGCTCGCGAGCCACGACCAGCGCTATCTCGCGGACGGCTTCGTGATCACCGAACACGGCCGCTACGTCGGGCTCGGCACCGGCGAGAGCCTGGTGCGCGCGGTGACCGAGATGCGCATCGAGGCCGCGCGCTACGCGAATCCGCTGACGTTCCTGCCCGGCAACATCCCGATCAGCGCGCACATCGACCGCCTGCTCCAGCGCGACGCCGGCTTTCATGCGTGCTACGTCGACCTGAACCAGTTCAAGCCGTTCAACGACCAGTACGGCTACTGGCAGGGCGACGAGGTGCTGAAGTTCGCGGCGACAGTGCTGGCCGGCGTGTGCGACCCGCAGCGCGACTTTCTCGGGCACGTCGGCGGCGACGATTTCCTCGTGCTGTTTCAGCGCGACGACTGGCGCGAACGCGCCGCCGACGCGATCGCCCGCTTCAACGCAGGCGCGCAGCTCTTCTACACGCAGGCCGACCGGCAGGCGGGCGGGCTGCACGGCGAGGACCGCCACGGCAACCCGGCGTTCTTCGGCTTCGTGACGATGGCGATCGGCGCGGTCGGCGTGGCGGCCGGCGCGCACGGCGCGAAACGCTACGGCAGCGACGAGATCGCGTCGGTCGCCGCGCTCGCGAAGCGGCGCGCGAAACAGCAGCCGGATGGGCTCGCTGTCGTCGACCTCGATGCGGGGCGCGCCGCGCTGCGCCATCGTGGCGAACCGCCGGCCGTGGCAATCCGCTGAACGGCGGGTGACCGCCGCTTGCAGACACGGCGGCGCCCGGTGCGGTGATGGCGCACGTCCACCCGCCATGCAGCCGGACCGTTAGTCGCACTGCGCCTGTCCGGCGACCCGCGGAGGCAACCGCGCACGACTCGCGCGAATGCGTGAAGCCAGCCCGCTTGCCGCCCGTTTCCCGCTCGCCATGCACCCGCACGTTCACCTTGCCTTTTTCGCGTTTTGTTTAGTATTTTTAGTAACGGTGTTTTCGCAGATTAGCGCCTAAAACACGGGAATTTGCGGGTATTCCCCGGCTATCCGGCCCGAATTCCGCAATACGTTTTACTATACAATCGCTCTCACCCTAAACAAACCGGACCCCGAACGATGGGTACGACCATTCGCGATGTGGCACGGGCGGCAGAGGTCTCGATCGGCACCGTCTCCCGCGCGCTGAAAAACCAGCCGGGCTTGTCCGAAGCGACGCGTGCGCGCATCGTCGAGATCGCGCAGCGGCTCGGCTACGATCCCGCGCAACTGCGGCCGCGCATCCGCCGGCTCACCTTCCTGCTGCATCGCCAGCACAACCGCTTTCCGGCCAGCCCGTTCTTCTCGCACGTGCTGCACGGCGTCGAGGATGCGTGCCGCGAGCGCGGCATCGTGCCGACGCTGCTCACGGTCGGGCCGAACGATGACGTGCTGCGCCAGATGCGCCCGCACGCGCCCGACGCGATCGCGGTGGCCGGCTTCATCGAGCCGGAGACGATCGAGGCGCTCGCCGCGACCGGCCGCCCGCTCGTGCTGATCGACCTGTGGGCGCCCGGGCTGCGCTCGGTGAACATCGACAACGCAACGGGCGCGGCGCTCGCGATGCGCCACCTGCTCGCCACCGGCCGCACGCGGATCGCATTCATCGGCGGCTCGCCCGCGCACTACAGCATCGCGCAGCGCGCGATCGGCTACCGGCGCGCGTTCTTCGAGGCCGGGCGGCTGTTCGATCCCGCGTACGAAGTGACGATCGATGCGGGGCTCGATCCCGACACCGGCGCCGCGCGGGCGATGGAGCAGCTGCTCGACGCGCCGGGCCCGCGCCCGGAAGCCGTGTTCGCGTACAACGACGCGGCCGCGCTCGCCGCGCAGCGCGTCTGCACCGCGCGCGGGCTGCGCATCCCCGACGACATCGCGATCGTCGGCTTCGACAACATCCCGGCCGCCGCGCACGCAAGCCCGCCGCTCACGACGCTCGCGGTCGACAAGGAGGCGCTCGGCCGCCGCGGCGTCGAGCTGCTGCTCGCGGAAGCGCCCGAGCGCACCGAGATTTCCCTGCCCGTCGAGCTGATCGTACGGGCCAGCAGCCAGCCCGCCGGCTCCCCGGCACTCGATACCGCCACGGCCACCGAATCATCATGAACATGCCCCCGGTCCAACCCTGCACGGCCGCGCCGGCCGCCCACACGCAAGCCGCGCCGTTCGTCGCGAGTTTCCGCGATCCGTCGTTCCTGCTGTCGCACGTCGAGGACACGCTGCGTTTCTACGCGACGAACGCGTTCGACCCGACGGGCGGCTTCTACCACTACTTCCGCGACGACGGCAGCATCTACAACCGCACGTCGCGCCACCTCGTCAGCAGTTGCCGGTTCGTCTTCAACTACGCGATGGCGTACCGGCATTTCGGCGATCCGCGCCACCTGGAATATGCGCGCCATGGGCTGCGGTTCCTACGCGACGCGCACTGGGACGACGCACTGCAGGGCTACGACTGGGAACTCGACTGGCGCGACGGCGCGAAGCGCGCGACGCTCGACGGCACGCGCCACTGCTACGGGCTCGCGTTCGTGCTGCTCGCGGCCGCGCACGCGACGATGGCCGGCCTCGACGAGGCCCGCCCGCTGATCGCGGCCACCTTCGAGCTCGCCGAGCACCGTTTCTGGGACGCGGCCGCGGGCCTCTATGCGGACGACGCGACGCCGAACTGGATCGTGTCGTCGTACCGCGGCCAGAATGCGAACATGCACATGACGGAGGCGCTGCTCGCGGCGTACGAGGCGACCGGCCACCTCACGTACCTCGATCGCGCGGAAAAGCTCGCGTCCCACATCACGCAGCGCCAGGCCGCGCTGTCGGGCGGGCTCGTGTGGGAGCACTACCATGCGGACTGGTCGGTCGACTGGGATTACAACAAGGAAGACAGCTCGAACATCTTCCGCCCGTGGGGCTTCCAGCCCGGGCACCAGACCGAATGGGCGAAGCTGCTGCTGATCCTCGAGCGGCACCGCCCGCTCGACTGGCTCGTGCCGCGCGCGGCCGAGCTGTTCGACGCGGCGCTCACGCACGCGTGGGACGCCGATCACGGCGGCCTGTGCTACGGCTTCGGCCCCGACTTCACGATCTGCGACCACAACAAGTATTTCTGGGTGCAGGCGGAAACCTTCGCGGCCGCCGCGATGCTCGGCGCGCGCACCGGCAGCGAGCGCTTCTGGGACTGGTACGACGAGATCTGGCGCTACAGCTGGGCCCACTTCGTCGATCACCGCTACGGCGCGTGGTACCGCATCCTCACCTGCGACAACCGCAAGTACAGCGACGAGAAGAGCCCGGCCGGCAAGACCGACTATCACACGATGGGCGCGTGCTACGACGTGCTCGCGACCCTCGCGCGTGCGCAGCGCAGCGAGCCGACGCAATGAGCGGCGGCACGTTTCCGGCTTTCGTGTCGGCGGGCGACATCCTGACCGACATGGTGCGCGCGGGCGACGCGCAATGGACCTCGGTGCCGGGCGGCGCCGGCTGGAACGTCGCGCGCGCGGTTGCGCGGCTCGGCGTGCCGAGCGCGCTCGCGGGCTCGATCGGAGAAGACTGCTTCTCCGACGTGCTGTGGCGCACGAGCGAAGCGGCCGGGCTCGACCTGCGCTTCCTGCAGCGCGTCGCGCGGCCGCCGCTGCTCGCGATCGTCCACGAGACGCGCCCGCCCGCGTACTTCTTCATCGGCGAAGCGAGCGCCGACCTCGCGTTCGATCCGGCGCGGCTGCCGGCCGGCTGGACCGATCACGTGAAATGGGCGCACTTCGGCTGCATCAGCCTCGTGCGCGAACCGCTCGCCGGCACGCTGGCCGCGCTCGCGGCCGACCTGCACGCGCGCGGCGTGAAGATCAGCTTCGACCCGAACGTCCGCAACCTGATGACGGCCGCATTCCGGCCGACGCTCGAGAAGATGGCCGCGCTCGCCGACCTGATCAAGGTGTCCGACGAGGATCTGCGGCACCTGTTCGGCGGCGACGGCCCCGACGCGGTTGGCGCGGTGCGCGCGCTGAACCCGCGCGCGGCGGTGCTCGTCACGCGCGGCGCGCAGGCGGCGACGCTCTACGCGGACGGCGACGTGCATGAAGCGAGCCCGCCGCGCGTCGAGGTGGCCGACACCGTCGGCGCGGGCGACGCGTCGATCGGCGGCATGCTGTTCAGCCTGATGGCCGCGCCGCAGCGAACCTGGCGCGAGCACCTCGTGTTCGCGCTGGCGGCGGGCGCCGCGGCCTGCCGGCATACGGGCGCGCACGCGCCGACGCTCGACGAGGTCGTCGCACTGATCGAACGATGACGGGAGGATGGCGGCCGGATCCCGTTCGGTCACCGATAAGCCGCGCTGTACATGCTGCGCCGCAGTGCTACGATGAAGTGTCCTTTTGCGGGAGAGCACCATGGACACCAACACGTTCACGAAGGGCATCTACACGGCCAAGGCGCATACCCAGCATGCGGGCAACGGGCAGTTCCAGGGTTACGTGATCCTCGCGCGGGACGACGGGGACGACACCGAGAACACGCGCTACGACGTCCACTCGACGAGCCCCAGCGAGGAGGAAGCATTCGACGAGGCGAAGGCGCTCGCGCACCGGATCCTCGGCGAAATCGAGCTGTAGCGCGCCGCCGCTCTTTTCGGCGCGGCTCAGAGCAGCCGCGCCGCCATCGACAGCAGCATCGTCAGCACCAGCGTCGACATGAACGGGAACGGGTAGCGCCGCCCGCCGAGCGTCAGCGTGACGTCGCCCGGCATCCGCCCGATGCCGAGCTTGCCGAGCCACGGCCAGCAGCGCGTCAGGATCATCACCGCGACGAACGACGTCATCAGCCAGCGCAGCATGGCGGCTCCCGTCAGAGTGCGTGCGAGCGGTCGCCGCGCGCGAACGCGTCGAGCGTGCCGTCGATGCCGCGCGAGAACGCGATCACCTTGAACAGCTCGCCCATCTCGGCTTCGGAGATCAGCTTCTGCACCGCGTTCGCGGCCGGCAGGAACGCGTGGATGTCCGACGGATCGATCGCGGACAACGCGTCGGTGATGCCCGCGTTCAGCAGGAAGCGCGCCTGCGACGTGTAACCGAGCAAATCGGCGCCGGTCGCGACGGCGGCGTCGTAGATGCCGGTGAATTCGACGTGCGCGGTGATGTCCTGCAGCCCCGGGTACAGGAACGGATCGTCGTGCGCGTGGTGGCGGTAGTGGCACATCAGCGTGCCGCGGTCGCGCTGCGGGTGGTAGTACTCGTGCGCGGGAAAGCCGTAGTCGACCAGCAGCACCGCGCCGCGCCCGAGCATCGTGCAGACGGTGCGCGTGAACGCCAGCGCGGCCTCGTGCGTCTCGGTCACGTAGCCGTCCGCCGCGTCGTCAAGGCTCGCGAGCACCGGCGGCAGGCCGGCCGGTGCGGCCGGACGGTCCTCGAACACGAACGCCTGCCGCGCATCGAGCGCGACGCCGCGCTCCCGCCATGCGCCGCCCGCCTTCGCGAACAGGCGCACCGGCATCGCATCGAGCACCTCGTTGCCGACCACGACGCCGTCGAACCGCTCGGGCAGCGCGTCGAGCCAGCGCACCTTCGCGGCGAGCGCCGGGGCGGCGGCCGTGATCGTGTCGCGCTGCCGCTCGCGCAGCTCGCCCGAGAGATCGACGATCAGGTAGGCGTCGAGTTCGACGCCCAGCGCGTCGAGCGCCGCGAGCAGCCCGGCCGCGAGCTTGCCCGTGCCGGCGCCGAATTCCATCACGCTGCGCGTGCCGCTCGCCGCGAGCGCTTCCGCGACCGGCTGCGCGAGCGTCTGCGCGAACAGCGGCGACAGCTCGGGCGCGGTGACGAAGTCGCTGCCGTCGTCGGCGCGGCGCCCGAACTTGCGCGCGCCGCCGCTGTAATAACCGAGGCCGGGCGCATACAGCGCGCGCTCCATGAAGCGGTCGAACGGCAGCCAGCCGCCGGCCGCCGCGATCTCGTCGCGCAATTGCGCGGCGAGGGTTTCGGACTGCGCGAGCGCGTCAGGGCCGGGAGCAGGTAAACTAGCGGGTTCGTGAGCTTTCGGGTTCATCCCGGCATTGTAAATGACCGTTTCAGCCGATACGTCGACCCAGCGCGTGGCGCTCGTCACGGGCGCCCTGGGCAGCGCGGCCGACGCCGCGTCGATCGGCCGTGCGCTCGCCACCGGATTCGCCCGGCGCGGCTGGGACGTCGCGCTGCAGCGCAGCCACGGCGCGCCGCATGCGGCAGCCGACGCACTCGTCGCCGAAGTCGCGGCGCTCGGCCGCCGCGCAGTCGTGCTCGACGCCGATCTGGCCCTGGAAGCCGAGGCCGCCGGACTCGTCGCCGCGTGCGGCGCGGCGCTCGGCCGTCCCGCGTGCGCGGTGTTCGTGAGTGCCAGCGCCGGCGCCGACGACGCGCACACGGTGGACGGCGCTTCGCTCGCCGGCGCCCTCGCCCGCAACGTGACGGCGCCGCTCGCACTGGCCCGCGCGCTCGCCGATGCGACGCCCGACGCCGCGCGCGAGCACGAGGCGCTGCGCGCCTGCGCGATCCACGTGCTGGATCAGGCCCTGTTTCACCCTGCGCCGGCGCAGATGTCGCACGCGCTGATGCAGGCCGCGCTGAATCGCGCGACGTCGGCGCTCGCACTGGCGCTCGCGCCGAAGGTGCGGGTCGCGGCGCTCGTGCGCGGCCACGCGCCGCACGCGGACGACATCGCGGCGGCCGCCTGCTATCTCGCGAGCGCGCCGGGCGTCACCGGCGCGACGCTGACCGTCGACGGCGGCGAGCACCTCGTGCCGCCCGCCGCCGGCCCGAATGAATGAACTGCGCGGAAACGCGCGGCCTGAGCGCCGCCGCCCGCGCCGCTTTGCGTGCGCGCACGCCAATTTGACTGGGACGACCATGTTTTCCGCTCTCCTGCACCCCCGCCTCGCGGACTGCCGCAGGCTCTACCTGCGCGACTACGAAGTGCACATCAACATCGGTGCCTTCGAACACGAGAAGCGCGGCGAGCAGCGCGTCGTCATCAATATCGACCTGTTCGTGCCGCTCGCGCTGTCCACCCCCGTCGACGACCGGCTGCATGAAATCGTCGACTACGATCTGATGAAGCAGAGCGTCACGCAATGCCTGGCGCGCGGCCACATCCACCTGCAGGAAACGCTGTGCGACGCGATCGCCGCGCGCCTGCTGGCGCACGATGCCGTGCGCGCGGTACGCGTCCGTACCGAGAAACCGGACGCTTATCCGGACTGCGACGCCGTCGGCGTCGAAGTCTTCCGCATCAAGGACGAGAAGCGAGCATGAACGCCCCCCACATGAATGACACGGCGGCCGATGCCGCCACCCTCGACACGCCCGCCGCCCCGGCCGGCCGCCCGGCGCTGACGCGCCGCGAGCAGAAGGACGCGTACGAGAACAACAAGCTGTTCAAGCGGATCGTGCGCCAGGTCGGCCAGGCGATCGGCGACTTCAACATGATCGAGCAAGGCGACAAGGTGATGGTGTGCCTGTCGGGCGGCAAGGACAGCTATGCGATGCTCGACGTGCTGCTGCGCCTGCGCGAACGCGCGCCGATCGATTTCGACATCGTCGCGGTGAACCTCGACCAGAAGCAGCCGGGCTTCCCGGAGCACGTGCTGCCGGAATACCTGAAGCAGGTCGGCGTGCCGTTCCACATCGAGAACCAGGACACCTACAGCATCGTCAAGCGGCTCGTGCCCGAAGGCAAGACGACCTGCTCGCTGTGCTCGCGGCTGCGCCGCGGGATCCTGTACCGCGTGGCCGGCGAACTCGGCGCAACCAAGATCGCGCTCGGCCACCACCGCGACGACATCGTGCAGACGCTGCTGCTCAACATGTTCTACGGCGGCAAGCTGAAGGGGATGCCGCCGAAGCTTCAGTCGGACGACGGCAAGAACATCGTGATCCGCCCGCTCGCGTACGTGAAGGAAACCGATCTGGAGAAATATGCGGAGCTGCGCGAATTCCCGATCATCCCGTGCAACCTGTGCGGCAGCCAGCCGAACCTGAAGCGCGCGGAAATGAAGGCGCTGATCCGCGAATGGGACAAGCGCTTCCCGGGTCGCGTCGAGAACATGTTCAACGCGCTCGCGAAGGTCGTGCCGTCGCACCTGATGGACACGACGCTGTACCCGTTCCAGTCGCTGCGCGCGACGGGCGAGGCCGATCCGCAGGGCGACATCGCGTTCGACGAGGAACCGTGCGCGTCGGGCGACGACAGCGCGGCACCGGGCGGCGCCCAACCGATCTCGATCGTCCAGTTCGACGACCTGTAAGCAGGGCCGGAACACCCGCCGGAACGGGGCCGCAAGGCCGCTTTCCGGGGCTGTCGCCCCGCCGCGACAGCCCCGGGACGGCGGAGGCCGCATGCTAAAATGGTCGGCTTCGAACTCCTCTGACAAGCTGACGCCATGAATATCGTGATTTTGGCGGCAGGCACCGGCAAGCGCATGCGTTCCGCGCTGCCGAAAGTGCTTCATCCCCTGGCCGGCAGGCCGCTCCTCTCCCACGTCATCGACACCGCGCGCACGCTGCAGCCGTCCCGGCTCGTCGTCGTCGTCGGTCATGGCGCCGAGCAGGTGCAGGCGGCCGTCGCCGCACCCGACGTCCAGTTCGCGGTGCAGGCCGAACAGCTCGGCACCGGCCACGCGGTGCGCCAGGCGCTGCCGCTCCTCGATCCCGCGCAACCGACGCTCGTGCTGTACGGCGACGTGCCGCTCACGCGCGCGTCGACCTTGCAGCGCCTCGTCGATGCCGCGCGCGAGGGTCGCTACGGGATTCTGACGGTCACGCTCGACGATCCGACCGGCTACGGCCGCATCGTGCGCGACGCGGCCGGCTTCGTCACGCGCATCGTCGAACAGAAGGACGCATCGCCCGAACAGCTGAAGATCGCCGAGATCAACACCGGCATCATCGTCACGCCCACGGCCCAGCTGTCGATGTGGCTCGGCGCGCTGAAGAACGAGAACGCGCAGGGCGAGTACTACCTGACCGACGTCGTCGAACTCGCGATCGAGGCCGGTTTCGAGGTCGTCACCGCGCAGCCCGACGAGGAATGGGAAACGCTCGGCGTGAACAGCAAGGCGCAGCTCGCCGAACTCGAGCGGATCCACCAGCGCACCATCGCCGACGCACTGCTCGTCGCGGGCGTCACGCTCGCCGATCCGGCGCGCGTCGACGTGCGCGGCACGCTGCGCTGCGGCCGCGACGTGTCGATCGACGTGAACTGCGTGTTCGAAGGCAACGTGACGCTCGCCGACAACGTGACGATCGGCGCGAACTGCGTGATCCGCAACGCATCGGTCGGCGCGGGCACGCGCATCGACGCATTCACGCACATCGACGGCGCCGAGCTCGGCGCGCACACCGTGATCGGCCCGTACGCGCGGCTGCGCCCCGGCGCGCAACTCGCGGACGAAGCGCACGTCGGCAACTTCGTCGAGGTGAAGAATGCGGTGATCGGCCACGGCTCGAAGGCGAACCACCTCGCGTACATCGGCGACGCCGACATCGGCGCGCGCGTGAACATCGGCGCGGGCACGATCACCTGCAACTACGACGGCGCGAACAAGTTCCGCACCGTGATCGAGGACGACGTGTTCGTCGGCTCCGATACGCAGCTCGTCGCGCCCGTGCGCGTCGGCCGCGGCGTGACGATCGCCGCCGGCACGACGATCTGGAAGGACGTGGCCGACGGCCTGCTCGCGTTGAACGAGAAGACCCAGACCGCGAAGAGCGGCTACGTCCGCCCGGTCAAGAAGAAAAGTTAACATCACGCGGGTGCCGGACGGCGCCCGCTTCCCTATGGAAGGTAGATTTCATGTGCGGCATTGTCGGCGCAGTTGCGCAGCGTAATATCGTTCCGGTGCTGATCGAAGGTTTGCGGCGCCTCGAATACCGTGGCTACGACTCGTGCGGCGTCGCCGTGCTCGAGCCGGACGCACCGAAGCGCGCGCGCAGCGTCGCACGCGTCGCCGATCTCGACGCGCAGGTGCGCGAGTCAAACCTCGAAGGCACCACCGGCGTCGCGCACACCCGCTGGGCGACGCATGGCGCGCCCGTCACGCACAACGCGCACCCGATCTTCTCGTCGAACGCGCTCGCGCTCGTCCACAACGGCATCATCGAGAACTTCGAATCGCTGCGTGAAGCGCTGCGCGCGAAGGGCTACGAATTCGTGTCGCAGACCGACACCGAAGTGATCGCCCACCTCGTGCACAGCCTGTATCGCGGCAACCTGTTCGACGCGGTGCGCGAGGCGGTGGGCCAGCTGCACGGCGCGTATGCGATCGCCGTGATCCACAAGGACCAGCCGCACACCGTCGTCGGCGCACGCCAGGGTTCGCCGCTCGTGGTCGGCCACGGCGACGGCGAGAACTTCCTCGCGTCCGACGCGCTCGCCCTCGCGGGCAGCACCGACCACTTCACGTTCCTCGAGGAAGGCGACGTGTGCGAGCTGTCGCTCGACGGCGTGAAGATCGTCGACCGCAACGGCGCCACCGCGCAGCGCGAGATCCGCGTGGTCAGCGCCTACGGCGGCGCGGTCGAACTCGGACCGTATCGCCACTTCATGCAGAAGGAAATCTTCGAGCAGCCGCGCGCGATCAGCGATACCGTGCCGCAGACGGACGCGTTCGACGCGACGCTGTTCGGCGACGCCGCGCCCGCCGCGTTCGCGGACATCGACAGCCTGCTGATCCTCGCGTGCGGCACGAGCTACTACTCGGGCCTGACCGCGAAGTACTGGCTCGAATCGATCGCGAAGATCCCGACCCAGGTCGAGATCGCGAGCGAATACCGCTACCGCGAATCGGTGCCGAACCCGCGCCAGCTCGTGCTGGTGATCTCGCAGTCGGGCGAGACGGCCGACACGCTCGCCGCGCTCAAGCATGCGCAGTCGCTCGGCCACACCCATACGCTCGCCGTCTGCAACGTCGCGACGAGCGCGATGGTGCGCCTCACCGAAATGCAGTTCCTGACGCACGCGGGCACCGAGATCGGCGTCGCGTCGACGAAGGCGTTCACGACGCAGCTCGTCGCGCTGTTCGTGCTGGCGGCCACGCTCGGCAAGCTGCGCGGGCACGTCGATGCCGCGCAGGAAGCCGAATTCCTGAAGCAGCTGCGCCACCTGCCGGCCGCGCTGAACAGCGTGCTCGCGCTGGAGCCGCAGATCATCGCGTGGTCGGAGGAATTCGCGCGCAAGGAAAACGCGCTGTTCCTCGGCCGCGGGCTGCACTACCCGATCGCGCTCGAAGGCGCGCTGAAGCTGAAGGAAATCTCGTACATCCACGCCGAAGCCTATCCGGCCGGCGAACTGAAGCACGGGCCGCTCGCGCTCGTCACGGAAGCGATGCCGGTCGTCACGGTCGCGCCGAACGACACGCTGCTCGAGAAGCTGAAGTCGAACATGCAGGAAGTGCGTGCGCGCGGCGGCGAGCTGTACGTGTTCGCCGATGCCGACACGCAGATCGTCAACGACGACGGCCTGCACGTGATCCGGATGCCGGAGCACTACGGGCAACTGTCGCCGATCCTGCACGTCGTGCCGCTGCAATTGCTCGCGTATCACACCGCGTGCGCACGCGGCACCGACGTCGACAAGCCGCGGAACCTCGCGAAGTCGGTGACGGTGGAGTAAGGCAGGGCACCGGTCGGCGCACCGGCGACGTGTGCGCCGCCGAGACAGACGGAGAGACAATGGTAAGACTGATTGGATGCGGTGTGCTGGCGCTGACGTTCGCGTCGACGGGCTGGGCCGCCGAGCATTACGTCGAGGTCTGGAACCCGCCCGAGGCGCGGAAGCCGGCAGCCCATGCGCCGGAAGCCCGTACGCCGGATGCCCGTACGCCGGATGCCCGTAACCCGGCCACGCACACGGGCGCCGACGCGCGCGCCGGCAAGAGCGCGGAGAAGCACGCGAACGTCACCCCGAAAGCCGCGGCGAAGCCGCACAAGCGCCGCGTCGCGCAGGCCGTGAAAGCCGATTCGCATCGTCCGCCCGCGGCCGGGGCGCCGGCCGCTCCGCGCCCCGTTGCGCAGCCCGCACCGGGACGCCTGACGGTGATGCAGCCGGCTGCGCCCGATGCGCCGCACGCACTGAATTACTCCAACATCCCGCGTCAATACACGCCGGACGGCAACGTGCTGCAGGTCGGCACGCACGGCCGCTCCGCGGAGGTGACTCGATAATGGAAGCGCAAACCTACCACGGCTACCAGATCTGGGGCCACGCGATCCTGCAGCAGGACGAGATCCTGCAACCCGAGCGCTTCGCGGCGAGCGGCACGATCACGCAGAACAACAAGCTGGTCGAGGCGTCCGGCGTGCTCGGCGTGTTCGACACCGAGGACGACGCGCGCGACGCGGGGCTCGAATGGGCTCGCGCCTGGATCGACAGCCACCGCTGAGCCGGCGCGGCGTGCGCAACCGGCACGCTGCCGCCGACGCCGCGCATCGGCCGGCCGCACACCGCACATGAAAAAGGGGCGTCATGGACGCCCCTTTCCTATTCGAACCCGAACAATTCAGGCTGCAGGCCGTGGCGGCCGCATGGCCGTCTGCGGCCGGCCGACGAGCCGTGCCAGCCCGACGATCGTGGCCAGTGTCGCGAGGTACGCGACGATCTGGATGCCCGCCGGGCGCGCGGTATAGCCGATCAGCGTATGCAGCGCCTTGCCGACGAGGCTCGAATCCTTGAGCAGCCACGACGTATCCCAGATCACGTCGCCCCACGACGGCACGAGGCCCGCCGAGAGCAGGAAGCCGACGCACTGGCTGGCCATCCCCGCCGCGAGCAGCACGATCAGCCAGTTGGTGACGGAGAACAGGCGCTTCAGCGGAATCTGCAGCAGGCCCGCATACATCCCGTAGCCGAGCCCGGCGCCGCCCAGCACGCCGAGCAGCCCGCCGACGATCATCTGCGGCGTCTGCCCCGGGTCGCCCGCCGCGATGCCGTACAGGAACAGCACGGCCTCGGAGCCTTCCCGCAGCACCGCGACGCCGACCACGATCGCCAGCCCCGTCAGCGGCTTGCTGCCGTCCGCGACGGCGCGCCCGACCTCGGTCATCTGCATCGCCATCTCGCGGCCGTGCCGGCTCATCCAGATACTGTGCCACGCGAGCATCAGCGTCGCGACGAACATCACGCCCGCGTTGAAGACCTCCTGCCCCATGCCGGACGCCCACTGCGAAATCACGTCGGCGAACGCGGCGATCAGGCCCGCGCCGATCACGCCGCCCACCAGCCCGCCGCCGACCCACCAGCCGCGCCGCGGCACGCCCTTGGTGGCGGCCATCACGATCGACACCACCAGCGCGGCCTCGAGCACTTCACGAAAGACGATCAGGGCAGTAGACAACATGGCGATAGGGGCTTATTTGACGGTCAGGTGCGTCTTCGACTGCGCTTCGTGATACTCGTCGTGGAATTCGTACGTGCCGGCCTTCAGCGGCCCGACCATGATTTCCACCGACTTGCCTGCAGGCACGACCTTCTCCGCCTTGAAGTCGTCGCTCTCGAATTCGGCGGGCGTCGCGTCGAGGTTCTTCACGACGAACTTCACCTTCTTGCCGGCCGGGATCGTCACGCCATCGGGCGAAAACTTGTGGTCCTTCAGGGTCAGGTTGACGACATCGTCGGCCGCGAATGCGGACGTGGCCGATGCGCCCAGCAGGGCCAGCGCGAAGCCGAAAGCAAAACGGTTCATGACGGTAACGAATTGAAATATCGAAGGGAACCGATACTAAGATCGATTCGCATTTTCAACTCGCGTACCCTTACTGGCGTCATGGTGATCACGCTTCACGGATCGCCGTCGCGCAAGGCCCGACAAGGCATCCGCCCCGCCGCACCCGGAACGCGCCGCCGTCAATCGGGATAAATTCCGAATGACGTCGACGGCGCAATCGCAATTCATCAGACTTCACGTTTACAACAGCCTGTCGCTGCAGCAAGGCTGCGACACGGATTTCCGGCAACCCGCGTACGCTTGACCTTCCCACCGTGGCAAGCTTCATGCTGTCGATGCTTGTCAATCGTCAACTCAGGAGAACACGATGGAATTCGAAGTCCAGGACATGACCTGCGGCGGCTGCGCCAACGCCATCACGCGCGCGGTGACGGCCGCCGATCCCGCCGCGAAGCTCGACATCGACGTCGCGGCGAAGATCGTCAAGGTCGAATCGGCGCAAGGCGCCGAGCGCGTGCAGTCGATCATCGAAGCCGCCGGCTTCCACCCCGCGCTGCGCGCCGCATAACGCCCGCGCGCCGCGACCCGCGGGCACATCGCCGAGCGGCGCTGCGCCCGCGCCCGATTGCGCGTCAGCGCAGCCGGATCAGCGTCGACTTCAGCTCGGTGTATTTCTCGAGCGCATGCAGCGACTTGTCGCGGCCGTTGCCCGACTGCTTGTAGCCGCCGAACGGGAAGTTCATGTCGCCGCCCTCGTCGTAGCAGTTCACCCAGACGGTGCCCGCACGCAGCCGGCGCGACACGTCGTGCGCGGTCGTCAGGTTCGACGTCCACACGGCCGCCGCCAGCCCGTATTCGGTGTCGTTCGCGATTCGCACCGCTTCGTCGACGTCGTCGAACACGATCACCGACAGCACGGGCCCGAAGATCTCCTCGCGCGCGATCTTCGCGTCCGGCTTCACCTCGAACACCGTCGGCTCCACGTAGAAGCCACCCGTTTCCGCCTTCACGCGCGCACCGCCCGTGACGAGCCTGCCTTCGCTGCGCCCGGCCTCGATATAGCCGAGCACGCGCTCGAGCTGGATGCCGTCGACGATCGCGCCCATCGACACCGCCGGATCGAGCGGATTGCCGGGCACGTACGCGCGCGCCGCCGCGACGAGCTTCTCGATGAATGTGTCCTTGATGTCGCGATGCACGAGGAGGCGCGAGCCTGCCGTGCACATCTCGCCCATGTTGTAGAAGATCGCACCGGCAGCCGCCTGTGCCGCGCGGTCGAGATCGGGACAATCGGGCAGCACGATGTTCGGCGACTTGCCGCCGAGTTCGAGCCACGCGCGCTTCAGGTTCGACTGCGCGGCGTACTGCATGATCAGTTTGCCGACCGCCGTCGAGCCCGTGAACGCGATGCAGTCGACGTCGCGATGCAGCGCGAGCAGCTTGCCCGGCTCGCCCGCGCCCGGCACGACGTTGAACACGCCGGCCGGAATGCCGGCCTCATACGCGAGCTGCGCGACACGGATCGCGGTCAGCGGCGATTTCTCCGACGGTTTCAGCACGACGCTGTTGCCGGCCGCGAGCGCCGGGCCGAATTTCCACGCGGCCATCAGGATCGGGAAGTTCCACGGCACGACGGCGGCCACCACGCCGACCGGCTCGCGCGTGACGAGACCGACGAGATGATGATCGGCCGGCGCGACTTCGCCGCCCACCTTGTCGATCGCCTCCGCAAACCATTCGACGCAGTATGCGGCGCCCGGCACGTCGACCGTCGTCGTGTCGCCGATCGGCTTGCCGGCGTCGAGCGTTTCGAGCAGCGACAGCTCGTCGAGATGCTCGCGCATCAGCGCGGCCCAGCGCAGCAGCACGGCCTTGCGCGCACGCGGGTTCAGCCCGGCCCACACGCCCGCGTCGAACGCGCGGCGCGCGGCGGCCACAGCCGCGTTCACGTCGGCTTCGCCGCAATCGGCGACCTTCGCCAGCACGCGGCCGTCGATCGGGCTCACGCAGTCGAACATCTTGCCGCCGTGCGCGTCGCGCGACGCGCCGTCGATGAATGCGCGCCCTTCGATCTCGAGCGACGCCGCCTTGTCCTGCCAGTCAGCCAAAGTCAACTTGTTCATCAGGATGCCTCAGTTTTTTGGCATTCGCGATGCGACACGCCGCTGCGCGTGACGCGCAGCCGGCCGGCAGCGAATGCAGTGACGCGCGGGGGAAGGTCAGAAGGTCGCCGGCGAATTGGCCGAGACGACCTCGCAGATCAGGTCCGCGCTGGGATTGCGAAAACGGTGCGGCAAACGGCTTTCGAAGTAGTAGCCGTCTCCGGGGTCGAGCAGCCACGTCGCGCCGTCGACGGTCAGCTCGAGCCGGCCCGACACGACGACACCGCCCTCGTGCCCCGCGTGCACGAGCATCTCGGGCCCCGTATCGGCCTGCGGCTGGTAGATCTCGCGCAGGATGCACATGTTGCGATCCTTCATGCTCGCGCCGACCAGATGAAACGCGAGCGTGTCGTTGCCGAGGTTCGGCATCTCGTCGCGACGCGACACGACCGAGCGCGATTCGACGAGCTCGAACGTGAAGAACTCCGCGAGACTCATCGGGATGCATTCGAGCAGCTTCTTCAACGAGCCGACCGACGGGCTCACACGGCCCTGTTCGATCAGCGAGATCGTGCCGTTGGTCACGCCGGCCCGCTTCGCGAGTTCGCGCTGCGACAGGCCCTGCTTGTTGCGCACGAAACGCAGGCGCTCGGCGACTTCGGTGGACATCGATTCGGTTTCGGACACGATAAGTGCGATGACAAAGTGAAACGACGCGGTGGACAGCCGTTGAATATTCTAATCACTTTATGCCGCGCATCAGCGGGGAAAACCCTGAAAGGCGTTCGAAATAATGAACGCCGTGCCGATTATTCCTTTTACGAATCTTTTGTTCGCACTGCTCGGGAAAGCCCTGATGCAACACCGTTAAAAAACATTTGACGCCGTTTTTGGCTCGTATATGCTGGCTCTCAGGTTAGCGTCATCAAGCATTCATCGGCAGCAAAAAACGTTATTGCAACGCAAAGATTGATGCCCATCAATGTAAATAACGCGTAACCGGCGCCTTGATTATTTTAAACGCCCAGCGCGTCGAAACGGTCAGGTGTTCAATACTTTCAACAACCCAGTCGAGTGTAATCGTGAGAGTCCGTGGCCCTCTGGTGAGGTGGGATCGAGGCGATGTGCGAAGTTTGCGCAGCGCGGCGTCCGCTTCCGACGACGGCAGTTGCGGCTGGCATAGTCCTCGCCTGCTTCACCTGTCGATCTACACCATCCTGTCCCGTCGTTCCGTTCGGCGTCACAACGCCGTTTCCGCACGCGCATTCGTCGCCGTCGATACCGACGAAGTGGCGTCGCTGCTGCCGTAGCGCCTCTCCTTTCTTTACGTCGTTCGTTTCATCTGCCGATTCGCCAACCGCATCGTCCGTGCGGTGACGGAACGCGTTCGCGCATGCATTGCCGCGTCGCGTGTCGCAATGAAACGAACGACGGCCTGATCGTCGCGCGCAGCGCGGATCGCCACGCCATCCCGTTGCGCCCATTCACCAGCGGCCTTGCGTCTCGCGCAAGGCTGCGGGGCTGTTGCACGCCGGCGTTTCGCCACATCCGGCAAGCAAGACGCAACGACCCTCCGGATAACTGATTGACGTCATGGATAGAAGGAAACCTCTCGTCGGCATCACCGCCGACCACACGCAAATCGGCGCGCATGCGTCGCATACGGTCGGCGACAAATACGTCGCCGCGATCGTCGACGGCGCGCAAGCGTTCGCGATGGTGCTGCCCGCGCTCGGCGAGCGCCAGTCGGTCGACGACGTACTCGACACGGTCGACGGCCTGCTGTTTACCGGCAGCTACTCGAACGTCGAGCCGCATCGGTACGGCGGCGAACCGAGCGCGCCGGGCACGAAGCACGACCCGGCCCGCGACGCGACCACGCTGCCGCTGCTGCGCGCGGCGATCGCCGCGGGCGTGCCCGTGCTGGCCGTCTGCCGCGGCTTCCAGGAACTTAACGTCGTCTGCGGCGGCACGCTGCACCAGCGCGTGCACGAAGTGCCGGGCCTCGCCGATCACCGCGAGGACGACGACGCGCCGATGGAGACGCAGTACGGCCCCGCGCACGTCGTGCGCCTGACGCCCGGCGGCACGCTGCACGCGCTCGCCGGCGGCCGCGACGAGGTGCACGTGAATTCGCTGCACAAGCAGGGCATCGCCCAGCTCGGCTCCGGCCTCGCCGTCGAAGCCGTCGCGCCGGACGGGCTGATCGAAGCCGTGAGCGTCGTCGATGCACCGGCCTTCGCCCTCGCCGTGCAGTGGCATCCGGAATGGCGCCATGCGCAGGACCCGCTGTCGAGCGCGATCTTCCGCGCCTTCGGCGATGCCTGCCGCGCCCGCCGCGCTGCCCGCACGCGCGCCACGGCCGCCGCGCTCGCCTGAGCGCCGACCCAACCAACGAGAACAGACATGCAAGACATCGAAGATTTTCTGAAGCAGCACCGGATTACCGAAGTCGAAGCGATCATCCCCGACATGGCCGGCATCGCGCGCGGCAAGATCACGCCGCGCAACAAGTTCACGTCCGGCGAATCGATGCGCCTGCCGCAAGCCGTGATGGTGCAGACCGTCACCGGCGAATATCCGGAAGACGGCTCGCTGACCGGCGTGACCGACCCCGACATGGTGTGCGTGCCCGACACGTCGACGATCCGCCTGATTCCGTGGGCCGTCGACCCGACCGCGCAGGTGATCCACGACTGCGTGCACTTCGACGGCTCGCCGGTCGAAATCTCGCCGCGCTACGTGCTGCGCCGCGTGCTCGACCTGTACAAGGCGAAGGGCTGGAAGCCCGTCGTCGCGCCGGAACTCGAGTTCTACCTGGTCGACATGAACAAGGACCCCGACCTGCCGCTGCGCCCGCCGGTCGGCCGCACGGGTCGCCCCGAAACGGGCCGCCAGTCGTATTCGATCGAGGCCGTCAACGAGTTCGACCCGCTGTTCGAGGACATCTACGAGTACTGCGAAGCGCAGAACCTCGACATCGACACGCTGATCCACGAAGTCGGCGCCGCGCAGATGGAGATCAACTTCATGCACGGCGACGCGCTGTCGCTGGCCGACCAGGTGTTCCTGTTCAAGCGCACGGTGCGCGAGGCCGCGCTGCGTCACAACATGTACGCGACGTTCATGGCCAAGCCGATGGAAGACGAACCGGGCTCGGCGATGCACGTGCACCAGAGCATCGTCGACGAGGAAACCGGCCAGAACCTGTTCACGTCGCCGGAAACCGGCGGCGCGACG
This sequence comes from Burkholderia sp. AU31624, assembly GCF_020420065.1. Lineage (NCBI taxonomy): Bacteria > Pseudomonadati > Pseudomonadota > Betaproteobacteria > Burkholderiales > Burkholderiaceae > Burkholderia > Burkholderia sp. AU31624. The sequence continues at coordinate 857,525 of NZ_JAIZRT010000003.1, forward strand.
TCGATGTTCTACAACTACCTCGCCGGGCTGCAGAAGTACACGCCGGCGCTGATGCCGATCTTCGCGCCGTACATCAACTCGTACCGCCGCCTGTCGCGCTTCATGGCCGCGCCGATCAACGTGCAGTGGGGCTACGACAACCGCACGGTCGGCTTCCGCATTCCGCACTCGGGCCCGTCGGCACGCCGTATCGAGAACCGCATCCCGGGCGTCGACTGCAATCCGTACCTCGCGCTCGCCGCGACGCTCGCGGCCGGCTATCTCGGCATGACGCAGCGCCTGGAGCCGACCGAGCCGCTCGTCAGCGACGGCTACGAGCTGCCGTACCAGCTGCCGCGCAACCTCGAGGAAGGGCTGACGCTGATGGCGGCCTGCGAGCCGCTCGGCGAGATCCTCGGCCACAAGTTCCTGAAGGCGTATTTCGCGCTGAAGGAAACCGAATACGAAGCGTTCTTCCGCGTGATCAGCTCGTGGGAACGCCGCCATCTGCTGCTGCACGTCTGAGCGTGCACCCGACCGAATACGGAATCACGGAGGAAACATGACGTATCGCAACGAATCAGCCTGGGTCCAGCCTGCCGCACCGAGCGCCACGGCCGCCGCACCGCGCGCGACGCAGGCGCGCACGACCGCCGAATACCGCGCGCTCGACGCCGCGCACCACATCCACCCGTTCTCCGACATGGGCGCGCTGAACCGCGCGGGCAGCCGCGTGATCGTGAAGGCCGACGGCGTCTACCTGTGGGACTCGGACGGCAACAAGGTGATCGACGGGATGGCCGGTCTCTGGTGCGTGAACGTCGGCTACGGCCGCAAGGAACTCGCCGACGCCGCGTATCGCCAGATCCAGGAACTGCCGTTCTACAACACGTTCTTCAAGACCACGCACCCGCCGGTGATCGAGCTCTCCGCGATGCTCGCGGAAGTCACGCCGGCCGGGTTCAACCACTTCTTCTACTGCAACAGCGGCTCGGAAGGCAACGATACCGTGCTGCGCCTCGTGCACCAGTACTGGCGCGTGCAGGGTCAGCCGCAGAAGAAGTATGTGATCTCGCGCAAGAACGGCTATCACGGCTCGACGATCGCCGGCGGCACGCTCGGCGGGATGGGCTACATGCACGAGCAGATGCCGTCGAAGGTCGAGCACATCGTGCACATCGACCAGCCGTATTTCTTCGGCGAAGCAGCGGCCGGCGAAACGCCGGAAGCATTCGGCCTGGCGCGCGCGCAGCAGCTCGAAGCGAAGATCCTCGAACTCGGCGCGGAGAACGTCGCGGCGTTCATCGGCGAGCCGTTCCAGGGCGCAGGCGGCGTGATCTTCCCGCCGTCGACGTACTGGCCGGAAATCCAGCGGATCTGCCGCAAGTACGACATCCTGCTGGTGGCCGACGAAGTGATCGGCGGCTTCGGCCGCACCGGCGAATGGTTCGCACACCAGCACTTCGGTTTCGAACCCGATCTCATCACGATGGCCAAGGGCCTCACGTCGGGCTACGTGCCGATGGGGGCGGTCGGCATTCACGAGCGCGTGGCGCGGCCGATCATCGACAACGGCGAATTCAACCACGGCCTCACGTACTCGGGCCACCCGGTCGCGGCGGCCGTCGCGGTCGCGAACCTGAAGCTGCTGCGCGACGAAAGGATCGTCGAGCGCGTGAAGAACGACACGGGCCCGTACTTCCAGGCGCTGATGCGCGAAACCTTCGCGCGTCACCCGATCGTCGGCGAAGTGCATGGCCACGGCCTCGTCGCGAGCCTGCAGCTCGCCGAGGCGCCGGCCGAACGCCGCCGCTTCGCGAACGGCGGCGACGTCGGCACGATCTGCCGCGACTTCTGCTTCAACGGCAACCTGATCATGCGCGCGACCGGCGACCGGATGCTGCTGTCGCCGCCGCTCGTGATCTCGCGTCCGGAAATCGATGAACTCGTATCGAAGGCGAAAAAAGCAGTCGATGCAACCGCCCAGCAACTGGGTATTTCGTAACGGTTTTTGCCTACAGGCGTGCGGCGGGCGCCGCACGCCGCCATAACCCAAGGGAATTCCACCATGCGTGCCTGCTTTCTTCGCCAAGCCTGTTCCGTTGCCGCCCTTGCCGCCGCGGCCGCGTTCACGTCGGTCGCCAGCCCGACGGCACACGCGGCCGACGAGCTGAACGTCTACAACTGGTCCGACTACATCGCACCCGACACGATCCCGAACTTCCAGAAGCAGACGGGCATCCACGTCAAGTACGACAACTACGACAGCGACGACACGCTTCAGGCGAAGCTGCTGGCCGGCAGTTCGGGCTACGACATCGTCGTGCCGACGTCGAACTACATGGCCAAGCAGATCCAGGCCGGCGTGTACCAGAAGCTCGACAAGTCGAAGCTGCCGAACCTCGCGAACCTCGACCCGCTGCTGATGAAGATGATCTCGGATGCCGATCCGGGCAACCAGTACGGCGTGCCCTGGGCCTACGGCACGGACGGCATCGGTTACAACGCGCAGGCGGTGAAGAAGGCGCTCGGCGACAAGGCGCCGGTCGACAGCTGGGCGCTGGTGTTCGACCCGGCCAACATGGAAAAGCTGAAGAGCTGCGGCGTGTCGTTCCTCGACCAGGCCGTCGACGTGTTCGCCGCCACGCTGCAATACATGGGCAAGGACCCGAACAGCAAGAATCCCGGCGACTACCAGGCTGCGTTCGAAGTCCTGAAGAAAGTCCGCCCGTACATCACCCAGTTCAACTCGTCCGGCTACATCAACGACCTCGCGAACAACGACGTGTGCGTCGTGCTCGGCTGGTCGGGCGACGTCGGCATCGCGCATCGCCGCTCGGCCGAAGCGAAGCGTTCGTACGACATCAAGTTCTCGAACCCGAAGGAAGGCGGCCTGCTGTGGTTCGACGTGATGGTGATCCCGAAGGATGCGCCGCACCCCGAGAGCGCGCTGAAGTGGATCAACTACGTGTCCGATCCGAAGGTCAACGCGGCGATCACCAACACGGTGTTCTACCCGACCGCGAACAAGGCCGCGCACCAGTTCGTCACGCCGGCCGTCGCACAGGACCCGACCGTCTACCCGCCTGAAGACGTACTGAAGAAGATGGTGCTGATGAAGCCGATGCCGGCCGACATCCTGCGCCTCGAGAACCGCCTGTGGGCCCAATTGAAGACCGGCCACTGATCGACCTGAATTCCGGCGGCGCAGGCGGCGCTTCAAGCCTGCCCGCCTGAGATCCGCGGACCTCCGTCCGCCCGCGCGCGCCGCGCGCACTGTTCCATCCGGCACGAGCCGTCGCCCGTGAGTCGCGTTTTACGCCTCGCGCGGGGGCGCTCACGCCTGCAATCCGTGAAGAACGAATGGTGAATCCCATGCAATCGATACCCTCTTCCGCTGCTGCACGACAGACCCAACCGGCCCCCGCGGCCCGTACGCAAAACGACGCCTTCGTCCGCATCGAAAACGTCGTGAAGAAATTCGGCGACAGCACCGCCGTCGACAACGTGAACCTGACGATCGCGAAGAACGAGCTGTTCGCGCTGCTCGGCAGCTCGGGCTGCGGCAAGTCGACGTTGCTGCGCATGCTCGCCGGGCTCGAGACGGCCACCTCCGGCAAGATCTTCGTCGACGGCGAGGACCTTGCTTCGCTGCCGCCGTACCGTCGCCCGGTGAACATGATGTTCCAGTCGTACGCGCTGTTCCCGCACATGACGGTCGAATCGAACGTCGCGTTCGGCCTGAAGCAGGAAGGCACGCCGAAGCACGAGATCAAGGAGCGCGTGGCCGATGCGCTCGCGCTCGTGCAGATGAGCAAGTACGCGCAGCGCAAGCCGCACCAGCTCTCCGGCGGCCAGCAGCAACGCGTCGCGCTGGCCCGCTCGCTGGTCAAGCGCCCGAAGCTGCTGCTGCTCGACGAGCCGATGTCCGCGCTCGACAAGAAGATCCGCCAGAAGACCCAGCTCGAACTCGTGAACATCATCGAGAAGGTCGACGTGACCTGCGTGATGGTCACGCACGACCAGGAAGAGGCGATGACGATGGCCAGCCGCCTCGCGGTGATGAGCGAAGGCAAGATCGTGCAGATCGGCGCGCCGGGCGAGGTGTACGAGTTTCCGAACAGCCGCTTCTCGGCCGAATTCATCGGCTCGACCAACCTGTTCGAAGGGCGCGTGGTAGAGGACGAACCCGATCACATCTTCGTTGAAAGCGACGACCTCGAAGCGCGCATGTACGTGAGCCACGGCATCACCGGCCCGCTCGGGATGCCCGTCGGCATCTCCGTGCGCCCGGAGCGCATTCACGTGTCGCGCGAAAAACCCGGCTCGAAACACAACTGGGCGCGCGGCGTCGTGACCGACATCGCGTACATGGGCAGCTACTCGCTGTACCACGTGCGCCTGCCAAGCGGCAAGACGGTGGTGTCGAACCTGTCGAGCTCGCACCTGATGAACGACAACGCACCGGCGTGGAACGACGACGTGTTCGTGTCGTGGTCGCCGGCCAGCGGCGTCGTGCTGACGCAGTGAGGACGCCACGATGAGAACCTCCGCCTCCAATCCGTCCGCGCCGGTGCCAACCGGCGCCGCGAGCGCCGGTGCCGCCCGCGCCCGCCCGGGCCGCCTTGCCGCGCTGTCGCGCTTCCTGCCGTCGGGCCGCAGCGTCGCGATCGGCGTGCCGTTCGTGTGGCTGGCCGTGTTCTTCGCGCTGCCGTTCGTGCTGGTGCTGAAGATCAGCTTCGCCGACCAGGTGATGGGCATTCCGCCGTACACGTCGCTCGTCGAGATCAAGGACGGCATCGTGCACTTCGCGCTGCAGCTGTCGCACTACGCGTTCCTGCTGCAGGACGACCTGTACATCGCGACCTACCTCAGCTCGCTGAAGATGGCCGCTGTCTCGACGGTGCTGTGCCTGCTGATCGGTTACCCGATGGCGTACTACATCGCGCGCTCGGAACCGAACCGCCGCAACGTGCTGATGATGGCCGTGATGCTGCCGTTCTGGACGTCGTTCCTGATCCGCGTGTACGCCTGGATCGGCATCCTGAAGGACGACGGCCTCCTGAACCACACGCTGATCGCGCTGGGCATCATCCACACGCCGCTGCGCCTCTACCACAGCGACGCGGGCGTCTACATCGGGATGGTCTATTCGTACCTGCCGTTCATGGTGATGCCGCTGTACGCGCACCTGGTGAAGATGGACCTCACGCTGCTCGAAGCCGCGTACGACCTCGGCGCGAAGCCGTGGGTCGCGTTCACGCGCATCACGCTGCCGCTGTCGAAGAACGGGATCATCGCCGGCAGCCTGCTGGTGTTCATCCCGGCGGTGGGCGAGTACGTGATTCCGGAGCTGCTCGGCGGCGCCGACACGCTGATGATCGGCCGCGTGATGTGGGATGAATTCTTCAACAACATGGACTGGCCGATGGCGTCCGCGGTGACGGTCGCGATGGTGCTGCTGCTGCTGGTGCCGATGGCGCTGTTCCAGTACTACCAGGTCAAGGAACTGGAGGACGCGAAATGATCAAGCCGAGCAAACCGCTGTCGACGGGCGTCCTCGCCTTCGGCTTCCTGTTCCTGTACATCCCGATCATCAGCCTGGTCGTGTACTCGTTCAACGAGTCGAAGCTGGTGACGGTGTGGTCGGGCTTCTCGCTGAAGTGGTACTCGGCGCTGCTGGACGACGACGAGCTGCTGAGCGCCGCGTGGCTGTCGCTGAAGATCGGCTTGCTGACGGCCACCGCATCGGTCGTGATCGGCACGTGGGCGGGCTTCGTGCTCGCGCGCTTCGGCCGCTTCAAGGGCTTCACGCTGTACACGGGGATGATCAACGCGCCGCTGGTGATCCCGGAAGTGATCCAGGGCATCTCGCTGCTGTTGCTGTTCGTTGCGCTGGAGCAGATGTTCGGCTGGCCGAAGGGGCGCGGGATGGTGACGATCTGGATCGGTCACGTGATGCTGTGCGTGTCGTACGTGGCGATCATCGTGCAGTCGCGTGTGAAGGAGATGAACAAGTCGCTGGAAGAGGCGGCGCTGGATCTCGGTGCGACGCCGCTGAAGGTGTTCTTCGTGGTGACGCTGCCGCTGATCTCGCAGGCGCTGCTGTCGGGTTGGCTGCTGTCGTTCACGCTGTCGATCGACGACCTGGTGCTGTCGGCGTTCCTGTCCGGGCCGGGCTCGACGACGCTGCCGCTGGTGGTGTTCTCGCGCGTGCGGCTGGGGCTGAACCCGGAGATGAACGCGCTGGCGACGCTGTTCATCACGGCGGTGACGATCGGCGTGATCGTCGTGAACCGGATGATGATCGCGCGCGAGCGGCGCCGTATCGCCGACATGAAGGCGGCGTTCGCGGTGGCGTGACGCCCCGCGTCCTGCTGCAAAGATAACAAGCACTGCAGACAAGCAACATGCGCCGCCCCAGGGGGGGCGCGCGATTCGATTCCGATTTGACAGGCGCACGACAAGGAGAATCCGCAATGAAGAAGAAACTGATCTGCCTGCTGGTGGCCGGCGCGTTACCGGGCATCGCGCTGGCCGACTCGACATCCGCCGAGATCAAGGCGCTGCAGGCGCAGGTCGCGGCGCTGCAGAAGCAGATGAAGGCGATGCAGGCGCAACTGTCGGCGAAGGGCGGCCCCGCGACCGCACAGGCCGGCACGAAGGCAGGGGCCGGCGCCGCGCCGGCCGCCGTGGCCATCGACCCGGGCTCGCCGGATTACGGCAAGGCGCAGGCCACGCTGACCAACGACGAGGTCGGCGAAATGAAGCAGCAGATCGCGAACCAGCAGCTGAAGGTAGACTCGCTGACGGACGCGGCCAACACGGGCCCGCTCGCAGGCCTGTCGGTCACCGGCTACATCGATCCGACCTACATCTACAACCGCGCGGCCGGCACGTCGTCGTTCCTGTTCGCGAACCACGAGAACGCGTACAACTACTTCAACAGCACGTTCGGCGATCTCTACCTCGACATCAAGAAGACGTTCGGCGTCGGCCCGATGGCGCCGTCGGCGGAAATCACGCTGATGCCGAACCGCGGCAACGGCATCACGCTGCTGCAGAATTCGCGCGGCTCGATCACCGACAACCTGCTGAACACCGCGGTCATCAACGTGCCGATCACCGCCGAAACGACGCTGGTCGCCGGCCTGATCCCGAGCTTCGGCGGCTACGAGGTGCAGCAGTCGAACCAGATGCTCACGCTCACGCACAACCTGCTGTACGATTTCTCGGATCCGGGCAGCTACGTCGGGATCGGCGCGAACTACACGAAGGGCAACTGGGCGTGGAAGTTCTTCCTCGGCAACGAGCAGTACCGCACGTACGGTTCGGTCACGCAGAAAGGCGTGAATGCGCTCGGCGACCCGATCACCACCAGCAACAAGGTGCCGACCTTCACCGCACGCGCGGACTACACGTGGTCGAGTGCGCTCGACATCGGCGGTTCGTTCAATATCGGTCGCCAGACGCTGTCGTCGGCAGCTGTGACAGATCCGGTTACCGGCCAACAAATCGGCGTCAACTACGGCCCGGGTGGTGCAGCACCGAGCGCGTACGGTTCGTTCTTCTTCGGTGAACTCGACGCGACCTACACGCTCGCCGATATTCAGTACAACGCGGAAGTCGACTACGGCCGTCAGCAGCATGCGGCGTTCAACGGCGGGCTCGCACAGTGGTACGGCCTGTCGCTGCTCGCGCACCGCAAGTTCAACGCGCCGGTGGTCGGCCGGATGGGCGTGACGCTGCGCTACGACCTGCTCGCGAACTCGAAGAACGGTGGTGGCGGCGGCGGCATCGCGCTGAACGGCAACGGGATGGACCCGAGCAACGGCTTCGGCGTCGACGCGGACTGCCTCGCGCAGTCGAAGGCCGGCGGCGGCCTGGGCTTCGAATGCAAGGGCGCGGTGCGCCAGGATGTCGCGCTCGACCTGCTGTTCTATCCGACCCAGCAGATCACCGTGAAGGTCGAATACCGCCACGACTGGGCGAACAACAAGGTGTTCCTGCGCAACGACGGGTCGTATGGCAAGTCCAACGACCTGCTCGCGACGCAGTTCATCTATTCGTTCTGACGCAGCCCGCGCGGGACGCCGTGCCGCACGCACGGCGTCCCGCGCCGTTTTTACCGGCCGGATGACGGTGCGCGATGCACCGCCGCCGGCTGCAACGAGGGAGCCGGATTCATGACGCAGTCTTTCACCCGCCGCGCCGATGCGCTCGCGCGCGACTCGTACTACGAAGCGACGGCCGTGCGCCCCGCCGTGGACGACCCCGTGCTCGACGGGGCGATCGACGTCGACGTCTGTGTGATCGGCGCCGGCTTCGCGGGCCTGTCGACGGCGCTCGACTGCCGCGCGCGCGGGCTGTCCGTCGCGGTGATCGACGCGCACCGGCCCGGCTGGGGTGCGTCGGGCCGCAACGGCGGCCAGGCGATCACCGGCTTCGCGAAGGACGAGGAGATCGAGCGGCAGCTCGGCGCCGACGGCGCGCGCGCCGCGTGGTCGCTGTCGCTCGACGGCGTCGCGCTGATCGCCGAGCGGATCGCGCGCTACGGGATCGACTGCGACTTCACGCGCGGCTATCTGACGGTCGCGACGAAACCGCGCCGCATCGACGACCTGCACGGGTGGATGGACGCCGCAACGCAGCGCTGGGGCCATCCGTCGCTGTCGTGGCTCGACACCGGCGAGATCCGCGCGCGCATCGCATCGACGCGCTATCTCGCAGGCGTCTACGATCCGCTGTCGGGCCACCTGCATCCGCTCAAGTACTGCCTCGGCCTGGCCGATGCCGCGCGCCGCGAAGGCGTCGCGCTGTACGCGCATACGCCCGCGCTCGACGTCGTGCGCGGCGAGCGGCCCGTCGTGCGCACGCCGTCGGGCGACGTGCGCTGCCGCTTCGTCGTGTCGTGCTGCAACGCGGGCCCCGGCGGCGTGCTGCCGGCCGCGACGGCCGCCCGCATCGCACCGATCGCGTCATACATCATCGCGACCGAGCCGCTCGGCCAGGCGCGCGCCGATGCGCTGATCGCCCAGCGCGAAGCCGTGTGCGACAACAACTTCTTCCTCGACTATTTCCGGCTGTCGGCCGACCACCGGATGCTGTTCGGCGGCCGCGCGAATTCGGCCGGCGCGTCGCCCGCCACGCTCGCCGAAACGATCCGGCGCCGCATGGTCGGCGTGTTCCCGCAGCTCGGCGACGTGCGCGTCGACCATGCGTGGGGCGGCTTCGTCGACGTCACGCGCAACCGCGCGCCGGATTTCGGCGCGCTCGATCCGAACTTCTTCTACGTCCAGGGCTTCAGCGGCCACGGCGTCGCGCTCACCGGCATCGCCGGGCGCGCGGTCGCCGGCGCGATCGCGGGCGACACGCGTGCGTTCGACCTGTTCGCGCGCATGCGTCACCGGCGCTTCCCCGGCGGCGACGCGTGGCGGCAACCCGCGCTCGAACTCGGGATGCTGTATCACCGCGTGCGCGAGCTATTCTGAGTCAAACTCCTCCGTTATCCTGACCATGCAGACATTCGCCAACCAGCCGCACGTCGCGTCCTACTACGCGGCGACCGCCAACGATACGACCCGCCACGCGCCGCTCGCCGGCACGATCGATGCCGACGTGTGCGTGATCGGCGCGGGCCTCACGGGCCTGTCCGCCGCGCTCAACCTCGCCGAGCGCGGCCATTCGGTAGCCGTGCTCGAAGCGTCGCGGGTCGGATGGGCGGCGAGCGGCCGCAACGGCGGCCAACTGATCGGCGGGTTCGCGTGCGACATCGACACGTTCGGGCAGTTCATGCCGGAAGGCGACGTGAAGCGCATCTGGGACATGGGGCTCGAAACGCTGTCGCTCGTGAAGTCGCGCATCGCGCAGCACGAAATCGACTGCGCGCTGGTGCCCGGCTATCTCACCGCCGCGAACACCGAGCGCGACGCCGACGGCCTGAAGCGCTGGCGCGATGAAGCCGCGAAGCGCTTCGGCTACGACCGCTTCCATTTCGTCGAAGCCGATGAACTCGGCGACTACGTGCAGTCCGAGCGCTATTGCGGCGGCCTGTACGACCCGGACAGCGGCCACCTCCATCCGCTGAACTACACGCTCGGCCTCGCCCGCGCGGCGACCGACGCGGGCGTGCGCATCCACGAGGACAGCTGCGTGACGCGCGTGCGCGACGTCGCGGGCGGGCATGTCGTCGAGACGAGCGGCGGCAACGTGCGCGCGCGCTTCGTCGTGCTCGCGTGCAATACCTTCGTCGGCACGCTCGCGCCCGCGCTGTCGAAGAAGATCATGCCGGTCGGCACCTACGTGATCGCGACCGAGCCGCTCGGCGACGCGCGCGCCGCCGCGCTGATGCCCGCGCGCGCGGCGATCTGCGACAGCCGCTTCGTGCTCGACTATTTCCGGCCGGCGCCCGACACGCGGCTCGTGTGGGGCGGCAAGGTCAGCTATTCAACGCGGGAGCCGCGCGATCTCGCGGCGGCAATGCGCGCGGACATGCTGAAGACGTTCCCGCAGTTGGCGGACGTGAAGGTCGACTACGCGTGGGGCGGCTTCGTCGACATCACGATGAACCGCGCGCCGCACTTCGGCCGCATCGCGCCGACGATGTATTTCGCGCAGGGGTTCTCGGGGCACGGCGTGAACACGACCGCGCTCGCGGGCAAGCTGATCGCCGAGGCGATCAACGGACAGGCGAGCCGCTTCGACCTGTTCGACAAGATCCGCCATCGCGACTTCCCCGGCGGCGAGGCATTGCGCACGCCGGCGCTGGTGCTCGCGATGAGCTGGTACCGGCTGCTCGACGCGCTCGGCGTGCATTGAGCGGGTCACATCGACGACAAACGGCCGCGCCGAAGCGCAGCCGTTCCGTTGCCGCCGTGCGCTGACGCGCCCGCTAATCCGCCACCTTCTGCCGCATCGTCACGAACTCCTCGGCCGCGGTCGGGTGAATGCCGATCGTGTCGTCGAACTGCGCCTTGGTCGCACCCGCGCGAATCGCGATCGCGATGCCCTGGATGATCTCGCCCGCATCGCGGCCGACCATGTGCGCGCCAACCACGCGCTGGCTGTCGCGCGCGACGACCAGCTTCATCAGCGTGCGCTCGTCGCGGCCCGACAGCGTATGGCGCAGCGCCTTGAACGACGTGCGGTAGATATCGACGTCGCCGTCGTACAGGTCGCGCGCGGTCGACTCGGTCAACCCGACCGTCGCGACCTCGGGCTGGCTGAACACCGCCGACGGCACCCATTCGTGATCCGCCGCGACGCGCGACCCGCCGAACAGCGTGCGGGCGAGCAGGCCGCCGTCGCGCGTCGCGACCGGCGTGAGCTGCGGCCGCGACGTGACGTCGCCGATCGCATGGATCGACGGCACCGACGTCGCCGAATACGCATCGACGGCGATCGCGCCACGCGCGTCGAGCATCACGCCCGCCTGCTCGAGCCCGAGGCCGTCGACGTTCGGCACGCGGCCGGTCGCATACAGCACCTGATCGTATGGCCCGTGTCGTGCAGCGCCGACGCGCACGCTCAACGTGCCGTCGTCCGCGCGCTCGATCGACTCGATCACCGAGCGTGCATGGATCGTGACACCCTGTTTCGTCATCTCGTCGGTCAGGAACTGGCGCACGTCGTCGTCGAAGCCGCGCAGGATCTTCTCGCCGCGATAGAACAGGTCGACGTGGCTGCCGAAGCCGTTGAAGATGCCCGCGAACTCGACCGCGATATAGCCGCCGCCGACCACCGCGATGCGCCTGGGGCACGCGGCAAGCGACAGCGCCTCGCGCGACGTGATCGCATGCTCGATGCCGGGCCGCGCCGGCATCGACGGGCGCGAGCCGGTCGCGATCGCGATGTGGCGCGCGCGGATCGTGCGTTCGCCGATCGCGACCGTATGCGCATCGACGAGCGTCGCGCGCCCCACGTGCATCTCGACGCCCGATTGCCGCAGCAGGTTGATGTAGATGTCGCTGAGCCGGTTGATCTCGCGATCCTTCGCGGCGATCAGCGCGGGCCAGTCGAGCGTGCCGGCGCCGAAGCGCCAGCCGAAGCCCTTCGCGTCCTCGACTTCATGCGGGTAGTGCGATGCGTAGACGAGCAGCTTCTTCGGAATGCAGCCGCGCAGCACGCAGGTGCCGCCGATCTGCTCTTCTTCCGCTATGCCGACACGCGCGCCGTATGACGCGGACATGCGTGCGAGCCGCACGCCGCCCGAGCCGGCGCCGATGACGAACAGGTCGTAGTCGAAATCCATCGCATTCCCTCATCGCAGTTCGGATGACGGCACGATAGCAAGAATCCGGGATGCTTGCGGCGCACGGTGCAGCCCGGCGCGCGCCCCATAAAAAACGGCGAGAGACGTTGCCTCTCGCCGGTCAAACCAGCTGCCGGGTGTGTCATGCGTCACCGATCGACCGCATGCCCGACCTGCCGGCTGCGCGGCACCGGTCCGCCCGGGCGCGCGAAGGGCGCGCCCACGGACGGACCAGCCGCCATGCTCATGCCTGCGACGTGTCGCTGCCGTCCGTCGCCTGCGTGTCGTCTGCAGCCTGTTCGGGCTGGTCTTCCTTTTTCTTCTCGAGCATGCCTTCGATCGCTTCCGCACCCTTGAAGCCGGCGACGGCGGCGGCCGCCTTGGTCAGCAGGCCCGCATCCGGATCCAGCTTTTCCGCGCCTTCGACAGCCGCGACCGCGCCAGCGATTTCACCCACGGTGTTCAGGATACCCATCGTCATCCCCTTTCAAGAAAATCGTGAGCGCATCGTCCCACGAAAAAAACCGGCGGACCGCGATTGTCATCACCGGATACACAAGTTACGCACCAGGCCGGCCGCACTCGCCGAGCGCAACCGGAACGACGCACGCGCGCGCCAGGCGGCACGCAACGGGCGATGCACGCAGCGTAGCGGAAAGCCTGCGCGCGCACTGTAAAAGTATGTTCTGGATTACCGACGAAACCCTTACGGCGCGGGGGTCTCGTGATGAAGCATTCGCCGAATAGTCGTGCGCGTGTATGAAGCTCGCATGACGAAAAAAAAGAGGCGCCTCGCGGCGCCCCTTCGATGCAGGCCGGACGACTGCCGGCCGATGCGTTCCGACGTTCGTCAGAAGATATTGCGCAGGCCGATCGCGATGCCGGTCTGGTTGCTGCGACCCGGCAGCTCGACGTTCGCCGCGCCGTTCGTCTTGTTGAAGTCGACGGTGCCGTAGACTTCCGTGCGCTTGCTGAGCGCGTACTCGGCGATGCCGACGATCGCGTAGCGGTTGCCGCTCGCGAGCGTGCCATTGGTGGTCATCGCGTTGCGCATGTGGTCGTAGTAGAACGCGCCCGTCAGCGTCAGCGGCGCGCTGACCTGCCAGCTCACGCCCGCGAACGGGCCGTCGTCGATCCGGCCGGTGCCCTTCGCGACCGGAATCGTCTGCTGTGCGAGCAGGCTGTCGACGAAGCCCGTGTCGTCCTTCGAGCGCAGGTAGCCCGCGTAGATCTTCGCCTTGCTGAACGCATACACGACGTTCGCGTGGTAGATCGTCTGCTTGCGCGCCGAGTTGTCGCTGTTCTGCTGCGCGCCGGCCGCGATGCTGAGCGGGCCCATCACGTACGACAGCGACACGCCCCACGCATTGCCCTTGCCGAGCGAACCCGGGATCTGGCCCGAGAAGCCGCCCGCGCCGGTCGATTCGTAGTTGGTGCCGGTCGAGTACATCGCCTTCGCGGTCAGGCCGTCGAACTTGCCCGTGTACTTGATCTGGTTGTCCGCATACAGGCCGCCGCCGAGTGCGACCGGCAGCCATGCGTTTTCGAGGTAGTTGCCGACCGTCAGCGGATCGTAGGTATCCGACAGCAGGTCGAACAGCGGCGTCTTCTGGCGGCCGAGGGTCACCGTGCCGTACGGGCTCTGCAGGCCGACGTACGCTGCGCGGTTGAACAGGCGGCCGCTGTCGGCGAACGCGCCGTTCTGCAGGTTCACGCCGCTCTCGAGGTTGAACACGGCCTTCAGGCCGCCGCCGAGGTCTTCCGTGCCGTAGATGCCGAAGCGGCTGTTCGTGATCGCGCCGTTGGTCATCGACAGCAGGCCGTCGTTCTTGGCGTTGGCGTTGGTCAGGTAACGGATGCTGGCGTCGGCGACGCCCCAGAGCGTGACCGAGCTTTGTGCGGCCGCGTACTGGCTGGCAAATGCGAGCGCGGCGCCCCCTGCGATGGCTGCGAGTCGGGTGGTCTGCTTCATGAGCTTTCCCTTTTGTAGGTGTCTCCATTCATGGCCGGCCGCGTGCGCAACCGGGTGGCGATCGCTCACGTTCTTGGCGCGCGCGATGTGGGCTGAATCATATGACGAGTGCAATCGCTGAAAGAAATTGAAATGTGCGGTAACGGCGGAACTGTCGCCCGCGCACAACGTTGCGCGCGGCAACGCGCGTCCGGCGGGCAGCGGGCGGCATCGGGCGCCGCACGGCAGCGGCCGCTCGCGCGGCTGACGGTGCGTCGGGTCTGTAAGGGTCGCGCGGCAGGTGCCGCGGAACGGGCGGACGCAAGGGTGCCCCCGGAGCGCACGCACCGGTGCGCCCGCGGGATGCGCGGTCACGCCGCGGCCGGCCCGCCGTCGGCCGAGTGCCGGCGCCACGCGCGCCGCACGATCTCCGCGAACGCACCGACGAGCAGCAGCACGGCGCCCCACAGCGCGACCTCCGGCGCGAGCCGCGTGACGAGGCCGCCGACCACCGCGCCGGCCAGGAAGCAGAAGCTGATCGTCGCGAGCAGCGCCGAGTCGTGCAGCGCCCCCGCGTCGTAGCGCGGGATCAGCCCGACGAACAGCTTCTGCGCGGCGCGCCGCAGGTTGCCGGTGGTCATCACCGACGTGTACGACAGTTCCTCGAGATGGGTGAACGACAGCGTCTGCAGCGTCGCGACGAACGAAATGCCCGGAATCAGCCACGCGCTCGACGCGCCGACGAGGCCGCTCGCGGCGACGCCGAGAAAAGCGATCTCGACGAGCAGGCTCGCGAACGCCGTGTGCTTCATCCAGCCGCGCTGCGCGGCAAGCCCGAGCAGGTGCGCGACGAACACCGCGAGCGTGAAGCCGACGAGCGGCGGCACGTGATGCAGCGCGGCGGCCCAATCGCCGGCCGACAGGTTGATGCCGAGCAGCGCGACGTTGCCGGTCATCGTGTTCGCGAACACGTGGCCGTGGCCGACATACGTGTACGCGTCGAGGTAGCCGCCGGACAGCGTCAGCAACGCGGCGACAGTGAGATTGCGGCTGGCGCCGTCGAGATCCATCGAGCCTCCCGTGAAGATTCGCGCCAGTATGGCGCACGGGCGGTCAAAGTGCGCCGGTCATTGCCCGATGCCCGTGAGCCCGATCAGCGCGCCGCCCGCGAGCAGCCACAGCGGATGAATGCGCGTGCGCCACGCGAGCACCGCGCACGCGGCCGTGATGCCCCACTGGATCGCGGTGCGGTTCGACGCCTCGGAGATCAGCACCGCGCTCGCCGCGACGAGCCCGGCGGTGACCGGCATCATCCCCTGCTGCACGTAGCGGCGCCACGGCCGGTCGCGAAAGCGCTCCCACGCGTGCAGCGCGAGCACGGTGACGATCGACGACGGCCCGAACTTCGCGAGCGACGCGACCAGCAGCCCGCTCCAGCCGGCCACGTGCCAGCCCACCAGCGACACGATCATCATGTTCGGCCCGGGCGCCGCCTGGGCCAGCGCGAACAGCGCGGTGAACTCGTGCGCGCTCATCCAGTGATGGACGTCGACGACCTGCCGCTGCATCTCCGGCAGGATCGTGTTGCCGCCGCCGAACGCAAGCAGCGACAACTGGCTGAAGATCGTCGCGATGGCGATCAGCGTGTCGGTCATGGCCGGCCTCCTCGCTGCGCGTCGCGCGCCGCGGCCGGCGCCGGCTGCGGCGTGCCCGCGTCGCGGCGGCGCGACGCGAACCACACGCTGACGGGCGTCAGCACGAGCATCGTGGTCAACAGCGGAATGCGCAGCACCGCGATCGCGACGAACGCGAGCACCGCGATGCCGGCTGCCGCACGTGCATGCCGCAGCGGCTTCACGACCTTCACGGCCATCGCGACGAGCAGCCCGGCCGCCGCCGCGGCCAGCCCCGCGAACAGGTGCTGCACGCGCGGATCGTTCTGCGTCTTCGCGTACAGCACGCCGAGCGCGACGACGACGAGCGTCGGGCCCGCGATCAGCCCGAGAATGCCGGCGAACGCGCCGGCGACGCCGCGAAAGCGCATGCCGACGGCCACCGACAGGTTGATCACGTTGCCGCCCGGCAGGAACTGGCACAGCCCGAGCAGATCGGTGAATTCGTCGGCGGAGAGCCACTTGCGCTCTTCGACGATGGTGCGCCGCGCGAACGGCAGCGCGCCGCCGAACGACATGAGGCCCAGCGACAGGAAACCGGTGAACAGCTCGGCGAGGCCGACGCCGCGGGGCGAGGCGGCCGGCGGCGGCGCGGCCGGCGGAGAAGCGGATTGCATGGGGTTCCTTATCAAACGGTGAACCGAGGTTACCGCCGTTCGGCATGCCGGCAAAACGATTTTATCGGCGCGCCCTTGTGATCTAGAATCACAAGCATGGCACGCGATCTCCCGCCCTTTTCCGCGCTTCGGGCCTTTGAAGCCGCGGCACGACATGAAAGCTTCAGCGCCGCCGGCGACGAGCTGCATGTGACTCACGGTGCCATCAGCCGGCAGATCGCCGGGTTCGAGGCCTGGCTCGGCAAGCCGGTGTTCCACCGCTACGGCAAGCGCGTGAAGCTCACCGACGAAGGCCGCCGCTACCTCGACACCGTGCGCGCGGCATTCGACAGCATCGCGCGCGCGACCGAGCAGTTGCGCAACACGGGCGCGGCACGCGTGCTGCGCATCAATGCGCTGCCGACCTTCGCGATGAAATGGCTGCTGCCGCGCCTGTCCCGGTTCCAGCGTGACGTGCCGAACGTCGAGCTGAAGCTGTCGACGTCGAATGCGCCGCTCGATACGCTCGACGGCTTCGATGTCGCGATCCGGCGCGGCCCCGGCCACTGGCCGAACTGCACGAGCGGCCACTTCCTCGACGAAAGCGTGATTCCCGTCTGCAGCCCCGCACTGCTCAAGCGCGCGCCGATCGCGCGTGCGGACGATCTCGCGCGCCATGTGCTGCTGCATTCGGATACGCGGCCGGAAGGCTGGCGCGACTGGTTCGCGGCGGCCGGCGTGGCGATGAAGGGGCGCAAGCGGCAGTCGTTCGACCACTTCTACCTGGCGCTGCAGGCGGCCGTCGACGGCCTGGGCGTCGCGCTCGGCCCGTTGCCGCTGATCGACGATGAGCTCGCGAGCGGCCGGCTGGTGATGCCGCTGGAGGGGCCGCGCATCGCGACGCGCAGCTACTGGTGGATCGCGCCGCGCGCACCGGCGGACGATCCGCTCGTCGCGCAGTTCTGCGCGTGGCTGCAGACGCAGTCGAACGTCGGCGCGTAGCGCGTCGACGGTCGACGCACAAGATGACGCGGGCGGCGGCACACCGCCCGCCGAACGCTCAGACCACCGGGCCAGGTTCCTTTTCCTTGCGCAGGATCGCGTACAGGATGATCGCGCCGAACGTCGCGGTGCCGATCCCGCCGAGCCCGAAGCCGCCGATCTTCAGCGAGAAATCGCCGGCACCGAGCACCAGCGTGACGGCCGCGACGATCAGGTTGCGGTTGTCGGAGAAGTCGACCTTGTTGACGACCCAGATCCGCGCGCCCGTCACCGCGATCAGCCCGAACACGACGATCGACACGCCGCCGAGCACCGGGCCCGGAATCGTCTGGATCACCGCGCCGAACTTCGGCGAGAAGCCGAGCACGATCGCGATCACCGCGGCGACCGCGAACACGAGCGTCGAGTAGATCCGCGTGACGGCCATCACGCCGATGTTCTCCGCGTAGGTCGTCACGCCCGTGCCGCCGACGCTGCCCGACACGATCGTCGCGAGCCCGTCGCCGATGAATGCACGGCCCACGTAGCGATCGAGGCTCGCGCCCGTCATCGCGCTGACGGCCTTGATGTGGCCGAGGTTCTCGGCGACCAGGATCACCGCGATCGGCGCGAGCATCAGCATCGCGTGCGGATCGAACACCGGCGCGCGGAAGCTCGGCACCCCGAACCAGGCCGCCTGCCCGACGATCGAGAAATCGATCGGCTTGCCGAGCCCCATCCCGTTGGTCGCGACCGCGTAGATCGCGTAGGCGATCACCAGCCCGACGAGGATCAGCAGGCGCTGCACCATGCCGCGCGAGAACACCGCGACGCCGCCGACGCACAGCACGGTGACGAGCGCCATCACCGATTCGAAGGTCGATGCGGACACGCCCTTGACCGCGATCGGCGCGAGGTTCAGCCCGATCACCGCGACCACCGCGCCGGTCACGACGGGCGGCATCAGCGTCTCGATCCAGCGCGTGCCGATCGCCTGCACCAGCAGGCCGAGCGCGACGTACACGACGCCGCACGCGACGATCCCGCCGAGCGCGACCGGGATGTTCGGGTTCGGGCCGCTGCCGCCGTAGCCGGTCACCGCGATCACGAGGCCGATGAACGCGAAGCTCGAGCCGAGGTAGCTCGGCACGCGGCCGCCGACCAGCACGAAGAACAGCAGCGTGCCGACGCCCGACATGAAGATGCACAGGTTCGGGTCGAAGCCCATCAGCAGCGGCGCGAGCACGGTCGAGCCGAACATCGCGACGACGTGCTGCACGCCCATCGCGACCATCTGCGGCCACGCGAGGCGCTCGTCGGGGCCGACCACGCGCGAGGCCGCGCCGGTCGATTGCACCCGCCAGCGCGGGAAGTAGGAATCGGACATGGGGAAAAGGGCTCCTGTCGGTCGCCGGCTGCGGAGGATGCGCCGGTCTGGAATCTGGCGCGAGTTTACGGAGCGGAAATGGGGCTGGCAAGCAGGCCGACAACGGGGCGGAAAAGCGGGCCGCCGAGCGGCGCCGGCGAGCACGTTGCGCGGCTTGCCGCGTGTGCGAAACGGGGCACGATGGCGCGCCTCGATGAAGCGCCTGCCTGCGCGGGAACCAGCGCGGGCGGCGATCGGTGCCGGCCGCGACGCAAGCGGGCGCTCACATCGCGGCCGGCGCGGCTGACATCAGGGGTTGATGTACTGGAACAGCGACAGGTTCTGCAACTGCGCGTACGCCTTCTGCGAGCCCGTCAGCGCGTTCTGCACCTGCAGGAACTGGCTGATCGTCGTCACCATGTTGGTGCTCGTCAGGTCGGACAGGTTGCTGGTGACCTGCAGCGACGCGGTCTGGTTGACGGCCTGCATCGCCTTGACTTCCTGCTCGCGGCCACCGACCGATGCCTGGATCGTCGTGACGTTGCGCATCGTGTTGCCCAGCTTGGTCGAGCCGGTCATCAGCGCGTTCTTCAGCGCCGCGCCCGCCACCGCGTTGCCCGTCACGGGCGTCTTCAGCGCCGCGATCATCGCGTCGAGCGTCGAGAACACGTCCGAGCCGCCGCTCGCCTGAGGCGCCGGCGCAACGGCAAACGTGTCGCCGGCGGCCGGCGTGCCCGACACCGCCACCGTCATTCCGCCGCCGAGCGAGATCGCCGAGCCCGACGAATAGGCCTGCGCCGGCGTGGTGGTGGGCGGGGTGACCGAGTTGTCGGTCACGGTGTAGGTCGGCGCGGCGGCCGTGCCGCCAAATTTGATCGAGAACTGATGGCCGTTCGTCGCGATCGACGGGTTCGTCACCGTGACCGCGCCGATCGTGCCGGTGCCCGTGTTGCCCGCGCCGGCCGACGGCACCGGCGAGCTGCCGATCGCCGGCACCGACATGAAGACGGCCGCGCCCGTGTCGCCCTGCGACACGGTGCTCGAATCGGCGATCTGCACCTGGCGCGTACCGGTGTCGCCGACATAGACGACGCTGCCGCTCGCCGTCGTCGAAAACGGCGCCGCCGAATTTTTCGTGCCGGCGAACAGGTAGTTGCCCGCGCCGTCGTTGGTGTTCGCGAGCGTCATCAACTGGTCGCGGTAACCCTGCAGCTGCGTGGCGAGCGCCGAGCGGTCGCTGTCGGACATCGAACCGTCGCCGGCGCGCACGAGCAGCGACTGCGTGTTCGTCAGCACGGTGCTCACGTTCTGCAGCGTCTGGTCCTCGGCCTGCAGCGACGCGAGCGCCGCGCTCTGGTTGGTCGCGTACTGCGACAGCGTCGCCGACGTCATCGACAGCTGCACGGCCTGCGCCGCGCCGGCAGGATTGTCCGCCGCGGTCTGCAGGCTCACACCGCTCGAGATCTGCTGATACAGCTGCGCAAGCTGGGCCTGCTGATCGTTCATTTGTGAAACGTTCAGCTGGAAGAACTGGGCGCTGGAAATCCGCATCGCTTCTATCCCTCGAATCCGGTCAATTGAACAGGCCGAGCACGGTCTGGAACAGCGTCGCCGCCGTCTGGATCACCTTCGCGTTCGCCTGGTAGAACTGTTGGTACTGCATCAGGTTGGCCGCTTCCTCGTTCGTGCTCACGCCCGACACCGACTGCTGCGCCTGGGTGATCTGGCCGATCAGCCCGGTCTGCGCGGCGCTCGACGATTTCAGCTGGGTCGTCGTGTTGCCGATGCCGTTCACGTAGCTCGCATACGCGCCCGTGAGCGTCGTCGTGCCGTTGCCGAACGCCTTCGCGTTGACCAGCTTCGACAGCGCGAGCGCGTTGGAGCCGTCGCTGGTGCCGCCCGCATACGGCCCGATCGTGAACGAGTCGCCGGTCGCCGGGGCGCCGGACAGCGTGACGCTCACGCCGTTGAGCGCGCCCGCGGCCGTTCCCGACATCGTCATCGTCGCGCCGGCCGCCGGGTCGTACGGGACGGTGTCCGTCGGGTTGTTGATCGTGACCGACGTCGGCGGCGTGGTGCCGATCGTCACCGTGGTGCCGACCGGGAAACCCGTCAGCGTCTTCGCCGTCGCGTCATAGGTCAGCTTGGTCGTCGGCACTTGATAGCCCGCGGTGACGCCGCCCAGCGTGATCTTGCCCGTGCCGGTGTTGGTGCTCGCCGCCGACGTGACCGCCGGCGAGGCTGCCGCGATCGCCAACGCGCTCGTCATGGCGAGGCTGAAGCCGTTCAGCGCGCCGCGCGTCGGCAGCACGGTGAACTTGTCACCGGCACTCATCGAGCCCGACGGGATCGAGAAATTCAGGCCGCCGAGCGAAACCGGCATCGGCCCCGCCTTCTGGTCGACCACCGCGCCGCTCGCGCGGTCGGTCAGCGTGTAGTTCGCGCCGTCGAAGGACAACGTGTAGTCGCTCGTCGTCGGCTGCGACGCGTTCGCGAACGACACGGACAGCGACGCGTTGCCGGTATTGCCCTGGTTCGCGTACACGGTCGGCGACGGCGTCGCGAACAGGTTACCGCCCTTGTTGCCCGACAGGTCGATGCCGAGCGCGTTCTGCGCGTTGACCTGCGCGGCGAAGCTGGTCGCGATCGCGCCGAGCTGGGCCTGGGCGGGGTCGAGCGTCTGGCTGCGGAACGCAAGCAGGCCGCCGAGCGTGCCGCCCGACAGCGACGAATCGGGCAACGGCTGGTTCGGCCCCTGCGGCTTCGCGCCGGCGATCCCCTGCGACACGACGGTCAGTTCGCTCGGATCCGACGGCGACGTGACGGCCGCCAGCTGGTAGCTCTTGTCGGCGACGACGAGCGGTTGGCCACCCGACATGAACACGCTGTAACCGCTGTCGTTGCGCACGACCTGGATACCGGCGAGGCCCGACAGGTTCGACACCGCGAGGTCGCGCTGATCCAGCAGCTGGTTCGGCGGCTGCCCCTGGCTGCTCGCAGCCGCGATCTGCTGGTTCAGCTGCGCGATCTGCGCGGTGTACGTGTTGATCTGCGACACGGTGCTGGTGAGCTGCGTGTTCACGCTCTGGCGCAGCGCGTCGTACTGCTGGCCGGCCGCGTTGAGCTGGTTGGCCAGCGTCTGCGCGTTGCTGATCGCGGTCTGCCGCACCGACGGGTCGGACGCGTTGTTCGCGACGTTCTGCAGCCCGGTGAAGTAGTTCGTGATCCCGGTCGAGACCCCCGCCGTCGGGCTGCCGATGTAGTTGTTCAGCTGCGCGACGAGCGTGTACCACGTCGACAGCGCGCCGCCCTGCGTCTGCGCGGTGTTCAGCTGGTCGCTCAGGTACTGGCTGTACTGCCGCTGCACGGTGACGGTGTTCACGCCTTGCGGCATGTAACCGCTGCCCGAGTATTGGCTGCTCGCTTCCGCATACACGGGCCGCTGGACCGAATAGCCGGGCGTCGCCGCGTTGCTGATGTTGTTGCTGGTCGTCGTGAGGCCCCAGAGCGCGGCATTCAGGCCGCTGACGCCGAGGTTCATGAGTGTGTTGGACATGCGCGATCCTGATGAGCCGGCCGCGCGTCGCGGCCGCCGGGTTGCGTGACTCCCGGTATAACGGCCGCCGATCGAAAAAATTGAGGAAAAAATGCACGCGCGACGCGCACGTGCGCGTCGCCGGTACGGGCGTACGGCCGAGGGTGCCGCAAACGCCGTGCGGGCCGCCCCGGGCGGGGCCGGCCGCCGCCAGCGCGTCAGGCCCGCGCGAGCGAGCGGCGCTTCATCTCGAGCTGCGTGATCAGCCGCTGCAGCGTGTTTTCCGCGCTGCCCGGCAGCGACATGTAGCGGAAGCCGAGCTGGTAGCGCCGCGACCCGTTCGGCATCTGCGTCGAACGCTGCGACACGAGCTGCAGGTCGAGCGACAGCTTGCCGTGGCCGGTCAGCTCGAGCTCGACGTCGGGCAGCAGCGTGCCGACCTCGAGCGCCTCGACGCGCTCGTCGGCCGTGCGCAGCCCCACGCCGCCGAGCGACAGGTTATGCACCTCGAACAGGAAGCTTTCGCCGTCCGGCAGCTTGCCGCGGCACAGGAACGGATCGACGATCGGCGCATCGACGCGGAAATATTCGCGGCGCTGGATGCACATCAGCACGTCGGGGAAATCGGCGACGAACGCGGGCAGCCCCTCGTAGCGCGTCTCGCGCGGCGTGCCCGTGGAGAATTCGACGCGCACGCCTTCCGGCGCGGCCGCGAACGTGCAGTGCGACGCGCCGAGGATGCTGGCGTTCTGCTCCGCCAGCGCACCCCAGTCGAACGTAAACGTCCGCGCGCCGACATCCACCTCGAGCAGGCGCGTGACGAGCTGGCCGCCCGGGTACTGGACGGTCAGGAAATCGCCGCGATTGACGAGGTTGCGCAGCTGCACGCCGATTTCCAGCGGATTGCGGCGGGCATAGTCGGGCCCGGAGTGGCCTGCATCCAGGCTGGGGTCCGTCGACGTTTCGATATTCATGGCTAGCCGGTCATTCTTGTCATGGGCGCCCGGGCAACCGGTGCGCAATAAAACCGGGCCAGAACGGGGGCCCGGTCGCAGGTCTCTCACACTTAGCGGCAGTGCTGACCGAAAGTTTAGATCGAATTGGGGATTTTTTTCGCGCAAACGTTGAAACCGCGCGCGGCGGGCTGCCGGGCGCGGTCCAGAGGGTGCAACAGGCGGGCGCCGACGGGGGCCGTCAGCCGATCTGCTGCATGATCGAGATCAGCTTTTTCGCGTAGTTCGGGTCGGTCGCGTAGCCGGCCTTCTGCATCCCGTGCGCGAAGCCTTCGACGCTGCGGCTCGCGCTCAGCACGCCCGAGTAGCGCGGGTTGTTCTTCAGCAGGTTCGCGTAATCGGTCATCGCGTGCTCGTACGAATCGTACGCGCGGAATTTCGCGACCACGCGGCGCGGCGTGCCGTTCACGTATTCCGTGGTCAGCGCCGACACCGTGCGCCCGGTCCAGCCCTTGGTCGCCTTGATGCCGAACACGTTGTAGCTCGTCGAGCCGTCGGTCGCGCGGATCTCGCGCTTGCCCCAGCCCGATTCGAGCGCGGCCTGGCCGACGATGAAGCGCGCCGGGATGCCGGTCGACGCGCTGGCCGCCTGCGCGGGGCCCGCGAGCCGGTCGACGAACGCGTCGGCGTCCTGCACGCCGCTCGCGCCCTTCAGCGGCGGCGTCAGCGCGCTGCCGGCCGAATAGCCGCGCGTGCCGGCGAGCCCGCCGTTGTTGGCCGAGTTCGCGTAGGCCTTCGCCATCGCGTTCATCGCGGCGAGGCCGCCTTCGTTGCCGGACGCGCCGAAGCCGTCCGCGCCCAGCCCGGCCGCGCCGACGCCGGCTGCCGTGTCGCTGCCCGCGCCCTGCCCCGCATTGCGCAGCAGCTGCTTCATCAGCGCGTCGGCCACGCCGATCCCGCGCGTCGACATCTGCTGCGCGAGCTGCTGGTCGAGCATCGACGTGTACATCTTCGACGTATGCGAATCGAACAGCCCGCCGTCGGGCGACGCGTCGCGCATGCTCTTGAGCATCATCTGCGTGAACATCGCGTCGAACTGGCCGGCGACCGCCTTCGCACCGGCCCGCGGCGATTGCCTGGCCTGCTCGCGCAGGGCGTCGAAACCCTGCACGTCGAGCGCAAAGCGCTGCGTGAGGTCGTTCGCGTTCGGGAGACTGGCTGCCATTTAGATGATCTCCAGGTCGGCGCGCAGCGCGCCGGCGGCCTTCATCGCCTGCAGGATCGACATCAGGTCCGCGGGCGTCGCGCCGAGCGTGTTCAGCGCCTTCACGACGTCGGCGAGATTCGCGCCGGCCGTCACCATTTTCAGCGCGCCGTTGTCCTGCTTCAGCTGGATCTGCGACTGCTGCGCCACCACCGTCTGACCGTTCGAGAACGGCCCCGGCTGCGACACGACCGGCTGCGTGTTGACGACGACCGACAGGTTGCCGTGCGCGACCGCGCAGCTCTGCAGCGTGACCATCTGGTTCATCACGATCGAGCCGGTGCGCGCGTTCAGGATCACCTTCGCCGCGGCCTTGTCCGGGCTGACGTCGAGGTTCTGCAGCCGCGCCATGAACGCGACCTGCTGCGCCGAATCGGCCGGCGCGGCGAGCTGGATCGTGCGCCCGTCGAGCGCCGTCGCGGTGCCCGGGCCGAAGCTCGAGTTGACCGCGGACACGATTCGCTGCGCGGTGCCGTAGTCCATGTCGTTCAGTTGCAGCTGCAGCACGCCGTTCATCTGCGCAATCGCGTTCGGCACCGAACGCTCGACGATCGCGCCGCCGACGATCCGGCCGGCCGCGAGCTGGTTCACCTGCACGCGGCTGCCGTTCGCGCTGGCGCCGGCGCCGCCGACCGCCATGTTGCCCTGCGCGAGCGCGTAGACCTGGCCGTCCGCGCCTTTCAGCGGCGTCAGCAGCAGCGTGCCGCCGCGCAGGCTCTTCGCGTTGCCGAGCGACGACACGGTGACGTCGAGCGCCTCGCCCGGCCGCGCGAACGGCGGCAGCGTGGCGGTCACCATCACGGCCGCGACGTTCTTCAACTGCATGTTGCTCAGCTGCGACGCGCCGCCGTTGGCCGACCCGTTGTTGATCGAGATGCCGAGGTTCGCGAGCATGTTCGCGAGCGTCTGCGTGGTGAACGGCGTCTGCATCGTCTGGTCGCCCGTGCCGTCGAGGCCGACGACGAGGCCATAGCCGATCAGCGGGTTGTCGCGCACGCCCTGGATCTGCGCGAGATCCTTCAGGCGTTCCGCGTGCGCGGGCGCCGCGCCGAAACCACACGCCGCGGCCACGGCCACGAACGCGACGGCGAGCCGCGCGGCGGCGTGCACGCGGGCAGACAGGCGGTCGAGAAGCGTCTTCTGCATCGTCATCACCACGGCGCGATGTTGAGGAAGAAGCGCTGCAGCCAGCCCATCGTCTCGGCTTCGTTGATGTAGCCCTTCGCCGAGTATTCGATCTTCGCGTCGGCGACCTGCGTCGAGTAGACGGAGTTCGCGCCCGAGATCGTGTTCGGGTTGACGACCCCCGAGAAGCGCACGAATTCGTTGCCCTGGTTGATCAGCATCTGCTTCTCGCCGCTGACCACGAGGTTGCCGTTCGGCAGCACGTTGGTGACGGTCACCGTGATCGTGCCGTTGAACGTGTTCGCCGCGCTGGCGCCGCCGGTCGCCGCGAACTTGTTGTTGCCGGCCGCCGACAGGTTCGCCTTCGCGAACAGCCCGCCGAGGAAGCCGGCCGTCGGCACGTTGAAGTCGGTGTTGCCCTGCCGGTTCGTGTTCGCGCCCGACGACTTGGTCGCGTTGATGTTCTCCGCGATCATGATCGTCAGGATGTCGCCGACGTTGCGCGGACGCTGATCCTCGAAGAGCGGCCGCCCCGCGTAGCCGGGGTTGTAGATCGAGCCGGGCGCCTGCATCGACATCGGCGTCGGCGGCTGCGCCGTCATCGGCTGCTGGATGATCGGATCGCGCGGAATTTGCGCGCAACCGGCGGCGAACGCCGCCACCGCGACCGCGCATGCGGCGCGGACGGTGGCTGACGGGAGGAGGCGAACCTGCTTCATGGCGACGGCGGGTGTTCCGGTTAGCTCTTCATCTGCGTGACGGTCTGCAGCATCTGGTCGGACGTCGTCACGGCCTTGCTGTTGATCTCGTAGGCACGCTGCGTCTGGATCATGTTGACGAGCTCCTGTACGACGTTCACGTTCGACGCTTCGACGTAGTTCTGGTTGAGCGTGCCCGCGCCGTTCAGCCCCGGTTGCGACACGTTCGGCGCGCCCGACGACGTCGTCTCGGAGAACAGGTTCTCGCCGCGCGCCTCGAGGCCGGCGGGGTTGATGAAGGTCGCGACCTGCAGCGAGCCGATCTGCACCGAATTGGTCGAGCCCGCCTGCGTGACCGTCACGACGCCGTCCTTGCCGATGGTCAGCGACGTCGCGTTCTGCGGGATCGTGATCGCCGGCAGGACCTGGTAGCCGCTCGACGTGACGAGCTGGCCCTGCGCGTTGGTCTGGAACGCGCCGTCGCGCGTGTACGCGTTCGTGCCGTCCGGCATCAGCACCTGGAAGAAACCCGCGCCGTTGATCGCGACGTCCTTCGCGTTGCCGGTCTGCGTGAGGCCGCCCTGCGTGTACCGGCGCTCGGTCGCGACCTGCTGCACGCCGGTGCCGAGCTGCAGGCCCGACGGCAGTTCCGTCTGCTGCGTCGAGTTCGCACCCGGCTGGCGGATGGTCTGGTACAGCAGATCCTCGAACACCGCGCGCGACGCCTTGAAGCCGTTCGTGCTGGTGTTCGCGAGGTTGTTCGAAATCACGTCCATCTGCGCTTGCTGCGCATTCATGCCGGTGGCGGCGATGTAGAGCGAACGGTTCACTTGTCAGTTCTCCTGCGTAGGGTGGCGCGGGCGCTCAGCTGAAATTGAGCAGCTGGTTCGCCGTCTGCTCGTTCTGGTCGGCCGTCTGGATCAGCTTCGACTGCAGCTGGAACGCGCGCGCGTTGTCGATCATCGCGACCATCGCGGTCACCGGGTTCACATTGCTGCCTTCGAGCGAATTCGGCGTGACGACCACGTTCGGGTCGGCGTCGGCCGGATTGCCGTCGGCGGTGCGGAACAGCCCGTCGTTGCCGCGCGTGAGCGTGGCCGGGTCGGGATTCACGAGCTTCATCTGGTCGACGATCGCGACCGCCGTCGGCGGGTCGCCCGGCATCAGCGCGGAAATCGTGCCGTCCTTGCCGATCGTCACTTCCGCGTTCGGCGGCACCGAGATCGGGCCGCCGTTGCCGACCACCGGCAGGTTGCTCGCGTTGACGAGCTGGCCGTTCTCGTCGACGTGCAGGTTGCCGGCGCGCGTGTACGCCTCGCTGCCGTCGGCCGCCTGCACCGCCAGCCAGCCCGCGCCCTGCACGGCGACGTCGAGCGGGTTGCCGGTGCGCGTGATCGGACCCGGCGTGTAGTCGGCGCCGGGCGTCGACGCGAGCACGTAGGTGCGCGTCGTCGTCGGGTCGCTCGTGCTGCCGTCGCCGAAATTCATCGGCACCGCGCGATACGTCGCGAGCTGCGCGCGAAAGCCCGTCGTCGACGCGTTCGCGAGGTTGTTCGCGACCACCGCCTGCTGGTCGAGCGACTGCGACGCACCCGTCATCGCCGTGTAGATCAGTCGGTCCATGGCTGCCCGTTATCCGCGCTTACAGGTTGATGATCGTCTGGTCGACGGCCTGCTGCGTCTTGATCGTCTGCGCGTTCGCCTGGTAGTTGCGCTGCGCGGTGATCAGGTTGACGAGCTGCGACGTGAGGTCGACGTTCGAGTTTTCCAGCGCGCTGCCCTGCAGCTTGCCGTGGTTCGTGCTGCCCGGCGCCGAGATCTGCGGCACGCCCGACGCGGAGCTTTCCGCGTACTGGTTGCCGCCGAGGCTCACCAGCCCGTTCGGGTTGTTGAAGTTCGCGAGCGCGATCTGGCCGAGCACGGCGGTCTGGCCGTTCGAGTAGTTGCCGGTCAGCTTGCCGTCGGTGCCGATCGTGTAGGTCGTCAGCGTGCCGCTCGCGTAGCCGTCCTGCGCGAGGTTGTTCACCCCGTTCTTGCCGCCGTACTGCGTCGTGCCGGTCAGGTCGAGCGTGAGGCTCTGCGGCGTCGCCGAGCCGTCGGTGTTCGGCACCGTGAACTGGAACTGGCCGACCGACGTGGTCGGCGTGGGCGGCGTGCCCGTGGTCGTGCTCTTGATCGCGCCCGACGCGTCGAACGTGACCGTGCCGAGATCCGTCGTGGCGCCGCCCTGCACGCCCGCGTACGCTTCCCACGTGCCGGCCGCGGACTTCACGAAGTACATGTTGACCGCCTGCGAACCGCCGAGCGAGTCGTACACCTGGATCGACGTCGAGTAGTTGTAGGTCGTGTTGTCGGTCGCGCTGAACGGCGTCTTGGCCGGCACCGCGTCCTGCGAATTCAGGTTGAACTGCGCGCCGATCTTGGTCGTCGCGGTCGGCGCGATGTTGGTCGTCGGCGCCTGCAGCGGCACGGTCTGCGCGGTGTTGATCACGCCGCCCCCGTTGGCCGCATAGCCCATCAGGTTACGGCCTTGCGAGTCGACGATGAAGCCGTTCTTGTCGCGCTGGAACGTGCCGTCGCGCGAGTAGGTCGTCACGCCGTTGTTCGACATCTGGAAGAAGCCGTTGCCGTTGATCGCGACGTCGAGCGACGAGCTCGTCGTGTTGATCGTGCCCTGGCCGAAGTTCTGCTGCACCGCGTTCAGCGACGTGCCGATACCGATCTGCGTGTTGGTCGACGTCGCGACCGAGTTCGCATACATGTCGGCGAACTGCGCGGTGCTCGACTTGAAGCCGACCGTGTTCGCGTTCGCGATGTTGTTGCCGATCACGTCGAGCGCGTTCGATGCACCCGCGAGGCCGCTCAGACCCTGTTGATAACCCATTTCGGTCTCCGTTTCGAGATTGCTCGATCAGTATCAGTTGGAGGTGGTGCCGCTGCCCGATGGCGGCGACGCGGTGGTGTTCGGGAAAATCGACGCAACCTGGGTCAGCCCCACGGTCGTGCCGTTCGACAGCACGAGACCCGCCGTGCCGTCCGCCTGCTTGATCACACTCTGCACGGTCGACGCCGCGAGCGTCGTGGCCGGCTGCGGCGTGCCGTTGCTGTCGGTGTACGACGCGCTGACGGTGTACTTGCCGTCCGGCAGGGCGTTGCCCGCCGCGTCGGTCGGCGTCCAGTTGAACGGCACCGTGCCGGCCGACTGCGCGCCCGCGTTGATCGTGTTCACCACGGTGCCCGCCGCGTTCTTCACGGTGATCGTCAGGTTCGACACCGAATTCGCGAGCGACACGCCGAACGGCGACGCCGCGCCGCTCTTCACCGCGACCGCGTTGCCCGGCGCGAGCACGTTCGTGCCGATCAGCAGCGCGGCCTGCGTCTGCTGGCCGGCCGTGAGCTGCGAGGACAGCGACGTGAGCGACGTGTTCAGCTGCGCGATGCCGCTCACCGTGTTGATCTGCGCGAGCTGCGACGTCATCTGCGAGCTGTCGACCGGGCTGGTCGGATCCTGGTTCTGCAGCTGCGTGACGAGCAGCTTCAGGAACGTCGCCTGCAGGTCGCTCGCCGACGTGCCGTTGGTCGACACTTTGTTGGTGTTCATCGTGTCGGTCGGCAGGTTCGACACGTTGGTGCCGTTGCTGCCGATCGTCGTGCTGGAGGAAGTCATCCTGGGTGGCCTTCTGTCGGGTCGGTAAGGTCGGTCGGCGCGGCTTACGAGCCGATCGTCAGCGTCTTGAGCATCAGCGTCTTCGCGGTGTTCAGCGTCTCGACGTTGGCCTGGTACGAGCGCGAGGCCGAGATCATGTTCACCATCTCCTGCACCGGATCGACGTTCGGCATCTGCACGTAGCCGTTCGAATCGGCGGCCGGGTTCGACGGGTCGTAGGTCGACTTCATCGGCGACGGGTCGTCCATCACCTTCGTCACGCGCACGCCGCCCACGCCCTGGCCGGACGCGGTGCGCGCGCCGCCGATCGGGTCGGTCGCGAACACGACCTGCTTGGCCTTGTACGGCTTGCCGTCGGGGCCGGTCGCGCTGTCGGCGTTCGCGAGGTTCGACGCGGTGACGTTCAGGCGCTGCGACTGCGCGGACAGCGCCGAGCCGGCGACGCCGAAGATGTTCATCAACGAGGGCATGGAAGCTCCTTTTGCTCGGATTCGGCGGCGGTGCGCGCCGTCACTGGTTCGACGTGATCGCGGCGATCATCGCCTTGATCTGCTGGGTCATCACGGTCATCCCGGTCTGGTAGTGCAGCGCGTTGTTCGCGAACTGCACGCGCTCGACGTCGAGATCGACCGTGTTGCCGTCGAGCGCCGGCTGCAGCGGCATCCGGTACTGCGCACGGCCGTAGTCGTCCGACGGGCCGCCCGTCGGGATCAGCTTCGCGGTGCCGGCCATGTGGCCCGCCGCCGTCGACACCATCGACATCCCGTTCGTCACGCCGGCCGGCTGCGCCATCGGCAGTTGCGCCGCGTTGCTCGGCGCGAGGCCGCCGCCCGCCTGCTTCAGCGAGCGCGCGAGCGTCGACGCGAAATCGACGTCGCGGGCCTGGTAGCCGGGCGTGTCGGAGTTCGCGATGTTCGACGACAGCAGTTCCTGCCGGTAGGCGCGCACGTCCAGCGCCTGTCGGCCGAACGCGAATTCCGCATCGAGTTTGTCCAGCATGTGTGCGTCTCTCCGTATGAAGCGCTGCACGCCCCTCGCGCCGGATGGCGACTCGAGAGGCTTTTTTCCATGACAGCGATGGTAGGCGCCGGACGCAACCGGCAATCGGGCGAATAACGCGGCAAAGGCCCCCTCTATTCATCGTTTGCGCGACCGCCCCGCTCCCTAGAATGCGAAGCGGAGCAACGGATCGGGGATACGGCGATGACTGGCAGCGCACTTCGCGGAAGGAACGGGCGGCTCACGCACGTCCGGCGTGCGCTTGCGCTCGCCGCGGCGCTGTGGATCGCCGCCCCGGCCGCGCACGCGGACGACGCGATGATCGTGATTCCGGGGCGCGGCGAGACGGCCGAAACCGCGCTCGCGCACGCCAATGCGGCGAGCGGCGGGCAGTTCGGCGGGAATGCGGCGACGGCGCCGGGTTCGGGCCTGGCGCCGGACACGGGTCGTGCCGCGAGCGGCGCGGGTGCAGGTGCCGCCGCCGGCGCGTCCGGCGCCGGCTACGCGGCGCAACCGGCTGGCACGATGGTCGTGACGACCGTCCCGGCGCCTGCGCCAGCCCCGGTGCCGCGCCCTGTCTACGCAGCCGCCCGCATGAACGCCGGAACCGGATATGGCGCGCCGCGCGCCGCCGATCCGAACGCGATCGCGACGGTCGTCGCCGGCACGGCCGAACCCGCATCGAATCCCGTACGGCCGGCCCCGCAGCCGGCCATGGCCGCGCGCCTGGCGGCGGCCCGCGCCGCGTCCGCCGCGCCGGCGCCGCGCGCCGTCCCGGTTTCCGCGAACCCGGCCCCGGTGGCCAATGTCGCCAACGCGGCCAATGCGGCCAATGCGGCCAATGCGGCGAATGCAGCCCAGCCCGCGACGCCGCCCGGCCAGCAGGATCCCGAGTCGATCCGCCGCACGGCCCTCGCGTTCCTGCAGCAGCAGGTCGCGGGCCTGCCCGGCAAGACCACCACGACGGTCACGACCGCGTTTCCGCGCGGGCTCGCCGCGTGCACGACGCTCGAGCCGTTCATGCCGACCGGCGCGCGCCTGTGGGGCCGCACGACGGTCGGCGTGCGCTGCGCGGGTGAGCGGCCGTGGACCGTCTACCTGCAGGCGAAAGTCACCGTGCAGGCCACCTACTACGTCGCCGCGCGCCAGATCGCGCCCGGCGAGCCGCTTTCCGCGGCCGACCTGGTCGCCCGCGACGGCGACCTGACCGTGCTGCCGCTCGCGGTGATCACCGATCCGGCGCAGGCGATCGGCGCGACCGCGCTAGCGCGCATCTCGGCCGGGCTGCCGCTGCGGCAGGACCTGCTGAAGAGCGCGGCGTCGGTGTCGGCCGGCCAGACGGTGCGGGTGGTCGCGGCCGGGCCCGGTTTCACGATTTCGGCCGAGGGCAGCGCGCTGGCGAATGCGGCGCCCGGCCAGTCGGTACGGGTGCGGATGGCGGCGGGCCAGATCGTCACGGCGATCGTCAAGGACGCCGGCACCGTGGAAATTCCGCTATAGGGACGGATCTCGCGGCAAGAATGTAAAGAATTGTTTATTCGGGGCATTTCGGGCTCGCGATGCTAAAGTTCGGGCCGACCCGGCCGTTATCTGGGTCAAACCGAACAGGAAACCCATCGTGAAGATCGATTCCACTCCGAACCCGAGCCCCCTGGCGCCGACCGGCAACGGCGCGACCCGTGCGCAATCCGGCACGGCCTCGTCTTCGTCCGCGCAGGCGGCCGATGCGGGGTCGACCGGCGGCGACCGGAGCGTGAACCTGTCGGGTCTGTCCGGCCAGTTGCGCTCGGTATCCGCGTCCGGCAACGGCGATATCGACACGGGCCTGGTCCAGTCGATCAAGGACGCGCTGAACAACGGCACGCTGACGATCGACGCGAACAAGATCGCCGACGGCGTATTGAATACCGCCCGAGAGCTGCTGCAGCAGCAGCGCCCGGGCAACTGAAGCGGGCCTCGCGAGGCCCGCCCCCCCCGGTTTGCCGGCGCTCCCCGCGCCGGCGCGACGAGCACGACGCGATGAGAGAAGAGCTGCTGGCCACGGTCAATGACGAACATGCGACGGTCGAGGCGTTCGCGTCCCTGCTCGCGTACGAGGAAAAGGCGCTGACGATGGCGCAGCCGCTCGAGATGCTGCCCGGGATCGTCGAGAAGAAAAGCGAGCTGATCGACCGGCTCGCGCAGCTCGAACGCACGCGCGACACGCAGCTTTCCGCACTCGGCTTTCCGGCCGGCAAGAAGGGCATGGACCAGGCCGCCGAGCGCGATGCCCGCCTCGCCGGCCGCTGGCAGTTGCTGCAGCAGTCCGCCGAACGCGCGCGCCAGGCCAACGCGAACAACGGGATGCTGATCCGGATCCGGATGGACTACAACGAGCGCGCGCTCGCGGTACTGCGCTCGGCGCCCGCACCGGCCGGCATCTACGGCGCCGACGGCCGCGTGTCGGCTCTCACGCGCTGAAGCACTGACTGATCGGCGGCAGCGCCGCCACCACCGTACTTTCCCCGCCGTTCGCGGCACGTCACGTTTCGACAGACCGGGCCCGAGCCCGGCACCCACGGTCCCTTCCGATACACGGTCGCGCAGCCGCGCGCCGTCCCGTCACAACAATCAGAAGAGGGCCGCATGCCAACTTTCCGCATTCCGTTTTCATCCCGCGTCGCCGCCGTGTCCGCTGTCGCCACGCTGGGCGCCGCCTTGACGCTCCCCGCCGCACAGGCCGCCGGCCCCGCGCCGCTGCCCACGCCGACGGGCGACATGTCGCTGTCGCCGGCCGGCCCCGACATCGTGCCGCCGGCCGCCTCGAGTCCGCCCGGCGCCACGCCGCGCGCGTCCCGCCGCGGCTCCGACACCTACACGTACCTGCGCTGCTGGTACCGGCTCGACGCGGACCCGCTGAAGCCGGCCGCGACCTACGAATGGGCGCGCAACCCGGCCGGCGGCGACTGGTATCGCGTGTCGGGCTACTGGTGGGCGGACGGCATCACGCAGTGGAAGAACATGTTCTACAGCACGACGCCGCAGGACACGCTCGCCGACGTGTGCCGCAAGACGCTGGCCGCGAAAGGCATCAAGACCGACCTCGTGCAGGCGGTCGCGGCGAACAACGCGCTGTCGTTCAATTACACGGTGTGGACCATCGACGCCGCGCAGCAGGACGCGCGCGTCAACAAGCTGATCGTGTTCGGCGACAGCCTGTCCGACACGCAGAACATGTTCAACGCGAGCCAGTGGAAGCTGCCGAACGGCACGAGCTGGAATGCGGGGCGCTTCAGCAACGGCCCGGTGTGGGCCGAATATCTCGCCAATACGCTGCGGCTGCCGTTCTACAACTGGGCAATCGGCGGCGCGGCGACCGACCAGCACCTCGTCGTGCCGGGCCTCGTGCAGCAGATCGACTCGTGGCGCGAATACATGGATCGCGCGCCGGACTACCGGCCCGCCAACACGCTGTTCGCGGTGTTCGCGGGCGGCAACGACCTGGTGAACTACGGGCGCTCGCCCGAGCAGGCGGCGAATGCGGTGCGCGACAGCCTCGAGCGGCTTGCCGCGGCCGGCGCGACGCGGATCATGCTCGTCACGCTGCCGGACGTGTCGCGCGCGCCGGTGTTCGCGACCCGCAGCGACACCGCGAGCGTCGCCGCGCAGGTGAAGGACTACAACCAGCGCCTCGCGGACGCGGCCGCCGCGCTGCGCGCCCGCTACGGCGCGACGCTGCGGCTCGAGGTATTCGACGCGTATGCGCTGTTCGACGACCTGCTGAGCCACCCGGCCCAGTACGGCTTCGACGATGCGAAGCGTTCATGCCTCGACATCCCGAAACCGTCGTCGCTCACCTACCTGAGCGCGCAGACGCCGCGTGCGGACTGCCGCGATCCGGCGCGCTTCGTGTTCTGGGACACGCTGCACCCGACCACGCGCACGCACGCGTGGCTCGCCGAGCGGATCGCGCCGTTCGTGCGGGCACGCCTGCTGAACTGAGCGGCGCGCCCGGCCGTGCCTACAGCAGCGGACACGCGGTGACCTGCGTGCCGCGCTCCACGCACAGCCGCTCGTAGTCGCGCAGGTACGCGCGCTCGTCGTCGTCCAGCAGGTCGAGATCGATCAGGTCCCAGTCGTAGCCGACCGTCACGATGTTCTCGAACGTGACGGTGTCCGGCTGCGCGTCGTCCCGGTGGATGATCACGATGTTCTCGATCCGCACGCCGCCCTTGCCCGGCACGTAGATGCCCGGCTCGACCGAGATCACCGCATTCGGCACGAGCCCGTACTGCGCGCCCGGCGCGAACCGCACGCCGCCCTCGTGCACGTGAATCCCGACGCCGTGCCCGGTGCCGTGGCCGAAGTCGTGGCCGTGGTCGCGGCACACCTGCCGCACGAGCGCATCGACGTCGCCGCCCTTCGCGGTGCTCGGGAAGCGTGCGACGAGCCCCTTGATGCAGGCCTTCAGCGCGACCGTGTAGATCTCGCGCTGCCACGGCTGCGCGACCGTTTCCGGCCGGATCCGGCGCAGCACCACACGGGTGCAGTCCGTCGCGAAGCCGGCTTCGTAGTACGCGCCGCTGTCGAGCAGCACGAGTTCGCCTTCCGTCAGTTCGACGTCGGCGCTCGCCGCCGTGTAATGCGCGAACGCGCTGTTCGCGCCGTTCGCCGCGATCGACGGAAACGTCAGCGCCACCGCCGAGCGTGCGCCGTACGCGTCGTTGATCGTGCGCGCCAGATCGTATTCGGTATGGCGCGCGCCCGGCTCGCCGGCCTTCGCCCAGCGCATCGTCTCGGCGATCGCCGCGGAGCTGCGCGCGAACGCGTCGCGGAACTGGTCGAGCACCGCCGGCGTCTTGCTGGCCCGCATCGCCTCGACCGGGTTGAAGTCGGCCTGCCGCGCGTGCGGCCACACCCGCTTCACCGCGTCGACGAGCGCGCAGTTCACCGATTCGAAGCCGTAGCACACGTGCTCGACGTCGAACTGCGCGAGAAAGCGTTCGAGCGCCGCGACATCGCGCCGGATCACGTGCAGCGCCGGATACGACGCGAGCGTGACCTCGCAGCGCTCGCAGCCTTCCGGCAGAAACAACGCCACCTGGCCGCCGACCGCGAACAGGAAGCCGAGGTGCGAAGACGCATTCGGAATGTGATAGCCGCGGCTGTTCAGCAGATAGGCGAGGTCGTCCGACGCGCAGGTAAAGAACGCGGTCTTGCCGTCCGGCGCGCCGGTATGCGCGGCGAGCTGGCGGTTCAGCGTGTCGAGGTTCTGCGCGACGCTCAGGCCGGTCGCCGATTCCGGCACTTCGAAGATCGGCCGCTCGACGACCCAGCCCGGCAGCGCGATCGCGCGATCGATCTCCCGGTCGACGAGGCTCGTCCAGTCGAGCGTCGCGGCCTGCGTCCGTTCGAACAGCCGATCGCGCTGCGCGACGCTGATCCGCCGCGCGTCGTAGCCGACCCGCGCAAGCCGGCTGCCGTGCGCGACCAGCCAGTCGGCCATTGCCTGCCAGATCGTCACGTTCATCCCGAGCTTCTCGATGCGCACGCGCGCCGGATCGCACTGCTGCTCGGCCTGCAGGTGATAGCGGCCATCGACGAACAGCACGAACGGGGGCAGATCGAGCGCCTGCGCGGTCGCCGCGCTCAGGAAGATCCCGCAGCCGGCCGAGCCGTCGAAACCCGACACCGCATAGCGCGGATTGTTGGCGAGCGGCAGGTACTCGGTCACGTATTCGTCCTGCGACGTGACCAGCACCGCGTCGAGCCGCGCCGCATCGAGCAGGCGCGACAGGCCCGCCTGCGTGTCGACGACGGATGCGTCGTACGGGGGGAGGCCGGAGAAGCTGTATTTCAGTCGATCGATCATCGGAAGCCCGTTATGCATTGTTGTCGGCGGCCGGCGGTGACGCGGCGGGGTGCAGGCCCGAGGCGGGCCTGAGCGGCACGGCGCCGCTGCAGGTGGACGTCCGGCCCGGCGCGGCACGGCGCCGGACCGCCGTGCCATTCCGGCAGCAGTCCTTGAAAAAATTTTCGTCCCACTTAACTTTTTTTGATACGCGCGACAGAATCTAGAGCACGCCGAAATTGAGGTCAAGCTAAAATTTTCGTAGGGCTAAAATCGGCGCGGCGCCTGCGCATCCCGGCACAACGCCACATGAATTCGCCCGGCGACACGGCGCGGTACAATGCGCCGGCATCGCCGTCCCGACGGCCGTGCTTCGTGCGAGGCGCGGAAATCACCGTCCGGCGACTGCACCGCCCGTCCGCTCGCCTCCCGACTCGTTGTCACGAAAGAGATTCATGGATTCAGACATCATGCGTATCGGCCAGCGCATTCGCCGCCTGCGCCGGGAAGCGAAGAAGACGCTGCTGGAAGTCGCGACCGAGGCGAAACTGTCGGTCGGGTTCCTGTCCCAGGTCGAGCGCCACCTCACGGGCATCTCGCTGTCGTCGCTCGTCAACGTCGCGAAGGCACTCGGCGTGCCGCTCGGCGCGCTGATCGACCAGCCGCGCCAGGCCCAGCCCGATTCGTACGAGGGCCGCCGCAAGCCGTACGCGCTCGACGCCAGGTCGCAGTGGTACGAACGCCTCTCCACCACGTTCGACGGCAGCCAGATCAATGCGCTCAAGGTGCAGATGATGGAAGGCTACCGCTCGGAATGGGTCGCGCACGGCGGCGACGAATTCGTGTACGTGCTGGCCGGCCGGATCTGCTACACGGTCGGCAAGAAGGATTACCCGCTGTCGCCCGGCGACTCGCTGCACTTCGACGCGCGCAAGCGGCATCGGGTCGCCAACGTGGGCGACGGGCCGGCCGAGGTGATCGCGGTCGGCACGCTGCCGCTGTTCGACGACCGTGGCGCCGGGTTCGTGTCGGCGACGATGGACGTCGGGAAAGCGGCGCCCGCCGCACGCGCGACGCCGGGCGAGCCGCGCGGGAGCCGCCGCGGGCCGGCGCCCAAGCGGGCGGAGCGCGAGCGCGACGCCGGCGCGGCGGGAAAGGACAAGAAGACCGCGGCCAAGCCGCGCGCATCGGCCGGCAAACGCCCGGCGGCCGCGAAGCCGGCGCGCAAGAAGAAGTCGTAACGGTTGCCGGGAAGCAGACGCAAGGCGCGCGCCCTTCCCGCCGGCCCTATTCGCCGGGCCTATTCGCCGATCTCGAGCGCCTGCGCGACGGCCTCGATCCGTGCGCGATGCACGGCGTCCTTGATCTTCTCCGTATCGTTGCCGATGCCGCGCGCGATTGCGCCGGCATCGACGCTGCGCGCGGCCGCGAGCGCAACGCGCAGCCGCTCGGCCTGCGGATACGGCTGCGCGTCGAGCCCGAGCCGCCCGCGCGCATCCGATTCGCACGCCTGCAGCATCTCGGCGAAACGCGCCGGCTTGCGCAGCGCGTCGCTGCGCTCGAACAGCCGCACCAGCGCGGCCGCGCCCATCTCCATCACGCGATGCAGGTTGCCGTGCTCGCGCGCGACGACCAGCGCGAGATCGCGGCATTCGTTCGGCACGCGCAGCCGCTCGCACAACGGCTTGAGCAGGTCGACGCTGCGCCCCTCGTGGCCGACGTGGCGCGGCAGCACGTCGGCGGGCGTCGTCGCCTTGCCGAGATCATGCGTGAGCGCCGCGAAGCGCACCGGCAGCGAATAACCCTGCTTCGCCGCATAGTCGACGACCATCATCACGTGCACACCCGTGTCGACTTCCGGGTGGTAGTCGGCGCGCTGCGGCACGCCCCACAACGCATCGACCTCGGGCAGGATGCGCGCGAGCGCGCCGCACTCGCGCAGCACCGCGAACATCCGCGACGGCTTCGCCTCCATCAGCCCGCGCGCGATTTCCTGCCACACGCGTTCGGGCACGAGCGCGTCGACCTCGCCCGCGTCGACCATCCGTCGCATCAGCGCGAGCGTTTCGTCCGCGACCGTGAAATCCGCGAACCGCGCGGCGAAGCGCGCGATGCGCAGGATCCGCACCGGATCCTCGACGAACGCGTCGCTCACGTGCCGGAACACGCGCGCGCGCAGGTCGGCCTGCCCGTCGAACGGATCGATCACCGGCCCGACCAGGTCGCCCTCCGGGCTCACCTCGCGCGCCATCGCGTTGATCGTCAGGTCGCGCCGCGCGAGATCCTCGTCGAGCGTCACGTCCGGCGCGTAATGGAACTGGAAGCCGTGATAGCCGGCCGCCGTCTTGCGCTCGGTGCGCGCGAGCGCGTACTCCTCCTGCGTGCGCGGATGCAGGAATACCGGGAAATCCTTGCCGACCGGCCGGAACCCCTGCGCGGCCATCTGCTCGGGGGTCGCGCCCACCACCACGTAGTCGCGGTCCTGCACGGGCACGCCGAGCAGTTCGTCGCGGATGGCGCCGCCTACTGCGTAGATGTTCATGGCTGCGGCTCGTATTCGGCGATCACGTTCGTTTCGCGGCGCGCGGCATCGATCCAGCGCTGCACGGCCGGCAGCGCCGTCACGCGCGCCGCATAGCCGGCCGCTTCCGGCGACAGGCCCGGCGCGTACGTGTTGAAGCGCATCACGACGGGCGCGTACATCGCATCGGCAATGCCGAATTCGCCGAACAGGAACGGGCCGCCCGACGCCTCGAGACACGCGCTCCACAGCGCATCGATGCGCGCGACATCGGCGAGCGCGTCGGGCGTCGCGCCGCGCCCCGGCATCGACGCGCGCACGTTCATGCCCATCTGCGTGCGCAACGCCGCGAAGCCCGAATGCATCTCGGCCGCGACGCAGCGCGCATGCGCGCGCTCGAGCGGATCGGCCGGCCACATCGGAAACTGCGGATAGCGTTCGGCGAGCGTCTCGGCGATCGCGAGCGAATCCCAGATCGCGACGCCGTGGTCGTCGATCAGGCACGGCACCTTGCCGGACGGCGAATACTCGCGGATGCGCGCGGCCGTGTCATCGTGGCGCAGCTCGATCGCGATCTCGTCGAACGGGATGCCGAAATGCGCGAGCAGCAGCCACGGGCGCATCGACCACGACGAGTAGTTCTTGTCTCCAATGACGAGTTTCATGACGGTGTTCCGGAAAACGAGAAGGGGAAAAGGAGGACGCTGCCGGCCTAGCGGCGCGAGCGGAACCAGTCGAACCGGGAGCGCTGCGCGGCCTGGCCGAGATACGCGGGCGCGATGCTTTCGAGACTCGCGGGCGAGATCCCGAGCTCCGGCGCGAGCGGCCCCGACAGCACGTTCGGCACCGACATCGTCGCGAGATTGTCGCGCGTGAGCACCGGCTCGCCGGGCAGGCATTCGAACACGCTCGCCTGCAGCCGCGCGAGCGCGTCGGGCAGCCGCACGATGCGTGCCTGGCGGCCGACCAGCGTGCCGCAATAGCGCACCAGCTGCTCGAGCGTATAGACGGTCGGGCCGCCGAGTTCGTAGGTCTTGCCGTGTGCGGCCGCGAGATCGAGCGTGTTGACGAACGCGCGCACGACATCGCCGACGAACACCGGCTGGAAGCGCGCGTCGGGCATCGCGAGCGGCAGCACGGGCACCGAGCGCTGCAGGTTCGCGAAGGTGTTGAGGAACGCATCGCCGGGGCCGAACACGACCGACGGGCGGAAGATCGTCAGCGCGAGCGAATCGGTCGCCGCGATCGCATGCAGCGCGGCCTCGCCATCGCCCTTCGAGCGCTGGTACATGCTCGGGCCGTGCGAATCGGCGCCGAGCGCGCTCATGTGCAGCACGCGCTGCACGCCCACCTCGGTGCAGGCGGTCGCGAGCGCGGCCGGCAGCGCGACGTGCGCGCGCTCGAAGCCGGGCCCGTACGGCGTGCCGCGGCCGCCGTGCAGCACGCCGACCAGGTTGATCGCCGCGTGCGCACCGGCGACGAAGCGCGCGAGCGTGCGCGTGTCGAGCGCGTCGAATTCGACGATTTCGACCGGCAGCATCTGCAGGTGGCGCGCGTGGTCGCGCCGGCGCGTGCCGATCCTTACCTGCTTGCCGGATTCGATCAGCGCATTGACGAGCCGGCTGCCGATGAAGCCGGTGCCGCCCAGCAGCGCAACGGTCTGGCGATCCATGTCGTGAGCCTCAAAAGAACACTGCCGCGTCTCGCGCGGCAGTGTGAAGATTGCGTATCAGGGCGAGATCATGCCTAGACGTTTCTTCAACGACTGCGGTTTGCCCTCGAAGAGCGCCGCGTAATAGACGGTGTTCGACAGCACGTTCTTCACGTAGTCGCGCGTCTCGTTGAACGGAATCGTTTCTGCGAAGATCGCGCCTTCGATCGGCTGCGTCAACACCTGGCGCCACTGGCGCGGCCGGCCCGGGCCCGCGTTGTAGCCGGCCGTGGCGAGCACCGGCGAGCTGTCGAAGTTGTTGTAGATGTCCGCCAGATACCAGGTGCCGAGCTGGATGTTGGTATCGATGTCGTGCATCTGTGCGCGCGAGATCGTGCCCATGCCGAGCTTCTTCGCGACCATCTGCGCGGTGGCCGGCATCAGCTGCATCAGACCGCCCGCGCCCACCGACGAACGTGCGCTGATGATGAAGCGCGATTCCTGGCGGATCAGCCCGTACGCCCATTCGATGTCGAGGCCCGTCGATTGCGCATAGCGCTCGACGATGTTGCGGTACGGCGACGGGTAGCGCAGCGTGAAGTCGTGCTCGGCCTTCGTGCGGTCGGCCGTGTTGACCGTGCGGTCGAGCAGCTCGACGCGCTTGCCGTATTCGGCCGCGGCCAGCAGCTGGCGATCGGTCATCCCGCGCAGCGGCCAGTTCCATTCGCGGTTGCCTTCGAGGCGCAGGTTCAGCGCGTAGAAACGCTGGGCAAGCGCGAAGCCCGGAATCTTGCTCATCGCGTCGATCTCGGCGTCGCTCACCTTCGTGCGCGGCGGGATCGTCGTGCGCTGGCCGAGCTCTTCGCCGGCGAGCTGCCCGTAGAAGTTGAACTGGCCCGCGACCTGCTCGAATTCCTGGTTCGCCTGCAGCGTGTCGCCGCTTTGCTTGAGCGCGCGCGCATGCCAGTAGATCCAGGCCGGATCGTTGCGCAGCGACGGCGGCATCTGCTCGATCGACCAGCGCACCATCGGCCAGTTGCCGGCGAGCAGCGCGGCGCGCGTGCGCCATTCGTAGCCCGGGTTCGACAGCGGCGCATTCGTCGATTTCGCGTACCAGACCGACGCGAGCGGCGAGCGCTTGATCGCGCCCTGGTAGCCGATCGCGCCCCACGCGATCGCCTGCTCCTGCTTGGTCAGCGACGGCGCGACCGTGGTCAGCATCCCGGCTGCCGCGTCCGGATCGTTGCGCGCCATGCGGCTGAGCGCGATCAGTGCGAGCTGGTGCGAGGTTGCATCGGGGCCGACGCCGCGCGCGAGGTACAGCGGCGGCGCGCTCGTCGCCTGGTCGAAGCCGACCGGGCGCGGGCCGAGCGCATCGACGATCTTGCCGCCGAGCGTCGTGTAATTCTGCTCGTACGCGAGGCGCGCCTGCTGCCACACGTCGTCGCTCGTGAACTGCTGGTTGACCGTGAGCGCGGTGATCAGGTCGACGCACGCGTCGCCGTAGTTCTTCGGCTCGACGAGCAGCGCACGCGCCGCTTCGGCGACGTTCTCGCCGCGCGCCGCGCGCGATTCGAGCGCATAGCACTTGACCTGCGTGTCGTCGTCGAGCACGAAGCGCTTGTATTGCTCGTCGAAGTTGCGCCAGTCGTGGCGCGCGCCGAGCACGAGCAGGTAGTCGTTGCGCAGGCGGTCGGCGATCGCCTGGCCGTCGTAGCGCTGCAGGAACGACTGCACGGGCGCGTCCGGCGCGTCCACGCGCGCGCGGCCCGTCGAATCGAACAGCTGCGGCTTGATCTGGAAATACTCGACGTAGGACGGCACCGGATAGTTCGGGATCATCGACGCGAGCTGCGCGGCTTTCGCGGCGTCGTTGCGACGCGCGGCTTCACGAAGCTGCACGAAGGTCTGGTCGTCCCCGGCGACCGTATCGTCGTTCGGTGCGGCGCACGCAGCCGTACCGGCGACGAGCGCGGCGGCCGAAAGTGTGAGCGCGACCGCGCGATATACTCGGAAA
The DNA here is from genome assembly GCF_020420065.1 of Burkholderia sp. AU31624. NCBI lineage: Bacteria > Pseudomonadati > Pseudomonadota > Betaproteobacteria > Burkholderiales > Burkholderiaceae > Burkholderia > Burkholderia sp. AU31624. The sequence continues at coordinate 900,581 of NZ_JAIZRT010000003.1, forward strand.
AGGCTGTTCGACATCGTTTTGAATGGAGCACGAAGTGAGCGAAAGCATAGCACGCAACCCTGTGCCGAACCCGAAGGTTGCGCTACGCAAAACGCTGTCCGGCGCGCGTCGCGACGCCGCGTCGCAACCCGCCGCGAACGCCGCGCTCGACGCGCGGCTGCGCACGCTGCTCGACCGGCTCGCGCCGCGCACGGTCGGGTTCTACTGGCCGCTGCCGGGTGAGTTCGATGCGCGCGAGGCCGTGCTCGCGTGGTGCGCGGCCGGCGCCGGCAGGCGGGCTGCACTGCCCGTGATCGACGAACGGCACACGCCGCTCGAGTTCCATGCGTGGGACGCGCACACGCCGATGCGCGAAGGTCATCACCGGATTCCGGAACCGGCGTCGGGAATCGTCGTCGTGCCCGACCTGTTGCTGATTCCCTGTGTGGGATTCGATCTGCAGCGCTACCGGCTCGGCTACGGCGGCGGCTACTACGACCGCACGCTCGCCGCGTGGCCGGGCAGCGCGCTGCCCGTGACGGTCGGCATCGCATACGAAGCGTGCCGCGTCGATGCGCTGCCGGCCGAAGCGCACGATCTCGCGCTGCACTGGATCGTGACCGACGGCGCGCTGTACCCGGCCGCCTGATGAGGCGGCGGGCGGTGCCGCATCCGGCGTCGCACGCCCGTCAGCGCACCGCCGCGCGCCAGCCGCGGCGCAACCGTTTACAGCGACGCCGCCGCGCGCGCGGCCGTGTCGTACAGGCCCGATGCGTTGCGCAGCAACTGCGCCGCGTCGCCGATCTGCTCGTTGGTGAGCCCGCTGTCCTTCAGCGTCTCGATCAGGCAGTGCTCGCGCACCTCGCGGTACTTCAGGCACAGGTCGCGGCCCGCGTCGGTCGCGAAGAAGAACACTTCCTTGCCGTTCTTCTCGCTCTTCACATAGCCGCGGGCGATCAGTTTTTTCAGCGCATAGGTCGCGACGTGCGTATCCTCGATATTGAGCACGAAGCAGATGTCGGCGAGCTTCTTCTTGCGTTCGCGATGGCTGACGTGATGCAGCAGCGACACCTCGACCGCCGTCATGTCCTTCGCGCCGGCCGCCGACATGCAGCGCACCATCCACCGATTGAAAGCATTGCCTGCCATGATGAGGCCGTATTCGAGCTCCGACAGCTCCGCGCTCGAATCGGAAACGAGGTGTTCGGATGACACGATCTTGGTCGCAGGACGCTTCATGGAAAGGCGGAGCAAGCCGGATGACAGGGTGTGCCGAGTGTACGCCAGAAGCCCCGACATACGGGCTAGGCGAAAACGCTTATTGGGAAGTTGTCGATATTTTATTGACAATGTGCGCTAACATTGCCGTCCGAACCGTGCCAGTCCGATGACGCAACCCCGCTTTTATCCGCTCGGCGATGCCGCCCTCGTCTGCGAGGTGCCGCCGCCCGCCACGCTCGATTGCCAGCGCCGCGTCTGGGCCGTTGCCGAGGCCGTGCGCGCGTGGCCCGACGTGATCGACGTCGTGCCCGGCATGAACAACCTGACGATCGTATTCGACGCGCTCGCCACGACGGCCGAGTCGCTCACGCCCGCGCTGCGCGACGCGTGGGAGACGGCCGACGTCGAGCACGCGGACGGCCGCGAGGTCGAGATCCCGGTCGAATACGGCGGCGCCGCCGGCCCCGATCTGCCGGCCGTCGCCGCGCATACCGGCCTGTCGGCCGACGAAGTCGTCGCGCGCCACGCGGCCGGCGCCTACGTCGTGTTCTTCGTCGGCTTCCAGCCGGGCTTCGCGTATCTCGGCGGGCTCGACGCCGCGCTGCACATGCCGCGCCGCGCGGCGCCGCGCCTCGAGGTGCCGGCCGGCTCGGTCGGCATCGGCGGCGCGCAGACGGGCATCTACCCGGCCACGTCGCCCGGCGGCTGGCAACTGATCGGCCGTACGTCGCACGTGCTGTTCGACCCGGCGCGGCCGCAGCCGACGCTGCTGCTGCCCGGCGACCGCGTGCGCTTCACCATTGCCGGAGTCGACGCACGATGACCCAGAGCACCGTACCGGGCACCATCGAAGTGGTGCGGGCCGGCCCGCTGTCCACCGTGCAGGATCTCGGGCGCCGCGGCGCGCGCCATCTCGGCGTCGCGCAGGGCGGCGCGCTCGACGGCCTCGCGCTCGAAGTCGGCAACCGGCTGGTCGGCAACCGCCCCGATGCGGCGGCCGTCGAGATCACGATCGGCCCGGCCGCTTTCCGCTTCACGCGCGCGACCCGCATCGCGATCACCGGCACCGAGTTCGGTGCGACGCTCGACGGCCAGCGCGTATATTCATGGTGGAGCCTGCCGGTCGAGGCCGGGCAGACGCTCGTGCTGCCCGCCGCGAAACGCGGGATGCGCGGCTACCTGTGCATCGCCGGCGGCATCGACGTGCTGCCGATGCTCGGCTCGCGCAGCACCGATCTCGCGTCGCGCTTCGGCGGCCTCGGCGGCCGCGCGCTGCGCGACGGCGATCGCCTTCCGGTCGGCGTGCTTCCGGCCGGGATGGGTTGCCTCGCGGCCGACGCGCCCGAATTCGGCGTCAAGGCGCCGGCGTGGTGCGCGTTCGTGCGCGTCGACGAGCCGCCGCGCCGTCACCGCCCCGCGCATGCGCCGTGGGCGATGCCGGTGCGCGTGCTGCCGGGCCCCGACTACGCGTCGTTCGCCGCCGATTCGCAGCAGGCGTTCTGGGATGAGGAATGGCTGGTCACGGCGAACAGCAACCGCATGGGCTACCGGCTGGCCGGTGTCGAACTCGTGCGCGAGCGGCCGGCCGAGCTGCTGTCGCACGCGGTGCTGCCCGGCACGATCCAGGTGCCGCCGAACGGCCAGCCGATCGTGCTGATGCACGACGCGCAGACCACCGGCGGCTACCCGAAGATCGGCACGGTGATCCGTGCGGACCTGTGGAAACTCGCGCAGGCGCGGCTCAACCTGCCGATCCGCTTCGTGCGCACGACACCCGACGCCGCGCGCGCCGCGCTGGCCGCGGAACGTGCGTATCTGCGGCAGATCGACGTGGCGATCGACCTGCGCGAGGAAGCGCGCCGCCGCGCCGAGTCGCGTGCGGCGTGACAATGGCGGTAGCGGTACCGAAGGCAGTCGTCGTAGAGAAAACGGGCCACGCAATCAGTGGACGAGGAACATCATGCAAATCGATCTGAATGCCGATCTCGGCGAAGGATGCGGTTCGGACGAGGCGCTGCTCGACCTCGTGACGTCCGCGAACATCGCATGCGGGTGGCATGCGGGCGGTGCGAACGCGATGCGCGACTGCGTACGCTGGGCCGTGCAGAAAGGCGTGGCGATCGGCGCGCACCCGAGCTTTCACGATCCGGAGAATTTCGGCCGCAAGGAAATGCAGCTGCCGGCCAGCGACATCTACGCGGGCGTGCTGTACCAGCTCGGCGCGCTGTCGGCGATCGCGCAGGCCGAGGGCGGGCGCATCGCGCACGTGAAACCGCACGGCGCGCTGTACAACCAGGCCGCGCGCGACCCGCTGATCGCCGATGCGGTGGTGTCCGCGATCCGCGATTTCGACCCGTCGCTCGCGGTGTTCGGGCTCGCGAACAGCGTGTTCGTCGCGGCCGCGCGGCACGCGGGGCTCGCTGCGGTGGAGGAAGTGTTCGCCGATCGGGGCTATCGCGCCGATGGCTCGCTCGTGCCGCGCAACCAGCCCGGCGCGCTGATCGACGACGAGGACACGATGATCGCGCGCACGCTGGACATGGTGCGCAGCCGGCAGGTGCGGGCGATCGGCGGCGAATGGGTGATGCTCAATGCGCAGACCGTCTGCCTGCACGGCGACGGGCCGCACGCGCTGGTCTTCGCGAAACGGATTCGCGCCGCGCTCGAGGCGGTGGGTGTCGACGTGGTCGCGCCCGGCATGCTGCAGGCCGACGAACGCGCCTGATCCGGCCGATCGCGCCGGCGGACGCACGATCCGTCGCACCAAAGAAAAAAGCGCCCTCGTGGCGCTTTTCCGTTGGCACAATCGCTGCGGCTTCGCCGTCTGTCGATTCGCCCCCCGAAACCGTCTTGCGACGGTGACCGGAAAACTATTCCGGATTAAAAAACGTCCGCCGCCGCCCGATTACTGCCTTTCCCCGGTGGGACGACGGAACGTCGCTTATCCCGCAAGTCGGCCTGCATGCCTGGTTGTTGTCCGACGATGATTGGCCCCGCCGTACATGCAGACACTTCCGCGGCCGGCACGTGCACCACGTGCCGGCAACGCGCTAACCCCGCGCTTTATTTTCTGCTACCCCGTAGAACTTTTTCTATTCTTTTCATTTTTTCAACTTGTGGATCGAAGAATAGATATTGGCAGATCGGGATGTCAATCGTTTGAAACGCTATTTTCTGATGATTCGAGGGTTTTCCTTATCGAATCGCGTGCCCAACCAGGCGTTTGAGCCGCTCGCGCGGCGTCGATCAAACAGGGGAGGATCGGTTCGGGCGCGGTGACGGCGATCAGTTCGCGTCGACGCTGTAACCTTGTTGACGCAACAATTCGAGTACGCCGCGTGGGCCGCCCAAGTGCAGCGCGCCGATTGCGACGAACAGCGGCCGGTTCGGGGCGGCGATTGCCGTCATCCGTGCAACGAAGCGCCGGTTGCGCTCGTACACGATCTTGTTGTCGATCGCGTCCGACAACGCCTTCGAACGCGCGAGCCGTTCGCTCTTCGCAACCGCCCATGCCGAGATCGCGTCGGCGTCGCCAATTCGCCACAGTCGGTGCAGCGCCTTGATGTCGTCGGCGTTCTGCGCGGGCGTCTGCACCATGTCCTGCGCGAGCATCTCGCGCTGCTCGGCGAGCGTCAGCCCGGTGAACGCGCGCATCTGTTCGGCGAGCGTCTCGAGCCCGATCACGCGGCCGCCCTTCTTCTTCAGGAACACGTTCTGCAGCTGCGCCTCGGTGCCGTATTCCGTCTGCAGGCCGGCCGACAGCGAATCGTAGGTCTCGACGACGAGCGCCGCGAGCCACGGCCGCATCTTGCGGATCTCGACGAGCGCCGCCGGGTTGCCGCGCAGGCGCGCCGCGAGCCGCTGCCACAGCGGCTCGGGCAGCAGGCGCTGCAGGCACGGGTAGCGGCAGACGCCGTACTTCGACACGTCGTCCTGCGATTCGAGCAGATCGTCGGGCGACAGTTCGAGCGCCAGGGTGGGCGACGCGGCGAGCGCCGCGAGGATGCGCGGCCGGAACGGCTGCGCGCTCGGGTAGTCGGACGGGTCGCCGGTGTGCAGCGTGCCGAGCACGTAGAGCGTGACCTTGCCCTTGGTTGCGACGTAGAACGGCATGCGGGCGGGCTGCACGCGCACGGAGCCGCTTGAAACCGTGCCGTTCGACACGGCAGGCGCGTGGAAGCCCGGCAGGCTCATGCCGGGCGGCGGGACTTGCGACGGATGGATCGGTGAAGTGGCCGGCGCGCGCCCTTCGGCGCGCGCGGATTCGACGGGAACCACGAGGCTGGCCGCCACGCACGCGCCGGCCAGCGCCGCGCCCGTGACGGTACGCACGCTCCAGCGCCGCGCGTAGCGGTACGCGCGCATCACGCGCGCGCTGCTTGCCCCCGCACGGCGCACGCCGGACGCGCGCGCCGCCAACACCTCAGGCATTCTCCTCCCCGACTTCCTCGGCCCGATGGCAGGCCACGCGCCGGCCGTCGACCTCGCGCAGCTGCGGCTCCTCCACCCGGCAGCGCTCGACCGCATACGGGCAGCGCTGATGGAACGCGCAGCCCGACGGCGGATTGAGCGGCGACGGCAGTTCGCCCTGCAGCTTGATCTGCACGCGGCGGTCTTCCTCGAAGATCGCCGGCGTCGCCGACATCAGCGCGCGCGTGTACGGATGGCGCGGCCGTGCGTAGATCGTCGCCTTGTCGCCCAGCTCCGCGACGCTGCCGAAGTACATCACCATCACGTCGTCCGCGACGTGCTCGACCACCGACAGGTTGTGCGAGATGAACACGTAGCTCGTCTTGAACTGCTCCTGCAGATCCATGAACAGGTTCAGGATCTGCGCCTGGATCGACACGTCGAGCGCGGACACCGGCTCGTCGGCCACGACGATGCGCGGATCGAGGATCATCGCGCGCGCGATCGCGACCCGCTGGCGCTGGCCGCCCGAGAACATGTGCGGATAACGCTTCGCGTGCTCGGGCCGCAAGCCGACCGTGCGCATGATCTGCGCGATGCGCTGCGCGCGTTCGGCGGCGGTCAGGTTCGCGTTGATCTCGAGCGGCTCGGAAAGCGTCTGCTCGACGGTCTTGCGCGGATTCAGCGACGCGAACGGGTTCTGGAACACCATCTGCACGCGGCGGCGCAGGTCGGCAACCGTCTCGCGGCTGGCGCCGGCCACGTTCTTGCCGTCGATCGTCAGGCTGCCCGAGGTGGGCGTCTCGATCATCGTCAGCTGGCGGGCGAGCGTCGACTTCCCGCAGCCCGATTCGCCGACAACGGCGAGCGTCTTGCCGCGCTTCAGCGAGAACGACACGCCGTTCAGTGCCTTCACCGTGCCCTGCCCGAACATCCCGCGCTTCACCGAATAGTGTTTCGCGAGGCCGTCGGCCACCAGCACGGCTTCCTCGTCGTGCGACACGCGAGGCGTTTGATTGACTGCATTCATCGTGCACCTCCCGTCAGGTCGAGGTTGGAAACGTTGAGCGGCTTGATGCAGCGTGCGCGCATCGCATCGTTGGCCGGCACCAGCGTGTCGAGCGCCGGCCGCGCCTTGCGGCAATCGTCGACGACGTACTTGCAGCGCGGCGCGAACAGGCACCCGGACGGGCGATCATCGCGGCCCGGCACCATGCCGGGCAATGCGGCAAGGCGACGCGCCCCCTGATTGTGCTCGGGAATCGCCGCGAGCAGCGCTTCGGTGTACGGATGATGCGGCGCGCGGAAGATGTCGGGCACGCGGTTGGTCTCGATCACCTCGCCCGCGTACATCACCGCCACGCGCTGCGCGACTTCCGACACCACGGCCAGGTCGTGCGAGATCAGCACGAGCGCCATCCCGCGCTCCTTCTGCAGCTTCACGAGCAGGTCCATGATCTGCGCCTGGATCGTCACGTCGAGCGCGGTGGTCGGCTCGTCGGCGATCAGCAGCTTCGGGTTGCACGCCACCGCCATCGCGATCATCACGCGCTGGTTCATCCCGCCCGACATCTGGTGCGGGAACGACGCGATGCGGTTCTTCGCATCGGGAATGCCGACCTGGTCGAGCAGCTCGAGCGCGCGCCGGTGCAGCGCGTCGCCGCGCAAGCCCTCGTGCAGCTTCAGCACTTCCTTGATCTGGTAGCCGACCGTATAGCTCGGGTTCAGGCTCGTCAGCGCGTCCTGGAACACCATCGCGATGTCCTTGCCGACGATCTTGCGGCGCGCCTTCGGCGACGCCTTCAGCAGGTCGACGCCGTTGAACGTGACTTCGTCCGCCGTCACCTTGCCCGGCGCGTCGATCAGGCCCATCAGCGCCATCATCGTCACGCTCTTGCCCGAGCCCGATTCGCCGACGACGCCCACCACCTCGCCCGGCGCGATCGACAGGTTGATCCGGTCGACCGCGGGCAGGCCGTTGAAATTCACCGCGAGATTGCGGATGGTCAGGAGATTCTGGGTCATGTCGTCCTCCGCCGGGCCGCCCCAAGGAGGATGACCGCCCCCTCGGGGGGCAGCGAACGAAGAGAGTGTGGGGGTTGTTTCATCTCAGGCCATCCGTTTCAGTTTGGGATCGAGCGCGTCGCGCAGCCCGTCACCGAGCAGGTTGATCGCGAGCACCGAAATCAGGATCGACAGGCCCGGCATCGTCACGATCCACCACGCATTGTCGATGTAGTCGCGCGCGGAGGCCAGCATCGCGCCCCATTCGGCGGTCGGCGGTTGCACGCCGAGGCCGAGGAAGCCGAGCGCGGCCGCGTCGAGGATCGCCGACGAGAAGCCGAGCGTCGCCTGGACGATCAGCGGCGCCGTGCAGTTCGGCAGCACCTGCGAGAACATCAGGCGCAGCGTGCCGGCACCGGCCACGCGCGACGCCGTCACGTACTCCTTCTGCAGCTCGCCGAGCGCCGATGCGCGCGTGAGGCGCACGTAGGCCGGCAGCGCGACGATCGCGATCGCGAACATCGTGTTGGTGAGGCCCGGGCCGATGATCGCGACGACCGCGACCGCGAGCAGCAGCGACGGCAGCGCGAGCAGCACGTCCATGATGCGCATCACGGGCGTGTCGGCCCACTTCTGGAAGAACGCGGCGACGAGCCCGAGCACGATGCCGGGGATCAGCGCGAGCACGACCGACACGAAGCCGATCCAGAACGACATCCGCGCGCCGTACATCAGGCGCGAAAGAATGTCGCGGCCCGCTTCGTCGGTGCCGAGGATGAATTTCCAGTTGCCGCCTTCAAGCCATGCGGGCGGGATCTTCACGAAGTCGCGGTATTGCTCGACCGGGCTGTGCGGCGCGAGCAGCGGCGCGAGCAGCGCGACCAGGATCAGCACGATCACGACGATGCCGGCGCCGACGGCGCCCCGGTTGCGCGAGAAGTTGGCCCAGAACTCGCGCAGCGCGAGCGCACGGCCGCCGGCCGGCGCGGATTCGGTCGGCAGGGTGTTTTGCAGATTGCTCATGGGATTACCTCGTGTGGCGGATGCGCGGATTCAGCACGCCGTACAGCAGGTCGACGACCAGGTTCACGACGATCACGAGCGTCGCGATCAGCAGGATGCCGCCCTGGACGACCGGATAGTCGCGGCGGCCGATCGCATCGATCAGCCACTTGCCGACACCGGGCCACGAAAAGAGCGTCTCGGTCAGCACGGCGCCCGCAAGCAGCGTGCCGATCTGCAGGCCGATCACGGTGACGACCGGGATCAGCGCATTGCGCAGCGCATGCACGACGACCACGCGCGCGGGCGACAGCCCCTTCGCGCGGGCGGTGCGGATGTAATCCTCGCGCAGCACTTCGAGCATCGACGAGCGCGTCATCCGCGCGATCACCGCGAGCGGGATCGTGCCGAGCACGATCGCGGGCAGGATCAGGTGGCTGACCGCCGACTTGAACGCGCCTTCATCCGGCGCGAGCAGCGCGTCGATCAGCATGAAGCCCGTCGGGTGCGGGAAATCGTATTCGACGGCGATGCGCCCCGACACGGGCGTCCAGCCGAGATATGACGAAAACACCATGATGAGGATCAGCCCCCACCAGAAGATCGGCATCGAATAGCCGGTGAGCGCGGTGCCCATCACGCCATGGTCGACGACCGAGCCGCGCCGCAATGCGGCGATCACGCCGGCCGGCAGCCCGACCGCGAGCGCGAACACGAGCGCGCACAGCGACAGCTCGACGGTCGCCGGGAAGCGCGCGAAGAACTCACCCGCGACGCTCGTGTTGGTGATGATCGACGTGCCGAGGTCGCCATGCAGCGCCCGGCCGATGTAGTGGATGTACTGCATGGGCAGCGGCTGGTCGAGCCCGAGGCGTTTCATCGCCTCCGCATGCATCGCGGGATCGACGCCGCGCTCGCCCATCATCACTTCGATGGGGTCGCCCGGTATCAGGTGAATCAGCGCAAACGCCAGGATGGTGATGCCGATGAAAGTCGGGATCACCATCCCCACGCGGCGCAACACGAATGTGAACATGATGCGTCTCGTATTTTCTTGTGGGAAATGTGCGACCGGCGACGGGAAGCTTTTGGCCTCCCGCCGCCGGATGAATTAGCCGGTCTCGGTCTTCGTAGACAGCTTACGCCGGGCGCGTTACTTCACGCTCACACCGTCGAAGCGGGCATAGCCGAGCGGCTCGATACGCATGTCGACCACGGTCTTGCGCACCGGCTGGTAGACCGTCGAGTTCGCGATCGGCGAGAACGGCAGCTGTTGCGCGAAGATCTGCTGAGCCTGCATGTAGAGCTTGGTCCGCGCGTCCTGGCCCGTCGTCGTGCGGCCCTTCTGGACCAGCTCGTCGAACGGCTTGTAGCACCAGTGCGAGAAGTTGTTGCCCTTGATCGCTTCGCAGCCGAGCAGCGTGCCGAGCCAGTTGTCCGGATCGCCGTTGTCGCCCGTCCAGCCGATCAGCATCGTGTCCTGCTCACCCGAGTGCGCGCGCTTGATGTACTCGCCCCACTCGTACGTGACGATCTTCGCCTTCACGCCGATCTTCGCCCAGTCGGCCTGGATCATCTCGGCCATCAGACGGGCGTTCGGGTTGTACGCGCGCTGCACCGGCATCGCCCACAGCGTGATCTCGAAACCGTTGGGGAAGCCGGCCTTCGCGAGCAGCGCCTTCGCCTTCGCGGTGTCGTTCGGCGCCATCTTCAGGTTCTTGTCGTACGACCATTGGGTCGGCGGCATCGGCGCGTTGGCGGCCTGGCCTGCGCCCTGATAGACGGACTCGAGGATCGCCTTCTTGTTGATCGCCATGTCGAGCGCCTGACGCACCTCGAGCTTGTCGACCGGCTTGTGCTCGACGTTGTACGCGAGATAGCCGAGGTTGAAGCCTGCCTGCGACGGCATGTCGACGTTCGAATCGGCCTTCAGCGTCGCGATGTCGGCCGGACGCGGATAGCTCATCACCTGGCATTCGTTGCGCTTGATCTTCTGCACGCGCACGCCCGGATCCGGCGTGATCGAGAAGATCAGCTTCGAGATCTTCACTTCGCCCTTCTTCCAGTAATCAGGATTGCCGTCGAATCGGATCGTCGCGTCCTTCGTGTAGCTGCGGAAGATGAACGGGCCCGTACCGACCGGCTTCTGGTTGATGTCGGCGGCCTTGCCTGCCTTCATCAGCTGGTCGCCGTATTCGGCCGATAGGATCGACGCGAATTCCATCGCCATGTTCTGGATGAACGGCGCATTCGGTTCGGCGAGCGTGAACTTCACGGTGTACGGATCGACCTTCTCGACCTTCGTGATCAGCTTGTCGAGGCCCATGTCGGTGAAGTACGGGAACGACACCGGGTACGCCTTGCGGAACGCCTGGTTCGGGTCGAGCATGCGCTGGAACGAGAACAGCACGTCGTCCGCGTTGAATTCACGCGTCGGCTTGAAGAAGTCGGTCGTGTGGAACTTCACGCCGTGGCGCAGATGGAACGTGTACACCTTGCCGTCCGGCGACACGTCCCACTTCTCGGCGAGGCCCGGCTCGACCTTCGTGCCGCCGCGCTCGAATTCGACGAGGCGGTTGTAGACGGTGAACGTGGCGGCGGTGAAATCGACGCCGGTCGTAAATTGCGCGGAATCGAAACCCGCCGGGCTGCCTTCTGAGCAGTAGACGAGCGTCTTGTTCGGGATCTGTGCGAATGCAGAGCCCGCGACGCCGAGCGATGCCGCTGCCACGCCTGCAATGGCGGTAACACGCAGGGTGTGCAACAGACGGTTGTATTCCATGTTTCCTCCAGGTCTCCAGATCGGAACCGGCCCGCCAGGGGCCGGCGTACGCGGATATTACTTGAGCTAACGATGTGGCAACAAGCTGGAGAAAAAACTCTTCTAGATGTCCCGCCGGGTTTTTGCCGATGTTTAGTGGGAGTAAAAAATGCGACAACGCGCGCGAGCGCCCATTTCGTTCATTTCGCGCAAGTTTCGTTCGACGACTAAACAATTCGGGCGCGAACACGAAGGATCGACCCACCGCTTTCCCGTGTTCTGCAGCACATCATTGCGTTTTGCGAAACGATCCGGTGATCGTCGTCAAATCGTCATGTCGTCACGCCGGCGCGTCGAGGTCGGCGCTGCGCGCGGGCACGAACGCGACCGCGACGATCGACAGCGCGATCCCGGCCATCACGTAGAAGGTCGGCGCGAGCGGCGTACCCGTGACCTTGATCAGCCACGTGACGATGAACTGCCCGAAGCCGCCGAACAGCATCACCGCGACGTTGTACGCGATCGACAGCCCGGTCGAGCGCACGTTGGCCGGGAACAGCTCGGCGATCATCGCGCCGAACGGCCCGTAGTAGCCCGCGAGCGTGACCGACAGCACGGCCTGCACCGCGATCAGCCGCGCGATGCTCGGCGCCGCGTCGAGCCACGCGAACAGCGGATACATCAGCGCGAGCGTCAGCACGAGCGACCACAGCGACAGCCCCTTGCGGCCGATGCGGTCCGACCATGCACCGGCGATCGGCGACAGCACCATCAGCAGCAGGTTGCCGACGATCACCGCGTAGAACGATTCCGCGTACGGCAGCTTCAGCTGCTTCACCGCGAAGGTCGGCAGATAGCTGATCAGCACGTAGATCGTCACCGTCAGCGCGATCACCGAGCCGAGCCCGCACAGCACCTCGCGCGGGTAGCGCGTGAACACTTCGCCGAGCGTCACGCGGCGCGCGCTTTGCTGCGCATGCAGGAACGCCTCGGAATCGGCGAGATGGCGGCGGATGTAGAAACCGATCGGGCCGATCACGAGCCCGAGGATGAACGGCACGCGCCAGCCCCAGCTGCGCAGCGCCTCGTGCGACAGGCCGCGCGTGACGGCCGCGCCGACGAGCGCGCCGATCAGCAGCGCGGCCGCCTGGCTCGCCATCTGCCAGCTGCCGTAGAAGCCGCGTTTCGAGAACGGCGCGGCCTCGATCAGCAGCGCCGTCGCGCTGCCGAATTCGCCGCCCGCGGAGAAGCCCTGCAGCAGACGGCCGAGCACGATCAGGAGCGGGCCCCCGATGCCGATCGCCGCATACGGCGGCGCGACCGCGAGCAGGAAGATGCCGGCCGTCATCAGGAGGATCACGAGCGACAGCGCGGCCTTGCGGTCCGCGCGATCCGCGTACAGCCCGAACACGATGCCGCCGATCGGACGCATGAAGAACGCGACGCCGAACGTCGCGGTGGTCAGCAGCAGCGACGAGTATTCGCTGGAGGTCGGGAAGAACAGCTCGGCGATCACGACCGTCATGAAGCCGAACACCGTGAAGTCATACCACTCGAGCGCATTGCCGATCACGGCGGCCGCGACCGCACGCCGGTTCAGTGCACGCTCGGGCCGGCTCGTTTTCGTTGAATTCGCAATCGTCGCCATGCGTGCCTCGTCCTCGTCGGTTCGCCGTGTCGGGCTGCGCGGCGCGTGGAGTGCCCGCGGCGCGCCGGTGTGCAGCGAGTGTAGAAAGCGACGGAACCGTTTTCAAGCAATAAAAAACGCCCGCCATCTTTCGACGGCGGGCGTTGTGCGGTTTTCGCCACAATGCGGCATCGCACGATGCCGCACGGGCCTCAACCCATCTTCGAGAAGGCGCTGCACCAGCCCTTCGCCGACACCTGCTTGCCGGGGAAGGCGCCGCACGGGCCCGAGGCCGAGCCCTTCTTGCCCTGGTACAGCATACAGGCCGCGCAATCCTGGCCTGCCGCGTATTTCGGGTACTTCGTCTTGTCGACCTTCGTCGCATCGGCCTTGTAGCCGAGTGCCGTCGCGGTCGGGTCGCTTTCCGCGAGCATCGGCGCATCGGCCAGCGCTTCACGCGACAGCGCCAGCGCGGACACGGCACCAATGCTCGTAATCAGGAAACTCCGACGGGATGTTTTCATGGGGGACTCGCTCCAACGTTATCGGTTTGAAAGCTGTTCTGGCGACAGCCGTTCGACAGAATAACGCTCATGCGAATAAATGTGCGCGCCGAAATTCCAGAGATAAGGGATTTCACACAGGCGCCACACACGCCGATACGCACCCGCCACCCACCCGTCACACCGTCACACACGCGCCGCGTCAGCGGTAAGCCGTCATGTCGCCCACCCGCTGCGCGAGCGCGAGCGACGCGGTGAGCCCCGGCGACTCGATGCCGAACAGGTTCACGAGCCCGCGCACGCCATGTTGCGCGGCGCCCTGCACGATGAAATCGGCCGGCGGCTCGCCGGGGCCCGCGAGCTTGGGCCGGATGCCCGCATACGCCGGCTGCAGCGCGCCATCCGGCAGGCCCGGCCAGAACGCGCGGATCGACGCGTAGAACGCGGTCGCGCGCGCCGGATCGACTTCATAGCGCAGCGCATCGATCCATTCGACGTCGGGGCCGAAGCGCGCCTGCCCGCCGAGGTCGAGCGTCAGGTGCACGCCGAGCCCCGCGCGGTCGGGCATCGGGTAGATCAGGTGGGAAAACGGTGCGCGCCCCGACAGGCTGAAGTAGTTGCCGCGCGCGAGATAGAGCGGCGGCACCCAGCGCGGGTCGAGGCCGCGCGTGCGGCGCGCCAGCGCCTGCGCGCCGAGGCCCGCGCTGTTGATCACGCAGGCGGCCTCGATCTCGGTCGGCGCGTCGCCGCCCGTGCGCACGACGAAGCGCCCGCCGCGCAGCACGTCGATCGATTCGACCGGGGATTTCAGCGCGCACACGGCGCCTCCGCGCTCCGCGTCGCCGAGCAACGCGAGCATCAGCTGGTGGCTGTCGACGATGCCGGTGGACGGCGAGAACAGCGCCTCGACGCATTCGAGCGCGGGCTCGAGCGTCTGCGCCTCGGCGCGCGTGAGCGGCATCAGGTCGAGCACGCCGTTTTCGGTCGCGCGTGCGGCGATCGCCCTCAACTGCTTCACCTGCGCGGCGCTCGTGGCGACGAGCAGCTTGCCGGCGCGCCGGTGCGGCACATGATGGGTCTCGCAGAATTCGTACAGCAGGTCGCGCCCGTGCACGCACGACGTCGCCTTCAGCGACCCGCGCGGATAGTAGAGCCCCGCGTGGATCACTTCGCTGTTGCGCGAACTCGTACCGGTGCCGATCGCATCGGCGCCCTCGAGCACGAGCGTTTCACGCCCGCGCGCGGCCAGTTCACGCGCAATCGCCAGACCGACGACGCCCGCGCCGATCACGACACAATCCATCTGCTCCATGACGTTTCGCGCCGCTAGCGCGTCGAGGGGAGAGAAGGGAATTGTACGTCCCGGTTCATCCGCTTGCCGAAGGTCGTGCAGCGTCTCGCGACGCCGCCGTGCATGACGCGCCGTGCATGACGCGCCGCGCACGGCGCGACGCGCGGCACTACGCGGCGCGCACGCCGCCAGGGCCGGGGCCGTGCGCGCGCCGCGCGTTCAGAAGCCGATCGGCCGGCGCTTCGCCGCGCCTTCGTCGGCCCGGATGTCGCGCGGCCCGATCGCGTCGCGCCCGTCGAGCCGTGCGGCGCCGAACGCGTGCAGCAGCGCGCGGCGCATCGTGCGCGGCGGGGTCGCGGCCAGCACGTCGAGCGCGTCGTCGCCGAGGGTGTCCGGGAAGCGCCGCCCCCACGCGTGCGACGTGCGGATCTCGTCGTAGATCGTCTGCGCGATCCGGCGCGCGCCGGCCGCATCGGGCGGCTCGATCTCGTACACGTTCATCCGGTTGAGCAGCGGCTCCGGAATCGCGTGCGCCTCGTTCGCGGTCGCGATCCAGATCACGTTGCCCGCATCGATCGGCACTTCCGCGAATTCGTCGATGAATGCGCGCGCGGTGTCGTGCTCGAGCAACGCATACAGCGCGCCGAGCGGATCGTATTGCGCATCGCTGCCGGCCTTGTCGATCTCGTCGACCGCGATCACCGGGTTCGCGTAGCTGCCGTTCACCAGTGCATCGAACACCTTGCCGGGCTTCGCGTTCTTCCATTGCGACGACGCACCCGACAGGATCCAGCCGGCCGTCAGCGAACTCATCGGCACGTAGTGGTACGCGGTGCCGAGGAGTTGCGCGAGCGCCTTCGCGAAGTGCGTCTTGCCGATGCCCGGGGGCCCGAGCAGCAGGATCGGCATCAGTTCGAGCCGGTCCTCCGTTTCGAGGCACAGCGCGACCTGCTTGCGCACGTCTTCGAGCGGCTCGGCGAAATTGGGCAATGCCTCGCCGAGCGCGTCGAACGACGGCATCCGGTTCGGCTTCACGCAGAAGCGCAGATTGCCCGTCTTGAGCATCCTCTCGTAGGTGGCGCGCAGTGCGTCGCTCGCGCTCTCGTTCAGGTCGCTCAGCGCCGTCTCGACCTGCTCGAGGTCGTACACCGTGCTGAAGGATGCCACCGCCAGTTCCTGTTTCACCATCGCCGTCGTCATACCAACCTCGCTGCCGCGTGCCGTCACATGACCATCAGACCCTTACGATTTCAGTGTAGCGATCCCGCATCCCCGCGCAAGCAAGCAGCCGCGCGAGTCTGCTGCTAACACCCGCGCGCACTGCACGCCGGCGCGCCGCGGCGTATGATCGTCGGTTCACCCACCCGCCGCACCGGCCTGGCCGACCGCGCCCGCACGGCGCGTCGGACTCCGTCCCGAAGGTATGCCGATGTCCGTCCCCACTGCTGTCCCGCGCGTCGATGCCGATGCGATCGACGCCGTCGACGCGGCGCTCACGTCGCGCCGTGCGGTCCGCGCGTTCCTGCCGACGCCGGTGCCGCGCGACACGCTCGAGGCGATCCTCGAAGCCGCGAGCCGCGCGCCGTCGGGCACCAACATCCAGCCGTGGCGCGTGTACGTCGCGACGGGCGCCACGCGCGATGCGCTCGCCGCCGCGCTCACCGCGGCCCACGACGATCCCGCGCGCGACGAGAAGTACGTCGCCGAGTACGACTACTACCCGCGCGAGTGGGTGTCGCCGTATATCGACCGGCGCCGCAAGGTCGGCTGGGACCTGTACGGGCTGTTGAACATCGGCCGCGACGAGAAGGCGCGCATGCATGCGCAGCACGCCCGCAACTTCCGCTTCTTCGATGCGCCGGTCGCGCTGTTCTTCACGCTTGACCGCGTGATGACCTACGGTGCCTGGCTCGACTGCGGGATGTTCCTGCAGGGCGTGATGACGGCCGCGCGCGCACGCGGGCTCGATACCTGCCCGCAGGCCGCGTTCGTGCCGTTTCACCGGATCATTACCGAACACCTCGGCATTCCCGCCAACGAACAGCTGGTGTGCGGGATGTCGCTCGGCCATGCGGATCCCGACGCGATCGAGAACCGCCTCGTCACCGAGCGCGCGCCCGTTGCCGAGTTCACGCGCTTTTTCGCTTGAAAACGCATGACGCGGCCTTACCTTTCGAACAGGAACGCATCGTGCGGCGAACCTGCGGCGACGCGTCCCGTCACATCGCGACCGAAATCGATCGGGCGTAAGATGTGCGTCCGTTCCCCGCTATTCCGCGTTTCCGGAGACGTTTCATGCTGAAACACGGCCTGGCCGTCCTGCTCGCGAGCGTCGCGCTCGCCGCCCATGCGCAGAGCCCCGCACCGGCCTCCGTCGCATGGGAGATCCAGGTGGTACGCGACGGTCAGACCATCGACACGTTCCAGCAGCGCACCACCGTGGGTCAGACCCGTACCGATACCCATCGCTATCCGTCCGCCGTGCCGGTCGGCTGCGGCAATGCCGCGCGCGTCGTGCCGACCGAGCGTTCGCGCACGGTGACGGTCGCGCCGCTCACCGTCGATGCCGGCGCGAACACGGTGTCGCTCGCGCTCGACGTGCAGGAAACGATCGACAACGAAGGCGCGAAGCCGGCCGATCCGTGCGTGCCCGCGTCGCCGCGGCAAATCGTCGCGAGTCACCCCGGCCTGACAGTCGGCGCCGATGCGTGGACCGACTGGACGCTCGTCGAGCAACATCCGCACCTCGTGTACCGAGTGCGTGCGCACGTCGCGAAGGATTGAGCGTCATGTCCGCCGACGCCCTGTCCCTGCCGTTCGCCGAACCGCACGCCGCACCCGACGAAATCACCGCGGTGAGCTGGAACCTGCACAAGGGCCGCTCGCCGCTCGGCTTTACCGCGTGGAACGCGATGCGCAACTGGATGCAGTCGACGCACGCCGACGTGTATTTCCTGCAGGAAGCGATGGCGCGCCGCATGCCGCGCCCCGTGCTCGCGCCCGGCTTCGGCGCACCGATGGACGACTCGGTCGACGACATCTGGCACTGCCAGGCCACCGAGATCGCACATGCGCTCGACTGGCAGATCGCGCTCGGGCCGAACGTGTTCAAGCCGTCGTGGCGGCACGGCAACGCCATCCTGTCACCGCATCCGCTCGACCTCGGCGGCCGCTGGGACATCTCCGCGCACCGCTTCGAGCGGCGCGGGTTGCTGGTCGCGCGCGCGACGCTCGCGGGCGCCCGGCCGGTCACGCTGCTGTGCGCGCACCTCGCGCTCACGCGCGCGGCACGGTTGCGCCAGATGCACTGGATCGCGCACTGGATCGTGCGCAACGCAGGCGACGGCCCGCTGATGCTCGCCGGCGACTTCAACGACTGGCGCAACGATTCGGTCGCGCTGTTCGGCGAGATCGGGTTGTCCGAGGTCGCGACGCTGCTCGGCGAATCGGGCCGCACGTTCCCCGCGTTCTCGCCGGCGCTCGCGCTCGACAAGATGTTCGTGCGCGGGCTGACGCCGCTCGAATGGCGCGCGCCGTCCGGCGAAGCCGCGTGGCTGTCGGACCACCTGCCGTACATCGCGCGCCTGCGCCTCGATCCGCAATAGCGCTCCGACCTCGGCCCGCTCAAGGCTGAAAAACTGAAAGGCGATTGAAATAATTCGTTGCGCCAAATCCGCGCGGCCACGGGGGTCAAGCCCGCGATCCGCGTCAACAGGGTAAAATAACGAGTTCCTCAATCGTCTGTCATCGAGAAGGCGCGTGTCCGACGCGCCGGCCGGCCGATCCGTGATCGGGCCGTCGCACTCGGTTTTTTTGCCCGTTTTTGGGCCCGTTACTCGCGTTCGCTACGCGCGTCCGTTTTCAAAGCCATGAGCAAATACGACACCGCCACCGTCCAATCCGTCCATCACTGGACCGACACGCTGTTCAGCTTCACCTGCACCCGTGAGGCGAGCCTGCGCTTCAACAACGGCGAATTCACGATGGTCGGCCTCGAGGTCGACGGCAAGCCCCTCGCGCGCGCCTACTCGATCGTCAGCCCGAACTACGAAGAGCATCTCGAATTCTTCAGCATCAAGGTGCAGAACGGCCCGCTGACGTCGCGCCTGCAGCACCTGAAGGTGGGCGACACGGTGCTGATCGGCAAGAAGCCGACGGGCACGCTGGTCGCCGACAACCTGCTGCCGGGCAAGACGCTGTGGATGCTGTCGACGGGCACGGGCCTCGCGCCGTTCATGTCGATCATCCGCGATCCGGACATCTACGACCGCTTCGACAAGGTGATCCTGACGCACACGTGCCGCCTGAAGGGCGAGCTCGCGTACATGGACTACATCAAGCACGACCTGCCGGGCCACGAGTACCTGGGCGACATCATCAAGGAAAAGCTCGTCTACTACCCGACGGTCACGCGCGAAGCGTTCGACAACGAAGGCCGGATCACCGACCTGATCGCGACGGGCAAGCTGTTCACGGATCTCGACGTCCCGCCGTTCTCGCCGGAAAACGACCGCGTGATGCTGTGCGGCAGCACCGCGATGCTGAAGGACACGACCGAGCTGCTGAAGCAGGCCGGCCTCGTCGAAGGCAAGAACAGCGCACCGGGCCACTACGTGATCGAGCGCGCGTTCGTCGACTGATCGATCCCCAAATTTGCGCATCATCAAAAACCGGAGCAAAAGCTCCGGTTTTTTTTCGTCCCCACTTGGCGAATTCGTAACAAATTGGGATCATCTCATCTCAAATAGTTACATTTGGATACGTCATCGTCCGGTGCTCGGGTGTCAGTGTTTTTCCTACAACACCTTCATTCCGATTATTCACATTTACCCTTAAATGTCCGCCTGACATGACCTTTTCAGAAATTTTGAGATATTATTCGCCGCGCGTGGTTGCCGTTCGGATGAGAGTGGAAGGGTCGGATGCAAGTGTTACAAGACGTAACTTTTGTTACCTCGGCAGGGGGCGATTCTCTGGCGGCGACCGTCATCGAAACGGCAGCCGATCCACGCAGCCAGCCGGTGTCTGAACCGCTTTCTGACAGCAGGGAGAGTCATGGATACGTCGCTTAACGCGCCTTTGGGCGCCCACGCCCCGTTCCCGTCGCAACAGCGCGTGCCGGGCTGCGTCGCGACTCCGCCCATTGCCGACGCCGCGCCGAAACGTGGCGCCTCCGCCGCGCGGATCGCAGCGCTGTCTGCCCAGTTGCTCGCCGCCGACGAAGCGGCCCGCCGCCATCTGGCCGGCGAGCTGCACGACGGGCTCGGTGCCGAACTCACCGCTGCGCGTTTCGCGCTCGCAAACGTTCAAACGTGGCTGCCGGCCGATGCGCCGGAGGGTTGCCTGCGCGCGCTGGCGCTGGCGCAGCAGGCGCTCGACGCCGCGACCGACGCGAATCGCCGGCTGATCGACGAGCGCGGCACGCCGGCGCTCGACGCTGGCCTGGTCGGCGCGCTGTCGTCGTGGGCCGACACTCATGCGGCCCGCACGGGCCTGCGCACCAGCTTCGTCTGTGCGGCCGACGCGCGCCTGACGCAGCTCGCCGGCGCCGGCGCGCTCGCGGTGTTCCGCGTCGCGCAGGAAGCGTTGTCGAACGTCGCGAAGCACGCACGCGCGACGTCGGTCGACGTGCGCATCGCCACCGACGGCACGCACCTGTCACTGATTGTCTCCGACGATGGGACCGGTTTCTCGCGTAGCCGCCGCACCGGCTACGGCCTGGCCGGCATGCGCGCCCGCTGCGAGGCGTTCGGCGGCAGCTTCGAGACGGCCACGCCGGCCACCGGCCACGGCACGCGCGTCACCGCGCGCTTCGCTTGGGATTCGCTGCTCGCGGTGCCTGTCGCGGCCCGCCGCGCGTCGCTTTCGTGAGGTAGCCATGAGCCTGAACATCCTGCTCGTGGACGATCACGCGATCGTCCGGCAAGGGATCCGCCAGTTGCTGATCGACCGTGGCGTCGCGCGCGACGTCACCGAGGCCGAAACCGGCGGCGACGCGATGGCCGCCGTCGACAAACAGGAATTCGACGTGATCCTGCTCGACATCTCGCTGCCGGACACGAACGGCATCGAGGTGCTCAAGCGCCTCAAGCGCAAGCTGTCGCGCACGCCGGTGCTGATGTTCTCGATGTATCGCGAGGATCAGTACGCGGTGCGCGCGCTGAAGGCCGGCGCGGCCGGCTACCTGTCGAAGACGGTCAACGCCGCGCAGATGATCGGCGCGATCCAGCAGGTCGCGGCCGGCCGCAAGTACGTGAGCCCCGCGATGGCCGAGGCGCTCGCCGAATACGTGTCGTTCGAGAACGAACCGCTGCCGCACGAGAAACTGTCCGACCGCGAATACCAGACGCTCTGCATGCTCGCATCGGGCAAGCGGCTCACCGACATCGCGAACACGCTGTCGCTGTCCGTGAAGACGGTGAGCGTGTACCGCTCGCGGCTGCTCGAGAAGATGCGGCTGTCGAACAACGCGGAGCTCACGTTCTACGTGATGAGCAACCGGCTCGTCGACATGGCGCCCACGGCCGGCGCCTGATTCCCCCACGTTTCACCCGATTGGTCCGGGCCAGCGACGCGGCACCTGCCGCGTCGCCGCCCGCTGTCGCCCGCCTGAAGCGCAAGCGCTTGTTTTATCGGACGATTTTGTGACACAGCGCTGCGCTGCAGCGGGTCTTGCGCGCCAAATCGGCTAAAATTACGGGTTTTCACTCAGTCAGCGCTACCGCGCCCGCGCGCGCTGGCGATTCATCCGCAATGTCTCTCTTCCGCAAGAAAAACGTCGATCGCATGATCGCCGGCGCGCATGCCGCCGGGCTCAAGAAAGCGCTCGGCGCGATCGACCTCACCTTCCTCGGCATCGGCGCGATCATCGGCACCGGCATCTTCGTGCTGACCGGTACCGGCGCCGTGCAGGCCGGCCCCGCCCTGATGCTGTCGTTCGTGATCGCCGCGATCGCGTGCGGCCTCGCCGCGCTGTCGTACGCGGAATTCGCGTCCACCATTCCCGTCGCCGGCTCGATCTACACGTATTCGTACGCCACGCTCGGCGAGCTCGTCGCGTGGATCATCGGCTGGGACCTGATGCTCGAATACGGCCTCGCGTCGTCGGCCGTGTCGGTCGGCTGGTCGGGCTACCTGCAGTCGCTGCTGCAGGGCTTCGGGCTCACGCTGCCCACCGTGCTGACGGCCGCGCCGGGTGCGGTGCCGGGCGTCGTCACGTGGTTCAACCTGCCCGCGTTCCTCGTGATGATCGTGATCACGACGCTGCTGTCGATCGGCATCCGCGAGTCGACCCGCATCAACAACATCATGGTGTTCATCAAGGTGTCGGTCGTGCTGCTCGTGATCGCGGTCGGCGTGTTCCACGTGACGCCCGCGAACTGGAAGCCGTTCATGCCGCACGGCTGGAACGGCGTGTTCGGCGCGGCGGCCGTGATGTTCTTCGCGTTCATCGGCTTCGACGCGGTGTCGTCGGCGGCCGAGGAAGTGAAGAACCCGAAACGTGACCTGCCGATCGGCATCATCGCGTCGCTCGCGGTGTGCGCGGTGCTGTACGTGACGGTCGCCGCGGTCGCGACCGGCATCGTGCCGTCGGCCCAGTACGCGAACATCTCGCACCCGATCTCGTACGCGCTGCAGAAGGCCGGCGAGACGTGGGTGGCAGGCTTCATCGATCTCGGCGCCGTGCTCGGCATGCTGACCGTGATCCTCGTGATGAGCTACGGCCAGACACGCGTGATCTTCGCGATGTCGCGCGACGGGCTGCTGCCGGCAGCGCTGTCGCGCGTGCACCCGCGCTACGCGACGCCGTTCCTGACGACCTGGCTCGTCGGCCTGTTCTTCGGGCTGATCGCCGCGCTCGTGCCGCTCAACGTGCTCGCCGAGCTGATCAACATCGGCACGCTCGCCGCGTTCTCGATGGTGTCGATCGCCGTGCTCGTGCTGCGCCGCACGCACCCCGACCTGCCGCGTGCGTTCCGCTGCCCCGGCGTGCCGGTGGTGCCGATCCTCGCGGTCGCGTCGTGCCTGTTCCTGATGCTGAACCTGCAGCCCGTCACGTGGGCCGCGTTCGGCATCTGGCTCGTGATCGGCCTCGTGATCTACTTCCTGTATTCGCGCCACCACTCGAAGCTCGCGCACGGTCGCCACGACGCGCACTGAGCGACGTATCGGCGCGCGCAGGCCGCGCGTCGCGACGAACACCGCGCGGGCCCATCACTGGTGCCCCGCGCGTTCCCGAACCGGCCGCGGCGCCGCTCCCCCGATCGACCGCTGTCCGATCGTCGCAATATCTTGCCCGATTCTCCGGATTTGCCCGCACGAGCCAGCGCGCCGCCTGCACGTGCGCGCCGCGCGGTTCATAATCGCGCCATCGAACGGCGGCCCGCATCGGCGGTGTCGCCCGGCAACAGGAAGAAGATGATGGAAAGCGTCGATCTCGATGTATTGAAATCCAGCGCGCGATGGCTCGAAGAAGGGCGCCGCGTGCTGCTCGTGACGGTCGTGAAGACGTGGGGCTCGTCGCCCCGCCCCGAAGGCGCGATGCTCGCGGTGCGCGAGGACGGGCTCGTGGTCGGCTCCGTGTCCGGCGGGTGTATCGAGGACGACCTGATCACCCGGGTGCACGCAAGCGGGATCGCGGCCGACGCGCGCCCGGAAGCGCTCAAGTACGGCGTGACGGCCGAGGAAGCGCACCGTTTCGGGCTGCCGTGCGGCGGCACGATCCAGCTCGTGCTCGAGCCGCTCACGCGCGACAGCGGGATTGCCGCGCTGTGCGCGGAAGTCGAGGCCGGCCGCCTCGTCACGCGCACGATGACGCTCGCGACCGGCCGCGCATCGCTGTCGCCGGCGCAGGCAGCCGACGGGCTCGCGTTCGACGGCGAGCGGCTCGTGACGATCCACGGGCCGCGCTACCGGATGCTCGTGATCGGCGCCGGCCAGTTGTCGCGCTATCTGTGCCAGATCGCGGTCGGGCTCGACTACCAGGTGACGGTGTGCGATCCGCGCGAGGAATACACGGATGCGTGGGACGTGCCGGGTACGCGCGTCGTGCACACGATGCCCGACGATACGGTGCTCGACATGAACCTCGATGCGCGTTCGGCGGTGATCGCGCTCACGCACGACCCGAAGCTCGACGATCTCGCGCTGATGGAGGCGCTGAAGACGCCCGCGTTCTACGTGGGCGCGCTCGGCTCGCGGCGCAACAATGCGGCACGGCGCGAGCGGCTGCGCGAATTCGACCTGAACGAAGCGGAACTGGCCCGGCTGCACGGGCCGGCCGGCATCTACATCGGCAGCCGGACGCCGCCGGAAATCGCGATCTCGATCCTCGCCGAGATTACCGCCGCGAAGAACAACGTGTCGCTGCCGACGATCCTGCAGGTCGAGGGCGCGAAGGCCGCGCGCGAGATCGCGGCGAACAGCGGCGCGGCCTGCGGCCTCTGATCGCTGGCGACGCCGGCGCGCGGTCGCGCCGGGCAGGCGTCCGCGACGGGCGAAGCGGGCGAAGCGGGCGAAGCGGACGAAGCGAACGAAGCGAACGAAATCGACGAATGCGCACGCGCCGGCGCCAGGCCGGCGCGTGCCGCCGATCAGGTCAGGCCGGCGGCCAGCGCCGCGGCGACCGAACCGACCACCAGCACGACGCCGACCGTGCGGCGCTTGTTCAGCTCGGTCCACAGCAGCACGCCGGTCAGCGACAGCAGGATCAGCGAGCCCGCGATCGTGTCCATCAGCAGCACCCAGCCGAGATTCATCCCGACGCCGCGATGCAGGTTGTTCAGCGTCGTCAGGAACGTGTTGCCGGTGCGTTTCACCGCGACGTAGCCGTTGCCGACCCAGTATTCGGCCTGCACGTTCTGGTGCGGGCCGAACAGGCCCATCTGCCAGTGCTCCGGCTGCATCACGCGCTTGTCGCCCCACGCGACGGGCTGCGCCGGCTCCTTGCGCATGCGGCCCGGCTTGCCGTCGAAATGCAGTTCGTGCTGCAGCCACTTCGTCATCGCGGCGGGCGTCTTCGGCGCCGGATCCGGCAGCGCGATCTGCATCTCCTCGACCTGCGGCTCGCCGGTCGAAATCTTCAGCGGCGGCGCGCGGTGGTTGAGCAGCACGCCCGTCACGCCGAACAGCAGCCCGAGCACCGCGCCCCACAGCCCGACCCAGCCATGCACCTTGCGCAACCACTTGATGAAGGTCGCGCGGCGCGAACGCTGGCGGCGCGCGGCCAGTTCGTCGTCGCTCAGCGGGCGGGCCGCCGGGTGCAGCACGGTGACGCCGGCGCGGGAAGTCCCCGTCTTGGACGGATTGATCGTTTCGGGCGCGTTCACGCGAGTGATTCCATTCGTTCAAAACAACGGGCGGCGCGCAAAGCGTGCGCGCCGCCCGGGCAGTATGAAAATGAGAATGGATATCATTACACAAATCTATTGCATGCTCAATCCGCCCGGATACGGAGCGGCAAGCTCGTCGAGCGAGGAAATGCGGGCGAAGCGCGAGCGTTGCAGCACGATGCCGATCGATAGGCGAAAAATACCGACAGAATGACCTTGCAAGGTCAAGGCGGCATTTCGTAAGAAATCGCGCGGCGCAGCGCCGTTCAGCGCAACGGCGGCAGCGGAAAGCGCGATGCGGCGGCGTCCGGCGCGGGTTCGGTACGGTCGAGCGAGTACAGCCACGCGAGCAGATCCGCGACCGCCTGGTAGAGCTGCGGCGGAATCCGGTCGTCGAGATCGACCTGCATCAGCAGCGACACCATCTCCGGCGCCGTATGCACGTATAGCCCGGCATCATGCGCGCGCGCAACGATCATCTCGGCGAGCGCGCCGTAGCCCTTTGCGACCACGCGCGGCGCGGCATCGCCGCCCTGCGGATCGTAGACGAGCGCGGCCGCGCGCTTGCGGGACGTCATGCTCATGACAGCACCTCGTCGTCGGTATCCGGCGCACGCGTCGCCGGGCCGCTGGCCAGGATCGACGTCGACGCCGAACCGCGTGCATACGCGGCGGCCGCCGCCTGGGCCGCAAACAGGTCGAAGCCGTCCGCGCCGTCGTCGACCGCGCGGATCGACAGCCCGCCCACCTTGAGCCCCGACACTTCGAGCCGCTGCCGCAGCGCCGCCTCGTGCCGCGTGAGCCGGTCGGCACCCGTCTGGTTCGCCCGCAGCCGCGCGACGAGCTGCGTGCCGTTCAGCACCAGCTCCGCGTCGACCGTGCCGAGCGACGGCAACGTCAGCGTGAGGCGCGTGCGCCACGCGATGCCGTCTCCCGTGTCGCCGTCGCCGTGCGGCGCACGGTTGCCCGGATCGTCGGGCTCGATCGTCCAGTCGAGCCGCGCGCCGGGCCACGCCTCGCCCGCCCAGCGGAACTGGTCGGTCGCGAGCGCGTCGAGCTGCTGCCTGACGAGCGGCACGGCGGCCGGATGCACGGTCGCGAGCGTCTGCGCCTGCGAATCGGACGACGCGGTGGCCAGCTCGGCCCGCGCGGGCGTCCAGCGCGCATCGGGCCGGTCGCCGAGCAGATCGGCCGTATCGTGCGGCAGCGGCGCCCCTTGCCGCGCGCCTGCCGGCAACGCCTGTGCGGGATCCCGCGCCGGCGCACCGCCCTGGGCCGGCGCGCCCGGCTGCGCGGCGGCGCGCGCGGACGCAGGCAATGGCGGGCGCTGCGCGAGCAGCTCGTCGAGCGGATCGGTCGAGCCATGCTGGGCGGCATCCGGATCGGCCGGCGCGAGCGCGGCCGCGAGGCGCGCCTGCGGCTCGCGCATCAGCGCCGCGAGCGGACGCTGGCCGGCCAGCCACTGCGCGAGATGAGATTCGTAGAAAAGGCCGCTTTCGCTCACGGCCTGCGCGAGCGCCGCGCGCAGCGCCGCGACCGGCAACGTCGCAGCCGCGTCGCGCACCGCCGCAGCCGACGACGCAGCGGCTGAAGCCGGCGTGGAGGCCGCAGCCGGATCGGCGGCGGCTGGCGCGCGGGCCGGCGCAGCCGTATCGGTCAGCAGCACGGTGGGGTCAGCCAGCAGCGGCGCGCGCCCGACAACGGCCGGGGTCGCGTCGCCGCCCGCGCGCGAGATCGCGTCGAGCACGCGCCCGACATCGGACAGGGCGGTCTGGGTGGAAGCCGGCGGCGCGGCAGGCGGACTGCCGGCCGAAGGCGTGGACGACGCGCCGTTGCCCGGCGTGCCGACCTGCGAGGTCGCGCCGCCGCTGGCGGGTGCCGACACGGTGCCGGTCAGCAGGCTGTCGAGGCGGCTCGCCAGCAGGGCCGCCGCAACGGAGTCGATACCGGTCATGATCGGAGCCTGCTTATCTCAGCCACATCGTTGCGAATCCGGTAACGGCACGCCGGTGCCGTCCGCGGGAACTGCGCGCGTGCGCCAGCGGACGCGTGCGCCCCGCGCCCGTTTCCCCGGAAACGGGCCCTACCCGCGCGCGCGGTAGAGATCGGTCAATACCTTGGTCGAGCGCCGCGCCTCGAACAGCGCGGACAGCCGCGCGAGGTCCGGGCTCGCGAGATCGCGAATCGCGGCGTCGTCGGCCAGGATGCGGCGGATCAGGTCGAGCTTGCGGCCGAGATCCGATTCGTCGAGCACGACGCCCGGATCGGCCTCCTTCAATCCGTCGACCAGCTGCATGAATTCGGCCTGCAACTCCGGCAACGCGCTCCAGTCGGCGCTGCGGGCAGCGCCCAGCATTCGGCCCGACACGGCGGCGAGCGCCTCGTAACGTTCGAAGTATTCGG
This sequence comes from Burkholderia sp. AU31624, assembly GCF_020420065.1. Lineage (NCBI taxonomy): Bacteria > Pseudomonadati > Pseudomonadota > Betaproteobacteria > Burkholderiales > Burkholderiaceae > Burkholderia > Burkholderia sp. AU31624. The sequence continues at coordinate 928,113 of NZ_JAIZRT010000003.1, forward strand.
CCTTGCGATTCATCGTGATGCTTCCACTGCCTGTTGTGCGGCCATCCGCGCGACTTCCGGGGCGATCCCCGTCCATGCTTCCTCGAGCGTCGCGAGCAGCCCGTCGACTTCGACCAGCATCGTGTCGCTCGCCTGCGCATTGGCTTCGAGCAGACGCCGGGTGATATACGCATACAGCGCGTCCAGCCGCGCCGCGATCTCGCCGCCCGCATCGAGGTTCAGCGACGCCTTCAGCCCGCTGTCGACGATCCGGATCGCCTTGCCGATCGCTTCGCCGCGCGCGGACACATTGCCTTGCTGCAAATGCATGCGCGCCAGCGCAACCGCCTGCCGCGCACCCTGGTACAGCATCGCGATCAACCGGTGCGGGGAAGCGCCCATCACCCCGGTCTCGACGCCGACACGCGCGTATGCACTGGCTCCAGCGTGTCCTGGGGAAAACATGCGCTTCTCCTTGTTGTGCCTTGGCTATACGGGAACCGCCGCCGTGCATCGCACGACGCGGCCTTCACCGGAGTTATCGGAAGGGATTTGGAAAGCTTTAGGCAAGCGGCGCGTGCCGCCTGGCGCAGCAAGGCCGGCCCGCAGCTCAGGCCGGATGGCCGTCCACGGATCGCTTTCCCTGAATAGCCGCCGTGTCAAACCGCCATCTGCATGATGTCGTTGTAAGCGCTCACCAGCTTGTTGCGGACCTGGAGCCCGAACTGGAAGCCGATGTTGGCTTTCTGCATGTCGACCATCACGTCGTTCAGCGACACATTCGGCGCGCCGACCTCGAACGCCTGCGCCTCGCCGAGCGCGTGCTGCTGGTCGCCGCTGATCTTGTCGAGCGACGCCTTCATCGCGCTGGCGAACGTGCTGGCTGTCGCCGCGCCCGAGCCGGCCAGTGCCGCCGTCGGGCTCGCGACGCCGCCCGACGCCTGCGCGGCCATCGACTGCATCTGTTGCAACACCGAACCGATTCCGCTGACGTTCGCAGTCATGCTGTCCCCAAAACTGAGAGAGACCCGGACGCACCGGGAGATCCGCCGGCGCCGCACCACGCGCGCCATGCCGGATTCCGAAAAAGGATAGCAGCGCGCCGCGCGTCAAAGCCGCGAAAGTACGGGGGAAACCCCGCTCTTTTCGGTCGATCGGAGTGCGGCCCGGGTCACGATAATCGCATCGTGTCATTGTCCGCCCGCTCGTCCGAGCGAGCTCAGTCGTCCCGCTCCGGAGAAACTCGACGCATGGATTCGCAGGCCAACTCGCTGATCAACCCAGACGCCCGCGCGGGCCTCGCCAGCCCGGCGCCCGGCGCCGCCGCGGCCGCCGCGTTGCCAGGCGTGGGTGGCGCAGGCGCGGACTTCGGGCTTGGCGGCTTCGCGGAACGCATCCCCGGCATCTCGCGGATGAAGGGCAACCCGAAGCTGCCGTTCCTGATCGCCGTCGCATTCGCGGTCGCCGTCATCACCGCGCTCGTGCTGTGGAGCCGCGCGCCCGACTACCGCGTGCTGTACAGCAACCTGTCGGATCGCGACGGCGGTGCGATCATTGCCGCGCTCCAGCAGGCAAACGTTCCCTACAAGTTCGCCGATGCCGGCGGCGCGATCCTCGTGCCGTCGAACCAGGTGCATGAAACGCGCCTGAAGCTCGCCGCGATGGGGCTGCCGAAGGGCGGCTCGGTCGGCTTCGAGCTGATGGACAACCAGAAATTCGGCATCAGCCAGTTCGCCGAGCAGATCAACTACCAGCGCGCGCTCGAAGGCGAGCTGCAGCGCACCATCGAATCGATCAACGCGGTGCGCGGCGCGCGCGTCCATCTCGCGATCCCGAAGCCGTCGGTGTTCGTGCGCGACAAGGAAGCGCCGAGCGCGTCGGTGTTCATCGACCTCTACCCGGGCCGCGTGCTCGACGAGGGCCAGGTCCAGGCGATCACGCGGATGGTGTCGTCCGGCGTGCCCGACATGCCCGCGAAGAACGTGACGATCGTCGACCAGGACGGCAACCTGCTGACCCAGACCGCCTCGGCATCGGGCCTCGACGCGAGCCAGCTCAAGTACGTGCAGCAGGTCGAGCACAACACGCAGAAGCGCATCGACGCGATCCTCGCGCCGATCTTCGGCGCGGGCAACGCGCGCTCGCAGGTCAGCGCGGACCTCGATTTCTCGAAGCTCGAGCAGACGTCGGAAAGCTACGGCCCGAACGGCAATCCGCAGCAATCCGCGATCCGCAGCCAGCAGACCAGCAGCTCGACCGAACTCGCGCAGGGCGGCGCGTCGGGCGTGCCGGGCGCGCTGTCGAACACGCCGCCGCAGCCGGCTTCCGCGCCGATCGTCGCCGGCAACGGCGCGAACGCGCCGCAGACGACGCCGGTGAGCGACCGCAAGGACCAGACGACCAACTACGAAGTCGACAAGACGATCCGCCACCTCGAACAGCCGATGGGCAGCGTGAAGCGGCTGTCGGTCGCGGTCGTCGTCAACTACCAGCCGGTCGCCGATGCGAAGGGCCACGTGACGATGCAGCCGCTGCCGCCCGCGAAGCTCGCGCAGGTCGAACAGCTCGTGAAGGATGCGATGGGCTACGACGCGAAGCGCGGCGACTCGGTGAACGTCGTGAACAGCGCGTTCTCGACCGCGAGCGACCCGTACGCCGACCTGCCGTGGTGGCGCCAGCCGGACATGATCGCGATGGCGAAGGAAGCGGCGAAGTGGCTCGGCATCGCGGCGGCCGCTGCAGCGCTCTACTTCATGTTCGTGCGCCCGGCGATGCGCCGCGCGTTCCCGCCGCCCGAGCCGGCCGCGCCGGCGCTCGCCGCGCCGGAAGATCCGGTCGCGCTCGACGGCCTGCCGGCGCCGGAGAAGGCCGAGGAACCCGACTCGCTGCTGCTCGGGTTCGAGAGCGAGAAGAACCGTTACGAACGCAACCTCGACTACGCGCGCACGATCGCCCGCCAGGATCCGAAGATCGTCGCCACCGTCGTGAAGAACTGGGTGTCCGATGAACGCTGAAGGCTTGACCAAGAGCGCGCTCCTGCTGATGTCGATCGGCGAGGAAGAGGCCGCGCAGGTATTCAAGTTCCTCGCGCCGCGCGAGGTCCAGAAGATCGGCGCCGCGATGGCCGCGCTGAAGAACGTCACGCGCGAGCAGGTCGAGGACGTGCTGCACGAATTCGCGAAGGAAGCGGAGCAGCACACCGCGCTGTCGCTCGATTCGAGCGACTACATCCGCTCGGTGCTGACCAAGGCGCTCGGCGAGGACAAGGCCGGCGTGCTGATCGACCGCATCCTGCAGGGCAGCGACACGAGCGGCATCGAGGGCCTGAAGTGGATGGATTCGGCCGCGGTGGCCGAACTGATCAAGAACGAGCATCCGCAGATCATCGCGACGATCCTCGTGCACCTCGACCGCGACCAGGCGTCGGAAATCGCGTCGTGCTTCACCGAGCGGCTGCGTAACGACGTGATCCTGCGGATCGCGACGCTCGACGGCATCCAGCCGGCCGCGCTGCGCGAACTCGACGACGTGCTGACGGGCCTGCTGTCCGGCAGCGACAACCTGAAGCGCAGCCCGATGGGCGGCATCCGCACCGCGGCCGAGATCCTGAACTTCATGACGAGCGTGCATGAGGAAGGCGTGCTCGAAAGCGTGCGCCAGTACGACGCCGAACTCGCGCAGAAGATCATCGACCAGATGTTCGTGTTCGAGAACCTGCTCGACCTCGAGGATCGCGCGATCCAGATGGTGCTCAAGGAAGTCGAGTCGGAAACGCTGATCATCGCACTGAAGGGCGCGCCGCCGGCATTGCGCCAGAAGTTCCTCGCGAACATGTCGCAGCGCGCGGCCGAACTGCTCGCCGAGGATCTCGACGCGCGCGGCCCGGTGCGCGTGTCCGACGTCGAAACGCAGCAGCGCCGCATCCTGCAGATCGTGCGCAACCTGGCCGAGAGCGGCGCGATCGCGATCGGCGGCAAGGCGGAAGACGCGTATGTCTGATTCGGCGAGCGATCGCGCGGGCACCCTCACCGCCTACCAGCGGTGGGAGATGGCGTCGTTCGACCCGCCGCCGCCCCCGCCGCCGCCCGACGACGCGGCAGCGGCCGCCGCCGCGCTCGCCGAGGAACTGCAGCGCGTGCGCGACGCCGCGCACGCCGAAGGCCATGCGGCCGGCCACGTCGAAGGCCAGGCGCTCGGCTACCAGGCCGGTTTCGAGCAGGGCCGCGAACAGGGTTTCGAAGCCGGCCAGGCCGACGCGCGTGAACAGGCCGCGCAGCTCGCGGCGCTCGCCGCGTCGTTCCGCGAGGCCGTGTCGACCGTCGAGCACGATCTGGCCGCCGACATCGCGCAGCTCGCGCTCGACATCGCGCAGCAGGTCGTGCGCCAGCACGTGAAGCACGATCCGGCCGCGCTGGTGGCCGCCGTGCGCGACGTGCTCGCGGCCGAACCCGCGCTGTCCGGCGCGCCGCATCTCGCGGTGAATCCGGCCGACCTGCCCGTCGTCGAAGCCTATCTGCAGGACGATCTCGATGCGCTCGGCTGGAACGTGCGCACCGACGCGTCGATCGAGCGCGGCGGCTGCCGTGCGCACGCCGCGACCGGCGAGGTCGACGCGACGCTGCCCACGCGCTGGCAGCGCGTCGCCGCCGCGATCGGCAAGGTGAGCACGTGGTGACGCGGCCGCCCGAGGCGCTCGCGCACGACGGCATGACGCCGCTGGAGCGCGAACTCGCGCTCGCGTCGTTCGGCCCGGACGCGCACAACGCCGCGCTGGACACCGCACCCACCACCCCGCACGCCGCCGCTGCAGCGGCCGATACGTCCGACGCCACGCCGCGCGCCCCGCACAACCCGCATCTCGCGCACTGGCGCACCCATTTGAACGGGCTCGCCGCGCGCAGCCAGCGCGCGCTGCCGCTGCGGCCCTGCGGGCGCCTGACGCGCGCGGCCGGCCTCGTGCTGGAAGCGATCGGGCTGCGCCTGTCGGTCGGCGCCGAATGCACGATCGAACTGCCGCCCGGCAGCACGCTGCCGCACGCGGAAGCGGAAGTCGTCGGCTTCGCCGGCGATCGCCTGTTCCTGATGCCGACCACCGACGTCGCGGGCGTGCTGCCCGGCGCACGCGTGTGGCCGCGCGAAAGCGCGCCCGTCGCCGATCCGCTCGCGGGCGCGAAGCGGCTGCCGGTCGGCTGGGAAATGCTCGGGCGCGTCGTCGACGCGTCGGGCCGCCCGCTCGACGGCCTCGGCCCGCTCGCGTCGAAGGTCGACGCGCCGCTGTCGGCGCCGTCGATCAACCCGCTCGAGCGCGAACCGATCCACCACGTGCTCGACGTCGGCGTGCGCGCGATCAACGCGCTGCTCACCGTCGGCCGCGGGCAGCGGATGGGCCTGTTCGCGGGCTCCGGTGTCGGCAAGTCGGTGCTGCTCGGCACGATGGCGCGCTACACGAGCGCGGAAGTGATCGTGATCGGGCTGATCGGCGAACGCGGCCGCGAAGTGAAGGAATTCATCGAACAGATCCTCGGCGAGGACGGGCTCGCGCGCTCGGTCGTCGTCGCGGCGCCGGCCGACGTGTCGCCGCTGCTGCGGATGCAGGGCGCGGCCTACGCGACGTCGCTCGCCGAGTATTTCCGCGACCAGGGCAAGCACGTGCTGCTGCTGATGGATTCGCTCACGCGCTATGCGATGGCGCAGCGCGAGATCGCGCTGGCGATCGGCGAGCCGCCCGCAACGAAGGGCTATCCGCCGTCGGTGTTCGCGAAGCTGCCCGCGCTCGTCGAGCGCACCGGCAACGGGCCGGAGGGCGGCGGCTCGATCACCGCGTTCTACACGGTGCTGACCGAAGGCGACGACCAGCAGGACCCGATCGCCGATTCGGCGCGCGCGATCCTCGACGGCCACGTCGTGCTATCGCGCGCGCTCGCCGAGGCCGGCCACTATCCGGCGATCGACATCGAGGCGTCGATCAGCCGCGCGATGACCGCGCTGATCGACGAAACGCACCTCGACCACGTCCGGCAGTTCAAGCAGATGCTGTCGCGCTACCAGCGCAATCGCGACCTGATCGCCGTCGGCGCGTACGCGCCCGGCCGCGACGCGCAGCTCGACCGCGCGATCGCGCTCTATCCGCGCATCGAGGCGTTCCTGCAGCAGGGCTTTCGCGAATGCGCGCCGTTCGCGTCGAGCCTCGCCGGGCTCGATGCACTGTTCGACGCTTACGGAGGCTGATCCAGATGGCACACGGCTTTCCCCTTCAGTTGCTGCTCGACCGCGCGCAGGAAGATCTCGACTCCGCGACGAAGCAGCTCGGCACCGCGCAGCGCGACCGCACCGCGGCCGCCGAGCAGCTCGACGCGCTGCTGCGCTACCGCGACGAATACCATGCGCGCTTCTCGCAATCCGCGCAGCACGGGATGCCGGCCGGCAACTGGCGCAATTTCCAGGCGTTCATCGATACGCTCGACGCCGCGATCGCGCAGCAGCGCAGCGTGCTGGCCGCGGCCGACGTCCGTATCGACGAAGCCCGCCCGAACTGGCAAAACAAGAAACGCACCGTCGGCTCGTTCGAAATCCTGCAGGCGCGCGGCGTCGCGCAGGAAGCGAAGCGCGATGCCCGGCGCGAACAGCGCGACGCCGACGAACACGCCGCGAAGATCCTGCGCATGCGGGCCGACGCGGCCCGTTCGTCGTAACCGACCACCGCATTCGAACGAGAGAACCGACATGCCTCCCCTGCCCCTGCTCGGCGCGTTGCTCGACACCGCCGGCACCGCACTCAAGGCCGCCCGCGGCGCGGGTGCGTCCAGCGCCGCCGGCACCGATGCCGCGACCGCGACGACCGCCGTGCCGTTCGCGCAGACGCTGAAGCAAAGCGTCGCCACGCGTCGCGATGCGTCGAATGCCGGCGTGCCGGACGCGTCGACGCAACAGGCTTCGTCGAAACCGGCCGCCGGCACGAAGCCGTCCGCCGCCGAAGACGACGACACGACCGACGATACGACCACGAACGCCGCCACGAACCCCGACGCCGCCGCGCTCGCGGCGGCTGCGGCCGTGCAGGCGCAACTGCAGGCGCGCACGGACAACGCGATGCCGGCCGACGCGGCTGCCGCCGCGGCCGCTGCGCAAAAGACGGCCGTGTCCGGCCAACCCGATGCCACGGCCACGCTGATGGATCACGCGGCCAAGGACGTTACCGCGGCCACCCAGGCCGCACCGGCGACGAGCCGCGACGTGCTGCAGGAGGCCCTCGCCAAGCTGACGGGCGGCGCGGGCGCGATCGCGATGCCCGCAGCCGGTACGACGGCGTCCGCACCCGCCGCGACCGCGGCGACCGCATCGACCGGCACCGCCGCGCCGCTGACACCGAAGGTGCCGACCTTCGACCGCACGCTCGCCGACGCGAAGGGCGCGCTCGCCACCCAGCAAGCGCCGGTGCAAGCCACCGCGCAGGCGCTGCAGGCCAACGCGAACGCGCAGTCGGGCGAGCAGCACGCGCTCGCGGCAGCCAGCGACGCGGCGGACCCGGCCGCCAGCGCGACACTCGCGGCCGGCGCCACCGCGGCGGCCGCGGCCCAGGCGAACCTGCAGCTGTCGCCGGCCGCGGGGGCGATCGCCGCCGCGAACGCGCACGTGCTCGCGCCGCACATCAGCACGCCGGACTGGACGGACGCGCTGAGCCAGAAGGTCGTGTTCCTGTCGAATGCACACCAGCAGAGCGCCGAACTGACGCTCAATCCGGCCGATCTCGGGCCGCTGCAGGTCGTGCTGCGCGTCGCGGACAACAACGCGCACGCGCTGTTCGTGTCGCAGCACGCGCAGGTGCGCGAAGCGGTCGAAGCCGCGCTGCCGAAGCTGCGCGAGGCCATGGAAGCGGGCGGGCTCGGGCTCGGCAGCGCGACCGTCAGCGACGGCGGCTTCGCCTCGCAGCAGCAAAACCAGCAGCAGACCTTCGCCGGCGGCCAGTCGTCGCGGCGCGGGAGCGGCGGATCGTCAGCCGGCGATGCACCGGTCGGCGCTGCGCAATCCGCACCGGCCGCCGCGAGCGTGAGCCGCGCCGGCCTCGTCGATACGTTTGCCTGAGCATGGCCGCCGCCGTGCGCGCGCCGCTCAGCGGCCGTGCACCGCCGCGGCTGCCTCGCCGCGCGGCACCGCGCCCTTGCGCGTGGCGACGATGAAATCCGCCGCGCGTTCGCCGATCATCACCGACGGCGCATTCGTATTCCCGCCGACCAGCGTCGGCATCACCGACGCATCCACCACACGCAACCCTTCGACGCCGCGCACTCGCAGTTGCGGATCGACGACTGCACGCGCGTCCGAACCCATCCGGCAGGTGCCGACCGGGTGGTAGATCGTGTCGGCATGCTCGACGATCGTCTTGCGCAGTTCCGCTTCGCTCTGGTCGGCCCGCGTGTACAGCTCGCGCCCGCCCTGCGACGCGAGCGGCGCCTGCGCCAGGATCTTGCGCATCGCCTGCGTGCCGCGCACGAGCAGGTCGAGATCGCGCGAATCGCTGAAGAAGCGCGGATCGATCAGCGGTGCGTCGCGCGCATCGCCGCTCGCGAGCGCCACCGTGCCGCGGCTGAACGGCCGCAGCGCGCACACGTGCAGCGAATAGCCGAAGCCCCAGTGCATCTTGCGGTTGTGGTCATCCACGAGCGCCGTGCAGAAATGCAGCTGCAGGTCGGGACGCTCGAGCGACGGATCGCTCTTGATGAAGCCGCCGGCCTCCGCGACGTTGCTCGTCATCATCCCGGTGCGGCTCGAGAAATAGCGCGCGAGCGCGGGCGTCATCTTCGCGATCCCGCGCAGGCACACGCCGACCAGCTCCGATGAATTCACGCGCGTATTGATGATGAAATCGATATGGTCGATCAGGTTCGTGCCGACGTCCGGCGCATCCTGCACGACCGCGATCCCGTGCCGGCGCAACTGCTCCGCCGGGCCGATCCCCGAGCACATCAGCAGTTGCGGCGAATTGAACGCACCGGCCGACACGATCACTTCCGCGCGCGCGTCGAGCGTCTCGACGCGCCCGTTGCGCGCGACCGCGACGCCGGCCGCGCGCTTGCCATCGAACGTGACGCGCAGCACCGTCGCATCGGTGATCACATGCAGGTTCGGCCGGTCGTGGCCGTAGATATACGCGCGGGCGACGCTGCAGCGCGAGCCGTCGCGGTGCGTGACCTGGTAGAAGCCGACGCCTTCCTGCGTCGCGCCGTTGAAGTCGTCGTTCAGCGGATAGCCGGCCGCATGCGCGGCCTGGATGAATCGTTCGGAGAACGGATTGCGAAAGCGCAGATCCGACACCGTGAGCGGGCCGTCCGCGCCGTGCCACGCATCGGCGCCGCGTTCGTTGCCTTCCGCGCGGCGGAAATACGGCAGCACGTCCTGCCAGCCCCAGCCGGTCGCGCCGAGCTGCGCCCATTCGTCGTAGTCGCCCGGATGGCCGCGCGTGTAGATCATCGCGTTGATCGCGCTCGAGCCGCCCATCCCGCGCCCGCGCGGCTGGTAGCCGCGCCGCCCGCCGAGGCCCGGCTGCGGCACCGTCTCGTAGCCGTAGTTCGTGCCGAGCTTGAACGGCACCAGCGCCGCGATGCCGACGGGCATGTTGACGAGCAGGTTGCGCTCCGTATGCGAGCCGGCCTCGATCAGCGCGATCGTCGCATCGGGGCAGGCATCGGCGAGACGGCCTGCCAGGCTCGACCCGCCCGAACCGCCGCCGACGATGATGTAGTCGTATTGCATGTCACGTCTCCGTCGTGTCATGGAAGGCCGCCAGGCGACCGCGTCCCCTCTTGTAATGTTCGGGCATTGTAGGAATGGCCGTCGCGCGCGCGGCGCGCCGATTCAAGAGCGATTCCTCTAAACGCTCGCGTGAACTAAATTTAAGATGTATCGATTCGCTTGGCGCGACGCGCCGGCCACGAGAAGCCGATCCGTCGCGAAACGGGAGTGACGACGATGCAGCGCCAGGTTCTGCAGGCCGCGTGCCGACCGGGTGATCTGGATGCGATGCGCGCAGCCCGCATTTCATTTCAAACGGCTGCCCGCGCGGGGATGCTTAACGTCATGCGCGTGGTCGATCGAAATCGAACGGCACGTGTCGTCGCCGACCGTTTGGATGAGTGCTGGCCGCAGCGGCACGATGCGCCGCGGCATGATTTGACGGACCTGTCGCGCTGCCCCGCTTCGGTGCGCCGGCAGGTAGTCGCGCCTCAGCATCGCGTGCCCGGCAACAGTCGCGTCGCACTACCTGCACATGCGCATCGACACGGTTTCCGGATGCACACACCGTCGCGCGGATGCGACGCCCGCTGCACGCTTCAACCGGTTTTCGAGCACACGTCGCATCCGGCCCCGTGCCGCGCGACCCGCACCACCCCGATCCGCGTCGCCGCGCTCGCCGAGCGTGCGCGTGCGGCGTGACGGCCGGCCGACCCGCCTGGCCCAACTGGAGGAGACGACATGAAGAACGACCTGCCCGAACTGGCCCCGCAAGCCCAGCCGTCGGTGGATGCGCTGACGGCGCTGCTGCGCGACCAGCGCGCAGCCTACCTGCGCGCGCCGTATCCGGCATGGGAAACGCGCGTGCAGCACCTGCGCGCGCTGCGCACGATGCTGATCGACCATGCGGATGCCCTCGCCGAAGCGATCAGCGCCGATTTCGGTCATCGCGCGAAACAGGAAGTGCTGCTGTCGGAAATCTGGATGGCGAAGGAAGAGATCGACGACGCGCTCAAGCACGGCAAGCGCTGGATGAAGCCGATCCGCAAGCCGATGAACAAGTGGCTGCGCCCGGCGCGCGCGAAGGTGATTCCGCAGCCGCTCGGCGTGGTCGGCATCGTCGTGCCGTGGAACTACCCGGTGCTGCTCGCGGCCGGCCCGCTGATCTGCGCGCTCGCGGCCGGCAACCGCGCGATCATCAAAATGTCCGAACTGACGCCGCGCACGTCGGCGCTGTTCGAGCAGCTCATTGCCAAGACCTTCACGCGCGACCACGTCGCGGTCGTGAACGGCGATGCGGAAGTGGGCGCCGCGTTCAGCGGGCTGCCGTTCGATCACCTGCTGTTCACCGGCTCGACGCACGTCGGCCGCCACGTGATGCGCGCGGCCGCCGACAACCTCACGCCCGTCACGCTCGAACTCGGCGGCAAGTCGCCGGCGATCGTCGGCCCGAACGCGCGCTTCGATGCAGCGGTCGACGCGATCGTCGCGGGCAAGACGCTGAACGCGGGCCAGACCTGCATCGCGCCCGACTACGTGCTGCTGCCGCGCGGCATGGAAGCCGCGTTCATCGAGCGCGCGCGCGCCCGGTTCGCGAAGATGTATCCCGACCTGTCGGCCAACGGCGACTACACGACGATCGTGTCGCCGCGCCACTACGCGCGGCTGCAGCAGCTCGCGAGCGACGCGCAGGCGGCGGGCGCGCAACTGCATCCGCTGTCCGACGCGCAATCCGATCCCGCCTCGCGCCGCTTCGTGCCGTGCGCGGTCACGCAGGTGCCGGCCGCGTCGCAACTGATGCAGGAGGAAATCTTCGGGCCGCTGCTGCCGCTCGTGCCGTACGAACGGCTCGACGAAGCGATCGCCTACGTGAATGCACGCCCGCGTCCGCTCGCGCTCTACCTGTTCGACGAGGACGGCGGCACGATCGACCGCGTGATGCGCGAAACGATCTCGGGCGGCGTGTCGATCAACGAAACGCTGATGCACATCGCGTGCGGCAGTTTGCCGTTCGGTGGTGTCGGGGCGAGCGGCATGGGCGCCTATCACGGCTACGACGGCTTCGTGACGTTCTCGAAGATGAAGCCGGTGCTCACGCAGGCGCGCCTGAACGCGCGCAACCTGCTCGCGCCGCCGTACGGCAAGCGCTTCGCCGCGCTGATCAAGCTGATGCTGAAGTTCTAGGCGAAACGGAAAACGGGCCGCGCGCAGCGCGCCGCGGCCCGCGCAGGCATGCCGCGCGGCGAGGGTGCCGCGCGCGCCGTCACACGGGCCAGAGCGGCCCTTCCTGCATCGCGCCGATCTGCTCGCGCAACTCGAGCACGCGCGCTTCCCAGTAACGATGCGTGTTGAACCACGGAAACGCGGCCGGAAACGCGGGATCGTCCCAGCGCCGCGCGAGCCATGCGGCGTAGTGGATCAGCCGCAGCGTGCGCAGCGCTTCGACGAGATGCAGCTCGCGCGGCTCGAATTCGCAGAAGTCCTCATAGCCGGCCAGCAGGTCCGCCAGCGCACGCGACGCGCCTTCGCGATCGCCCGGCAGCAGCAGCCATAGATCCTGGATCGCGGGCGCCATCCGGCTGTCGTCGAAGTCGACGAAGTGCGGGCCGGCATCGGTCCACAGCACGTTGCTCGGATGACAGTCGCCGTGCGTGCGCAGCAGGCGGATCTCGCCCGCCCGCTCGAACGCGGCCTCGACGCCTTCGAGCGCGAGGTTCACGGCCGTCTCGTATGCGGGCCGCACGTCGTCCGGAATGAAATCGTGCGCGAGCAGGTAGTCGCGCGGCTCATAGCCGAACGTCGTGATGTCGAGCACGGGGCGCGCGACATACGGCTGCGTCGCGCCGACCGCATGGATCCGGCCGATGAAGCGGCCGAGCCATTCGAGCGTGTCGCTGCGATCGAGATCGGGCGCGCGGCCGCCGCGCCGCTCGAAGATCGAGAAGCGGAAGCCGTCGAACGCGTGCAGCGTGCGGCCGTCGAAGGTGCGCGCGGGCACCGCCGGAATCTCGCGCGCGGCGAGTTCGGCGACGAACGCATGCTCTTCGAGGATCGCTTCGTCCGACCAGCGCGCCGGACGGTAGAACTTCGCGACGACCGGCGGGCCGTCTTCGATACCCACCTGATAGACGCGGTTTTCGTAGCTGTTGAGCGCGAGCAGGCGCCCGTCGGTGCGCAGGCCGGCCGGTATCAGCACGCTGTCGAGCGCGTCGAGCACGCACTCGGGCGTGAGTCCGGCAAACGGCGGGCCGGCGGGAGAAGCGGGAGCGGAAGTGACGTCTTTCATGCCCCGCATTGTGCCGCCAGCCGGGCTGAAAGACGAGCGCCCGGTGCGACGGTGGCGCTTAGTGAAGTGCCGCGCCGGCCGGCAGTACCGATTCGCCGGTGTCGATCAGGTCCTCGAGAAAGAACGGCTCGGTGTTGAGTTCCTTGGACTCGCCCGGTACGCCCGCGTACCAGGTCACCATGGCCATGTCGCCCAGGACGCGTTGGACGATGCCGCGCGCGCCCTTCGGCACCGCGATATGGGTAGTGCAGACAATCGACCCGACATGCATGATGGTTCCCCACTCTTGAATCTTGAAACCCGGCCCGCTGGGGGCCGGCAAATGCACGATCCGCGCGCTCTCGTCGGAGCGTTGCGCGTAATCCCATTGTTCACGGTTTATCGAAGCACGAAAAGAAGAAGAAGCAGGCGAAGTGCCGCGAATTCGTCGAATGTCTCCAATCAACCACTGCGCCGGGGTAGACGCTTGCCCGCCCGGTTACCCCCATCATACCCTGTCGAATGTGACTGGCCGCCGAATCCCCGGCATCACCGCGGCGCGTACGTGACGGACGCCCCACATGCACCGTGAATCCGGTATCGGGTCACCAGGCAATTTCGCGCGACTGCGATTGCCGAATCACGCGACGCCGTCATCACCTTCCCCCTGCCTCGAACGCAGCCCGCACAGCAACGGTTGCCCACGCATCGCCCTCCGACCTTCGCCGTGCGATGCGCCACCGACTTGTGTTGCATCCGATGCAGGCCTTGCGGTACCTTTGATGCTCATTCGCGTTCAAGCGCATTCCGACACGATGCATCCGCTCACGTCCGCCCTCGCACAATCCCGGCCGCAGTTCGACTCGCGGCCGCAGGCGTGCGCGCATCCGTCGGTCCTTCCTCCTCCTGTCGCCCCGCCGCTCGTCGGCGCCGCGCCGCCCCCTCCGGCGGCACGCGTCGGCTGACCAGCCGGCTTTTCGTTTCGTCTTCCATTCGCCCGCAGGCTCGCATTCGTGCGTCGTGACGCACGGCGTGCTGCTGCGCGCGCGGATGGAACATTCCGATCCGTTCGACAGGTGGATTCACATGGTTTCGTTCAAACGCGCGCTCGCCGCGCATGGCGCGACGTCGCTCTTCGTGCTGCTGTGGAGCAGCGGCGCGATCTTCGCTGAACTCGGGCTGCGTCACGCGTCCGCGTTCGTCTTTCTCACCGCACGTTTCGCGCTGGCATCGCTCGTGCTGCTCGGGCTGGCGTTCCTGCGCAAGCGCTGGTTGCCGCCGCGCGGCGAACGGCGCATGGCCGCGCTGACCGGCCTGCTGATGATGGGCGGCTATTCGATCTTCTACCTGCTCGCGCTCGAACGCGGGATCGCGCCGGGCGTGCTCGCGACGATCCTCGGCGTACAGCCGATCCTCACGCTCGCGATCGTCGAGCGGCGCTGGCAACCCGTGCGCATCGCGGGGCTCGCGCTGTCGCTGGCCGGTCTCGCGCTCGTCGTGTTCCGCGGCACAGGAGACGGCGGCCTGTCACTCGCGGGCATCGCGTGCGCGCTCACCGCGCTCGTCGCGCTGACTGCCGGCTCGCTGCTGCAAAAACGCGTCCGTGCGGCGCCCGCCGACGTGCTGCCGCTGCAGAATGCGATCGGCCTCGCGCTGTGCGTGGCGATCGTGCCGTTCCGGCCGGTGTCGTTCGACCTGAGCTGGGCCTTCGTGATCCCGCTGCTGTGGCTCGGCATCGTGATTTCGGTGATCGCGCAACTGCTGTTCTACCGGTTGATGCAGCGCGGCGATCTCGTCAACGTGACGAGCCTGTTCTATCTCGTGCCCGTCGTCACCACGCTGATGGATGCCGCGTGGCTCGGCAACCGGCCCGAGCCGCTCGCGCTCGCCGGCATGGGCGCGATCATCGCGGGGCTCGCGCTCGTGTTCCGCGCGCCGGCCGCCCGCGTGCAACCCGACCGCGCATGAGCGGGCGTGCCGCCGCGCCCGCGGGGGCGGCGGCACGCATCGGACACATACGACGAATCCGCAAAAATCGAAAGGCGCGAGAAAGATACGCGCAAGGCGTTCGTCTAACTTGCGGGAAAAGTGCGCGATTCACGGGGCTTTCCGCTGATTTTTAATGGTTCGGATAGCGAAAAGCGCTGTCGGTTGCCTATACTCGAATTGACCGCCCCGCTCGCAATCGGGCCGGACCAAGACTAGAAACACCCGGCATGGGGCCGGAGCAAGCGCGCATGCGCCCGCTCCGGTCGACCTTGGAGACACGCATGACAACCTACTTCACGATCGGCGACTTCATCCTGTTGATTCCGATGGCGCTGGCCGGAGCGCTATTTCTCGGCGCGGTGCCGTGCGCGACCGAATTCCGCCACAACCTGCTGCGCGTGCTGGGCGTCATCCTCGGCGTCGGCGTCGCGGTATTGCTCGTCGAAGGCCTGCCTGCGCTGATCTAGTGGCGCACCACCCGTGCGTGACGTGCATCGCTGCACTGCAGCGATGCGACGTGTTGCGCGCAAGCCATTGATACGGCACGCGATGTTTCGCATGCCGTATCGACTGCCGGTCAGATCGCCTGATCGGTGGACGGCTTTTCCCACAGATTGATGCCGCCTTCCGTCGCGTAACGATCGATCTCCGCGAGCTCTTCCGCCGAGAATTCGAGGTTCGTCAATGCGCCGACGTTTTCACGCACCTGCTCCGCGCGGCTCGCGCCGATCAGCGCGGACGTCACGCGGCCGTTGCGCAACACCCAGGCGAGCGCCATCTGCGCGAGGCTCTGCCCGCGCCGTTCGGCGATCGCGTTGAGCTTGCGCACATGGTCGAGGTTGTCCGCGCTCAGGTGATCCTGCTTCAGCGAGCCGCCGCCCGGCTTGTTCACGCGCGCGTCGGCCGGCACGCCGTTCAGGTACTTCGACGTGAGCAGCCCCTGCGCGAGCGGCGTGAACGCAATGCTGCCCGTGCCGATCTCGTCAAGCGTGCCGAGCAGTTCGGTTTCGACCCAGCGATTCAGCAGGTTGTACGACGGCTGGTGGATCAGCAGCGGCACCTTGTATTGCGCGAGCAGCTCGGCCATCTCGCGCGTCTTCGCCGCCGAGTACGACGAAATGCCGATGTAGAGCGCCTTGCCCTGCTGCACGGCGGATGCGAGCGCGCCCGCCGTTTCCTCGAGCGGCGTGTGCGCGTCGAAGCGGTGCGAATAGAAGATGTCGACGTAGTCGAGCCCCATCCGCTGCAGGCTCTGGTCGAGGCTCGCGAGCACGTACTTGCGCGACCCGCCGCCGCTGCCGTACGGCCCCGGCCACATGTCCCAGCCGGCCTTGGTCGAGATCAGCAGCTCGTCGCGATACGGACGGAAATCTTCCTTCAGCAGCCGACCGAAGTTGGTCTCCGCGCTGCCGTACGGCGGCCCGTAGTTGTTCGCGAGATCGAAGTGGTTGATGCCAAGGTCGAACGCGGTGCGCAGAATGTCGCGCTGCGTCGAGATCGGCGTCGTGTCGCCGAAGTTGTGCCACAGGCCGAGCGACAGCGCGGGCAGTTTGAGCCCGGATTTGCCGCAGGTGCGGTATTGCATGTCTGCATAACGTTCGGAAGCTGCTTCGTAGGCCATGAGTCGGTTCCGTCAGGACATCGGGAGAAGGGACGCGCGCCGGCCGCGCGTGCGGCGCGGCGGCGGCGAAGGAGTCATACGACGACTATGGTAGCGAAAGCGGCCGGAACGCGCTCGACGGCGCGACGATGGACGCGGCCGCGGCCGTCGCCTACACTGCGGCGTCTCGAATCACCGTTTCTGCGAGGTTGGTATGTCCCGGGTCATCTCGGTTGCGCTGCTCGTCGGCGGCGTCGTGCTGCTGTATTTCGGCGGCCAGTCGTTCCATTCGATCAACGACAACGTGTCGCGCTTCTTCACCGGTTCGCCCGCGACGAAGACGATCCTGCTGATCGTGGGCGGTGCCGTCGCATCGTTCATCGGCCTGATCGGCCTCGCGATGCCGGGCGGCAAGCGCTGAGCGCCCCGCGCGATGCACGCACGGCCCGCGTCATGCGCTCGGGCCGCGCTCCAAACGAAACGGGCGGCCAGGCCGCCCGTTGTTCCATGCACCCGCGATGCGCGGCATCGCGTCATCGCCGCGGCCTTGAAGGCCGCCCGCTGCGCGCCTAGAACGGCACTTCCGATTTCGATGCCGAGCGCGTGCCGGGCACCGGCCGGTTGCTCGCGCCGTGATACGTGTACACGAGCGAGAACTTCACCTGGTCGGAACGGTTCTGCCCGGCCGAATGCAGCGTGTTGCTGTGGAAGAACACGACGTCGCCGGTCTGCAGCGACGGGCACGTGGCCGCATCGATCATCTTCCGGTTTTCCGGCAGGTCGCTGCGGAAGAACTTCGCATCGTCGAACGCTTCGGGCCCGAATTCGGCCGTATGCGACCCCGGTACGAGCCACAGTGCGCCGTTCTCGTTCGTTTCCGGCCCGAGCGCGAGCCACACCGACACCATGTCCGGACGCTCGAACGACCAGTAGCGGAAATCGCGATGCCAGCCGGTCAGGCTGCCGTACGCGGGATGCTTGGTCATCATGCAGTTGTGATGCGCGCGCGACAGCACCGGCTCTTCGCCGAAATACTCGCGCATCCACGCGCCGATTTCGGGTGCGATCGCGCGCTCGGCGAAGGCCGGATCACGCGAATACGCGTCGAGCAGCCGCCGCACCGTATGCCCGCCCGGCGCATGCTTGGACTCGGGCGCGCCCGGATAGCGCAGGTCCGCCTCGAACTCGATCGGCTCGGCCGCCTCCCGCAACTGGCGCTCCGCGACCTGCCTGAGCGCCGCGCACTGCTCGTCGCTGACGAGGCCACGCGCGACGACGAAGCCGCGCTCGCGCAATTCCGCGACTTGCGCGCGGATCGATTCCGACTGCAATGGAGACGACATGGGATGCCAGACGCTTATTGTGTGAATGTGACGATTGTAAATCGGCGCCGGATGCCGCGAACAGCACCATTGTCGTGCGCAGGGGCATGCCAATCGCGAATTTGATCCGGCTCAAGGGAACTGTGCGGCGCGGCGCTGGCCTCAGCGACAGGCGGTATGCGGCACACGCGTTATGGCACAAGGGTTTATCGCGACTTTTGCCCGTCATGAATCCCCTGTAGCCTGTCGCGGCCTGTCAATTCTGGCGGGCGCGGCGCGCAACGGGTTTCGGTAAGATCCGTTGCGCAATCCGAGGCCGTTCATACCAGTGCGCTCCCAAAGGCGCCATCCATACAAGCGAAGCATCGTTCACATGCCATTCCGTCTGACTTCCCGTCTCAGCCGCGCTGCGAAGCGCGTCGTGCCGCCCGCTCCTGCCCGCTCGCTGCGCCATCACCGCGCACGCACGCAGGCGCTGGCCGAGCGTACGCCCGCACATAGCCGGCTGGACGGTATCCGTGCGTGGTT
Organism: Burkholderia sp. AU31624; assembly: GCF_020420065.1. Taxonomy (NCBI): domain Bacteria; kingdom Pseudomonadati; phylum Pseudomonadota; class Betaproteobacteria; order Burkholderiales; family Burkholderiaceae; genus Burkholderia; species Burkholderia sp. AU31624. Next base: position 946,525 of record NZ_JAIZRT010000003.1, read on the forward strand.
CCACGCATTTTTCTCGATGATGAGCACGCAGGCGTTCTCGCGCCGTGCCGGCCTGCGCTCGCTGCTGCAGAAGCCGTCGTCGCTGCGCGCGCTCGCGCTGCGCCGCACGCTCGGCCCGCAGCGCCGCGTCAACCGCCCGCGCCGCCTCGCGGCCAGCAACGGCTGGTTCGGGTTCGGCGCGCGCTGAGCGCACGCCGGCGGGCACCGCCGCGCGACGATCGCCGTCGCGCCGTTACCCGATCGCTGCGGCGATCGGACGCATAAAAAAACCCCGGCTAGCCGGGGTTTTTCATTTGAGGCGAACGACGCTCACGCGACGCGTGCCGTCGGCTCGACGCCGGCCGCTTCGGCCAGGGCGAGCGCCTTGTCGGTCGCTTCCCACGAGAACTCCGGCTCTTCACGGCCGAAGTGGCCGTAAGCAGCGGTCTTCTCGTAGATCGGGCGCAGCAGGTCGAGCATCTTGATGATGCCCTTCGGACGCAGGTCGAAATGCTCGCGCACGAGCTTCGTGATCACCGCATCCGACACGCGGCCCGTGCCGAACGTGTTGACCATCACCGAGGTCGGCTCGGCCACGCCGATCGCGTACGACACCTGGATCAGCGCGCGCGACGCGAGGCCGGCGGCGACGATGTTCTTCGCGACGTAGCGGCCTGCGTATGCAGCCGAACGGTCGACCTTCGACGGATCCTTGCCCGAGAACGCGCCGCCGCCGTGCGGTGCGGCACCGCCGTAGGTGTCGACGATGATCTTGCGGCCGGTCAGGCCGCAGTCGCCCTGCGGGCCACCGATCACGAACCGGCCGGTCGGGTTCACCAGGAACTTGATGTCGCCCTTGATCAGGTCGGCCGGCAGCGTCGGCTTGATGATTTCCTCGATCACGGCTTCGCGCAGCGCCGGCAGCTCGATGTCCGGTGCGTGCTGCGTCGACAGCACGACGGTGTCGATCGAATCGGGCTTGCCGTCGACGTAGCGGACCGTCACCTGCGACTTCGCGTCCGGGCGCAGCCATTGCAGGCGGCCGTCGCGGCGCAGGCTGGCCTGGCGCTCGACGAGGCGGTGCGACAGGTAGATCGGCAGCGGCATCAGTTCCGGCGTTTCATCGCACGCGTAACCGAACATCAGACCCTGGTCGCCCGCGCCCTGGTCGAGGTTGTCGTCGTGTGCACGATCGACGCCCTGGGCGATGTCCGGCGACTGCTTGTCGTACGCGACGAGCACCGCGCAACCCTTGTAGTCGATGCCGTAGTCGGTGTTGTCGTAGCCGATGCGCTTGATCGTGTCGCGCGCGATCTGGATGTAGTCGATGTTGGCCGTCGTGGTGATTTCACCGGCCAGCACGACGAGACCCGTGTTGCACAGCGTTTCCGCCGCGACGCGGGAATATTTGTCCTGCTCGAGGATGGCATCGAGGATCGCGTCCGAGATCTGGTCCGCGACTTTGTCCGGATGGCCTTCAGAGACGGATTCGGACGTGAAGAAATAATCGTTTGCCACTTTTTCAGGCTCCTGTGTGGTTACGGTTGGTTTCACGTAGCCAGCTTCGTTGGGCCTGAAGCGGCGACGCTTTAGCGGATTACCAGGACCGGGCAGCGTGTGTGACGCCAACCGGCTTCGCCCCGCAAGTTGTCAGTTAACTCGGCGAAGCCCGTATTATAGCGGCTTTCCTGAATTGTCACAGAGCGCCGCCCGTGCTGCATCTTCCGCTGTCTCACCACCCTGTTCGCAAAGCGCCGGCCAGCCGGTCCCACGGAGGTTTCGCATGCTAGGTCGTCTAGCCACGCACCTCGCCATTGGCTTGCTGAAACTGCTCGCCCTGTTGCCGTACGGCCTGACCGCACGGTTCGGCGATGGTCTCGGCTGGCTGCTCTACAAGATCCCCAGCCGGCGAAAGCGCATCGTACACACCAATCTGAAACTCTGCTTCCCTGACTGGAGCGACGAACGCCGCGAGGAAATTGCCGGGCAGCATTTCCGCCATGCGATCCGCAGCTACGTCGAACGCAGCGTGCAGTGGTTCGGCTCGGAGAAAAAGCTCGCGAAGCTGATCCAGGTCGACAGCGCGGTCGACCTCGACGATCCGGACCTGCCGCCGACGCTGTTCCTCGGCCTGCATTTCGTCGGCATCGAGGCCGGCTCGATCTGGCTGAATCGTTCGCTGCATCGCCGCTGCGGATCGCTCTACCAGCCGTTCTCGAACGCGGTGCTCGAGGCAGAGGCGAAGAAGGCGCGCGGGCGTTTCGACGCCGAGATGGTCGGCCGCGCGGACAGCGCGCGCGTCGTGCTGCGCTGGCTGCGCGACCGCAAGCCGGTGATGCTCGGCGCCGACATGGACTACGGGCTGCGCAATTCGACGTTCGTGCCGTTCTTCGGCGTGCCCGCCTGCACGCTGACGGCGGTCGGCCGGCTCGCGAAGACGGGCCGCGCGCAGGTCGTGCCGTTCATCGGCGAGGTGCTGCCGAACTACAAGGGCTACCGTCTGAAGGTATTCAAGCCGTGGGATCACTACCCGACCGGCGACGACGATCTCGACGCGCGGCGGATGAACGCATTCCTCGAGGAACAGATTCCGCTGCTGCCCGAGCAATACTATTGGGTCCACAAGCGCTTCAAGACGCGCCCGAACGGCGAGCCGAGCCTGTACTGAGCCATGCTCATGAGAGCGCGGTCACGTGCGTGCCCGCGCTCTCGCCACCTTGGGCACGCCTTTCGCGCGCGCCTGCCACAAGTCGTAAGCGGATTGCTGGGCGAGCCACAGATCCGCGCGACCGCCGTTCTCCTCGCCAAGCCACGCCTCGATGCGCAACGCCATTTCCGGCGAGATCCCCGCATGACCATGCAGAATGCGCGACAACGCCGCACGCGTGACGCCGAGTTGCGCCGCGGCCTCGGTGACGGTCAGGCCGAATGCCGGCAACACGTCGTCGCGCAGCGATTCGCCTGGATGCGGCGGATTGAATATGCGAGTCATCGCTTGAATCACCTCAGTGGTAGTCCTGGTAATCGACCAGAACAGCGTCGGCACCCTCGAAGCTGAACGTCAGACGCCAGTTGCTGCTCGCGCTCACCGCGAAATGGCCGTCCAGTCCACGGGCAAGGCCGTGAAACCGCCAGCCCGGCACGTTCATGTCGAGCGGCCGGCTCGCGACGTCGAGACGTGCAAGCTGGCGCCGTAACCTTGGCGCATGGTCGGGCCGGATGCCCGCCTTGTTCCCGTTCGTGAAAAACGCTTCCAGCCCCTTGTGCTGCCACGACTTGATCATGGATCTCCCAGATTCGAGTCACGATGTCGACAGCATGGCCCATGCGTATAGCCACACTATACGAATCGCTTGATTGCGTTGTCAATTTGACCTGTACGAAAGTACGCGTCCGCGCCATCCCGTGTTTTCGCCGAACCCTGCTGGCACCACGACAGGCCCGTCACACCGCATCAATCTGCCCGCCTGTCGCACACGCGACCAGTCGACCGATCGGCAGATGTACCCCATTTCGCCCCCACCCGCCTCCGCCCGCGCAGGACGCCCCCTGTCGGCTGCATGTATCATTTGCGGTTGAGATCAGCACGACGAACGAGGCCGCCCGGCATGGCGCGGCGTCACGCGCGCCGCGCTGACCGCCTTGTTCGCCATGGAAATCCGGACCCAGTGAAACTCTCGTTCACCAAGATGCACGGCGCGGGCAACGACTTCGTCGTGCTCGACGGTTATTCGCGCGCATTGCCGCCGCTCACCGAAGCGCAGGTGCGTGCGCTCGCCAACCGCCACTTCGGCATCGGCGCCGACCAGCTGCTGCTCGTCGAGAAACCGACCGTCGACGGCGTCGATTTCAAGTACCGGATCTTCAATTGCGACGGCGGCGAGGTCGAACACTGCGGCAACGGCGCGCGCTGCTTCGTGAAATTCGTCAGCGACCGCGGCCTGACCGACAAGCGCAGCGTGCGCGTGCAGGTGATGAAGGGCCTGATCACGCTGACGATGCAGGACAACGGCGAAGTCGTCGTCGACATGGGTGCGCCCGTGTTCACGCCGGCGCAGGTGCCGTTCGACGCAGCGGGCCTCGACGGCCGCACCGAGGGTCGCGACACGCTGTGGCCGCTCGACGTCGGCGGTGCGACGCGCTGGATCTCGACGGTGACGATGGGCAACCCGCACGCGGTGCAGGTCGTCGACGACACCGAGGCGTATCCGGTGCTCGAGGAAGGCCCGCTGATCGAGCACCACGCGCGCTTCCCGGAGCGCGTGAACGCCGGCTTCATGCAGATCGTGTCGCGCAGCGAAGTAAAGCTGCGCGTGTACGAACGCGCGGCGGGCGAGACGCTCGCGTGCGGCACCGGCGCGTGCGCGGCGGTCGCGGCCGGTATCCGGCGCGGCCTGCTCGATTCGCCGGTGACCGTGCACACGCACGGCGGCACGCTGACGATCAGCTGGGACGGCGCGCGCGACGAAGCCGCCGCGCTGATGATGGCCGGCCCCGCCACGACCGTGTTCGAAGGCGAGATCGACCTGAACGTCTGACCCTGCAACGTCCTTGATAACTGAACGCCCCAGCCACATGAACGATCGCGAAGTCGCCGACTACCTGCTCGCCAACCCCGAATTCTTCGCGCAGCACGCCGAATTGCTCGCGACGATCCGCCTCGCGAACCCGCACGGCAAGGCCGCGATCTCGCTGCAGGAGCGGCAGATGGAGATGCTGCGCGACAAGAACAAGCATCTCGAGCGCCGGCTCGCCGAGCTCGTGCGCTACGGCCACGAGAACGACAGCCTGTCCGCGAAGTTCAGCCGCTGGACGGCACGCGTGATCGCGGAACGCGATCCGTATGCGCTGCCGCGCACGATCGCCGACGGCATCGCCGAAGTCTTCGACGTGCCGCAGACGGCGCTGCGCGTGTGGGATGTCGCCGACACCTACTCGCAGGCCGACTTCGCGCGCCAGGTCGGCGAGGAAGTGCGCCTGTTCACGAACGGGCTGTCGACGCCGTATTGCGGTGCGAACACGGGCTTCGAGGCCGCGCAGTGGCTCGCGCCCGCGGTCGCCGCCCCGGCCGCGCATGCGGCGGAAAGCGCGGAAGCCGCGTCTTCCGCCGGCGACGGCTCGGCCGCGTCGGTCGCGCTGCTCGCGCTGCGTGCGCCGCTCGCGGGCAACGATGCGCCCGCGTTCGGCCTGCTCGTGCTCGGCTCGCCCGACCCGCGCCGCTTCCACGACGGGATGGCCACCGACTTCCTCGCGCAGATCGCGACGCTCGCGAGCGCCGCGCTCACGCGCCTGCTGCCGCACTGATCCTGCCGCACGCGATGACAGACGATCCGATCGCCGCCTACCTGTCGAACCTGAAGCACGTCAGGCAGCTGTCGGAACACACGCTGCGCGGCTACACGCACGAACTCGACGAGCTGAAGAGGCTCGCGAACGGCCGGCCGCTCGAAGCGCTGACGGCCGCCGACATGCGCGGCGCGGTCGCGCGCGCACATTCGGGCGGGCTGTCCGCCCGGTCGATCTCGCACCGGCTGTCCGCGTGGCGCGCGTTCTACCGCTGGCTCGCGCAGCGCGTCGAGATGCCCGCGAACCCGGTCGCCGCGGTGCGCGCGCCGAAACGCGCGAAGACCTTGCCGAAGGCGCTGTCGGTCGACGATGCTTCCGCATTGATGGACGCGCCGCTTGCCAACACGACCGAAGGCATTCGCGATCACGCGATTCTCGAGCTGTTCTATTCGTCGGGGCTGCGCCTCGCCGAGCTGATCGGGCTCGACGTGATGTACACGCAGGCCGACGGCTACCGCTCGACCGGCTGGCTCGACCTCGCCGAAGCCGAGGTCACCGTGCGCGGCAAGGGCAACAAGGAGCGCAAGGTGCCGGTCGGCCGCAAGGCGATCGATGCGCTGAACGCGTGGCTCGCGGTACGCGGCGAATTCGTGAAGCACGATCCGCATCCGCTGTTCGTGTCCGTGCGCGGCAACCGGATGTCGCCGGGCGTCGTGCGCGAGCGCGTGAAGCGCGCGGCGCTCACCGCGGGCATCCCCGCCAACGTCCATCCGCACGTGCTGCGCCACTCGTTCGCGACGCACGTGCTGCAGTCGAGCGGCGACCTGCGCGCGGTGCAGGAGCTGCTCGGCCACGCGAGCGTCTCCGCGACGCAGGTCTATACATCGCTCGACTTCCAGCATCTCGCGAAGATTTACGACAGCGCGCACCCGCGCGCGAAGAAGCGCGACTGACGCGCGTCCCGTGTTACCCGCCGCGCGCGGCGACCGGCCACGGCCGGCTTCGCGCACGGCCCATTTCGATCTCATCATGCAAACCGTCACCCTCAAGCCGTCCAAGGAAAAATCGCTGCTGCGCCGCCATCCGTGGATCTACGCCAATGCGATCGACCGCGTCGACGGCAAGCCCGCGCCCGGCGCGACCGTGATCGTGCGCGCGCACGACGGCCGCTTCCTCGCGCGCGGCGCGTACAGCCCGCAATCGCAGATCCGCGTGCGCGTGTGGAGCTTCGACGAGAACGAGCCGATCGACCACGCATTCTTCAAGCGCCGCGTGCAGCGCGCGGTCGCGCACCGCACGACGATGGTGTCGGGCACGGGCGCGGTGCGGCTCGTGTTCGGCGAAGCCGACGGGCTGCCGGGGCTGATCGTCGACTACTACGTCGCGGACACCGCCGAAGCCGGCGCCGCCCCGCGCGGCCAGCTCGTCTGCCAGTTCATGGCCGCGGGCGTCGAGGCGTGGAAGGACGCGATCGTGAAGGCGCTCGTCGGCGCCACGGACTGCCCGAACGTCTACGAGCGCTCGGACGTGTCGATCCGCGACAAGGAAGGGCTCGAACAGACGACCGGCGTGCTGGCCGGCGATGCGCCGCCCGCGACACTGATCTCGAACGAAAACGGCGTGCGTTATCACGTCGACGTGCCGAACGGCCACAAGACGGGCTTCTACGTCGACCAGCGCGACAACCGCGCGCTGGTGGCGCAGTACGCGGCCGGTCGCGACGTGCTGAACTGCTTCTGCTACACGGGCGGCTTCTCGCTCGCGGCGCTCAAGGGCGGCGCGAAGCGCGTCGTGTCGATCGACTCGTCGGGCGATGCGCTCGCGCTCGCGCAGCAGAACGTCGTCGCCAACGGCTTCGACGCCGAACGCGCGACCTGGCTCGACGCCGACGCATTCAAGACGCTGCGGCGCCTCGTCGATGAAGGCGAGCGTTTCGACCTGATCGTGCTCGATCCGCCGAAGTTCGCGCCGACGCGCGACAGCGTCGATCGCGCGGCGCGCGCGTACAAGGACATCAACCTGAGCGGCTTCAAGCTGCTGCGTCCGGGCGGCCTGCTGTTCACGTACTCGTGCTCCGGCGCGATCGACATGGACCTGTTCCAGAAGATCGTCGCGGGCGCGGCCGCCGACGCGAAGGTGGACGCGCGCATCCTGAAACGCCTCGGCGCGGGCGTCGATCACCCGCTGCTCGCGGCCTTCCCGGAAGGTGAATATCTGAAGGGCCTGCTGTTGCAAATCGTCTGATCGCCCCGATCTACGCGCGTAACCGTTCGCCGGCCGCGCCCTGGCGCCCGGCGGATCCGCGCTCCCGCCTGTCGTTCGGACGACGGGCGAGGGCTTGACAGGTATGTTTCAATGGATGGTTGTGCGCCCCGGCTGGCAAAGCCCCGGGCGCGATGCACATCCTGGTTTTGACCCCGATTCACGAACCACAGGCGATTGACATGGCCACTCCCGTCACCATCCTCACCGGCTTCCTCGGCAGCGGCAAGACGACGCTGCTCAAGCGCATCCTGAACGAACAGCACGGCATGAAGATCGCCGTGATCGAGAACGAGTTCGGCGAAGAGAACATCGACAACGAAATCCTCATCCAGGATTCGAACGAGCAGATCATCCAGATGAGCAACGGCTGCATCTGCTGCACGATCCGCGGCGACCTCGCACGCACGCTCGGCGAGCTCGCCGCGAAGAAGCGCGAAGGCAAGCTCGACTTCGACCGCATCGTGATCGAAACGACCGGCCTCGCGAATCCGGGCCCGGTCGCGCAAACCTTCTTCATCGACAGCGAAATCGCTGACGATTTCCTGCTCGACGCGGTCATCACGCTGGTCGACGCGAAGCATGCGAACGCGCAGCTCGACGAGCACGAAGTCGTGCAGCGCCAGGTCGGCTTCGCCGATCGCCTGTTCATCACGAAGTCGGACCTGGTCGACGACCAGACGGTGGCCGGCCTCAAGCACCGCCTGATGCACATGAACCCGAAGGCCGCGATCAAGGTCGTGAACTTCGGCGAAGCGGACATCAAGGAAATCTTCGACCTGCGCGGCTTCAACCTGAACGCGAAGCTCGAGATCGACCCCGACTTCCTCGCCGAGGACGATCACGCGCATCACCACCACGATCACGACCATGATCACGATCACGCCAGTTGCGACCACGATCACGGTCAATGCGCGCACGATCACGACCATGGCCACCACCCTCACCACCACGCGCACCACGACGACAAGATCAAGTCGTTCGTGTACCGCAACGACCGCCCGTTCGACCCGAACAAGCTGGAAGACTTCCTCGGCGGCATCCTGCAGATCTACGGCGAGCGGATGCTGCGCTACAAGGGCGTGCTGTACATGAAGGGCGTCGATCGCAAGGTCGTGTTCCAGGGCGTGCATCAGATGATGGGCAGCGACCTCGCGTCGAAGTGGCTGCCGGTCGAGAAGAAGACGAACAAGATGGTGTTCATCGGCGTCGATCTGCCGCAGGACCTGATCACCGACGGCCTCGACGCCTGCCTCGCCTGACGCGCGCGGGCAACCCGCCGCACATGCCGCCGCGCAGGCGGCTGCGGCGGCCGGGAGGCGCCCTTTTTGGGCAGGGTTTCGCCGTCATCGCTTTTTCGCGATTTGCGCGTTATATTTTCTAGATATTGGCGCAGCCGACGGGGATCGACCCGATACGGCGCCCGCTTGCGATTCAGTTACAATACGTGCCCGCTGGAGTACGGCAACAAACAGGCCCGGTTCTTGCTGAACCAGTTTTCCGGGCATCGCAACCGCGCCGGATCGCCAATCCGCCTCCCGGCCGCGGCCGATGCGATGTGCCGCGCAGCACACCGGTTCGCAGCGCGCGCAACTCCGCGCCAGGCCTATCCTGGTATTTGAGAACCGGTTTTCCAGAGGCTTTCGGCCCCGCGGCGGCAAATCGCAAATGATTGCAAGCGCGGTTGCGGGTAATCCCAAAGTGCAGGCAATATCTATCGATTTGCCGCACATTGAAGAAGCAAGCAGATGACGAAGAAACTCTTGACCGAAGCCGAAATCCTGAAGATGAGCGACAAGGATTACATGAATGAGGATCAGCTCGCCTTCTTCAAAAATCGGCTCGAACAGTTGCAGGCGGACATCCTCAAGAATGCAGGCCAGACGACCGAGAACCTGCGCGAGACGGTGATCGTGCCCGACCCCGCCGATCGCGCGACGATCGAGGAAGAGCACGCGCTCGAACTGCGTACGCGCGATCGCGAACGCAAGCTCCTCAAGAAGGTTCAGCAGTCGCTCGCCCGCATCGATTCCGGCGATTACGGCTGGTGCGAGGAAACCGGCGAGCCGATCGGCATTCCGCGCCTGCTCGCGCGTCCGACCGCCACGCTGTCGCTCGAGGCGCAAGAGCGCCGCGAGTTGCGCCAGAAGCTGTTCGGCGACTGATCGAGCGGCGTTCCGCTCAGACACGCTGCTTCCCGAAAGCGCGCGGCCTGCCGCGCGCTTTTTGTTTTTCCGGCACCGGTTCCCCGCCGGCCGCCGATTTGCCCACCCCGCCTCTTGATATCCCGGCGCCCGCCCTAAAATGAAACGGACGCGCGCCGGGCCGCTTCCCGGCGCACTGCGAGTTACGCGGCGGCGCCTCGCGCCCCCCGACTCTTCCCCGTTTTTCTCAAGGAACGCAGATGGAGCAATTTCACGGCACGACCATCGTTTCGGTCCGGCGCGGCGACAAGGTCGCGCTCGGCGGCGACGGCCAGGTAACCCTCGGCAACATCGTCATGAAGGGTGGCGCGCGGAAAGTGCGGCGGATCTACAACAACCAGGTGCTGGTCGGATTCGCGGGCGGCACCGCCGATGCGTTCTCGCTGCTCGACCGCTTCGAGGCGAAGCTCGAGAAGCACCAGGGCAACCTGACCCGTGCGGCCGTCGAGCTCGCGAAAGACTGGCGCACCGACCGGATGCTGCGCCGCCTCGAGGCGATGCTGATCACGGCCGACGCCACCACCACGCTCGTCATCACCGGCAACGGCGACGTACTCGACCCCGAGGAAGGCATCTGCGCGATCGGCTCGGGTGGTGCGTATGCGCAGGCGGCAGCCCGCGCGCTCGCGGAGAACACCGAGCTGTCGCCGCGCGAGATCGTCGAGAAGTCGCTCGAGATCGCCGGCGACATGTGCATCTACACGAACCACAACCGCATCATCGAAACGATCGAGTAAGGACCGCACCATGAGCACCATGACCCCTGCCGAGATCGTCTCGGAACTCGACAAGCACATCATCGGCCAGGCGAAGGCGAAGAAGGCCGTCGCGGTCGCGCTGCGCAACCGCTGGCGCCGCCAGCAGGTCGCCGACCCGCTGCGCCAGGAAATCACGCCGAAGAACATCCTGATGATCGGGCCGACGGGTGTCGGCAAGACCGAAATCGCACGCCGCCTCGCGAAGCTCGCCGACGCGCCGTTCATCAAGATCGAAGCGACCAAGTTCACCGAAGTCGGCTACGTCGGCCGCGACGTCGACAGCATCGTGCGCGACCTGATCGAGATCTCGGTCAAGCAGACGCGTGAAACCGAGATGCGCAAGGTGCGCAGCAAGGCGACCGACCAGGCGGAAGACCGCATCCTCGACATCCTGCTGCCGCAACCGCGCGCAGTGGGCTTCGGCGGCAACGCCGAGCACGCGAACGACGACAACAACGTGACGCGTCAGACGTTCCGCAAGCGCCTGCGCGAAGGCCAGCTCGACGACAAGGAAGTCGAGCTCGACCTCGAGCAGCCGTCGGCCGGCATGGACATCATGGCGCCGCCGGGGATGGAAGAGATGACCGAGCAGATCCGCTCGATGTTCTCGAACCTCGGCAGCGGCAAGAAGCAGCGCCGCAAGGTGAAGATCAAGGAAGCGCTGAAGCTGCTGACCGACGAGGAAGCGGCGAAGATGCTCAACGACGAGGAAGTGAAGACGAAGGCCGTGCAGAACGTCGAGCAGAACGGCATCGTGTTCCTCGACGAGATCGACAAGATCACGTCGCGCAACAACGAAGGCAGCGGCGGTGAAGTGTCGCGCCAGGGCGTGCAGCGCGACCTGCTGCCGCTCGTCGAAGGCACGACGGTCAACACGAAGTACGGGATGGTGAAGACCGATCACATCCTGTTCATCGCGAGCGGCGCGTTCCACCTCGCGAAGCCGAGCGACCTGATTCCGGAACTGCAGGGCCGCTTCCCGATCCGCGTCGAGCTCGACTCGCTGTCGGTGAACGATTTCGAAGCGATCCTCATCGCGACCGACGCAAGCCTCGTCAAGCAGTACCAGGCGCTGCTCGCGACCGAAGACGTACAGCTCGAATTCGCCGACGACGGCATCCGCCGCCTCGCGGAGATTGCCTATTCGGTCAACGAGAAGACCGAGAACATCGGTGCGCGCCGGCTGTACACGGTGATCGAGAAGCTGCTCGAGGAAGTGTCGTTCTCGGCCGGCAACCACGCCGGCGAGCGCGTGACGATCGACGCGAAGTATGTCGACCGCGCACTCGGCGAAGTGTCGCAGGACGAAGACCTGTCGCGCTACGTGCTGTAACGCGCGCGGCGTCGGACGAAAAACGGGCGGCCCCTGACGGAGTCGCCCGTTTTTTTATCGCCATGCGATACGGCGCACGGACTGCCCCCGGAGCGAGGCTGATGGCAAGCGTTTCGGTGCGTCCCTATAATCTGGACTCCTCTGGCTACGAACAGACGCATTCGTCACCGCCTCCGATGACCATCTATCCGTCCATCGCCGGCCGAATCGTGCCGGCCCTGCTCACGCTCACGCGCGCCGACATCCTGTCGCTCATGCGCCGGATCAGGCGGGAGTCGCTGCGGCGCTACAACGTCGCGTTCGTACTCGCATGGCTCGGTACGCTGGCGGGTATCGCGCTCGCCAGCGTGGCGTTCAGCGTCGGCATCCACTCCATCGCGACCGGCGTATCGGCAAAGCCGTGGCCACTGGCCGTGCCGCTCGTGATCGGCGGGTTCGCGCCGTTTCTCGCGAACCTCATCTACTCGACGCTCATCGCGCGCCTGCTGAAACGCGAGATCGTCGCCTGCCTGTCGCGGGCCTCGCGCTCGCACGTCTGACGCGTCCCGCTTACTGCCGCACCGGCTTCTTCGCGAGCTTGCGCTGCAGCGTGCGGCGGTGCATGTTCAGCGCACGCGCGGTCGCCGAAATATTGTTGTTGTTCTCGGCCAGCACGCGCTGGATGTGCTCCCATTCGAGCCGGTCGACCGACAGCACGACCGGATTCTCCAACGCTTCGTCGGCCTGCACTTCGGTCGCGTTGGTCTGCAGCGCGGCCAGGATCGACTCGACGTTCGCGGGCTTCGCGAGATAGTTGTCGGCGCCTTCCTTCACCGCCTGCACGGCGGTCGCGATGCTCGCGTAGCCCGTCAGCACCAGGATCCGCGCGTCGGGCTGCAGGTCGCACAGCGGTGCGATCAGGCTCAGGCCCGAATCCTCGCCGAGATGCAGGTCGACGGTGATGAACTGGAACTTGCCGCCCGCGGCGAGCCGCAGCGCCGCCTCCTTGTCGTGCGCCTGCTGGACCGCGTAACCGCGCCGCTCGAGGCCGCGCGCGAGCGTGCCCGCGAACACCTCGTTGTCGTCGATCACCAGGAAATTGTTCTCGCTCATGTGGTTTCTCCGTCTACGTGTTGGTTGAGGCGGCCGATGCCGCGACGCGCACGACCGGCAGCCGCAGCACGGCCCGCGTGCCGCGCGCGGCGGTCGTACCGGCCGGGCGGCTGTCCGGCGGCGTGCCGCTTGTCCGTTCGGCGACGCGCTGGCCCGCGCGCGGTGCCGATCCCGCCGCGGCGTGACCATTCGCCGCACTGCCGGCCCGTCCGTTGCCGCCCGCCGCGCGCGGCACGACATCGGACAGTTCGATCTCGCCGCCGAGCCGCGCGGCCGCGCTGAACGCGAGATACAGGCCGACCCCGTGCCCGCCCTGCGTGCTGTCGACCGGCATCGCGCCGAGCGATTCGCGCAGTGAGGCCGGAATGCCGGGCCCGTCGTCGCATACCTCGAATTCGATCTCGTCGGCCGTGCCGGCGTGCGCGACCTTCGCGGCCAACGTCACGCGCCGCGGGCTCGCGCGCGCGGCGTTGTCGAGCAGGATCGTCAGGATCTGGCCGGCCGCGACCGTGTCGTCGAGCGCGACGCCCGCCGGGCGCGCGCCGAGCAATTCGAACTGCACGTGCGGATGCCGCAGGCGCCAGTGCTCGACGAACGTGTCGAGCCAGTCGTCCACCGGCTGGCGGCTCGCGGGCGCGCTCGCGCGGCTGCGCAGGCGCGCGAGCGCCGACGTGCAGAGCGTCATCTGTTCCTCGAGCACCTTCAGGTCGGCCTCGTAGCGGGCCAGCCCCGGATCGTCGCGGGCCGCGTCGCGCAGCTCTTCGGCGAGCATCGCGATCGTCGACAGCGGCGTGCCCATTTCGTGCGCGACGGTGGCGGCCTGCACGCCGAGCGCGACCGCCCGCTCGTCGCGCAGCAGGTGCTGCTGCGCCTCGCCGAGCGCCGCGTCGCGCTGGCGCAGCGCATTCGACATGCGCGCGACGAACCACGCGATCAGCCCGACGCTGACCATGAAGTTCGCCCACATCCCGGTACGGTAGTAGTCGAACAGGTTCGCGGGATTGTCCATGTTGAGCGGCACCGAGTCGAAGCCGAGCGCCGCGTAGCACGCGACCGCGAACGCCGCGAGCCAGATCATCAGGTGCCACGGCAGCACGGCCGCCGCGATCGCGAGCGAAGGCAGGTACAGCGACACGAACGGATTGGTCGTGCCGCCCGACAGGAACAGCAGCGCTGACAGCGCGCCGAGGTCGACCCACAATTGGCCGAGCAGCTCGAAATTGGTCTCGGGCCGCGCACGCAGCACGCGCACCCAGGTCAGCGCGTTGAAAACGATTTCGAGCGCAATGACCATCAGCATCGCCGGCAACGGCAGATGCACGCCGAAATAGGTCTGCACGACGCCGATCGTCACCAGCTGGCCGATGATCGCGAGATTGCGGAGCCAGAACAGGTGACTGAGGTTGACGCGCCCGGTGGTGGTGATTCGTTGCATCCGAGCAGTTTACCCGTTTAGCGGGCGGCGCCTCTAGCGGGGCCGGATCGGAGCGCATTGAACGGGACGCCCCGTGAGCGGCCGATGCCGTCAGCCGGCCGCGCCGGCCATCCGCTGCGCGATCTCGTTGGCCAGGCACTCGGGGCAGCGGCAGCGGGCGCCGGCCGCGGGCGGCGTACCGCCGGGCAAGACCGGCATCGACGCGCACCAGCACTCGAACGGCTGCGTGCGGGCGCCGCAGTCGAAGCTGCGCCCGCAGTGCGGGCACCGTGCACGGCGCGGGGCGGAACGGGCGTCGACGGCAAGATCGGTCATGGCGGAGCGCTCGAGCGGGCGGGAAGCCGCCCTACGCGACAAGCATAGCGCGGCGAACGGATTTTGCACGCCGGCCGTTCGGCCGAGGGCCATCGCGAACGCTCGCGAACCGCCCCTCCGCCGACGCCCGCGCAGCGCTGCCCGTCGCGCGGCGCACATCGCGCCGCGCCATAGCCGGCGGGCCGCCGCGCGCGGTGCCCGGGCCGCGCCACCGGTGTTCCGGCCCGTCCAAAAACCCGATGCTGCGCTGCGCCACTCCTGTACAATTCGCCGTGTTTCAACCGTTCCCAGCCAGAGCCGCCGCCATGTCCGAGCCCATCGACCTCTCGCAGATCGCCCCCACGCTGAAAGCAGAAATCCTCGCCGAGGCACTGCCGTACATTCGCCGTTATCACGGCAAGACCGTGGTCATCAAATACGGCGGCAACGCGATGACGGAAGAGCGGCTCAAGCAAGGCTTCGCGCGCGACGTGATCCTGCTGAAACTGGTCGGCATCAATCCGGTGATCGTCCACGGCGGCGGTCCGCAGATCGATCACGCACTGAAGAAGATCGGCAAGGCCGGCACCTTCATCCAGGGCATGCGCGTCACCGACGAAGAGACGATGGAAGTCGTCGAATGGGTGCTGGGCGGCGAAGTGCAGCAGGACATCGTGATGCTGATCAACCACTTCGGCGGCCACGCGGTGGGCCTGACGGGCAAGGACGGCGGCCTGATCCATGCGCGCAAGCTGCTGATGCCGGACCGCGACAACCCGGGCCAGTACATCGACATCGGCCAGGTCGGCGAAGTCGAGGCGATCAACCCGGCCGTCGTGAAGGCGCTGCAGGACGACGCGTTCATCCCGGTGATCTCGCCGATCGGCTTCGGTGAAGATGGCCTCTCCTACAACATCAACGCCGACCTCGTCGCGGGCAAGCTCGCCACGGTGCTGAACGCCGAGAAGCTGCTGATGATGACCAACATCCCGGGCGTGATGGACAAGGACGGCAACCTGCTGACCGACCTGTCCGCACGCGAGATCGATGCGCTGTTCGAAGACGGCACGATCTCCGGCGGCATGCTGCCGAAGATCTCGTCGGCGCTCGACGCCGCGAAGAGCGGCGTGAAGTCGGTGCACATCGTCGACGGCCGGATCGAGCACTCGGTACTGCTGGAAATCCTGACCGAGCAGCCGTTCGGCACGATGATCCGCTCGCATTGAGCAAGCGCAGCAAGACCGCCACACCCGACTTGCCGGCCCCGCTGCGGCGCCGGCGCGTGTCGCGCAGCCGGCCCCGCGCCGGCGCGCCGGTGTGGCTGTTCGATCTCGACAACACCCTTCACCACGCATCGCACGCGATCTTTCCCGAGATCAACCGCGCGATGACGCAGTACATCATCGACGCGCTGCAGGTCGAGCGCGCCGAAGCCGACCGCCTGCGCACCGGCTACACCGAGCGCTACGGCGCCGCGCTCCTCGGCCTCACGCGCCATCATCCGATCGACCCGCACGACTTCCTGCGCGTCGTCCACACGTTTTCCGACCTGCCGGCGATGGTGCGCGCCGAGCGCGGCCTCGCGCGCATCGTCGCCGCGCTGCCGGGCCGCAAGCTGATCCTGACCAACGCGCCGGAGAACTATGCGCGCGCGGTGCTGCGCGAGCTGCGCATCGAGCGGCTGTTCGAGCGCGTGATCGCGATCGAGCACATGCGCGACCGGCGCACGTGGCGCGCGAAGCCCGATCACACGATGCTGCGCCGGACGCTGCGCGCCGCCCATGCGCGCATGGCCGACACGATCCTCGTCGAGGATACGCGTGGCCACCTGAAGCGCTACAAGCGTCTCGGCATCGGCACGGTATGGATCACGGGGCACCTGCCGGGCCATCTGCCGGTTACCGGACGCCCCCACTATGTCGACCAGCGCATTCGTTCGTTAAAATCGCTGCGACTGGGCACACGATCGGGGCGACAAAAATGCAGCCGACTTACCCGCAGGACCAAGCCGTAAAGGAAGACCAGGCCACACCCACCCGGCCGCGCCCGAAACCGGGCGAGCGCCGCGTGATGATCCTGCAGACACTCGCGACGATGCTCGAGGCGCCCAAGCCCGAGAAGATCACGACCGCCGCGCTCGCGGCCCGGCTCGACGTGTCGGAAGCCGCGCTGTACCGGCATTTCACCAGCAAGGCGAAGATGTACGAAGGGCTGATCGAGTTCATCGAGCAGGCCCTCTTCGGGCTCGTCAACCAGATCGTCGCGAAAGAGCCGAACGGGGTGCAACAGGCACGCACGATCGCACTGACGATGCTCAATTTCGCCGCGAAGAACCCCGGCATGACACGCGTGCTGACCGGCGAGGCGCTGGTCGGCGAGGACGAGCGGCTCACCGAGCGCGTGAACCAGCTGCTCGACCGCATCGAGGCGACCGTCAAGCAATGCCTGCGCGTCGCGCGCACCGAGGCGAACGCGCCGCAGGACGGCGCGCTGCCGTTCGTGCTGCCGGCCGACTACGATCCGGCTGCCCGCGCGAGCCTGCTCGTCAGCTACGTGATCGGCCGATGGCACCGCTTCGCGAAGGGCGGGTTCCAGAAACCGCCGGGCGAGCAGGCCGACGCGCATCTGCGGCTGATCCTGCAGTGAGATGACGCGGGCGCGGCGGCCCCGCCTCCGCGCCCGAATCCGCGCGCCGCGATTTCCGCTATACTTTGCCGACTGTCGCCCCTCGGGCGGCAGCCAGACACGCGCCGATTTGCTGACTCGATTGCGGGCGCGCGAACCAGCCAGGGCCTTGATTCGTCCTCGTCCCGGCGGTTCACTACAAATGCGGCTAAAGAGGTCGTCAGCCGCGCATCTCCGACTCCGCGCATCGCCGACACCATTTAGCTGCCCAGTCATAAGGCGGAACGAATGGAATCGATCGGCATCGTCGCTCCACAGACCATGCACTTCGCCGAACCGCTGCGCTTGCAAAGCGGCAGCGTGCTCGGCAACTATCAGCTCGTCGTCGAGACGTACGGCGAACTCAACGCCGCGCGCTCGAACGCGGTGCTCGTCTGCCACGCGCTCAACGCGTCGCACCACGTCGCCGGCGTCTATGCGGACGATCCGCGCAGCACCGGCTGGTGGGACAACATGGTCGGCCCGGGCAAGCCGCTCGACACCAACCGCTTCTTCGTGATCGGCGTGAACAACCTCGGCTCGTGCTTCGGCTCGACCGGCCCGATGAGCGTCGACCCGTCCACCGGCAAGCCGTACGGCGCAAGCTTTCCGGTCGTCACCGTCGAGGACTGGGTGCACGCGCAGGCGCGCGTCGCGGATGCCTTCGGCATCGAGCGCTTCGCCGCGGTGATGGGCGGCAGCCTCGGCGGGATGCAGGCGCTCGCGTGGAGCCTGATGTATCCGGAGCGCGTCGCGCACTGCATCGACATCGCGTCGACGCCGAAGCTGTCCGCGCAGAACATCGCGTTCAACGAGGTCGCGCGCTCGGCGATCCTGTCCGATCCCGATTTCCACGGCGGCGACTACTACGCGCATGGCGTGAAGCCGAAGCGCGGCCTGCGCGTCGCGCGGATGATCGGCCACATCACGTACCTGTCCGACGACGACATGGCCGAGAAATTCGGCCGTGCGCTGCGCCGCGCCGACGGCGCGCTCGACGCGTACAACTTCAGCTTCGACGTCGAGTTCGAGGTCGAGTCGTACCTGCGCTACCAGGGTGACAAGTTCGCCGACTACTTCGATGCGAACACCTACCTGCTGATCACGCGCGCGCTCGACTACTTCGATCCGGCCAAGGCGTTCGACGGCAACCTGACCGCCGCGCTCGCGCACACGCAGGCGAAATACCTGATCGCGAGCTTCTCGACCGACTGGCGTTTCGCGCCGGCGCGCTCGCGCGAGATCGTGAAGGCGCTGCTCGACAACAAGCGCACGGTCAGCTACGCGGAAATCGACGCGCCGCACGGCCACGACGCGTTCCTGCTCGACGACGCGCGCTATCACAACCTGATCCGCGCGTATTACGAACGAATCGCCAACGAGGTGGGCGCATGAACCAGCAAGCGCTGAATTCCCTGTCCGCACGCGCGGACTTCCGCACGATCGCTCGCTGGGTCGAACCGCGCTCGACGGTGCTCGACCTCGGTTGCGGCGACGGCTCGCTGCTCGCGCTGCTGATGGAAGAACTGGACGTGACCGGCTACGGGATCGAGCTGAACGACGCGGGCGTGCTCGCGAGCGCGAAGAACGGCATCAACGTGATCCAGCAGAACCTGGAAGACGGCCTGCGCCTGTTCGAGGACCACAGCTTCGACATCGCGATCCTGTCGCAGACGTTGCAGACGATCCACCAGACGGCCGCGATCCTGCGCGAAACCGCACGGGTCGGGCGCGAATGCATCGTGTCGTTCCCGAATTTCGGCTACTGGCCGCACCGGCTGTCGGTGCTGAACGGCCGGATGCCGGTGTCGAAGTCGCTGCCTTACCAGTGGCACAACACGCCGAACGTCCGGGTGCTGACGATCGAGGATTTCGAGGCGCTCGCGCCCGAAGTCGGCGTGACGATCCTCGACCGCGTGGTGCTGCACGAAGGCCAACCGATTCGATGGGGAGCGAACTGGCGTGGTAGTCTTGCTGTCTACCGCGTCAAGCGCAGCTGAGCCGGGGAGCCGTTGACGGACGCCGTCGGCGCGCCCGCACGCACGCACGTGCGGCCGCGCCGCTGCACGACCCGCGCCGCCGCCTGCGCTGCCGCCGCAATCAGTCAACGCTATCCAGTTCCAGTCCATGTCGAAAACGCCACACGAGGCGCCCGCACTCACCGCTCACGAGGATCACCCCGGCTGGCGCGCCTACCTGAACACGCACATGCTGATCTGCGTGTTCCTCGGTTTCACGTCGGGTCTGCCCCTCTTCACGCTCGTCTACCTCGTGCAGGCCTGGCTGCGCTCCGAGGGCGTGAACCTGAAGGAAATTGGCCTGTTCGCGCTGATCCAGTTCCCGTACACGTGGAAGTTCCTGTGGGCGCCGCTGATGGACCGCTACGTCCCGCGCCTGCCCGGCTGGCGGCCGGGCCGCCGGCGCGGCTGGCTGCTGCTCACGCAGCTGCTGGTCGCGGGCGCGATCGCCGCGCTCGGCTTCGTGTCGCCGCGCGACTCGATCTGGACGGTCGCCGCGCTCACCACGCTCGTCGCGTTCTTCGGCGCAAGCGCCGACATCGTGATCGATGCGTACCGCCGCGAATTGCTGCGCGACACCGAGCAGGGCCTCGGCAACGCGATCCACGTGAACGCGTACAAGCTCGCCGCGCTGATTCCCGGCTCGCTGGCGCTGATCCTGTCCGACCACCTGCCGTGGGACGTCGTGTTCGCGCTCACCGGCGCGTTCATGCTGCCTGGCATCCTGATGACGCTCGTGGTGCGCGAGCCCGAAGTGATCGGCGCGCCGCCGCGCAACCTGCGCGACGCGATCGTGCTGCCGTTCCGCGAATTCATCCAGCGCGACGGCTGGGCCGGCGCGCTGCTCGTCATCGCGTTCATCTTCCTGTTCAAGATCGGCGACACGATGGCCACCACGCTGTCGACGTCGTTCTTCCTCGACATCGGCTTCTCGCGCACCGAGATCGGCATCGTCGCGAAGACCACCGCGCTCGTCGCGAGCGTCGCCGGCGGCATCATCGGCGGCGTCTGGCTCGTGAAGATCGGCATCGGCCGCGGGCTGTGGATCTTCGGCGCGCTGCAGATGGTGTCGACGCTCGGCTTCGCGTGGCTCGCGCAGCTCGGCCCCGGCTCGCCCGTGCTCGCGGTGCTCTACGACTTCACCGTATCGACGAGCCATGCGATCGCGTCGGTGCTGTCGGTGTTCGGCATTGCGGTCACCCCGCAATTCAGCCCGATGACGGTCGCGCTCGCGCTCGTCTACGGCGTCGAAACCTTCACCACCGGCCTGACGATGGCCGCGTTCGTCGCGTACATCGCGAGCACGACCGACCCGCGCTATACGGCCACGCAGTTCGCGCTGTTCACGAGTCTCGCGTCGGTGCCGCGCACGCTCGCGTCGGCCGCGAGCGGCTTCATCGTCGCGAAGATCGGCTGGTTCGACTACTTCATCGTGTGCACCGCGCTCGCGATTCCCGGCATGCTGCTGCTGTTCAAGATCGCGCCGTGGAACGGGACCGCCCGCAATGGCGAGGCCAGCCGTGCGCAGTAACGGCCTGCACCGCCTCGCGCGCGTTGCGGCTTCGTTGAGCGTCGGCGCCGCGGCGCTCGCCGCGGGGTTCGCCCATGCGACCGACACCGCCGCGGGCTCCGCGCCGGCCGCTGCTTCACCGTCGGCGAATTCAACGCCCGCCGCCCCTGCTCAGCCGCCCACCGCCGAACCCGCGCAGCCGACCGGCGCCGCCGCATCGACGAAGGCGTATGCGCAGACATCGCAGCAGGTCCGCTACGGCGACGCCATTGCCTTCCGCACGCTGATCCCGTCGCCGCTGCTCGAGCAGCTCACCGCGAACGAATACGCGCAGATCGTGCAGGCGGCCGCCGACAGCAACCGCCTGCTGCCGGCGAACCAGCCGCGCGTGAAGCGCCTGCGCGCGATCGTCGCGAAGCTCGCGCCGTATTCGGTGAAATGGAACGACCGCGTGAAGAGCTGGGCGTGGGACGTCAACGTGATCCGCTCGCGCGACATTCGCCTGACCTGCCTGCCGGGCGGCAAGGTGCTCGTGTACGGCGGCCTGCTCGACCGCGTCCGCCTGAACGACGACGAGCTCGGCGTGCTGCTCGCGCACGGCATCGCGCATGCGCTGCGCGAACACGCGCGCAGCAACTTCAGCGCGACCTCGCAGACGTCGCTGCGCGCAGCCGCATTGCCGCCGCTGTTCGGCGTCAGCGAGCCGCTGCCGCAGGCACTGAATCTCGGCGAGCGCCTGCAGTCGCTCCACTACGACCCGACCGACGAGACCGAAGCCGACGTGATCGGCGGCGACATCGCCGCCCGTGCGGGCTTCGATCCGCGCGCGGCGATCACGCTGTGGGACAAGCTCGCGGTCGCGACACGCGGCAACAAGGCAACGGGCTTCATCTATACGCACCCGTACAGCACCGCCCGCCGTCAGGACCTGCTGAACCGCCTGCCGGATCTCATGCCGCTGTACGCGAAGGCCGTGGGCAAGCGCGTCGACACACTGCCCGACTACGCGGGCATCAGCGCGCAGCGGCGCAAGGTCGTGCGGCGCTGAGCGACCCGCGCGGCCGCTCGCGACGCCGCCCTACCCATCCACCTCCGCCGCGACCGGCCGGGCGCCGCTTTCGCGCATCCAGCGCACCTCGTCACCCGGGCTGCGGCCGAACAGCCGTTTGAACTCGCGGCTGAACTGCGACGCGCTCGCATAGCCGACACGCGAGGCCGCCGCACCGGCGCCGACGCCGTCCTGCACCATCATCAGCCGCGCCTGGTGCAGCCGCGCGGCCTTCACGTACTGCATCGGCGACGTCGCCGTCACGTGCTTGAACTGCGCGTGGAACACCGCGAGGCTCATGCCCGCCTCGCGCGCGAGCGTCTCGACGTCGAGATCGGCCTTCAGGTCCGCATGGATGCGCCGCAGCGCCTTCGCGATGCGGCCGAAGTGATGCTGCTGGACGAGCGCCGCGCGGATCGCGTCGCCCTGCTCGCCCGTCAGCACCCGATACGCGATCTCGCGCATGATCGCGGGGCCCAGCACGCGCGTGTCGTGCGGCGACGCGAGCGCTTCGAGCAGTCGCAGCACGGCATCCGCCAGCGGCGCGTCGAGCGGCGTCGAATCCACGCCGAGCGGCTCGCTGACGGGCGCACCGAGCGTCTCGTCGAGCAGGATCGCGAGCTCGGCGATCACCGCGAGATCGACGCGGATCGAGATCGCGAGAAACGGCTCGTCCTGGCTCGCGAAGGTCTCGCATTCGAACGGCAGCGGCACCGACAGCACGAGATACTGCTGCGCGTCGTACACGAACGAACGCTCGCCGAGATAGCCGAGCTTGCGCCCCTGGCACACGACGACGATGCTCGGCTCGTACAACACGGGCATGCGCGGCGCCGGACGGCTCACGCGGATGAAGCGCACGCCGTCGAGCGCCGCGAGCGTGTCGCCCTCGTTCGGCGCGAGGCGCGTATGCAGCTCGACCATGCGGCGCTGCACACGGTCGCCCGTGTCGGTGAAAAGGGGCTCGAAGCTCATCTGCGTGGTCCTGTCCGGCAAGAGAATCTGGCTCGCAATGTAGCACCGTGAACGTGTTTTGACGGCTGTTTGCATGCAGTTCGAGAGGAATAGGCAAATCTTCCAGACCTTCGGGTATTTCACTGCGGCGCCGCGCTCCTTACGATGACGTCCTGCCTCGCCGCATCGCCACATGATGCGACGGCAGTCTGTTTCGCCGGATGCTTTCCGGACAAGGAGCCCATCGCATGAGCACTACCTATGCCTACGCGGCGACCGATTCGCGCTCGCCGCTCGCCCCGTTCGAATTCCAGCGTCGCGCGCTGCGCGACCTCGACGTCCAGATCGACGTCCTCTACTGCGGCGTCTGCCACTCGGACCTGCACCAGGCCCGCAACGAATGGCGCAACACGATCTATCCGGTCGTGCCGGGCCATGAAATCGTCGGCCGCGTGACCGCGACCGGCCCGGAAGTAACGCGCTTCAAGGTCGGCGAACTGGTCGGCGTCGGCTGCCTCGTCGATTCGTGCCGCACCTGCGCGAGCTGCGAAGAAGGCCTCGAGCAATATTGCGAGAACGGCTTCGTCGGCACCTACAACGGCCAGGATCGCGTGACGGGCGACATCACGTTCGGCGGCTATTCGACGCAACTCGTCGTCGACGAGGCGTTCGTGCTGCGCGTGCCCGAGACGCTCGACCCGGCCGGCGCCGCGCCGCTGCTGTGCGCGGGGATCACGACCTACTCGCCGCTGCGGCAGTGGAACGTCGGCCCCGGCAAGAAGGTCGGTATCGTCGGGCTCGGCGGCCTCGGCCACATGGGCGTGAAGCTGGCGCGCGCGATGGGGGCGCACGTCGTGCTGTTCACCACGTCGCCGTCGAAGATCGAGGACGGCAAGCGGCTCGGCGCGCACGAAGTCGTGATCTCGAAGGACGAGGCGCAGATGAACGCGCACCTGAACAGCTTCGACTTCATCCTGAACACGGTCGCCGCGCAGCACGACCTGAACCCGTTCCTGCACCTGCTGAAGCGCGACGGCACGATGACGCTGGTCGGCGCGCCGGAGCACGACCATCCGTCGCCGCAGGTGTTCAACCTGATCTTCAAGCGCCGCCGCCTCGCCGGCTCGCTGATCGGCGGGATCGCGGAAACGCAGGAAATGCTCGATTTCTGCGCGGAGCACGGGATCACGTCGGATATCGAAACGATTCCGATGCAGCAGATCAATGCGGCCTACGAGCGGATGCTGAAGAGCGACGTGAAGTACCGGTTCGTGATCGACATGGCGTCGATCAAGCAGTAAGCGCCGAAGGCGACACGCACGATCGCCGCTCCAAACGAAACGGGCCGCATGTTCGACATGCGGCCCGTTTTCGCCTCCGGCTGCTGCGCGCGCGGCGCAGCGCGGAACGTCACTCGCGGAACATCACTTCTTGTAGTCGTAGTCCACCGTCAGCGGCGCATGGTCGCTGAACTTGATGTCCTTGAAGATCGACGTGCTTTTCGCGGTGCCGGCGACGCCCGGCGTCGCGATCTGGTAATCGATCCGCCACCCGACGTTCTTCGCATACGCCTGGCCGCGGTTGCTCCACCACGTGTACTGCTCCGGGCGCTGATCGAGCGTGCGGAACACGTCGACATAGCCGACATCGTCGAACAGCTTCGTGAGCCACTCGCGCTCTTCCGGCAGGCAGCCCGAATTCTTCTGGTTGCTCTTCCAGTTCTTGATGTCGATTTCCTTGTGGACGATGTTCACGTCGCCGCACAGGATCACCTCGCGCTTCTTCTTCAGCGCGGCGAGGTGCGGCATGAACTCGTCCATGAAGCGGTACTTCGCCTGCTGGCGCTCTTCGCCGCTCGAGCCGGACGGCACGTACACCGACACGACCGACAGCTTGCCGTAGCGCGCCTCGACATAGCGCCCTTCGGCATCGAATTCGCTGCTGCCGAAGCCGATGATCACGTCATCGGGCTCGCGGCGGCTGTACACGCCCGCGCCGCTGTAACCCTTCTTCTCGGCGTGGTGGAAATAGCTCTTGAAGCCGTGCGGCTCGACGAATTCGCTGGGCAGGTCGTCGGCCGAGACCTTGATTTCCTGTACGCACACGCAATCGGCGTTCTGTTCGCCGAGCCACTCGAAGAAGCCCTTCTTCGCGGCGGAGCGGATGCCGTTCAGGTTGGCGGTAATCACTCGCATCATGTCGGATTCCGTTCAGTTCGATGTTTTTCAGGGGGGCAGCTTAGCGGATCTTCACGCCTTCGAGTTCGGGCTTCGGCGGCGGGAATTCCAGCTTCATGTCGGTCATCGTGCGCAGCAGCAGCTCGGCGATCATCACGTTGCGGTGCGTCTTCGAGTTCGCCGGGATCACGTACCACGGCGCATGCTCGGCGGACGTCGCGGCGAGCGCGTCGCGGTAGGCGGACTGGTACGCGTCCCAGTGCTTGCGCGCGTCGAGATCGGAGATGTCGAACTTCCAGTGCTTGGCCGGATCGTCGATACGCGCCTGCAGCCGCGCGCGCTGCTCGTCCTTCGAGATGTGCAGGAAGCACTTGATGATCGTCGTGCCGTTCTCGACCAGCATCGTCTCGAAATCGCGGATCTGCCGGTAGCGGCGCTCGCATTCCTTCGTGTCGATCAGGTCGAGCACGCGCGGCACGAGCACGTCTTCGTAGTGGCTGCGGTTGAAGATCGCGAGCTCGCCCGCGGCCGGCACCTGCGCATGCACGCGCCACAGGAAGTCGTGCGCGGCCTCGATCGGCGTGGGCGCCTTGAACGGCACGACGCGCAGGCCGAGCGGATCGACCTCGCGGAACACCGCGCGCACGGTGCCGTCCTTGCCGCTGGTATCCATCCCCTGCAGCACGAGCAGCACGCGCTTCTTCTGCTGCGTGTGCAGGCGCTCCTGCTGCACGTCGAGCTCGGTCGACACGGCCGACAGCCGTGCGCGGTCGTCGTCCTTCGAACCGGACGAGAACGGCTTCGCGGCCGGGTCGAACGCATCGAGCTTGAATGCTGCGGCTTCCTTCTCGCGCGTGCAGTACGGCACGCGGAAATCGTCGAGCGACGGTTGTTTCGCCATTCGTTCCTCCGTTGGACGCTGTGGTGCATACGATAACGCATCCACCAAACGCAACGGGCCGCCCCGATCCGGTTCGGGGCGGCCCGTCGTCATGCGCGGGTCAGGCGCGCGGTCATGCTCAGCCGAGCTTCTTCTTCAGCAGTTCGTTGACCTGCTGCGGATTGGCCTTGCCCTTCGTCGCCTTCATTGCCTGGCCGATCAGCGCGTTGAACGCCTTTTCCTTGCCCGCGCGGAATTCCTCGACCGACTTCGCGTTCGCCGCGAGCACTTCGTCGATGATCGCTTCCAGCGCGCCGGTGTCGGAGATCTGCTTTAGCCCCTTCGCGTCGATGATGCGGTCGGCCGCCCCTTCGTCGTCGGCCTTCTCGTCCCAGATCGTCGCGAAGATTTCCTTCGCGATCTTGTTCGAGATCGTGCCGTCGGCGATGCGCTGCAGCACGAGTGCGAGCTGCGCGGCCGAGACCGGAATCGCGTCGATTTCGATGCCGTCGCGGTTCAGCTGCGACGAAACGTCGCCCATCAGCCAGTTCGCGGCAATCTTCGCATTCGCGGTGCCGGCCTTCGCGACCACGGCCTCGAAGTACGCGGCCATCGCCTTGCTCGACGTCAGCACGCCTGCGTCGTACGCGGACACGCCGTATTCGTCGGCGAAACGCTGCTGCATCGCGGCCGGCAGCTCGGGCATCCCGGACTGCACGCGCTCGATCCAGTCCTGGCCGATCACGAGCGGCATCAGGTCGGGGTCGGGGAAGTAGCGGTAGTCGTGCGCGTCTTCCTTGCTGCGCATCGAACGCGTCTCGCGCTTGTCCGGATCGTAGAGGCGCGTTTCCTGCACGACTTCGCCGCCGTCCTCGATCAGCTCGATCTGGCGACGCACTTCGTAGTTGATCGCTTCCTCGAGGAACCGGAACGAGTTCAGGTTCTTGATTTCCGCACGCGTGCCGAACTTCTCCTGGCCGACCGGGCGCACCGACACGTTCGCGTCGCAGCGGAACGAGCCTTCCTGCATGTTGCCGTCGCAGATACCGAGCCACACGACGAGCCCGTGCAGCGCCTTCGCGTAGGCCACGGCCTCGGCCGCGCTGCGCATTTCCGGCTCGGTGACGATCTCGAGCAGCGGCGTGCCCGCGCGGTTCAGGTCGATCCCGGTCATCCCGGCGAAGTCTTCATGCAGCGACTTGCCTGCGTCTTCCTCGAGGTGCGCGCGGGTCAGGTTGACCGTCTTTTCGTACGCTTCCTTGCCGGCCTTCTCGTTGGCGGGCACCTGAATCGTGATCTGGCCGCCCTGCACGACCGGAATCTCGTACTGGCTGATCTGATAGCCCTTCGGCAGATCGGGGTAGAAATAATTCTTGCGCGCGAAGATGCTGCGCGGCGCGATGGTCGAGCCGATCGCGAGGCCAAAGCGGATCGCGCGTTCGACCGCGCCGCGGTTCAGCACCGGCAGCACGCCCGGCAGCGCCAGGTCGACCGGGCAGGCCTGCGTGTTCGGCTCGGCGCCGAACTGCGTCGATGCGCCCGAGAAAATCTTCGAGACGGTCGACAGTTGCGCGTGCGTCTCGAGACCGATGACGACTTCCCATTGAGTAGCCATATGCTTACACCCCTGCCGGAACTTGCTTGTGCCAGTCGGTCGCGCGCTGGAACGCGTCGGCGACCTGCAGCATCCGGGCTTCGTTGAAATAGTTGCCGATGATCTGCAGGCCGACCGGGCGCTTCGCATTCGCGCCCGCGCCGAAGCCGCACGGCACGCTCATGCCGGGCAGGCCGGCGAGGCTCACCGACAGCGTGTAGATATCCGCGAGATACATCTGCACCGGATCGTCGCCCTTCGAGCCGAGATCCCATGCGACCGTCGGCGACGCCGGGCCCATGATCACGTCGCAGGACTTGAACGCTTCCTGGAAATCGTTCGCGATGATGCGGCGAATCTTCTGCGCCTGCAGGTAGTACGCGTCGTAGTAGCCGTGCGACAGCACGTACGTGCCGACCAGGATCCGGCGCTTCACTTCAGGCCCGAAGCCTTCCGCGCGCGACTTCTTGTACATGTCGAGCAGGTCGCCGTACTGCGCGGCGCGGTGGCCGAAGCGCACGCCGTCGAAACGCGACAGGTTCGACGACGCTTCAGCCGGCGCGATCACGTAGTACACGGGGATCGACAGTTCCGTCTTCGGCAGCGACACGGGCACGAGCGTCGCGCCGAGCGCTTCATATTGCTTCAGTGCCGCGTCGATCGCCGCGCGCACGTCGTCGGCGAGGCCGTCGCCGAAATACTCGTTCGGCAGGCCGATGCGCAGGCCCGCGAGCGGCTTGCCCGCGTCGTTGCCGGCGGCCCACGGCTGGCCGAGGTGGCGCGTGAAATCCTCGTCGTCGCGCTCGAGGCTCGTCGAGTCGCGCTCGTCGAAGCCGGCCATTCCGTTCAGCAGCAGCGCGCAGTCGGACGCGCTCTGCGCCATCGGGCCGCCCTGGTCGAGCGACGACGCGAACGCGATCATCCCGTAGCGCGACACGCGGCCGTAGGTCGGCTTGATGCCCGTCACGCCCGCGAACGACGCGGGCTGGCGGATCGAGCCGCCGGTGTCGGTGCCGGTCGCGGCCGGCGCGAGGCGCGCGGCCACCGCGGCCGAGCTGCCGCCCGAGCTGCCGCCCGGCACCGCGTTCGTGTCCCACGGGTTCTTCACCGCACCGAACGCCGAATTCTCGTTGGACGAGCCCATCGCGAACTCGTCCATGTTGGTCTTGCCGAGCGTGACCATGCCGGCCGCCTGCAGGCGGGCGACGACGGTCGCGTCGAAGGGGCTCTCGTAATTCGCGAGCATCTTCGAGCCGGCGGTCGAGCGCCAGCCGCGCGTGACGAAGACATCCTTGTGCGCGATCGGCAGGCCGGTGAGCGCGCCGCCCGCGCCGCGCGCGAGCTCGGCATCGGCGGCTTTCGCCTGCGCGAGGGTGAGATCGGCGTCGACGTGGACGAACGCGTTCAGGTCGCGCGCGGCTTCGATCCGTTTCAGGTAGAGCTGCGCGAGCTCGACGGCCGAGCATTCCTTGGCGGCGAGCGCGGCGCGCAGTTCGGTCAGGCTTTTTGCGTGCATTGAGTGGTTTTCCTGGGAATTCTGGGTGGCGCGCGGCGCAGCAGCGGCGGCGCGCTTGTCATCGAATGCTTACTCGATCACCTTCGGCACGAGATAGAGGCCGTCCTGGACGGCCGGCGCCGGACGCTGGTTGTCGTCGCGATTGACGACTTCCGTCACGGCGTCGTCGCGCAGGCGCTGCGCGACTGCCTGGATCTGTTCGATCGGGTGGGCGAGCGGCGCGATGCCGGCGGTGTCGACCGCCTGCATCTGCTCGACGAGGCCGAAGAGTTCATTGAGCTGGCCGAGCATGTGCTCGGCGTCGGCGTCGGCCATTTCGAGTCGCGCCAGGTGCGCGATGCGTTTCACATCGGTCAGGGTCAGGGCCATGCGATCACCGGAAAAACAAGGCTGCGCAGCGCATCTAAAGCAGCGCTGCGGCGGGGGGTTGGAGGGTGCGATCCCACCCTCAAAAATCGGGGCCGAAGCGGCAAAAATACCGCCCGTTTCGATTCAAATACCGTGAAATTATAAGGTATCATTACGCGTTCGACCCAAACCCGGCAGCCTTTTCCCGCACCGTTTCGCCCCGCTTCGGCAGGCCGTGCGTGCATCGTGCGATCCCCGGTAGACATCACTCGCAGCTTCGTGCGCCGCGGCGGCCGCTTCCGCCACGCTTCCCGAGGCTGTTATTTTTTCCGCTGCCGCCCTCAGCGCTCGCTATGCAGGGCCGGCCCAGAGCGAAACAGGATTCTGAATGTTCGGTTTTTTGCGCAGCTACTTCTCCAACGATCTCGCGAT
The DNA here is from genome assembly GCF_020420065.1 of Burkholderia sp. AU31624. NCBI lineage: Bacteria > Pseudomonadati > Pseudomonadota > Betaproteobacteria > Burkholderiales > Burkholderiaceae > Burkholderia > Burkholderia sp. AU31624. The sequence goes on from NZ_JAIZRT010000003.1 coordinate 976,309, forward strand.
CGACCTCGGCACCGCAAACACCCTGATCTACATGCGCGGCAAGGGCATCGTGCTCGATGAGCCCTCCGTCGTGTCGATCCGCCAGGAAGGCGGCCCCAACGGCAAGAAGACCATCCAGGCAGTCGGCAAGGAAGCCAAGCAGATGCTCGGCAAGGTGCCGGGCAACATCGAGGCGATCCGCCCGATGAAGGACGGCGTGATCGCCGACTTCACCGTCACCGAGCAGATGATCAAGCAGTTCATCAAGACGGCCCACGAGTCGCGCATGTTCTCGCCGTCGCCGCGCATCATCATCTGCGTGCCGTGCGGCTCGACCCAGGTCGAGCGCCGCGCGATCAAGGAAGCCGCGCACGGCGCCGGCGCCTCGCAGGTCTACCTGATCGAAGAGCCGATGGCCGCTGCGATCGGCGCGGGCCTGCCGGTGTCGGAAGCCACCGGCTCGATGGTCGTCGACATCGGCGGCGGCACGACGGAAGTCGGCGTGATCTCGCTCGGCGGCATCGTGTACAAGGGTTCGGTGCGCGTCGGCGGCGACAAGTTCGACGAGGCGATCGTCAACTACATCCGCCGCAACTACGGGATGCTGATCGGCGAACAGACCGCCGAGGCGATCAAGAAGGAAATCGGCTCCGCGTTCCCGGGCTCCGAAGTCAAGGAAATGGAAGTGAAGGGCCGCAACCTGTCGGAAGGCATTCCGCGCAGCTTCACGATCTCCAGCAACGAAATCCTCGAAGCGCTGACCGATCCGCTGAACCAGATCGTATCGTCGGTGAAGATCGCGCTCGAACAGACGCCGCCGGAACTCGGCGCCGACATCGCCGAACGCGGGATGATGCTGACGGGCGGCGGCGCACTGCTGCGCGACCTCGATCGCCTGCTCGCGGAAGAAACCGGCCTGCCGGTGCTCGTCGCGGAAGATCCGCTCACCTGCGTCGTACGCGGTTCGGGCATGGCGCTCGAGCGCATGGACAAGCTGGGCAGCATCTTCTCGTACGAGTGATCGTCCAGGCAGTTCCCTGACATGACGCAACCGCGGCGTGGCCGGCTCGCTCGTTTAGAACGAACCGCCGCGCCGTTTGCGCGTCTGAGCATCATTTAACCGATCATTCGCGCCCGGCGCCGACCATGGAATACAGTCCGCCGCCCCTCTTCAAGCAAGGTCCGCCCGCGCTCGCGCGGCTCATCTTCTTCGTTGCCCTCGCGATCGCGCTCCTCGTCTCGGACGCGCGCTTCAGCACGCTCGAAATCGTCCGCGGCGTGCTCGGCACCGTGCTCTATCCGCTGCAGCGCGCCGCGCTCGTGCCGCGCGACCTGTTCATGGGCGCGGCCGACATCGCCGTCACCGGCGCATCGCTGCGCCACGAGAACGACGACCTCCGCAAGCGCAACCTGCAGCTGTCCACGCAAGCCAACCAGGCCGCCGTGCTCACGCAGGAGAACGCGCACCTGCGCGCGGTGCTCGAACTGCGCCAGCACATCGCGACGCAATCGACGCCGGCCGAGATCCAGTACGACACGAGCGATCCGTTCACGCAGAAGATCGTGATCGGCCAGGGTTCGCAGCAGGGCATCCAGAACGGCGCGCCCGTCGTGAGCGAAAACGGCGTGGTCGGCCAGGTCACGCGCGTGTTCCCGCTGCAGTCCGAAGTCACGCTGGTCACCGACCGCGATCTCGCGATTCCCGTGCAGGTGCTGCGCACCGGCCTGCGCAGCGTGATCTACGGCACGCCGAAGGGCGATTCGCTCGATTTGCGCTTCGTGCCGACCAGCGCGGATCTCGTCGTCGGCGACGAGCTCGTCACGAGCGGCCTCGACGGCGTCTATCCGCCCGGCCTGCCGGTCGCGAAGGTCGTGCGCGTCGACAAGCTCGCCGATACGGCGTTCGCGCGCGTGACCTGCGCGCCGATCGCCGCCGTGCGCGGCGCGCGCCAGATGCTCGTGCTGCATTACCAGAACGACATCCCGCCGCGCCCGGCCGAGCCCGATCCGGCCGCCGACAAGAACACGAAGGGCAAGAAAGGCGCGAAAGCCGCCGCGAAGGGCGAGAAGAGCGAAAAGGCCGACAAGGCTGACGCGAACGCGAAGCCGGCCGCCGCGGCCCAGCCCGGCGCGAAGCCTGCGGCGCCGGCCGCGCCGGCCAAGCCCGCCGCCACGCCCGCGAAGCCCGGCGCCGGGCAATCAGGAGCCCAGCGATGAATCGCCCGCAATACATCCTGCAGCCGGTCAATCCGTACTTCATCGTCTTCAGCCTCGCCGCCGCGTTCCTGCTGAACCTGATGCCGTGGGGCCGCCTGCCCGGCGTGCCCGACTTCGTCGCGCTCGTACTGCTGTTCTGGAACATCCACCAGCCGCGCAAGGTCGGGATGGGCGTCGCGTTCGCGCTCGGCATCCTGATGGACGTGCATGACGCGGGGCTGCTCGGCGAGCATGCGCTCGCCTATACGCTGCTGTCGTACGGCGCGATCACGATCCACCGCCGCGTGCTGTGGATGCCGATCGGCGTGCAGGTGCTGTACGTCACGCCGCTCCTGGTCGTCGCGCAGCTCGTGCCGTTCCTGATCCGCCTCGTGATGGGCGCCGCGTTCCCGGGCTGGCGCTACCTGGTCGACGGCTTCGTCGAAGCCGCGCTGTGGCCGATCGCGAGCCACCTGCTGCTGATGCCGCAACGCCGCCCGGTCGATCCGGACGATACGCGCCCCATCTGAGCCAGGGGCCTGCCTTGAATACCCGCCGCCTCCACGCCCGCCGCGCGCCGCGTTCCGGGGCGGCACCTCGCCCGCGCCCGCTCGGCGTGCGCGTGCCAGATAGACCCTAGCCGCATGACCGAATTCAACGACACCCAACAGCAGCTCTCGAAGTTCCGCCTGCGCGTCGCGGCGGCGGGCGTGTTCGTGTTCGTCTGCTTCGGGCTGCTCGCGAGCCGCTTCTTCTACCTGCAGTTGATGCAGCACGGCAAATACGCGCTGCAGGCCGAGGAAAACCGCATCTCCGTCGCGCCGATCGTGCCGAACCGCGGGATCATCACCGACCGCAACGGCGTGATCCTCGCGAAGAACTATTCGGCGTACACGCTCGAGATCACGCCGTCGAAGCTCGACGACACGCTCGACAACACGATCGACAAGCTGTCCGAGATCATCCCGATCGACGCGCGCGACCGCCGCCGCTTCAAGAAGCTGCAGGAAGACTCGAAGAACTTCGAGAGCCTGCCGATCCGCACCCGCCTCACCGACTCTGAAGTCGCGCGCTTCACCGCGCAGCGCTTCCGCTTCCCCGGCGTCGACGTGCGCGCACGGCTGTTCCGGCAATATCCGCTCGGCACGACGGCCGCGCACGTGATCGGCTACATCGGCCGGATCTCGAAGCGCGACCAGGATCGCATCGACGCGATGAGCGACGACAACGACAGCGATCAGGAAAACTACGATCCGCGCCGCGACGCGAACAACTACAAGGGCACCGACTACATCGGCAAGATCGGCGTCGAGCAGAGCTACGAGACCGAGCTGCACGGGCTGACGGGCTTCGAGGAAGTCGAGGTGACGGCCGGCGGCCGGCCGGTGCGCACGCTGTCGCGCACGCAGGCGACGCCCGGCAACAACCTCGTGCTGTCGCTCGACATCGGGCTGCAGCAGGTGGCCGAGCAGGCGTTCGCCGGCAAGCGGGGCGCGCTGGTCGCGATCGAGCCGAAGACGGGCGACGTGCTCGCGTTCGTGTCGTCGCCGAGCTTCGACCCGAACTCGTTCGTCGACGGCATCGACCAGCAGACCTGGGACGAACTGAACAACTCGACCGACAAGCCGCTCCTGAATCGCCCGCTGCACGGCACCTACCCGCCCGGCTCGACGTACAAGCCGTTCATGGCGCTCGCCGGCCTGACGCTCGGCAAGCGCACGCCGGGCTGGGGCTTCCAGGATCCCGGCTACTTCACGTTCGGCGGCCACACGTTCCGCAACGACGTGCGCTCGGGCCAAGGCTGGGTCGACATGAACAAGGCGATCATGGTGTCGAACGACACCTACTTCTACATGCTCGCGCGCGACCTCGGCGTGAATTCGATCGCGAACTTCATGAAGCCGTTCGGCTTCGGCCAGATCACCGGGATCGACATCCAGGGCGAGGCGCGCGGGATCCTGCCGTCGACCGACTGGAAGAAGAAGGCGTTCAAGAAGGCCGCGCAGCAGAAGTGGTTCGACGGCGAGACGATCAGCCTCGGGATCGGCCAGGGCTACAACTCGTTCACGATCCTGCAGCTCGCGCACGCGACCGCGACGCTCGCGAACAACGGCGTCGTGATGAAGCCTCACCTCGTGAAGGAAGTCGAGGATCCGATCACGCGCGGGCGCCGCCTGACCGTGCCGAAGGAAAGCGAAACGATCCCGCTCAAGCAGGCCGACATCGACGTCGTGAAGCGCGGGATGGAGAACGTGATCGAGAACCCGTCCGGCACCGCGTACAAGGTGTTCCGCGGCGCGCCGTACCTCGCCGCCGGCAAGACCGGTACCGCGCAGGTGTTCTCGCTGCAAGGCTCCAACTACAAGGGCCACCTGCTCGCCGAGCACCTGCGCGACCACGCGCTGTTCATCGCGTACGCGCCGGTCGACCATCCGCAGATCGCCGTCGCGCTGGTTGTCGAGAACGGCGGCTGGGGTGCGCAGGCCGCCGGCCCGATCGCGCGCCGCGTGCTCGACTTCTTCCTCGTCGACCGCCAGAACCCGCAGAACGAGGCCGCGGCCGTGGCTGCCGCGGCGTCGGCGACCGAACCCATCAACGCACCGGTGATCGGCGACGCGAACAAGCCGGCTGCCGTCGCCGCCGGCTTCACCGCGCTGCCGCAGCCGGTCGTGCCGACCGCGGCCAGCGCGGCGGAAGCGGCATCGGCCGCGGCCGCCTCCGAAGCTGCGGCTGCCGCGAGCGCCAGCGCTGCCCCGCCGGCCAGCGCCAGTGCCGCTGCGCCGAGGGCCGCGAGCCTGCCGCCGATCAGGCGCCCGCACCGGCCACGCCGGCCCGCCAGCGATGCGCAGCCGCTCGTCGCCACGCCGCGCGACGACAATCACCGTGCAACGGCCCCCGCGAAGGCGGCGGACGCCGGCACCGCTCATTAACGGAGAAAGGCATGCAATTCGACAAGCGCGCCTGGCTCGACAAGATCAAGCAGATGTTCGCGGGCTTCGACCGCCCGCTCGCCCTCATCGTGTTCCTGCTGCTGTGCGTCGGCATCGTCACGCTGTACAGCGCGGCGATCGACATGCCGGGCCGCGTCGAGGACCAGTTGCGCAACATCCTGCTGACGTTCGGGCTGATGTGGGTGATCGCCAACATCCCGCCCACGACGCTGATGCGCTTCGCGGTCCCGCTCTACACGTTCGGGGTCGCGCTATTGATTGCGGTCGCGCTGTTCGGGATGACCAAGAAGGGCGCGAAGCGCTGGCTGAATGTCGGCGTCGTGATCCAGCCGTCGGAAATCCTCAAGATCGCGACACCGCTGATGCTCGCGTGGTACTACCAGCGCCGTGAGGGCGGGCTGCGCTGGTACGACTTCATCGTCGCGTTCGGGATCCTGCTGGTACCGGTCGGGCTGATCGCGAAGCAGCCCGACCTCGGCACGGGCCTGCTCGTGTTCGCGGCCGGTTTCTTCGTGATCTATCTCGCCGGCCTGTCGTTCAAGCTGATCGTGCCGGTGCTCGTCGCGGGCGTGATCGCGGTCGGCTCGATCGCCGTGTTCGAAGAGCGCATCTGCCAGCCCGAAGTGCAGTGGCCGCTGATGCACGATTACCAGAAGCACCGCGTGTGTACGCTGCTCGACCCGACTTCCGATCCGCTTGGCAAGGGCTTCCACACGATCCAGGCCGTGATCGCGATCGGCTCGGGCGGCGTGCTCGGCAAGGGCTACCTGAAAGGCACGCAGGCGCACCTCGAATTCATTCCGGAGAAGCACACCGACTTCATCTTCGCGGTGTTCTCCGAGGAATGGGGGCTCGTCGGCGGGCTCGTGCTGCTGACGCTGTACATGGCGCTGATCGCGCGCGGCCTCTATATCGCCGCGCAGGGCGCGACGCTGTTCGGCCGCCTGCTCGCGGGCTCGCTCACGCTCGCGTTCTTCGTCTATGCGTTCGTCAACATCGGGATGGTGAGCGGCGTGCTGCCGGTCGTCGGCGTGCCGCTGCCATTCATGAGTTATGGCGGCACCGCGCTCACGACGCTCGGCATCGCGATCGGGATGATCATGAGCGTCGGGCGGCAGCGGCGGTTGATGAAGAGCTGACCGCGCGGCACGCACCGCATCAGGAAAAACGGCGCCTCGGCGCCGTTTTTTTCCACTGTGCATGGCGAACACGGCGGCCCTTCGCAGCGCCGCTCCCGCTCACGGCGGCGGCGCGTGCGCCCCGCCCGGCTCCGCGCCGGCGCCCGATGCCGGCCCCTGCGCCTTCAGCCGCGCACTCAGCTCCTTGAATTTCAGCCCGGCCGTCTCGTCGCCCTGCGCGGCCGCCGCCGCGTAATACGCCCGCGCGATGTTGAGGTTCTGCGCGACACCGTCGCCGCCGCGCTCGTAGAACGATGCGGTCACGTACTGCGCGGTCGGCTCGCCCGCGTCGGCGGCCTGCTTGTACCACGTGAACGCCTGCCGGTTGTCGCGCGGCGTGCCGCGCCCGTCGAGGAACTGGTTCGCGAGCGACAGCTCGGCCTGCACGTGCCCCTGCTTCGCCGCTCGCAGGAACCAGCGGTGCGCTTCGGCCGGATCGCGTGCGACGAACTCGCCGTCGTCGAACATCCGGCCGTATACGTACTGCGCATGCGACATGTTCGCGTCGGCCGCGCGCTTCAGCCAGCGCAGCCCTTCGTCGACGTTCGCGGTCACGCCTTCGCCCGTCAGCAGCATCATCGCGTAGTTGAATTGCGCGAGACGGTCGCCGCGCTCGGCCGCGTCGTGGAACTGCACCAGCGCCGCACGAAAGTCGCCGGCGTTATAGTCGGCGACCGCCGACTGCGTCTCGTGCGACGGATCGGGCTTCGCTTGCGGCGCGCCCTGCGCGGCGGCCGCGATCCACACGATCCACAGGCCGAACACCGCGCCGACCTGCCGGCGCCTCCCTAACCCACCCTGCGCGCGCCCACGGCACGCGCCATCGCCACCGCTCATGACCGCACCTCCTGCAGCGCCTGCCGTGTGGCGCGCAACAACCAGCTGACGTCGGCCGACACCGTGATCATCCGGTAGCCGCCCTCGCGATACTGGCGCGCGGCAGCCGTATCGCCCGCGAAGATCCCCACCGCGACGCCCGCCTGCCGGCCGGCCGCGAGCACGCGCGCCATCGCGGTTTCGACGTCCGGGTGACGGATGTCGCCAAGGTGCCCGAGGCTCGCCGCAAGATCGGCCGGGCCGACGAACAGGCAATCGATGCCGGGCAGCGCCGCAATCCGCTCGACTTCGTCGACGCCGCGCGCCGATTCGATCTGCACGATCACCGCGACCTGCGCATTCGCCGTCTGCACGTAGTCGCGACGCATGCCGAACGCCGCCGCGCGCACCATGCCGGCGACGCCGCGCAGCCCGTCCGGCGAATCGGGCGACGGATAGCGCGTGAGCCGCACCGCGTGCGCGGCGTCGTCGAGCGTCTCGATGCAGGGAAACATCAGCGTGCGTGCGCCCGCATCGAGCGCGCGCTTCACGAGCCACGGCTCACGCGCCGGCACGCGCACGACGGGCTCGCTCGGCAGATGGGCGGCGGCGATCGCACGCAGCTGCGATGCAACATCGCGGCTGTCGTTCGGCGCGTGCTCCATGTCGATGCAGAGCCAGTCGTAGCCGGCATGCGCGAGCGCTTCCGCGGCCGAGTCGCTGCCGAGCGACAGCCACAGGCCGTACAGCGGCTCGTCGCCGTCGCGCAGGCGTTGTTTGAGGGAATTGGTGAGCGTGCTCATCGATACGGCCTCCTGGACGGAACGGCAATCGAACGGGACAAGCAACGGGCAAAGCGGAGCGCGACACGCCGGGCAGCATTGCACGGCGGCGCCGGGACCGGGCCCTGGAACGTTGGTCGGTTGTGGGCGGCCGATCTGACAGCGCCGGTCGCGCAATGACGCGTGACAGCGTATTTCGGCGCCACGCAACGATCATAGCGCGGCGTTACGCGGAATGTGGAAACGGACGGGGAGCGAGGCGGGAGGGGGCCGCGGGGGGCGGCGTCAGGCAGCCCGCACCGGCTGGCGGGGCTGCCGGGAAGGCGGGATCAGCGGCCGGGCTGGCGCTCGACGTCGGCCCAGCAGTTCGGCGTTTCGTACAGGCGCACGCGTTCGAGCCGCAGGTTCACGCCGTAGTGCGCGTCGTACACGTTCGCGAGGATGTCGAACGCGATCGCCGCGAGGTTCTCGACGGTCGGAATCCGGTCGATCACGACCGTCTTGTGGTCGGCCATCTGCTCGAGGAACGAGCGCACGACGTCGTCGCGCGCATAGACCAGGAACGCGTGGTCCCACTTGCCGACCAGGTGCTCCATCGCGAGCGCCTTCACGTCGGCGAAATCCATCACCATGCCGCGGTCGGGCGCCCCCTCGGTATCGACAAGATCGCCGCGCAGCGTGACTTCGAGCACATAGCGATGGCCATGCAGGTTCCGGCACTGGCTGCGGTGGTCGGGAATGCGGTGGCCCGCGTCGAATTCGAGTTTTCGGGTAATCAGCACGATGTCAAAAGCCGGGGCTCAGGGAATGTTCAGATATTTGTGGGTCTGCATCGACAGCCGCCACTGCGGATGACGCTTGCACCAGTCGATCGCGAGCTTCGTATTGAGGTCGCGCGACGGGCCGTCCATCGGCTGGACGAGGTAATACTCGAAGTCGAGCTTCGCGTAGTCGGCCAGCCGCTGGTTGTCCTGCGGGATCACGACCTTCAGCTCGTTGCCCTTCGTGACGACGAGCGGCGCGTCGGCCTTCGGGCTCACGCAGATCCAGTCGATCGATTCGAGCACCGGCAGCGAGCCGTTGGTCTCGATCGCGATCTCGAAGCCGGCCGCGTGCAGCGCGTCGACGAGCGGCTGGTCGAGCTGCAGCATCGGCTCGCCGCCCGTGCAGACGACGAAGCGGTGCGCCTCGCCCTCCGGCCACAAGCCGGCGATCGTCGCAACGAGCGCGTCGGCATCCTTGAACTTGCCGCCGTTCTCGCCGTCGGTGCCGACGAAGTCGGTATCGCAGAAGCGGCACACGGCCTCCGCACGATCCTCTTCGCGGCCCGACCACAGGTTGCAGCCGGCGAACCGGCAAAACACGGCCGGCCGGCCCGCGTTCGCGCCCTCGCCCTGCAACGTGTAGAAAATTTCCTTGACCGCGTAAGTCATCGTCCTTCGTCCGGCTCGCGCCGCTCGTTGTCGATCAGAATCCGTTAATCACCAGGCGCTGCTGTTGCCGCTGCATCACAGCGGCGCTTCGGTCACCCGCTCGCCCTTCAGGTAGGCCTCGTAGCCGCGCTTGCGCAGCTTGCAGGCCGGGCATTCGCCACAGCCGAAGCCCCAGTCGTGCAGTTCCGCGCGCTCGCCCACGTAGCACGTGTGCGTCTCGACGCGGATCAGTTCGACGAGCGCTTCGCCGCCGAGCTGTTCGGCGAGCTGCCAGGTTTGCGCCTTGTCGAGCCACATCAGCGGCGTCTCGAGCACGACGCGCGTATCCATCCCGAGGTTCAGCGCGACCTGCAGCGCCTTCATCGTGTCGTCGCGGCAGTCGGGATAGCCCGAGAAATCCGTCTCGCACATCCCGCCGACCAGCACACGCAGCCCGCGGCGATAGGCGATCGCCGCGGCGATCGTCATGAACATCAGGTTGCGGCCCGGCACGAACGTGTTCGGCAGGCCGTTCGCCGCCGTCTCGATCTCGATCGTGCGCGTCATCGCGGTATCGCTGATCGCACCGAGCACCGACAGGTCGATCATGTGATCGTCGCCAAGCCGGCCCGACCAGGCGGGAAAGTCACGCTTCAGCGCTTCGCGCACGCCTTCGCGACATTCGAGCTCGACGCGGTGGCGCTGGCCGTAATCGAAGCCGAGCGTCTCGACCGTCTGATAGCGTTCGAGGGCCCATGCCACGCACGTGGCCGAGTCCTGCCCGCCGGAAAACAACACGAGCGCGCCGTCTTTAGCGTCTGTCCGAATCACCGTGATACTCCGTGAATGTGTAGGCTCGCGTCGCGCTGCGCCCCGGGGCCGGCTGCCGCCGGGCGGCCCGACGCGTGCCGGCCTGGGCCGGCTCGACCAGTATAGGCAGCGCAATTGGCCGCGAACGCGGCGGAGCGCTTATACCGCCCATCGCGCGGCATCGTTGCCGCGCGCCACGGCGGCGCCACGCTGGCAGCCTGCCGTGCGCATGAAGCGATGCGCTAAGTTATTGAGCGGACAAGGATTTTATCATGCCCTCATGAACACTGCCGGGCACATCATCCCACGCCACTGGTCACGCAAACCCCACCACAAACGAAAAACCCCAAGAATCTTCCGATTCTTGGGGTTTTAATTCTGGTGGCCTGGGTCGGAATCGAACCAACGACACGCGGATTTTCAATCCGCTGCTCTACCAACTGAGCTACCGGGCCAACGAAGAAGAGAAAGTATATCCACCCTTCGTTACTTGATCAAGTACTTTCACGAAATATTTTATACGGCGCCTTCGGACGGCTTCTTGCCGAGCTCGACACCGAGCTGCTTGAGCTTGCGATACAGGTGCGTGCGCTCGAGGCCCGTCTTCTCCGCGACGCGCGTCATGCTGCCGTTTTCGCGCGCGAGGTGATATTCGAAGTACGCGCGCTCGAACGCATCGCGCGCTTCGCGCAACGGGATGTCGAACGGGATCGCGGCCGTCTGGCCCGCGAGGCCGAGTGCCGAAGCCATGTCGTCGCCGAGCGTCGGCAGCGCAGCCGCGGACGCAACGGCCGCGGGCCCCGCCGCCTGCCCCGCACCGGCCTTCGCCGCCGCGTTCGCGGACACCGGCGCCGCACCGCGTGCGAGACCGTGCTCGACGGACTTCAGCAGCTTCTGCAGCGCGATGGGTTTCTCGAGGAAATCGAGCGCGCCGATCTTCGTCGCCTCGACGGCCGTATCGATCGTCGCGTGCCCGGACATCATGATCACGGGCATCGTCAGCAGCCCCTGCGCTGCCCACTCCTTGAGCAACGTCACGCCGTCGGTATCGGGCATCCAGATATCGAGCAGCACGAGATCGGGCGCCTGATTCAACCGGTATTCCCGCGCGGCCTGCGCGTTCTCCGCCGCCTCGACGACGTGTCCTTCATCGCTGAGGATCTCCGAGAGCAATTCCCGGATGCCCATTTCATCATCTACCACCAGGATGGTTGCCATTTACGCTGCCTTTGTCTGCTCACTTGCTTTTGTCTTGGCGGGGGCCGTCCCGTCCTGCACGCCCGATTCGGCGCCTGGCGCATCGCTCGCCATCTGCAGGAACAGGATCGACACCTGCGCACCCTCGACGGTCTCGCCGTGCATGCGATTGCGCAAATCGATCCGCGCACCGTGCTCATCGACGATCTTCTTGACCGTGGCCAACCCCAGACCCGTGCCCTTCGCCTTCGTCGTCACATAAGGCTCGAACGCGCGAGTCAGGATGCGCGCCGGAAAACCGGGCCCGTTGTCGGACACGGTAAGACGTACCGCGACGCGCGTTTTGCCCTCGGCGTCGGGATCGCCATATTCTACTGTCTTGGTTTCGATCAACACACGCGGATGCGCCGACTCCGCGACCGAATCCTGCGCATTCTGCAGCAGGTTGTGAATCACCTGGCGCAGTTGCGTCGCATCACCGCGTATCACCGGCAGCGACGGCGCGAGCTCGGCGACGATCGCGCTCTTGCCTTCGCCCACCCCGTACAGCCCGAGCACCTCGCTCGCCAGTTCGTTCAACTGCAGGTTCGAGAGCACCGCGGGCGGCGTGCGCGCGTACTCGCGGAAATCGTCGACCATTCGCTTCATCGCGGCGACCTGATTGACGATCATCGTCGCGCCGCGCTTGAGCACATCGGCATCGGGCGGGGCGAGCTTGTCGGAGAGCTTCATCTGCAGCCGCTCCGCCGACAGCTGAATCGGCGTCAACGGATTCTTGATCTCGTGCGCGAGCCGGCGCGCGACCTCGCCCCACGCGACCGAACGCTGCGCGGAAATCACGTCGGAGATGTCGTCGAACACGACGACGTAACCGGACGTCTGCGGATCGTCGGCCTGCCCCTCGACCGTCGACACGAGGCGCGTGCCGCGCACGAGCAACGTCAGCGGATCGGCTTCGCCCGGCACCTCGATCGCGAACTGCTGCTGCCAGTGGCCGCGATCGCCGCTGCCGCCGTCGGACGCCGCCTCGCGATCGGCGAACGCCTTGCGCACCATCGCGCCGAACCCGGCGGCCACGCCGATCCGGTCGAGCGTCGTGCCGATCAGCGCGTTGAACGGCTGCCGGAAAATCCGCTCGGCGCCGCGATTGGCCGTCGTCAGCCGGAACTGCCGGTCGAGCACGAACACGCCGGCCGTCAGGTTCGCGAGGATGCTCTCGAGATACGTCTTCGAATGCTCGAGCGCGACGCGGTTTTTCTCGACCGCGAGCCGCGCCTCGGACAACTGACGCGTCATCGCATTGAACGACTGCGTGAGGAAGCCCAGCTCGTCGCGCGTCTTGATCTCGCGCTTCGGCGTGTAGTCGCCTTCGGTGACCTCCTTCGTGCCCTGCGCGAGCAGGAACAGCGGCCGCGCGAGCTGCTGGCCGAGCGCGAGCGCGAGCATCATCGCGATGAAGGTCGCGAGGAACAGCGCCAGCGTCAGCGTGCCGATGTACATCTTGCGCAGCCCCGTGCGGCCGAGCGACTTTTCCTGGTACTCGCGATACGCGCGCTGCACGGCGTCCGCGTTGTGGGCAAGCGTCGGCGGCACCGGCTGCGTGAGCTGCAGGAAGCGTTCCGCCGGCTGCAGCAACGACGTCGATGCATCGGGAATCGGCCGCACGACGCGCAACCGCAGCGCGCCCTTCGCGCCGTGCGCGCGCGGGTCGCCGTCGACTTCACCCTCGATCGCCGCGTACGCGCCGTGTTCGCGCGCCTGGTTCAGCATCAGCGGCGTCGGCAGGTCGTCCGGAATCAGTGCCGCGAAATTGCCCGACGCCTGCGCGACGATATGCAGGTCGGGGGCCGCACCCGAGCCGCCGCGGCTCGGCTCGACGATCGTCGCGTCCTGCACGCCGAACTGGTCGCGCAACCGCAGCAGCGTGAGCGTCGTGCCGTTGGTGTTCACATCGACGCTCGCGAGCTGGTCGGACATCAGCCGCGCCTTCGTCTGCAGATCGGACAGCGAAGCATCGAGCATCCCGCGGCCGAGGTTCAGGCCGGCCGTCAGCGCCGTCTCGACGTTCACGTCGAACCACGACTCGATACTGCGCGACACGAACTGGTACGACACGATGTAGATGATCCCGCCCGGCACCACGCCGACGAGCGCGAAGAACACCGCGAGCTTCGCGAGCAGCCGCGTGCCGAACTTGCCCTTCCTCAGGCGCACGACGATCATCCCGATCAGCCCGAGCACCACGAGCAGGAACACGAGCGCGACGACGATGTTCGTCGCGTACAGCCACGAGTAGTAGCGGTCGAAGAATTCGGTGTTCGCGCTCGCGGCCGCGAGCAGCACGAGCAGCAGCAGCGCGGTGAGCGCGACGGTCGAGACGATCACGCGAATGAGGAGGCTCTTCCCGCTGGCCGCGCGGCGCACTTTATTTAGCACGTTCGGTCACCGTGAAGTTGAAGCGCTTCCAGTCGGACCCGAGCGTCCAGTCGCGGTTGTTCACGGCATCGACCTGGAACGGCTTCGGCATCAGCGCCGTATCGAGCTGCATCCGCACCGATGCCGTGTAGGTTTCACCGGCGCGCACCTGGTTGCGGTCGATCACATGCCACGACGTGATGTGACGGACCACCGCGAGCGCATCCTTCAGCGACGGGAAACCGAGCTGCAGGCCGCCCGTCGACACGCGATATTCGCGCGTGAGCGGCTGGAACGACAGGCGGATCGTCTGCGTCACCGCCACCGGCTGCTCGTCGAACCAGTACCAGCGCGCACGGCTCAACTCGAAGTCGGTCGTGAAATAAAGCGGAATGCCCTTGTTGACGGCATCCTCGAGGTTCGGGTTCAGCTCGAAATCGAAGCGTGCGTCGAGCGCCCAGCCGCTTCCGTCGGACTGGAGCGACGCGCGCTGCACGGCGATCGACTCGGCATGCGCCGGCCGGACGACAGCCAGGCACAGCGTCAACGCGACCATCAGGACGGCCGCGAGCCGAAGTGGAAAAAGGTGTTTGATCGTCACCGTTTCTGAAACCGCGCGTAGAAAAATCCGTCGTGATCGGTGTTCTGGTCGAGTGCGCCGGCGGCCGCCCCTCCCTGCACTCCGCCCGGCAGCAGTTGGCCGGGGGCGTCCAATCGTACCGCATCTTCACAGGCCGCTTCAAACCAGCGGGCCTGCCATTCGCCTTCCTCGGGGAAGACCGAACAGGTCACGTAAAGCAGTTCGCCGCCCGCCTTCACGAGCGGCCACAACGCCGCCAGGATGCGGCGCTGTTCCGCGACGAGCGCCGGGATGTCGGCCTCGCGGCGCAGCCAGCGAATGTCGGGGTGCCGACGCACGATGCCGGACGCCGAGCACGGCACGTCGGCGAGGATGCGGTCGAACGGGCGCCCGTCGTACCAGGCGTCGGGGGCACCCGCATCGCCGACACGCACGTCCGCTTCGAGCGACAGCCGCACGAGGTTCTCGCCGATCCGTGCCGCACGCGCGGCGTCGCTTTCCAGCGCGACGACTTCCGCATCGGCGAGTTCGAGAATATGGCCGGTCTTGCCGCCGGGCGCCGCGCATGCGTCGAGCACGCGCATGCCGTCGCGCGCACCGAGCCATTCGGCTGCGAGCTGCGCGCCGGCGTCCTGCACCGACACGACGCCATCGGCAAACCCCGGAATGCGATCGACCGGCAGCGCCGATGCAAGCCGCACCGCATGCCGGCCGATCGCGGTCGCGTCGATCCCGTTCTCGCGCAGCGTATCGAGATACGCGTCGACGCTCGCGCGGCGCGCGTTCACGCGCAGCGTCAGCGGCCCTTGCCGCTCGCCGGCCGCGAGGATCGACTGCCATGCGTCGGGCCACGCGCGCTGCACCGAAGCGACCCACCACGCGCGGTAGTTCCAGCGCGCGACGACATCGTCCTGCAGCGCCGCGACGAGCGCGTCGCGCTCGCGCAGGAAACGGCGCAGCACCGCGTTGACCATCCCCTTCGCGAACGCACATTCGCGGCGTGCCCCGATCACGGTCACGGCCTGGTCGACCACCGTGAACGCCGGATACGCAGCCTCGTCCGCCGGGTCGAGCAGCAGCGCGAACGCACCGGCGAGCACCGCGTGCACGTAGGCGGGCGGCGCCTTGCTGATGAGCCGCCCGATCAGCCAGTCCGCACTGCCGAGGCGGCGCATCGTCCGGTAAGCGACGTCCTGCGTCGCCCCGCGCGCGAGCGCCTGTGCACCGGACGGCATCTGCGCGAATACCGCCGACAGCGCCGCCGGCAGCGCGGTGCCGCGCCGCACCGCATCGACCGCCTGCGCGGCCGCATCGAGTGCGAAGCCGAGCGAATCGGGCGCGAGATGCAGCGCGGACAGGCGCGCCGGGCGGCCGGAAGAAGACGGAGCGGTAGAACGGGTTCGTGTCATCGGAGCAAATTCGGCAAACAAACGCGGCCAGCGGGCACAGCAAGCCAATGCGGCAAACGGCGGGATCGCGGCGCCCGTGGGCCCTGCCATCCCAAACCGGGCATTGTAGCGTGCGATGCGGCTGGCCCTTTGGCCCCTTTACGGCACGCGCAAATGAAACACCCCGCAGCGCGAAGCGTGCGGGGTGGTGTGACGGCCCCCGCGCGGCAACTGCCGCACGGTGTGCCGTGGCTTAGTCGAAGCGGCCGGTACGCGCCATCTCCATCAGGCGCGCGATGCGCTCCTCGGTGGCCGGGTGCGTCGAGAACAGATTCTGCAGGCCGCCTCCGTGCAGCGGGTTCATGATCATCATCTGCGCGGTGGCCGGATGCTGCTCGGCCGCCTGGAACGGGATGCCCGCCGCATAGCGATGGATCTTGTCGAGCGCGGTCGCGAGCGATTGCGGATCGCCGGAAATCTGCGCGCCGCCGCGGTCGGCCTCGAACTCGCGTGCCCGCGAAATCGCCATCTGGATCAACGCGCCTGCGATCGGTGCGAGCAGCGCGACCGCGATACCCGCGATCGGGTTGGCCGGCCGGCCATTCTCGTCGCGCCCGCCGAAGAACATCGCGAAGTTCGCGATGGCTGAAATCGCGCCCGCCATCGTCGCGGTGATCGTCGAGATCAGGATGTCGCGGTGCTTCACGTGCGCGAGCTCGTGCGCCATCACGCCGCGCATCTCGCGCTCCGACAGCACGCGCAGGATGCCCGTCGTCGCGGCGACTGCCGCGTGCTCGGGGTTGCGGCCCGTTGCGAACGCGTTCGGCGCGTCCTCGTTGATCAGGTAGACGCGCGGCATCGGCAGGTTCGCGCGCGTGGCCAGCTCGCGCACCATCCGGTAGAACTGCGGCGCCGTGTTCTCGTCGACTTCCTGCGCGTTGTACATGCGCAGCACCATCTTGTCCGAGAACCAGTAAGAGAAGAAATTCATGCCGAGCGCGAACAGCAGCGCGATCGTCATGCCCCGCGAGCCGCCGATCATCCCGCCGATCACGATGAACAGGGCCGTGATCGCGGCCATCAGCATCGCCGTTTTGACCCAATTGAACATACCCACTCCTTATCCGTCAGGGGACCCGCCGCGCATCAAAAGGGCGCGGCGGAAAATTGTAAGCGTTTTGTTAGATAAGGTCTTGCCGGAAAAATTCAATCTCACCGTTGCGATGTTGCAAGACGAAGACCGAGGCCGACGAAAGCGCTGCCGACCGTGCGGTCAAGCCACTTCTTGACGCCCGGCTTGCCGGAGAAGCGCGCCGTGACACTGCCCGCGACCCACGCGACGAGGCTGGTCCACACCGTGCTCATCGCGACGAACACACCGCCGAGGGTCAGGAACGCCCATGCCTTGTGCGGGCTGTCGGCCGACACGAACTGCGGGAAGAACGATACGAAGAACAGCACGACCTTCGGGTTCAGCACGTTGGTCCAGAAGCCCTGCATGAACAGCTGGCGCAGCGGCTTCGCGGCTTGCGCGGCCGCCGTGCCCGACGGCTCGGCCGCCTGCTTCGCGATGATCATCCGCACGCCCAGGTAGATCAGGTAGGCGGCGCCGACCAGCTTGATCACCGTGAATGCGGCAGCCGACGCCGCGAGCAGCGCGGTCAGGCCGAATGCGCAGGCGAGCGCGTGAACGCAGCAGCCGGCCGAAATGCCCAGCGCCGACATCAGCCCCGCGCCGCGGCCCTGCGCGACGCTGCGGCCGACGATATAGGCCGTATCGGGGCCGGGCGTGACGTTCAGCAGGAAGACTGCCAGCACGAAGAAGCCGAAATGGGTGATGCCGAACATGAAAACCTCGAAACCGGGGAGCGCAGGGAAATTCTACGCGCGCCTGCCGCGCCGCGCGACTCGACCATCCGGCCGATTGCGCACGCCCGGCAGGCCGTGTCGAATGGCGGTCAGGCCGCGTCAGGCAACGTCGGTCAGCGCGAAACGCTGGCCCGCGGCGAGCGGCGAGCCGGCCAGGAATTCGCGCGCGGGCAGCCGCTTGCCGCCCGGCTTCTGCAACTGCGTGACGCGCAGCGCACCACTGCCGCACGCGACGACCACGCCTTCCGGCGCGGCTTCGACGATCGTGCCGGGCGCCGCGTCGCCGCGCGCCGCCACCGGCTCGGCTGCCCACAGCTTGATCGCCGCGCCGTCGAGCGTCGCGACGCCGCCCGGGAACGGATCGAACGCACGCACCTGGCGCGCAAGCACGTCGGCCGGCTTGCGCCAGTCGAGTGCCGCTTCGTGCTTGCCGATCTTTTCCGCATAGGTCACGCCGTCGGCCGGTTGCGGCGTCGCCGGCAGCACGCCGTCGCGCTCGAGCTGCACGAGCGCGTCGACGATCAGTCGCGCGCCTTCGGCGGCGAGCCGGTCGTGCAGCGTCGCTGTGGTCTCGTCGGGCGCGATCGCGATGCGCGCTTCCTCGATCATCGCGCCGGTGTCGAGGCCGATGTCCATCTGCATCAGCGTGACGCCCGTCTCGGCGTCGCCGGCCTCGATCGCGCGGTGGATCGGCGCGGCGCCGCGCCAGCGCGGCAGCAGCGACGCGTGAATGTTGATGCAGCCGCCGCGCGGAATGTCGAGCACTTCCTGCGGCAGCAGCAGGCCGTATGCGGCGACCACCATCACGTCATGTGGCGTCGAGCGCAGCAGCTCGATCGCGTCGGCCGCCTCGGCCGGGTACTTGCCCGCGCGGCGCAGCGACGGCGGTTGCGCGACGGGCATCCCGTGCTCGACGGCGTAGCGCTTCACCGCGCTCGCCTGCAGTTTCATCCCGCGCCCGGCAGGGCGATCGGGCTGGGTGAGCACGAGCGGCACCGGAAAACCGGCCTCGTGGATCGCGGCGAGGGCAGCCGCGGCGAATTCCGGCGTGCCGGCAAAAACTACGCGCAACGTATGGGTCATGACAGCGTTCGGGGTCGGGCTGGGCGAACGCGCGTTACATCGCGCGTTCGAGTTTCTTCATCTTCGTCTTGATGCGCGTCTGCTTGAGCGGCGACAGGTATTCGACGAACACGCGGCCCATCAGGTGATCCATCTCGTGCTGGATGCACACGGCCAGCAGGCCCTCGCAATCGAGTTCGAAGGTCTCGCCCTGCTCGTTGAGCGCACGCACGCGCACATGATCGGGACGCTCGACTTCGTCGTAGATGCCGGGCACCGACAGGCAGCCCTCTTCATAGATCTGCTTTGCATCGCTCGACCACACGATCTCCGGGTTGATGAACGCGCGCAGCTCGTTCTTCTCCTCGGAGACGTCGATCACGATCACGCGCTCGTGCACGTCGACCTGCGTGGCGGCAAGGCCAATGCCCGGCGCCGCATACATGGTCTCGGCCATGTCGGCGACGAGCTTGCGGATCCGGTCGTCGACCTTGTCGACGGGCTTCGCGACCTTGTGCAGCCGCTTGTCGGGGTAATGAAGAATATTGAGTAAAGCCATGGCGTTCGGTATTCGGTGGAGCGGCGTGCCGCATCGGCCATCCGGCCGGCTGGCGCTGCCGCCGGGATGCAATGAAGATGAGGCGGACGCGCGGCGAATCAATGCCGCGGATCACGCCTCCTGCAATTGGCCGGGCGCCTGCGCGCGCGGCCCTGTCGAGTATTTCGGATGATGAAAATTTTATCATGGCGCCACGCGGTCCGCTGGCCGCCGCATTCGAGGGGCGCCTCATGTCGCCGCACGCGCTGACCACCTCCGCCGTGCGCGCATGGCTGCAGCTCGCGCATGCGCCCGGCCTCGCCCCCGCCGCACTGCAGGCATTGCTCGATGCGTTCGGCTCGCCGGACGCGCTGCTGCGTGCGCCCGATCACGCCATCACCGCCGTGACCAGCGCCGCCGCCGCCCTGGCCGTGCGCGCAAGCGAGCGCGGCGATCTCGACGCGCGCACCGACGCAGCGCTCGCGTGGCTCGACGCGCCAGGCAATGCGCTCGTCACGCTCAACGATCCGGCATACCCGCCGCGGCTGCGCGACCTGCACGATCCGCCACTGCTGCTATATGTAAAGGGCCGGCTCGACCTGCTGCATGCGCGCAGTCTCGCCGTGGTCGGCAGTCGTCACGCCACGCCGCAGGGGCTCGCCGACGCAACGCACTTCGCACGCGAACTGTCCGACGCCGGGCTGCCGATCGTGTCGGGCCTCGCGCTCGGAATCGACGCCGCCGCACATCGTGGTGGGCTCGACGGCCGGTCGGGCACGGTCGCGGTGATCGCGACCGGCGCCGATCTCGTCTACCCGGCGCGGCACCGCGCACTCGCCCACGAGATCGCCGCGCACGGCGCGATCGTGTCGGAATGGCCGCTCGGCACGCCGGCCCGCGCCGCCCACTTCCCGCAGCGCAACCGGCTGATCGCCGCGCTCGCGGTCGGCGCGCTCGTCGTCGAGGCCGCGCCGCGCTCCGGCTCGCTGATCACCGCGCGGCTCGCGAACGAACTGGGGCGCGATGTGTTCGCGATGCCGGGCTCGATCCATGCGCCGCTCGCGCAGGGCTGCCACGCATTGATCCGCGACGGCGCGAAGCTCACGGCGGCGCCGCTCGATGTACTCGAGGAATACGGGCTGGGAGAATCGAAAGCCGGCACGGCGGGCGGTGCGGCGTGTTCCGGGCATCCGTGCAGGGGTACCGGCGACCTTCGCGAAACCGAAACCGCCACTCGGCGTGCCGCTGCCGGTGTGATCCAACATGGCGATGCCGTTCCGGCCACCGCGTCCGCCCGAGACGACGCACCGGCGCCGGCGCCACCGCTGCCCGCCACCCCCGCCGAGCAGGCCGTCCTTGCCGCATTGGGATACGGCCCCGTCACCTACGAATGGCTCGCCGAGCACAGCGGCCTGCCTGACGACGTGCTGCACCGCGCGCTGCTGGCGCTGGAACTGGCCGGCCGCGTCGCCAGCCTCCCCGGCGGACGCTTCGCGCGGCTTGACGCAGCGCGCACCCCGCCCGTGGACGGCGTGCTACATTCCCCCGCATAGGGGCGGCCAGGCCGCCGACGATACTCAAGGAAACCCATGCCCGCGCTGAATCTCGACACCGATGCGGATCGGATCGCCGAGCGCCTCGCCGATCCCGGCACGTTGCTCGTCGCCTGCCTGTGCGCCGAGTGGTGCGGCACGTGCCGCGACTACCGGACGGCCTTCGACCAGCTCGCCGACGCGCATCCGGACGCCTGCTTCGCCTGGATCGACATCGAAACGCATGCCGACCAGCTCGACGATCTCGACGTCGAGAACTTCCCGACCATCCTGATCGAAGATACCCACACCGCCCGCTTCTTCGGCACGGTGCTGCCGCATGCGGCGATCGTCGAGCGGATGCTGTCCGACCTGAGCGCAGTACCCGGTGCGCCGCACGCACCGAAATTGCGCAATATCCTGGCCGTCGAAGCCTGACTTCGCGAGGCGGCCCGGTGGTTTAGCGCACATTTGCGCGCCCCGCCGCGCCGGGCGCTTGCCGCCGCTGCGGCCCCCCTCTATGATGGGCCGCTTTTTGCACGCCGAGCCGCCATTGCTGCGGCGTGTGCTATAAAGCGGTCGTAAAAGGGACCCACAACCGGCGAACCCGGTCTACCAACACACACCTGTCATGTCCAAAGCACTGATCATTGCGGAAAAGCCTTCTGTCGCGAACGACATCGCACGCGCTTTGGGCGGCTTTACCAAGCATGACGAGTATTACGAAAGCGACGATTTCGTCCTTTCGTCCGCTGTCGGCCACCTGCTGGAAATCGCCGCCCCGGAAGAGTACGAGGTCAAGCGCGGGAAATGGAGCTTCGCGCATCTGCCCGTCATCCCCCCGCATTTCGACCTGAACCCGATCGCAAAAAGCGAGTCGCGCCTCAAGGTGCTCACCAAGCTGTTGAAGCGCAAGGACGTCGACCGCCTGATCAACGCATGTGACGCGGGGCGCGAGGGCGAGCTGATTTTCCGCCTGATCGCGCAGCACGCGAAGGCGAAACAGCCGGTCCAGCGCCTGTGGCTGCAGTCGATGACCCCGCAGGCGATCCGCGACGGCTTCGCGAACCTGCGCAGCGACGCGGACATGCTGCCGCTCGCCGACGCCGCACGCTGCCGCTCGGAAGCCGACTGGCTCGTCGGGATCAACGGCACCCGCGCGATGACCGCGTTCAACAGCAAGGGCGGCGGCTTCTTCCTGACGACAGTGGGCCGCGTTCAGACGCCAACGCTGTCGATCGTCGTCGAACGCGAAGAGAAAATCCGCCGCTTCGTCCCGCGCGACTACTGGGAAGTGAAGGCCGAATTCGCGTGCGCGGGCGGCTTCTACGAAGGCAAGTGGTACGACCCGAAATTCAAGCGCGACGAATTCGATCCGGAAAAGCGCGACTCCCGCCTGTGGAGCCTGCCGGCTGCCGAAACGATCGTCGCTGCGTGCCGCGACCAGGTCGGCACGGTCTCGGAGGAATCGAAGCCGTCGACGCAGCTCTCGCCGCTGCTGTTCGACCTGACGAGCCTGCAGCGTGAAGCGAACAGCCGCTTCGGCTTCTCCGCGAAGAACACGCTCGGCCTCGCGCAGGCGCTGTATGAAAAGCACAAGGTGCTGACCTACCCGCGTACCGACGCGCGCGCGCTGCCGGAAGACTACCTGTCGACGGTCCAGTCCACGCTCGAGATGCTCAAGGAGAGCAACAACTACCTGCCGCACGCGAAGCAGGTGCTCGACAAGGGCTGGGTGAAGCCGAACAAGCGGATCTTCGACAACTCGAAGATCAGCGACCACTTTGCAATCATCCCGACGCTGCAGGCGCCGAAGTCGCTGTCCGAGCCGGAGCAGAAGCTGTACGACATGGTCGTGAAGCGCTTCCTCGCCGTGTTCTTCCCGGCCGCCGAATTCCGCGTCACGACGCGGATCACCGAAGTCGCCGGCCATCACTTCAAGACCGAAGGCAAGGTGCTGGTCGAACCGGGCTGGCTGCAGGTGTACGGCCGCGACGCCGAAGGCGCGGATGCGAACCTCGTGCCGGTGCAGAAGGACGAGAAGGTGAAGACCGACGAAATCGCCGCCGTCGCGCTCGTCACGAAGCCGCCCGCACGCTACTCGGAAGCGACGCTGCTGTCCGCGATGGAAGGCGCGGGCAAGCTCGTCGAGGACGACGAACTGCGCGAGGCGATGGCCGCGAAGGGCCTCGGCACGCCGGCCACGCGCGCGGCGATCATCGAAGGCCTGCTCGGCGAGAAATACCTCGTGCGCGAAGGCCGCGAACTGATCCCGACCGCGAAGGCATTCCAGCTGATGACGCTGCTGCGCGGGCTCGGCGTGAAGGAACTCACCGCGCCCGAGCTCACCGGCGAATGGGAATACAAGCTGTCGCAGATGGAGCGCGGCAACCTCGGGCGCGAAGCGTTCATGCAGGAAATCGCCCGCATGACGCAGCAGATCGTGAAGCGCGCGAAGGAATACGATTCGGACACGATCCCCGGCGATTACGCGACGCTCGAGACGCCGTGCCCGAACTGCGGCGGCCAGGTGAAGGAAAACTACCGCCGCTTCGCGTGCACGAAGTGCGAGTTCTCGATCTCGAAGATCCCGGGCAGCCGGCAGTTCGAGATCGCGGAAGTCGAGGAGCTGCTGCGCGAGAAGACGATCGGCCCGCTGTCCGGCTTCCGCAGCAAGATGGGCCGCCCGTTCTCGGCGATCCTCAAGCTGTCCTTCGACGACGAGACGAAGAACTACAAGCTCGAGTTCGATTTCGGCCAGGACACCGGCGGCGAGGAAGGCGAAGCGCCCGACTTTTCCGCACAGGAGCCGGTCGGCGCGTGCCCGAAGTGCAAGGGCCGCGTGTTCGAGCACGGGATGAGCTACGTGTGCGAGCACTCGGTGGCCAACCCGAAGACCTGCGATTTCCGCTCGGGCAAGGTGATCCTGCAGCAGGAAATCACGCGTGAGCAGATGGGCAAGCTGCTGGCCGACGGCCGCACGGATCTGCTGCCGAACTTCAAGTCGTCGCGCACGGGCCGCAACTTCAAGGCCTTCCTCGTGAAGCAGCCGGACGGCAAGATCGGCTTCGAGTTCGAGAAGAAGGAGCCGAAGGCCGCTGCCGCGAAGAAGACGGCAAAATCGGCGACGAAGGATGCTGAAACCGTGACGGAAGGCGCCGAAGAGAAACCGGCACCGGCTCGCAAGACCGCCGCCCGCAAGACGACGGCGCGCAAGACGGGCTCGTGACGGCCTGACGGCCGGGGCTCCCCCGGCCAGGCACCCATAAAAAAACGCGGATCGATTGCTCGATCCGCGTTTTTCTTTGCGCCGGGGGCAACCGCCGCCCGGCCGTCGCGCCGTTACAGCGGCGACGGCGCCGCAACGCGCGTGCGCGGCGAACGCGGCAGGCGCGGCGATAGGTTCGGGTCGGCCGCTTCCGGCTGCTCGGCACGTGTCTCGACACCGATCGGCGCGAGCGCCGAACTCTGCGCGGCCCACTGCTCGCCCATCGTCGCGTCGGTCGAGTGGCTGAAATGCTCGACGAGGTGGTCGATGAACGTGCGCACCTTCGCGGGCAGATGGCGCCGGCTCGGGTAAGCGATGTTGATCTCGACCTGCGGCAGCCGGAAATCCGGCAGCAGCCGCACGAGCGCGCCGCGCGCGATATCGCCGCCGATCAGGTAGCTCGGCAGAATCGCGACCCCCATCCCGAGCAGCGCGAACTGGCGCAGCATCGCGGTGTTGTTCGCGACGATCACATTGGTCGGGCGCACGCGCACTTCGCCGTCCGGCCCCGTGAACACACGCTCGTCACCCCAGTATTCGGTCGGCAGGCTCAGGCTCGGGTGCTCGGCGAGATGCTCCGGATGGGTCGGCACGCCGTGCTTCTCCAGGTAGCTCGGCGTCGCGCACACGGTCATGCAGCCGGTGGTCAGGCGCCGCGTGACGATGCTCGCGCTGCGCATCTGGCGCGTGACGACGATGCCGACATCGAAGCCTTCCTCGACGAGATCGACCTGCCGGTCGACCAGCGTGAGATCCGGCACCACTTTCGGGAAATTCTCCGTGTACGACTGCAACACGGGCGCGAGGTTGTGCAGGCCGAACACGACCGGCGCAACGATGCGCAACGTTCCGACCGGCTCGTGATTGCGCGCAACGACCATCTGCTCGACGTCCTCGAGCTCATCGAGGATCTGGCGAGCACGCTCCAGATAGACCTGGCCCGACTCCGTCAGGGAAAGGCTGCGCGTGGTGCGGTTCAGCAAACGCGTGCCGAGCCGGCCTTCCAGATCGGCGACGTGACGCGTCGCGACCGCGTTGGAGATATCCATTGCACTCGCGGCCCGCGCAAAACTGCCGAGATCTGCAACCTTGACGAACACGCGCATCGACTGCAAATGATCCATAAACGACTCCTGCCGCTGTTACAACTTCAAAAAGATGAAGCAAATGCGTAATTCTCCTACGACAGCGGAAATGATGCAGAGTTGCTCAACAAGGCCCCGGTTGACGATAAAAATAGTCAAAAATCCTCGCCCTCTGCGGATAGTTGATCCAATTATTCTGATTGAAGCAACAATTGGGTGAACCTCGTCGAGTATGTGGCCGAATCAGGAAGGACGTATTTGATGCGACACAACAGCGCACCCTTCCACCCGTCGCGCAAGCGGCGCCGGGTCAGGCCGCCGCCAATTGCGGCGGAGCGTAACAACCTGTTAAAAAGACACCATGAAGGCGGCCGACGTAGCATCATGTCGGCCCCGGCCGGGCGGGACGGGTGCGCGACGTGCGCCGCCGCCACCGCCGCTTTCAACGCGCGACACCCGCTCACCATGAAAATTGCCATCCTCGACGACTACCAGGACGCCGTCCGCAAGCTGAACTGCTTCGAGATGCTTGCCGACCACGACGTGAAGGTCTTCAACAATACGGTGCGCGGATTGGGACAACTCGCCAGCCGTCTGGCGGAAGTCGAGGCGCTCGTGCTGATTCGCGAACGGACCCCAATTTCGTCGCAACTGCTCGCCAAGCTGCCGAACCTGCGCATGATCAGCCAGACCGGCCGCATTTCGAGCCACATCGATCTCGACGCGTGTACCGACCGCGGCATCGCCGTGCTCGAAGGCACGGGCTCGCCGATTGCCCCCGCCGAACTGACCTGGGCGCTCGTGATGGCCGCCCAGCGCCGCATTCCGCAATACGTCGCGAACCTGAAGCAAGGCGCGTGGCAACAGTCGGGCCTGAAGACGTCGGCAATGCCGCCGAACTTCGGCCTCGGCCAGGTGCTGCGCGGCCAGACGCTCGGCATCTGGGGCTACGGCAAGATCGGCCGGCTCGTCGCCGGCTACGGCAAGGCGTTCGGGATGAACGTGCTGATCTGGGGCCGCGAGCATTCGCTCGAGGCCGCACGCGCCGACGGCTATACGGCCGCCGAAAGCCGCGAAGCGCTGTTCGAGCAGAGCGACGTGCTGTCGCTGCACCTGCGCATGCATGACGACACGCGCGGGATCGTGAAGCAGGAAGACCTGATGCGGATGAAGCCGACGTCGCTGCTCGTCAACACGAGCCGCGCCGAACTGCTCGAGGAAAATGCATTGGTCAACGCGCTGTCGCACAACCGTCCGGGAATGGTCGCGATCGACGTGTTCGAGAGCGAGCCGATCCTGCAGGGCTACAGCCTGCTGCGGATGGAAAACGTGATCTGCACGCCGCACATCGGCTACGTCGAGCGCGAAAGCTACGAGCTCTACTTCAGCGCGGCATTCCGGAACATCCTGGCGTTCGACCAGGGCGACATGTCGAGCGTCGTCAACCCGGAAGCCCTGACGCCGCGCCGCGTGCGCTGAGCGCTGCGGGCCGCGCCTGCCGCGCGGCTCCGCTTCCTGCTTCCCGTCTTCAGGCGGCCACGCGGCCGCCCGTCATCGCGCCGACGCGCGTGAGGAAATGCTCGCCGTCGCGCCGCCCGAGATCGTACGCATGCCGCATCTGCGACGGGCTCGTGTAATCCCAACTCGAAATCGGTACCTTGCTCGACGGCTGCACGTACAGCCGCCGCTGCTCGCCGTGCGCGACCGTGAACATCTGCGGGCGCGGGTACAGCCGCGTGACGAGCACCAGCACGTCGCCGGGCGTCGGGTCGAGCGCGTCGACCGGCACGTTGTCGACCATCCCGCCGTCGAGCACGGGCCGGCCGCCGCGGCGCAGCACCGGCGTGAACGGTGGCGTGCAGGACGACTGCAGGATCAGGTCGGCGAGATCGTCGACGCGCGTGCAGGCCTGCGCGCGCACGAATTCCGGCCGAAAGCCGAGCGAGCGCCCGAGCGTCGGATGCAGCGTCTTGCGCACGTACTTCTCGATGTTGTACGCGACGAGGCCGGCGGCCACCGCGCTGCGCGCGCCGAGCCAGCGCGGCACGTGCGACACGCCGATGCGGATCTCCGGCGCCGCGGCCAGCTTCGCGAACGGCTCGCCGTAGATGTCGAGCAGCGCCTGACGGTAAATCCGGTAATGCGGAAACACGGGCTCGCGCCCGAACAGGTTGCCCCAGTACGCGTTCTTCCGGTTGTGGCGCAGCGCCTCTTCGTAATAGCGCATCACCCAGGCGGCGTCGCGCGTATACAGCATGCACGCGGTCGCCGCGCCGGCCGAGATGCCGGTGATCACGCGCGGGCGCAGGCCGAGGGCCGGCTGGGCGACGTCCCAGAAGCCAGCCTGCCACCAGCAGCGATTGCCGCCGCCCGCAAAGACGATCTGGTCGAACATCGCGCCGCTCAGCTGACGAGCGCGTAGGTCGACGTCGCGTGAACGGCCATCTTGCCGTCCTCGTCGAACAGCTCGACTTCGCCGAATACGAGATTGCGGCCCATCCGCAGCACGCGCGCGGTGACGAGCACGTCGCCCTTGCGCACGGGCCGCATGAAGTTCGTGTTCAGCGATACGGTGGTCATCGGCCGGAACTCGCCGAGCGCGACCGAGATCGCGACCACCATCGCGGTGTCGGCGGCCGCCGTGAACACCTGGCCGCAGATGATGCCGCCCGAATGGCGGAATTCGCCGGAAAACGGCAGGCGCAGCGTAACGCTGTCGTCGCCGATCGACACGGGGACCAGACCGAGCGAGCGGACCCAGGGGGCCAGCAGGCGATCCAGCAATTCGCGGACTGCGTTTTCGTCCATCTTCGAAAGCCCAGAAAGCGTTGCGCGACCGCCGCGCAACACGTGTGGCGTCATCATACCGGGAGCGCGGAAACTGCGATCGCTCGTGCTCGGGCCGGCACCTGCCGTAGCGGTGACGAAATATTTTCAGGAAATTTGCAGAAAGGGCTTGCAAGACCTCAAATACCCATGCATAATCTTTCTTCTGTTGGGGGCGTTAGCTCAGTTGGTAGAGCAGCGGACTCTTAATCCGTAGGTCGAGTGTTCGAGTCACTCACGCCCCACCAGGAATTCCGAAGCCCGGTTAGCGAAAGCTAACCGGGCTTTTTCCTTTTCCGCCGTCGCACGCGCAGCGCGCGCCCTGTCGCAGTACGCCACCACACGCCCGCTCCGCATCGTTTCCGCTAGAATCGTCCGACAAATATCACACGACCGGCGCAGGCACTGCCGTTTGCCCGCCGGCACTGAGAGAACATGGGACGTCAGACATGGAAGCATGTAACCGAGACGCGACCATTCAGAGGGCCTGGTTGCGCCGATATCGGCGAGTCCGTCGGGACACGCCGTTCCCAAGATCACACCGGCATCCGCAGTGCGACGCACGAACCGGATCCGGCCATGCCGGGTAAGGACGCGCTCGTCGCGCTGGCGCTCGGCGTCGTACTGCTCGTACTGGCAGGCGTAATCGCCGTCACGGCCGGCCAGGCGACCGGCCACCTCGTGCGCACGCCGGGCACGGTCGTCCGTATCGTGCAGGACAGCGACGCGATGCGCGCGTACCGGCCGATCGTCGCGTATCTCGCGAACGACGGCCAGCGCCGCGAGGTCGCCGGCAATACCGCGTCGACCATCCCCGCCTACGACATCGGCGAGAACGTCGACGTCCTGCTCGATCCCGTCCATCCCGAGCGCCCCGCGCTGATCGACGATTTCGCGCAACGCTGGTTTCCGGCGGCGGTGGCGGCGCTGCTCGCCGTCGCGTCGTTCGCGATCGGCGCCCTGCTGATCGCCGGCAAGCGCCACCGCATGCAATCCGATGCGCCGCCCACCCGCGCCGAGCGCAAGCAGGCGCGACGCCGCTGGGATATCGCGATCGTGCTGATTCCGATCACGATCGGCACGGGCTTCATTGCGGGTGCCGGTGCGGCCGGCCTGCGTCAGTGGCAGATCGCCCACCACTACGCGCGCTCGACCGGCCACGTCGTCGAGATCGCAAAAAATGCACGGTCAGCCCGCTCGCGCACGTCGCTGTATTCGGCGATCGTCGCCTTCACGACCGACAGCGGACGCCAGATCACGTTCGCCCAGGGCGCGGCGGCGTCGCATCCGGGCCTGCAGGAAGGCGAAGCGGTCAACGTGCTGTACGACCCCGTCACCCCCGAGCGCGCGGTCGTCGACCGCTTCTGGGATCGCTGGGGCCTCACAGCCATCCTGCTCGCAATCGGGGCGCCGTTCCTCGCGGCCGGGCTGTTCGTCGCCGCGACGCTGTGGCCGGACCATCGGTCGCACGAAGTCGCCCCATGACGCTCGCGCGCCGGCCGCGCATCGCCTGCCACGACAACCGGTACGGCGCGCGCGTCACCGCTCCCTGAACGCCTCCACCTTCGCGCGGTTCCCGCACGTGCGCATGTCGCACCAGCGGCGCCCGACGCCACGGCCGCGATCGACGAAGAACCACGTGCACCGGCCGCACTGCCTCACCCGCGCGAAATCGTCGCTGCGCAGCAGTTGCTCGAAGCCGAGTGCAGCCGCGTCGACCCAGCGCGACGCGGCGCGCGCGTCCGGCCGCCACGCGAACCGGCCGTCGACCGCCTCGAACGCGCTGCGCCCGATCGCCTCGCGAATCGCGACGGCGAGCCGGTCCGCCGCGCGCGCGCCGGCCGTGCCGCCGCCTCCGGCCGTCAGGTGCGAGATCGCCGTGTAGGCATCCTCGCGAAAGCGATGCAGCGCCGCCAGCGCGTCCGCGTCGTCCTGCCGCGCATGACGCAGCAGCCGCGCCAGATCGGCCGGCGCCAGCAGCCCCGATCGCTCCGCCCACGCATGCACGGCCGGCCAGTCGACGAGCTTGTCCGCGTCGCGCGTCTTGCCCGTATCGGCCACCGTGTTGAGGAAATCGAGCGCCGGATGGCCGCCGACGAAATCGCCTGAACCCCATGCGTGCGCGGCCCGCGCGGGCTCGTGTCGAGTAACCATTTATTTTCACCTATCGGTTTCACACCCAGGCAATCCGGAGTAACCTGTTAATAACCAAAACAGGTTAGCACGGAGATGCCGATGCTCGAACTCGCCAATCGCTTCATTTTCGAAGGCCACCGGATTGCCTGGGGAACGATCGGCGAAGGCCCGCCGCTCGTGCTCGTGCACGGCACGCCGTTTTCGTCGCAGGTGTGGCGCCGGATCGCACCGTGGCTCGCGCGGCGTCATCGCGTGTTCTTCTACGACCTGCTCGGTTACGGTCAGTCCGACATGCCGGACGCGGACGTGTCGCTCGGCCGCCAGAACCGGCTGTTCGGCGCGCTGCTCGACGAGTGGAACATCTCACGCCCCCGCGTACTTGCTCACGACTACGGCGGCGCAACCGTGCTGCGCGCGCACTTCCTCGACGGCGTCGCCTACGCGGAGCTCACGCTCGTGAATCCGGTCGCAATCGCACCGCAGGGTTCGCCGTTCGTGCGTCATGTCGCGCAGCACGAAGCCGCATTCACCGGACTGCCTGCGTATGCGCATCACGCGCTCGTGTCGGCGTATCTCGGCAATGCCGTCGCGCGGCCGCTGAGCGACGACGCGCTGTCGATCTACCGCGCACCGTGGCTCACGCCCGACGGTCAGGCCGCGTTCTATCGCCAGATCACGCAGATGCGCCAGCGCTACATCGAGGAAGCCGAGGCGCGTTACGCGCCGCCGGACTTTCCGGTGCGTATCGTGTGGGGCGAGGACGACGCGTGGATTCCGCTCGAACAGGGGCAGGCGCTCGCCGATCGCATCGCGAACGGCCGGCTGATCAGGGTGCCGCGCGCGGGCCACCTGGTGCAGGAAGATGCGCCGGAGGCGATCGTCGCGGCGGTGCTCGACGCATCCGGGCAAGATTGACGCCCGCTGTCGCGCATGTCGCATGCCGCGTCAGAACACCGGCACGCCCTGCGCGAGCGTCGAGATGAACTTCGCGGTGCGCGGATCGCGCGGGTCGCCGAACAGGTCGCGCGACGCACCGGCTTCGACGATACGGCCTTCCGCGAGAAACACCGCGTCGTGTGCAATCGACGCGGCCAGGCGCAGGTCGTGCGTCGCCATCAGCATCGTCGTGCCTTCCCGTGCGAGCTGGCGCAGCACCTCGACCACTTCGACGGACAGTTCCGGATCGAGCGCCGACGTCGGCTCGTCGCACAACAGCACCTGCGGCGACGGTGCGAGCGCACGCGCGATCGCGACGCGTTGCTGCTGGCCGCCCGACAGCGTGCCGGGCCACGCGTCGGCCTTGTCCGCGATGCCGACCTTCTCGAGCAGCGCGAGCGCGCGTTCGCGGGCTCGCTCGCGCGGCCAGCGCTGCACGGTGACGAGCCCTTCCATCACGTTCTGCACGACACTCAGGTGCGGAAACAGCTGGAAGTTCTGGAACACCATGCCGGTCTGGCGGCGCACCGCGAACACGGCGTCGCGCGCCGGCCGCTGCGCCGGCGAAAAGTCGATGCGGGCGTCGCCGACCGTCAGCGTGCCCGCCTCGGGCACCTCGAGCAGGTTCACGCAACGCAGCAGCGTGCTCTTGCCGCTGCCGGACGGCCCGATCAGCGCCGTCACGCTGCCGGGCTGCAATGCGAGGTCGATTCCCTGCAGCACACGATGCGTGCCGAACGACTTGTCGATGCGTTCGAGCCTGATCATCGCAGTTCCGCCTGGAACAGCGCATGACGGCCGAAGCGGATTTCGAGGCGACGCTGCAGCGTGGACAGCACCGAGCTGAGCAGCAGATAGACCAGCGCGGCTTCCGTATAGAGAATCATCGGCTCGTAGGTCACGGCCGCGATCCGCTGCGCGGCCTGGAAGATTTCCGGCACGGTCAGCACGGCCGCGAGCGACGTGTCCTTCACGAGCGAAATGAATGAATTCGACAGCGCCGGCAGCGCAACGCGCGCGGCCTGCGGCAGGATCGCGCGGCGCAGCGCCTGCGGGCGCGTCATCGCCATCGAGTACGCGGCTTCCCACTGCCCCTTCGGAATCGATTCGATCACGCCGCGGATCACCTCGGCGTTGTACGCGCCGACGTTCAGCGAGAAGCCGATCACCGCGGCCGTCAGCGGATCGAGCACGATGCCGACGCTCGGCAAACCGTAGAAGATCACGAACAGCTGCACGAGCAGCGGCGAACCGCGAAACAGCCAGATGTAGAAACGCATGGCGGCCTGCGCCCAGCGCGGCCCGAACAGCCGCGTGAGCGCCGCGCCGAAGGCGAGCAACAGGCCGATCGCGAACGACGCGAGCGTGAGCGGTACCGTAAACACGAGCCCCGCGACGAGCAGGGGCCGCAGCGATTCCGCCATCAGGTGAAGCCAGGCCGGCATCGTTCAGCCTCGCGTCACGGTTGCGACACGTCGCGGCCGAAATACTTCTGCGAGATCTTCGCGTAGGTGCCGTCGGCCTTGATGTCCGCGAGCGCCTTGTCGATCGCGGCCACCAGCGCGGGGCTGCCCTTGCGCAGCAGCACGCCCGACGCGTCGCTCGCGCCGCCCGTGTCGGTCGCCGCGATCTTCAGTTTCGCGTCCGGCTTGTGCTTGCGGAAATCGAGGTACGACAGCGAATCGTTGATCGTCGCATCGACGCGCCCCGAGCTCAGCAGGTCGATCGATTCGTTGAAGCCCTGCACGGGCACGACGTCCGCGCCGTGCGCGGCCGCGAGCTTGCCGAAATTGCTGGTCAGCGTGTTCGCGGATTTCTTGCCCTTGAGGTCGTCGAACGAGCGGATCGTCGTGTTGTCGGCGCGCACGATCAGCACCGCGCGCGATGTGATGTACGGCGTCGAGAAATCGTATTTCGCCTTGCGCGCGTCGGTGATCGACACTTCGTTGACGACCGCGTCGTAGCGGTTCACGTCGAGGCCGGCGATCAGCCCGTCCCACTTGCCTTCGACGAACTGCGGCTTCACGCCGAGGCGCTGCGCGATCGCGGTCGCGATGTCGACGTCGAAGCCCGTCAGCTTGCCGGTTTCGTCGTGGTACGTGAACGGCGCGTACGTGCCTTCGGTACCGACCCGGAACACGCCGGACGACTTGATCTGCGACAGGTCGTCGGCAGCCAGTGCGCTCGTGACCGAAACGGCCTGCAGCATGGCGACGACCAGGATGGAGCGAAGGAATTTCATGGTGCGGACCCCGAATGATTGGAGGGAATGATCCCGCGGCACACGCATGCCGTTCGAGAGGTCCGCGAATTCTACCGACGCGTCGATGCGCGGCAAAAACGCAAATCGGCTATCGATATGAGCCGATAGAATAACGCGCGCACCGGCCGCGAAACCGGTGCGCGCGGCTTACGCGTCACTTACCACGGCAGCGAATACGTCTTCGTATTCGTGAAGCTCTTCATCGCTTCCTGCACGCCTTCCTTGTAACCGAGCCCCGAATCCTTCACGCCGCCGAACGGCGTCAGTTCGAGCCGGTAGCCCGGCACCTCGCGCACGTTCACGCTGCCGACTTCCAGCTCGGTGATGAAGCGCGTGATGTGGTCGAAGCGGTTCGTGCAGACCGACGACGACAGCGCATAGTCGGTGCTGTTCGACATCCGGATCGCGTCGTCGATGTCGCGGAAACGCATGATCGGCGACACGGGGCCGAAGGTTTCGTATTTCACGAGCGGCATGTCGGGCGTCACGCGATCGATCACCGTCGGCGAATACAGCGCGCCGCTCCGCACGTTGCCGACCAGCAGCCGCGCACCGCGCGCGATCGCATCGTTCACCTGCTGCTCGCAGAACTTCGCGGCGGCCTCGTCGATCACCGTGCCCATGTCGACCGACGGATCGGACGGATTGCCGTACGACCACGCACGCGTTTTCTCGACCACCAGTTCCGTGAAGCGATCGGCCACCGCCTCGTGCACGAGCATCCGCTTGATCGCCGTGCAGCGCTGGCCCGAGTTTTTATACGAGCCCGACACCGCGAGCGTGCTCGCTTCATCGAGATCGGCGTCTTCCATCACGATGATCGGATCGTTGCCGCCGAGTTCGAGCACCGCACGTCGGTAGCCCATCCGCGACGCGATCGACTTGCCGATCGACACACCGCCCGTGAACGTGATGAGATCGATCGCCGGGTTCGTGATCAGCTCGTCGGCAATCTCCTTCGGATCACCGGTGAGCACTTGCAGCATTTGCGGCGGTAACCCGGCTTCGTACAGGATGTCCGCGAACAGGTAGCACGACAGCGGCACCTTCTCCGACGGCTTCACCACGATCCGGTTGTTGGTCGCCACCGACGGCACGATCTTGTGCGCGACCTGGTTCATCGGGTGATTGAACGGCGTGATCGCGGAAATCACGCCGAGCAGCGGGTCACGCTGCGTGTATACGCGGCGTTTCTTGCCGTGCGGAGTCAGGTCGCACGAGAAGATCTGCCCGTCGTCCTTCAGCACTTCACCGGCGCCGAACGTCAGCACGTCGGCCACGCGGCCGGCTTCGTACGTCGAATCCTTGATGCACAAGCCGGCCTCGGCCGTGATCAGCGCCGCGATCTCGGCAGTGCGCGAGCGCACGATGTCGGCCGCGCGGCGCAGGATCGCCGCGCGATCGTGGCGCGTGAGCGTCGGCCGGTAGGCACGTGCGGCGGCAAACGCGCGCCGCACGTCGTCCAGCGTCGCCTTCGGCACGGTGCCGACCAGCGCGCCGTCGTACGGGTTGCGCACTTCGATTACCGCGTCCCGATGAATCCGCTCGCCGTCGATTCGCAGTGCTTCGCGACGAATCTCGCGGACGTCCGTCGATGCTGCAATGGCGTTCATGAGTGTGTCCCCTTACGGATGCGTGCGCATCACTGCAGATGGTTGAGCGCGATGTCGATGATGTCGAAGTTGCGCAGCCGCGCGCGGCCCGAGACGTCGCCGGCGACCGGCTTGCTGAAGATCAGCGGCACGATCTGCTCGGAGATCCCGCCGTGCGAGCGCAGCGGCACGTCGAGGCCCGACAGGTCGTGCTTGATGCGGCGCGTGCCGAGCACGACATCCTGCTTCGAGATCACGATCAGGTCGCCCATCCGCGCCGGCGGCAGCTCGAAGCGCGCGCAGCCCTCGGCGCCCGTCAGCACGACCTCGATGCCGTCGACCGCGGCGAGCCGTGCGCGCAGCGCTTCGGTATCGGCCGACGCCGGCACGTAGACGGTCGCGAACGAGCCGAGCGCGCCGTGGTGCACGACGTACGGATCGGTGATCGGCAGGATCACGCGCGCCGCGTCCTCGCCGAGCCACTCGTCGAACAGCTCCTGCAGGTAGATCACGTTCGGCTCGCCGGTTTCATCGTCGTGCTTCGCGTTCATCCCGTGGTCGGCCGTGATCGCGACGATCGCGCCGAGCGCGTCGAGGCGCTGCAGGTAGGTGTCCATCATCGCGTAGAACGCATTCGCGCCTTCCGTGCCGGGCGCGCACTTGTGCTGCACGTAGTCGGTGGTCGACAGGTACATCAGGTCGATCGGGCGCGTCTCGAGCAGGCGCACGCCGGCCGCGAACACGAATTCCGAAAGGTCCGCGCTGTACACGCTCGGCACCGGCTTGCCGACCAGCTCGAGCACGTTGTCGATGCCGTTTTCCTCGATGCTCGCCTCATCGGCCTTTTCCGACGAGAAGCAGATGCCCTTCAGCCCCTTGCCGAGCAGGCGGCGCAGCTTGTCCTTCGCGGTGACGACCGCGACTTTCGCCCCTTGCTCCGCGAAGGTCGCGAGCACGGTCGGTGCGACCAGGTACTTCGGATCGTTCATCAACACTTCGGCGCCGGTGTCGCGATCGTAGAAGTAGTTGCCGCTTATCCCATGCACCGCCGGCGGCACGCCTGTCACGATCGACAGGTTGTTCGGGTTCGTGAAGCTCGGCACCACGCATTCGCCCTTGAGCGCCGTGCCCGGCTTCAGCAGCGTGCGCAGGAACGGCGCGACGCCGGCCTCGGCCGCTTCTTCCAGATATTCGTACGCGCAGCCATCGACGCACACGACCACCACGGGCCGGCTCATCCAGTTGTAGCGGCGGCCGTTCACTTCCACGGATACAGGCGTTTCATTCATGACGTTCATTCCTTTCAGGTCGAAGGGGTGAGCCGTCGGCGCCCGCGCCGCGCCGAAGGGAGGTGTTTTCCATGCTTGACATTAAAATTGATGATTTGTAGATTGTCAACAACATGCAGAGAACAGAAAGCAAAACAACGGTGCAGCAAGAGGGCTGGTCTCCACTCATCCGCCGCGTGCCGCGGCGCCACAGTCAAGGGGTCTGAAGATGAACGAAGTGCCGGTAAACAAGCGTTTGAACGCATGGGCGGCGGGCGCGGCCCGCTTCGCGCTGGCCGCAGCGGTCGCGCTCGGCGCGGTGCAGGCGGCGCACGCGAAGACGTCGCTGCTCGTCTATACCGCGCTGGAAGACGAGGCGATGAAGCCCTACAAGGACGCGTTCGAGAAAGCGAACCCCGATATCGAGATCCGCTGGGTGCGCGACTCGACCGGCTCGGTCACCGCGAAGCTGCTCGCGGAGAAGAACAACCCGCGCGCGGACGTCGTGCTCGGCCTCGCCGCGTCGAGCCTCACGCTGCTCGACCTGCAGGGCATGCTGATGCCCTACACGCCGAAGGACTTCGACCAGCTCACGCGCAAGTACAGCGACGCAAACACGCCGCCGCACTGGGTCGGCATGGACGTATGGGGCGCGACGATCTGCTACAACCGCGTCGCCGCGCAGGCGAAGGGGATTCCGAAGCCGACGTCGTGGGAAGACCTGACGAAGCCCGTCTATAAAGGCGCGATCGTGATGCCGAGCCCGGTTTCGTCCGGCACCGGCTACCTCGACGTGACCGCTTGGCTGCAGACCTTCGGCGACGACAAAGGCTGGAAATTCATGGACGCGCTCGACAAGAACGTCGCGCAGTACGTGCACTCGGGCTCGAAGCCGTGCACGCTCGCCGGCACCGGCGAATTCCCGATCGGCATCTCGTTCGAGTTCCGCGGCCACGAACTGCAGTCGCAGGGCGCGCCGATCGATCTCGTGTTCCCGAAGGAAGGGCTCGGCTGGGACATGGAAGGCACCGCGATCATGAAGACGACGAAGCAGCCCGACGCCGCGAAGAAGCTCGCCGACTTCATGGCGAGCAAGGAGGCGAACCAGATCACCGCGCGCTGGTGGGCGATCGTCGCGTACCCGGGAGTCGCGCGCAAGCTCGCCGGCATCCCCGACAACTACTCGGACCTGCTCGTGAAGAACGACTTCGTATGGTCGGCGAAGAACCGCCAGTCGATTCTCGATACATGGCAGAAGCGCTACGGCGCGAAAGCGCAGCAGTAATGTCGCGACCCGCCGCGGGGCCGCGCCGCGCGCCGCCCCGCGCCACCCTTTCCATCGTCGAATCCGGCCCCCGGGCCGCCCCAGCATGGAGGCGCGCATGGCACCTTATCTGAGCGTAGAACGCATCGAGAAGCGGTACAACGACACGCAGGTTCTCACCGACATCAACCTGAGCGTGATGAAGGGCGAAATGATCTGCTTCCTGGGGCCGTCCGGCTGCGGGAAGACCACGCTGCTGCGGATCATCGCCGGGCTCGAGACGCAGAACGCCGGCCACATCATGCAGGACGGCCGCGACATCTCGCGGCTGCCGCCGCAACTGCGCGACTACGGGATCGTGTTCCAGTCGTACGCGCTGTTCCCCAACCTCACCGTGTACGACAACGTCGCGTACGGGCTCGTGAACCGCAAGATGAAGCGCGACGCGATCCACGAGCGCGTGCATACGCTGCTCGCGCTGGTCGGCCTGCCCGACAGCCATCGCAAGCATCCGGGCCAGCTGTCCGGCGGCCAGCAGCAGCGCATCGCGCTGGCACGCGCGCTCGCCACCTCCCCCGGCCTGCTGCTGCTCGACGAACCGCTGTCGGCACTCGACGCGCGGGTGCGCGTGCGGCTGCGCCAGGAGATCCGCGCGCTGCAGCAGCGGCTCGGCGTGACGACGATCATGGTCACGCACGATCAGGAAGAAGCGCTGTCGATGGCCGACCGCATCGTCGTGATGAACCACGGCGTGATCGAGCAGATCGGCACGCCGCTCGAAATCTACCGGCAGCCGGCGTCGCCGTTCGTCGCGGACTTCATCGGCCGCGTCAACACGATTCCCGCCGAAGTCGCGCAGGACGGCACGCTGCGCGCGGGCGCGGTCGGCCTCGACTGTCGCCATGGCACGGCACGCCCGGCGCAAGGCGCGGCGGTGTCGGTCTACGTGCGGCCCGAGGACCTGCGCATCCGCGTGCCGGGCGAGACGGCCGACAACGTGCTGGCCGGCCGCGTCGAGAAGCTCGAATTCCTCGGCGCGTTCTGCCGCGTGAGCTTCCGGATCGACGGGCTCGACGGCCAGGAGATCGTCGCCGATCTGTCGTATCACGACGTCGACCGCACCGGCGTGCAGGCCGGCGCGCGCATCGACCTCGCGCTCGATCGCGAGCATGTCCGCGTGTTCCCGAGCGCGAAGGAGCGACTGCAATGAGCACCGTCCTGACCGAGCGCCGCCGCAGCGCCTCCGCCCCCGCCGACGTGCGGCAGATCACGCACTGGCACGACCGCATCGCGCAGCTCGCGCTCGTCGCGATGGCCGCGCTGATGTCGATGTTCCTGCTGCTGCCGCTCGCGCTCGTCGTGCAGAAATGCTTCGTCGATGCGGACGGACGCTTCGTCGGCGCGCACAACTTCGTCGCGTATCTCGAGGACAGCGGCGTGCTGCGCTCGATGCTGCATTCGCTGACGGTCGGCGCCCTCGTCACGTCGATCGTCGTGCCGATGGCGTTCACGTTCGCGTATGCGCTGACCCGCTCGTGCATGCCGCTGAAGAACGCGGCGCGCACGATCGCGCTGTTGCCGCTGCTCGCGCCGACGCTGTTGTCCGCGGTGTCGTTCATCTACTGGTTCGGCAACGCGGGGCTGCTCAAGCCGCTGCTGCACGGCCATTCGATCTACGGGCTGCCGGGCATCGTGCTGAGCATGGTGTATGCGTCGTTCCCGCACGTGCTGATGATCCTCGTCACCGCGCTGTCGCTGGCCGACGGCCGGCTCTACGAGGCCGCCGACGCGATGGGCACGAGCCGCATCCGCAAGTTCTTCACGATCACGCTGCCGGGTGCGAAGTACGGCTTGATCAGCGCGACGATGGTGGCGTTCACGATGTGCATCAACGACTTCGGCGTGCCGGTCGTGATCGGCGGTTCGTACAACGTACTGTCGACCGACATCTACAAGCTGATCATCGGCCTGCAGGATTTCAACCGCAGCGCGGTCGTGAGCCTGATGCTGCTGTGCCCGGCGCTCGTCGCGTTCGGCGTCGACTTCTTCATCCGTCGCCGCCAGCAGTCGCAGCTCGGCGCGCGCTCGACGCCGTACCAGCCGAAGCCGTCGCGCGGCTTCGACGCCGCGATGCTCGCATACTGCGGCATCGTGTGCGCGTTCTTCATCGCGGTGGTCGGCATCTCGGTGTTCGCGTCGTTCGTGAAGTTCTGGCCGTACCAGATGACGCTCGGGCTGCAGCACTACGAGATGGGGCTGATCGGCGCGGGCATCTTCGACGCGTACAAGAACAGCCTGCGGATGGCCGCGACTGTGGCACTCGGCGGCACGATCGTCGTGTTCGGCGGCGCCTACCTGATCGAGAAGACGCGCGGCGCGCGCTGGCTGCGCGGCTTCATCGCGCTGTGCGCGATCCTGCCGATGGGCGTGCCGGGGCTCGTGCTCGGCATCAGCTACATCTTCCTGTTCAACGCGCCCGGCAATCCGCTGAACGGGCTGTACGGGTCGCTGTGGCTGCTCGCGATCGTCACGGTGGTGCACTACTACGCATCGAGCCACCTGACCGCCGTCACCGCGCTCCGGCAGATCGACAGCGAGTTCGAGGCCGTGTCCGCGTCGCTGAAGGTGCCGTTCTACAAGACCTTCGTGCGCGTGACCGTACCCGTGTGCCTGCCCGCGATCCTGCTGATCGCACGCTACCTGTTCGTCAACGGGATGACGACGGTCTCGGCCGTCGCGTTCCTCTACTCGCCCGACACGCAGCCCGCATCGGTCGCGATCCTGAACCTCGACGACGCGGGCCAGATGGGCCCGGCCGCCGCGATGGCCACGCTCGTGCTCGCGACCTCGTCGTTCGCGTGCGTGCTGTTCGCGTGCATCTCGCATCGACTGTTGCGCCGTACGCAGGCGTGGCGCAATCCGCATCGCCGTTGATTCTTTGACCGTATTCACGTGACGTCCCGACTTCATCAAGGAGACACCATGACGCTCGCCGCCCAGCCCATCCTGCTCACCCCTGGCCCCCTGACGACCTCCGACACCACGCGCGACGCGATGCTGCGCGACTGGGGATCATGGGACAGCGACTTCAACGCGATCACCGCGCGCTTGCGCGAGCGCCTGCTGCAGATCGTGCACGGCGAAGGCACGCACGAATGCGTGCCGCTGCAAGGCAGCGGCACGTTCTCGGTCGAAGCGGCCCTCGGCACGCTCGTGCCGCGCGACGGCCACGTGCTCGTGCCGAACAACGGCGCGTACTGCCAGCGCATCGCGAAGATCTGCCGCGTGCTCGGCCGCCAGCTGACGACGATCGACTACAGCGAGGATCGCCGCGTCGATCCGGCCGACGTCGAGCGCGCGCTCGCCGCCGATCCGACCATCACGCACGTCGCGCTCGTGCACTGCGAAACGGGCGCCGGCGTGCTGAACCCGCTGCACGACATCGCGCAGGTCGTCGCGAAGCACGGCCGCGCGCTGATCGTCGATGCGATGAGCTCGTTCGGCGCGATCGACATCGACGCGCGCACGACGCCGTTCGACGCGGTGGTCGCGGCATCCGGCAAATGCCTCGAAGGCGTGCCGGGGCTCGGCTTCGTGATCGCGAAGCGCAGCGCGCTCGAACGCTGCGAAGGCAACAGCCACTCGCTCGCGATGGACCTGTACGACCAGTGGGTCTACATGCAGCGCACGACTCAGTGGCGCTTCACGCCGCCGACGCACGTGGTCGCGGCACTCGACGCCGCCGTCGCGCAATACGTCGACGAAGGCGGGCTCGCGGCACGCGGCGGCCGCTACCAGCGCAACTATCGGGCATTGATCGACGGGATGCTCGCGCTCGGCTTCCGGCCGTTCCTCGATCCGGCGATCCAGGCACCGATCATCGTCACGTTCCATGCACCGGACGATCCGAACTACGACTTCAAGCGGTTCTATCAGGAGGTCAAGCAGCGCGGCTACATCCTGTATCCGGGCAAGCTGACCGAGGTCGAGACGTTCCGGGTCGGCTGCATCGGCCACTTCGGCGAAGCCGGCATTCCGGGCGCCGTCGCCGCGATCGCCGACACGCTGCGGGCCATGGGCGTGCGTCGCGTGTCGGCGGAAGCGGCAGCGTGACGTGACGTGACGTGATGTAACCCGCCGCATGCACGTTCGCATGCGGCGGCCGTCATTTTTTCGGGCCGTGCGCGGCACGCCCCCTTTTCGACGAACCTTCCCATGCGACCCTTCTGGATCGAACAAGCG
The DNA here is from genome assembly GCF_020420065.1 of Burkholderia sp. AU31624. Lineage (NCBI taxonomy): Bacteria > Pseudomonadati > Pseudomonadota > Betaproteobacteria > Burkholderiales > Burkholderiaceae > Burkholderia > Burkholderia sp. AU31624. Next base: position 1,017,894 of record NZ_JAIZRT010000003.1, read on the forward strand.
CTGTTCAACGACGGCGATCTCGCCCCCGCGCTGCAAGGTGCGACGCAGGCCGACGTGTGCATCGTCGGCGGCGGCTTCACCGGGCTCTGGACCGCGATCCAGGCGAAGCAGCAGAACCCCGCGCTCGACATCGCGATCGTCGAGGCCGATCTGTGCGGCGCGGGCGCGAGCGGTCGCAACGGCGGCTGCCTGCTCACGTGGTCCGCGAAATTCCTGACGCTTCGGCGGCTGTTCGGCGAAGCCGAGGCGATCCGGCTCGTGAAGGCATCCGAAGCGGCCGTGCAGCACATCGCCGATTTCTGCCGTGCGCACGACATCGATGCGGAGCTGCGGCTCGACGGCACGCTGTACACCGCGACGTCGCGTGCACAGGTCGGCACGCTCGCGCCGGTGCTCGACGCGCTCGCCGCGTGCGGCATCCACAGCTACGAACCGCTGCCGCCCGCCGAAGTCGCGCGCCGCTCGGGGTCCGCCCGCAACCTTGACGGCGTCTATTCGCCGATCGCCGCGACCGTGCATCCCGGCAAGCTCGTGCGCGGGCTGCGCCGCGTGGCGCTCGCGATGGGCATCCGGATCTACGAGCGCACGCCGATGCTCGACTTCACGCCCGGGCTGCCGGCCGTCGTGCGCACGCCGTCCGGCAGCGTGCGCGCGGGCAAGCTCGTGTTCGCGATCAACGCGTGGATGGCCAGCCGATTTCCGCAGTTCGAGCGCACGATCGCGGTCGTGTCGAGCGACATGGTCATCACCGAGAAATGCCCCGAGCTGCTCGAGAAAACCGGGCTCGCGGACGGCGTGTCGGTGCTCGATTCCCGGATCTTCGTCTACTACTACCGCACCACCGCCGACGGGCGGCTGATGCTCGGCAAGGGCGGCAACACGTTCTCGTGGCGCAGCCGCATCGCGCCCGTGTTCGACCGGCGCTCGCCGTACGAGGCGCAACTCACGCAAAGCCTGCGCGAGTTCTTTCCGTCGCTCGCGGGCGTGCCGGTCACCGCGAGCTGGAACGGGCCGTCGGATCGCTCCGTCACCGGCTTCCCGTTCTTCGGCCGCCTCGACGACGCGCCAAACGTGTTCTACGGCTTCGGCTACTCGGGCAACGGCGTGGGGCCGACCTACATGGGCGGGCAGATCCTGTCGTCGCTCGTGCTCGGCCTCGACAACGCATGGACGCGCAGCCCGATCGTGCGCGGCCCGCTGGGTCATTTCCCGCCGGAGCCGATCCGCTATGTCGGCGCGCACGTCGTGCGCAATGCGATCCGCCGCAAGGAGCGCGCGGAGGACGAGAGCCGGCCGCCGGCGGCCGTCGATACGTGGCTCGCGAAATTCGCGAGCGCGGCCGGGAAGGCTGACAAGGCGTGACGATGCGTTGACCTTCAGGTCATGCATGACCTGAAGCCGCAATGAAAAAAGGGACGCTGCGAAGCGTCCCTTTTTCATTGTGCCGTACGCGGCAACCCGCGCGAGCGCCGCCGCGCACTTACGCGCGCACGGGCTTTTCCCGCGCCGACTTGCCCGTCGAGGGCAGGCCCTGCTCATGCGTGCGGCGCATGCGCGCGAGGCCGTGCGACACGTGCTCGCGCACGAGCGCCACCGCCTGCTCCTCGTCACCGCTCGCGAGCGCCTGCACGATCTTGTCGTGCTCGGCCGCGGACACGGCGATCGCATCCTCCTCGGCCTCGATCGCCGCCTGGCGCAGCAGGCCGAGCTGGCGCACGAGCCGGCGGTAGGTATCGGTGAGGTGCGTATTGCCGACGCCGACGACCATCGCGTCGTGGAACTGCACGTTCAGCTCGGTATAGCGCGTGACGTCGTGCGTCTTCGCGGCATCCTTCATCGACTGGATGATGCCCTTCAGCACCTTCAGCGTGTCGGGCGAGATGCGCTTCGCGAGCGCGCGCGCGACCGACTCGTCGAGCATCGCGCGCACTTCGTAGATCTCCTCGGCCTCGCGCAGCGGCACGACGCGCACCGTCACGCCGCGGTTCTTCTCGTTGCGCAGCAGGCCGGCCTGCTCGAGCGCGCGGAACGCTTCGCGCACGGGGCCGCGCGACACGTTCAGCTTGGTCGCGATCTCGACTTCGTTGAGCTTCTCGCCGGGCGCGTATTCGCCGGAGACGATCGCGCGCTCGAGCATGTCCTGGACGATCATCGCGAGCGACTGGCTTTGCAGGAGTTCGATGGCGCTGAGCGCGTTCGGGGCTGTCATGGTCGGGCAGGCAGCAGGGCTGCGGTAGAAAACGAGGGCGCCATATCGGCGAATGATCCTTGTATACCCTCGGCCCGACACATTGTCAACAGTCTTCAGTTTCCAAAAACCAATTCCGCCTGCCGGAATGCCTCCGAAGCGCGACCGGCAGGCAGCGCTCGCGCGGCGGGCTGACTTCGCCCGCCTCGCGCGACGCGTGGCGGCCGTCAGGCCGTCGGGTGCTTCACCGGCCCCGGATCGCTTTGGCTCGGCCGGCCCGTCTCGACGTGGCCCGCGAAGCGGCGCACGACCTTGTCGTCGCCGCCGCGCAGCGTCGTCGCGGTGATCGTCAGATCGTACCAGCCGTGGCTCGACGACAGCTCGAAGTGATCCTCGATGCGCTCGCCCGGCTCCAGCGTGTAGGTCCGCGCATGCTTGTGGCTGTATGCGTTGTCGACCGTCACGCGGCACGTCGCGCGCCCGCTGTTGCGCAGTTGCAGGTACACGTGGCGGTTACGCACGTCGTAGCCGATCCGCGCTTCGGGGTTCGCATGGCGGCCGTCCGCCGCGAGCCGCGTGTTGCCCTGGAACTCGCACAGATAGCCGTTCGGGCCATACGCCGCGAGATGGTAATCGCCGCGCGCGGCCGACGTGTTCCACGTGTCGACGAAGCGGTCGTGCGCGGACACCGCATAGCGGCGCGGGGGCGTCGTCGGGTTGCGGCGGTCGTACACGTAGAACGCGGCGCCTGCGTCACCGGTGTTCGCGAAATCGAGCGACACGCTGTCGTCGTGCCCGCTCACGCGGCTGTGCACGAACAGCTCGTACGGCAGCGCACGTGCCGGACGCGTGCCCGGCTCCTGCGTCGGCATCGACTGCTGCGCGGGCACCTGGTACGCCTGGCCGGCCGTCGCGATGTGCTGCGGCACCGTGAAGCTCACCGTGCGCGTGTCGGGGCGCGCGGAGAAGTCGAATGCCGACGTGAGGTCGCCGCAGATCGACCGGCGCCATGCGCTGATGTTCGGCTCCTTCACGCCGAAACGCGCTTCGAGGAAACGCAGCACCGACGTATGGTCGAACGTCTCCGAGCACACCCAGCCGCCCTTCGTCCACGGCGAGATGATGATCAGCGGCACGCGCGGCCCGAGGCCGATCGGCTGGATGCCGCCCGGGTCGGCGCCCGGCACGAGCGGGCTCATTTCGCCCGGGTACTTGTTCAGGTCGAGCAACTCGTCGCCGAGATTCGACAGCAGGTTCGACGACACGATGCCCTGGCCGCCCACGCCGCTCGTGACCGGCGGCACCGGCGGCACGACGTGGTCGAACAGCCCGTCGTTCTCGTCGTAGTTCAGGATGAACACCGTCTTCGCCCACACTTCCGGGTTCGACGTGAGCGCCTCGAGCACCATGTTGATGTAGAACGCGCCGTCCGTCGGCGATGCCTGCGGGTGCTCGCTGTACTTGTACGGCGATACGATCCACGACACCTGCGGCAGCCGGTTCGCCTGCACGTCCGCCTTCAGCTCGGCGAGCGTGTGGTCCGACGCGCCCTTGTCGACCAGCGGGCCGCTCGCGCCTTCCTTCACCTGGAAGCGCTTGAAGAACATCAGCGAATTGTCGGTGTAGTTGTCGGTCGGGTCGCCCGGGATACCCGTGCCGCCCTGGTACACCTTCCAGCTGATCTTCGCGTTCTCGAGGCGTTCCGCGTAGGTCGTCCACGTGTAGCCGTTCACATCGTCGCGCTCGCCGATGCCCGGGCCGTTCGGCGGGTTGCCGTAGATGTTGCGCGGGTCGACCGTGCCGGTCCACAGGTAGATGCGGTTCGGCGCGGTGTCGGCATGTGCGGAGCAGAAATACGAATCGCAGATCGTGAACGCGTCGGCCAATGCGTAGTGGTACGTGAGATCCTGGCGCTTCAGGTAGCCCATCGTCAGCACGTCCTGCTTCTGGTTCACCCACTGGTCCCACTGGCCGTTGTTCCAGGACAGGTGGCCGCTGCTCCAGCCGTGGTTGGTGCCCGGCTGGAATTCGGTCGTCTGCTTCGGATCGAGGTAGAACGGCAGCACGTACGGCGCCGACGGATCGAGGCCGCGCGAATGGTAGTTCTTCGTGAACACCGAAGCCGGCGGCTGCTGCCACACCGGCGCACCGCTCGGCAGCAGGTGCGGGCGCGGGTCGTTGAAGCCGCGCACGCCGCGCAGCCCGCCGAAATAATGGTCGAACGAACGGTTTTCCTGCATGAAGATCACGACGTGTTCGACGTCGCGGATCGTGCCCGTGCGATAGGCGGCCGGCATCGCCAGCGCATTGCGGATAGCGGGCGGGAAGCCCGCGTAGGCGGCCATCGCGCCGGCCGACTGCGCGGCGAGGCGCAGGAAATCGCGTCGATTGTTCGAGGACATGAAGAGAACCCTGTTGTCGGTAGGAGTGGGGCGCCGGTCGAGCGGGGCCGGCGGTGGTGCGTTGCCGTTATTACCCCGCATCGGCGTGTCCCGGCCGTGACCGGTTACCGCAGGTTTCTTTGGGTTACCCCCAGGAATTTTTTCGAAGCGGCGCACGACGCGTCTTTCATCCGGCCGACATACGCGTGCGCTACGCTGACGCGCGATACAGAGGGGAGAAGCCGAGTCGTGTTCGATCAGCTGAAGGCGTTCCACGCGACCGTCCGGCAGGGCAGCATCACGCGCGCCGCGCGCCACCTGGGCGTGAGCCAGCCGACGATCGCCGCACAGATCCGGCAGGTCGAGCAGGTGTACGGCGTCGAGCTGTTCTACCGCAGCGGCCGCAAGCTCGAGGTCACCGAGACGGGCATCGAGCTGCTGCCGCTCGTCGAAAAGATGATCGCGCTCGAGGCGCAGGCCGACATCATGCTGCGCAACGTCGGCGGCCTGTTCGAAGGCCACCTGCGGATCGGCGCGACGGGGCCGTACTACATCATGGACGCGGTCGGCCGCTTCTCGCACGCGCATCCGTCGATCGCGCTCACGTGCCGGATCGGCAACTCCGAGGAGATCCTGCAGGCGCTGCAGGAATTCCGCATCGATCTCGCCGTCTCGTCGCAGCGCAACGATGCCGACGGCCTCGAACGCAAGGTGATCTCGACCGACCCGCTCGTGCTCGTCGTGCATCGCAATCATCCGCTCGCGCGCTTCGACGCGATCGATCCGGCGCAACTCGCCGACGTGCGGCTGCTGATTCGCGAGGAAGGCTCGGTCACACGCCGCTGCACGGAGACGATTCTCGACGCGGCCGGTGTCGCGGCCGTCTCGGTGGCCGAGATCGGCAGCCGCGAAGCGATCCGCGAGGCGATCCTGCACGGCGTGGGCGGCAGCCTGTTTCCGCTCGGCGAGGCCGAACGTCATCCGGATTTGCGCGTGATCGCGCTGCGCGGCGTCGACACGACGATCGACGAATACGTGTACTACCTGAAGGCGCGCCGCCAGAGCCCGGCGATCGACGCGTTCCTCGCGTGCATCCTGCCGGCGGGCAGCGACGCGGCCGGGACGGAAGAAGCAGGACGAACGGCGCGGCGGGCGAACGCACGCTGAACTGCCGCGCGTTCGCCGGCTCCGCACACTACTGGCGCTTTTCTCGCGCCTTCCCTCGCTTTTTCCTCGTGCCTTCCTTCTGTCGTCGCGCTCACCTCACTTCGGCAGCGCCGGAATCATCCACGTCAGCACGTGCTGCTGCATGAACACCAGCACACCGAGCAACAGCGTGAGAATCACGCTGTGCCAGAAGGTGCGCGCGAATACGACACCTTCCTGTCCTTTCAGGTCCGTCGTCGATACACCCGTCGCGATGTTCTGCGGCGAGATCATCTTGCCCATTACGCCGCCCGACGAGTTGGTCGCGGCCATCAGCACCGGATCGAGGCCGAGCTGCCGCGCGGCGACCACCTGCAGGTTGCCGAACAGCGCATTGCCCGACGTGTCGCTGCCGGACAGGAACACGGCGATCCAGCCGAGCGACGCGGACACCAGCGGGAACAGCGCACCGGTCGACGCGACGCCGGTGCCGAGCGTGTAGCTGATCCCCGAGTAGTTCAGCAGGTACGCGAGCCCGACGATCATCATCACCGTGACGATCGCGATCCACGTCTGCCGCCAGGTCTTGACCACGCAATCGAAGAAATCGCCCACGCCGGTGCGCGTCAGCGCGGCCGTGATGATCGCCGAGAGCAGGATCGCGGTGCCCGTGCCGAGCGGCTGGAAGTCCCAGATCGCCGCATACGGCTTGTGATACAGCGACACGAACACGGCGTTGTGCAGGCCCGGCCACTTGATCTTCACGTCGCCGACCGCCGCGACGTTCGCGTGCACCCACACGATCACGACCACCGACACGACGAGCCACGGCAGCCAGCCGCCGAAGCCCGCACGCGCGGCGCCGGCCGTTGCCGGCACGCTGCGCGCGAGCGCGTATTGCGGATCGGGCTGCGGCTTCCACACCTGCAGGAAGCCGATCGTGACGATCAGCGACGTGAGCGACGACAGCACGTCGGTGAGCTGGTAGCCGAGGAAGTTCGACGTGACGAACTGCGCGATCGCGAAACTGCCGCCCGACACGAGCAGCGCGGGCCACAGCTTCGAGATCGAGCGCAGCCCGCCGTATGCACCGACCACGTAGAACGGCAGCAGCAGCGCGAAGAACGGCAACTGGCGGCCGACCATCTGCGCGAGCGTCGCGGGCGGCAGCGACGTGACCGCGCCGAGCACGGTGATCGGCACGCCGAGCGCGCCGAACGCAACCGGCGCCGTGTTGAACAGCAGCGTGTAGGTGAGCGCTTCGAGCGCGGGGAAGCCGAGCGCGATCAGGAGGGCGCTCGTGATCGCGACCGGTGTGCCGAATCCCGAGATCCCTTCGAGCAGGCAGCCGAACGAGAACGCGACGACGAGCAGCACGAGGCGGCGATCGTCGGGCAGGTTGTCGAGCATCCACTGCCGGAACTGGTCGAAGCGGCCCGACTTCACCGCGATGTTGTACAGCAGCAGCGCGTTGAAGACGATCCACATCACCGGCACGACCGCGAGCGCCATGCCCGCGCCGACCGCGTCGAACGCCAGCCCGGCCGGCATGCCCCATGCGCCGATCGCGACCGCGAGGCCCGCGACGAGTCCGGCGAGCGACGCCTGCCACGCGGGGCGGCGCAGCACGCCGAGTGCGATCAGCGCGACCGCGATCGGGATCGCGGCGACGAGGAAGGACAGCAGCAGAGAGTTGGCGACCGGCGTCAGCGGCTGTGCGAAGACGATGCCGGGCGGTAGGGCGTCGGTGGGGTTCATCGTGTCTCCAGATGTCGACCCGAGTTGGCGCTTTAGCGCTTACTCGGGTCCCATGCCTTGCGCTGACGACCCGAGCTGGCAACGGGATGCCCCGGGTTCGGTACAAGGCGATGTCCTGCGGTCACGACAACGATCAGGCGCTTGCGCACGCAACGACGTTGCACGGCCAACCGATCAGTCGCTTAAAAGAGGTTAGGAGGCGCGCGGCGCTTGTACAAGGAGGACAAGCCCGATCCGTGCCGACCCGATACGCCTGCGCCGCCGCCCGCTGACCGGGAGCAGGCAGCCCGCTGTCGTATTCGACAGAAAGCCCGCCGCGCAATGTTGCACATGCGGCAAAGGTGCCTGACGACGCGCGGGATGTTTCGTTGGGCGTCCGAAGCCTAGACTGGTCGCATCGATTCCGCCCGCGCCGGCCATAGCAGGCACGGCACCGGAACCTCATGGAGTGAACACGATGAAGACGATGAAACGGGCGGCATGCGCCTGTGTGCTGATCGGCGCGGCCTTCGCCGCTCACGCGCAGGCCGCGTCGACGCTGACGCGCGCCCAGGTCCGCCAGGAACTCGTGGAATTGCAGGCCGCCGGCTACCGAACGAGCCTCGCCAGCAGTCCCGACTTTCCGGACCACATGCAGGCGATCATGCGCCGTGCCGCACAGGCACGCGGCGAGGACACCGGCTACGGCAGCGAAGGCGGGGCAAATGGGGAATCGGGCAAGCCGGCGCTGCCGCACGCAATCGACCGCGGCACCTACGCGCATCACTGACGGCAGATTCAACCGGATCGCGCGCACAACGGTGCGCCCCGACCGGCGACGGAGAGACGCATCGCGCACCGCGCCGACCGACGCGATGCACGTGCGCAAACATCACACGCTGAAGCGGTTCAGCGTGTAGGCGCGGTAGGCCGCGACGAACGCGTCGAACGATCCGGCCTCCTTCGCTTCGAGCTCGGCCTGCTCGGCCAGCGATTTCGCGGCGAGCGCCTGCTCGGTGCGCAGCGTCTCCGCCGACGGCGGATGCGCGCGGAAATGCGCGGCATGCGCTTCGCTCTGCGCGAGCGCGAACCCGAGGAACGACTGGCCGCGCTCGCGCATCGTGCGCAGCACGCGCGCGGACGGCGTGCGCTCCGGATCGGCAAGCTTCTCGCGTTGTGCAGCGATTGCGCGCACATGCTCGTCGCCGCCGCGGATCTCGTCGAGACGGCGCCCGACGGTTTCGATATCGGCCATCAGGTCGTCCGCCCATGCCTGCAGCGTGACCGGCTGGCCGTCGCGCTGCAGCGTGAGCCCCGGCTTGCGTCCTTCCATCGTCACGCTGCCGAAGTTCGCGTTTGCTTCCTTGTACGCGGGGCAATCGAGCGCCGGGCTCTCGTCGAGCGCGCACGCGAGCAGGAACGCGTCGATGAAGCGCGCGGTTTCCAGTGCGATACCGGTCGGCTCGAACGGATCGATGTCGAGACAGCGCACCTCGATGTACTGCACGCCGCGCGACGCGAGCGCATGCAGCGGCCGCTCGCCCGAATACGTGACGCGCTTCGGCCGGATCGTCGAGTAGAACTCGTTCTCGATCTGCAGCACGTTCGTGTTGATCTGGATCCACTCGCCGTCGCGATGCGTGCCGATCGCCTCATACGCCGGATACGGCTCGCTCACGGCTTTCGACAGCGCGTCGAGATAGCCGGGCAGCGTGTTGTAGTCGACGTGCAGCGCGGCCTGGGCGGTCGTGTTCGAGTAGCCGAGATCGCTCATCCGCAGGCTCGTCGCATGCGGCAGGTACAGCGTATCGGCATCGAACGTGTCGAGCCTGTGCGGCTTGCCGCGCAGGAACTTCGTGTCGAGCGCGGGCGACGCGCCGAACAGGTACATCAGCAGCCAGCTGCGGCGGCGGAAGTTGCGGATCTGCGCGAGATAGCGCTCCGACTGGTAATCGACGAGCGTGGCCGTCGAGCCCTCGTCCGCATGCAGGCGCCGCCACACTTCCTCGTGCAGCGAGTAGTTGTAGTGGATGCCGGCAATGCACTGCATCGTGCGGCCGTAGCGATACGCGAGGCCGCGCCGGTACACCGTCTTCAGGCGGCCGATGTTCGACGTACCGTAGTTGGCGATCGGGATCTGGTCGTCGGCCGGCAGCAGGCCGGGCATCGAGTCGTTCCACAGGATCTCGTCGCCGAGCGACGCATAGACGTAGCGATGCAGATCGTCGAGGCGTTCGAGCGTGATCGCGGCGTCGCCTTCCGCGGGCGTGATCAGCTCGATCAGCGCTTCGGAGTAGTCGGTCGTCAGCGACGGGTGCGTGAGCGCCGAACCGAGCGCGCGCGGATGCGGCGTGAACGCGATCATCCCGTCGCGCGTCACGCGCAGGCTTTCCTTTTCGATGCCGCGCAGGCCGTCGGGCAGATGCTGCCGCGTCGGGCCCGAGCTCAGCGCGTCGAGGCGATTCAGCAGCAGTTCGGACTGGCGGTGAGTCATGGTGTTCGACATGGAGACGCAAGTGCGTGACGGCCGCGCGCAGAACGCCGCGCGCGGCCGGCTGGATTGTTGGTCGCTTCGTTGGTAGCGGGCACTTTAACATCTCGCCGAAACACGCGCTTGAGGTGGCGCCGGGCACGGTGCGCGGGCCGGAGCGGGCCGCCGGACGGGCCGGTCGCGGCGGTCGCCACCTCTGCGACCGGTTCCATGCGGCGCCAACGGGCACGCCGGATACGCGAATTCGTCTGACGGAACGTGATGCGCGAACGGGTGGCGGCAGGTGCAACCCTGCCGCTGAACCGATCGCGGAAAGCGCGGTAAGTGGGCATCGCGCGCCCCACATCCGGCCGACGACGGATGCGCGGAATTGCCGTGACGGCCGGTGTCCGGTGTCCGGTGTCCGGTGTCCGGTGTCCGGTGTCCGGTGTCCGGTGTCCGGTGTCCGGTGTCCGGTGTCCGGTGTCCGGTGTCCGGCGGTCAGCCTACGCAGGTCGGCATGACCTGCGCAACGGGTTGCATCGCGGCCTCGCCAGGTCGCACCCGGCCGCAGGCCACCGCGATCACCCGCCGCGCGCGCCGCCCGCCCGGTCGGCCACCTCATTCCACAAGTGCAGCGCCGCGTACGCGCGCCACGGCCGCCAGCCTTCGGTGCGGTGCTTCTGGGTCGCGAGCCGGTCGAGCGCCGGATCGCGTGCGGAGATCGACTGCATCAGCACGAGATCGGAGGCCGGCCAGGCGTCCGGATCGCGCCATGCGCGCATCGCGATGTATTCGACGGTCCACGGGCCGATGCCGGGCAGATCGAGCCACGCGCTGCGCAGCGTCGCGAGGTCCGCGTGCTCGCGATCGACCGGCACGTCACCGGCCGCCACCGCGCGCGCCACGCCCGTCAGGGCCGCCACCCGCTTGCCGGGCATCCCGATCTTGTCGAGATCGCAGGCGGCCAGCGCATCGGGCGTCGGGAAACGCCACGCGGGCATGCCGTCGTCCTCCTGAACCACACGCTCGCCGGCCCGTTCGACGAGCCGGCCGACGATCGTCGTCGCGGCCTTCACGCTGACCTGCTGGCCGACGATCGCGCGCACGGCCAGCTCGAACCCCGACCATGCGCCCGGCACACGCAGCCCCGGCGCGGCCTCGACGAGCGGCGCAAACCACGGATCGCGCGCGAGCCCGCTGCCGATGGCGGCCGGATCGGCGCCGAGGTCGAACATCGTCGCGACGCGCATGGCGAACGCATCATCGACATGACGCGCGACCGCGCCTTCTACCGTCGCGACCAGGCAGTGCTTGCGCGGATGTTTCGCGACCGTGAGCCGGCCGGCATCGCCGTGCAGGTCGACGATGCGGCGATACACGCCGTCCGCCACCTGCTCGACACCCGGAATCGCGCGCCCGCTGAAAAAGCGCAGCACGCGCGCCCAGTCGTAAGGCGCATTGAAGCGCAGCTCCATTTGCGCGGACGGCGGCACATGGCCGCCGTTCACGATGGAAGTGATGGTTGTTTTTGCGATGCTCAAACTGCGCTGCCCTCCGCAACGGATTCGGTTTGATCGTCGTGCACATGACGCGCTTCGGAAGCGAGCAGCGTCGCCTTGCGGCGCACGCCCCAACGATACCCGGAAAGCGCGCCACCCTTCTGTACGACCCGGTGGCACGGGATCGCGAGCGCGACCGGATTCGACGCACACGCGGACGCGACGGCGCGCACCGCGCGCGGCGCACCCAGCGCCTCGGCAATCTCCGAGTAGCTGCGCGTTTCGCCGTACGGAATATGCGTCAGCGCCTCCCACACGCGCTGCTGGAATGCGGTCGGCGCGATGTCGAGCGGCAGGTCGAACGCGTGCCGTGTGCCATCCAGATACGCGCGGATTTGCGCGACGAACGGCTCAAGCCGTGTCGACGCTTCGACCAGTTCGGCACGCGCGAACGCATCCTTCAACTCGCCGACGAGCGCGGCCGGCTCGTCGCCGAACGCGATCCGGCAGATGCCCTGCCCGGTCGCGGCGACGAGCACGGTGCCGAGCGACGTCGATGCGGTCGCATAGTCGATCCGCAGCCCCGCGCCCTGCCGGCGAAACGCCGACGGCGCCATCCCGAGCTCGCGCGGCACCGACGCATAGAGCCGCGACGGCGAGTTGAAGCCCGCGTCGACGGCCGCCTGCGTGACCGGCTGCCCGCTTTGCAGCGCCTGCCGCAGCGCGGCGCCGCGCTGCGCGGCCTGGTACTGCCGCGGCGACACGCCGACCACGCGCTTGAAGAGCCGCTGAAGGTGAAACGGGCTCACGTGCACGGCGTCGCTCAGTTGCTGCAGCGTGAGCCGTTCGGCCTGCGCGTCGAGCACCGCGCACGCGCGGTTGACGATCTCGAGCTCGCGCGGCAGCCCTTCCGGCTGGCAGCGCTTGCAGGGCCGGAAGCCAGCCGCACGCGCGGCGGCCGTATCGGCGTAGAAGGACACATTTTCGCGGCGCGGCAGCCGCGACGCGCAGGTCGGGCGGCAGAACACGCCGGTCGTGCTTACGGCGTAGAAGAACGCGCCGTCCGCATGCGGATCGCGCTCGGTGACGGCGCCCCAGCGGGCATCATCGGTCGGATAGGCGGTTTTCATCTGAACCTCGCACTCTCTAGTGTAGATGGTGCCTACTCTAGACATCGGCACGTGCCGTCGCGCCCTGAATCTTGCTCTGTGATTCGGGCTCGATAATCGGGGGCGAATCGACTGAAAATAAATCCGACAAACCGCGCGCGCCGGCTGTTCCGGCGCGGTTTTCGTCATTGTCCCGTCACCATTTTGCTGCAGTGCGGATGCGACAAATCGCCGTCCTGACGTTTTTTTGCATTCGGAATATTGCGTCGCACCATCGCCGTGTGTATAGTTGGAACTGTCTCCTCCATGTCTCCTCCTGATATGGATTAAGCCCGTTCCGCTCTGCGTGAACGGGCTTTTTTTCGTCCGCCGATTGTGCCGCGTTCCGGCCGGCGGCGCAGGCGCGATGCGTCTACACTCGATGCTCGTGGACTGCGAAGGAGAGCCTTGCCCATGAAACCGACCATCCGCGCGATCGATCACATCGTGCTGCGCGTGACCGACATGGCCGCGATGACGCGCTTTTACTGCGACGCCGTCGGCTGCCATGTGGAGAAGGAACAGCCCGATCTGGGCCTCGTGCAACTGCGCGCCGGCGACGCGCTGATCGACCTGCTGTCGGTCGGCGGCCCGATCGACCGTCCCGACAGCGGCCCGCCCGGCACGGGACGCAATCTCGATCACCTGTGCCTGCGCGTCGAGCCGTTCGATCCCGACGCGTTGGCCGCCCATTTCGCCACGCATGGCGCGCGGCCGGGCGCGCCCGCGGAGCGCTACGGCGCCGGCGGCTACGGGCCGTCGATCTACCTGTTCGACCCGGAAGGCAACATGCTCGAATTCAAGGGGCCACCGGCCGCGGTCGGCTGAACGCGGCCGGTACGCGGGCCGTCACGCGTCCGCGCGCGCCTTCAGCACCGTCCACTCGACCGCCACCGGATCGTGGTCGGCGCTCGAGATCCACGCGGCGCCGTCCTGCACCGTGCATTGCAGGCGCATCGTGCGCTCCGCGAGTTTCCCGAGCGCGGCCGCGACACCGTCGTTCAGCGACAGCACCTGCACGTTGCGCAGCCGCTCGACCTTGCTGCGCACGCCCTGCCACCAGATATCCGACGTCTTGCCGCCATATGCGATCACCGTGACCTGCCCGGCGCGGCCGGCCGCCTTCGAGATGCGCCGCTCGTCGGGCTGGCCGGCTTCGATCCAGACGTCGATCGCGCCGGTCAGGTCCTTCTGCCACAGGTCGGGCTCGTCGACGTCCGACAGCCCCTTGCAGAATTCGAGCCGCTCGTGCGCGAACAGCGCGAACGCGACGATGCGCACCATCATCCGGTCGTCGGTTTCGGACGGATGGCGCGCCACCGTCAGCGCGTGATCGGCGTAGTAATGCCGATCCATGTCGGCGATTTGCAGTTCGGCTTTGTAGATCGTGGATTTCAGCGCCATGCGGAGTCGGCCCGGGCGGGCATTCGGTTCGGTCGGGCCGTGATGATACCGAATGCGGGCCGTCCGGCGCCTGTCATGCACTACCCACAGCGCAACGGCCCGGCATGGGCCGGGCCGTGTTCGGTTCGCGCCGCCGGCTCATCGGGCCGGCGCGCTCGCGCGTCGTGTGACGGCGCGGTGAATGAGCGGTTACTGCTTGACGAAGCGCGAATCGGTCCAGAGACCCTGCTGATCGCTGTTGTCGGCGCTGACGAACTGCACGTCGCCCTGGTCGACCGACACCACGCGGAAGCGCTGGCCTTCCGGCACCGACAGGCACCGGTAATCGTCGAAGTATTGCTGCTTCGCCTGCGACTTGCCGTCACGCTCGTGACTCAGTACGGAGTCCAGATTGTCTTTCGACAGGCAGCCCCATGCGTTCTTCGTCAACTGGATTTCCTGCTTCGGCTTGACGGCTGAATCGCCGCCGGCTTGGGCAATCGACACCGCGCAAAATGCGCCGACGAGGGCAAAGAGGATACCGGTACGTTTCATCATGTTCTGTCTCCAGGCTTGCGGGCACCAGGCTTGGGTTAGCTATGTGTTTAAAGGTGATCGTGAACCCGCGTTTTTCACTTTAGAAGACCGGCAAGCGATAGCAAGCACATTTGTTGTGCGACCGCAATAGCGGCGGATTGTCGCACCCCGTGCGCAGCCTGTTTTTCTCACCCTGCGTAGACACGACGACGCGCACCGCCCGACGAACCGGCTCGCGCCGCCGGGCGGAAAGCGTTACTCAGCAAGACTTTCATCAAAGTTACAATGCGGCGATTGAACGGTTTGGATAATCCATTTCGCTATCCGGATCATTTTGATGCGCCGCACATAAAGTCATCCGAAACGATTCGACTTTACCGCAACGCGGAATCGCATTTACCTGATACAAGAAAAATGCCAGGTATAAGCGCATCCGTATTTATCCGTACTTCGCCGCATGGTTTCAGCGCCCGCGAAAGCCCCGCCGCAAGCGCATTTGGCCAGCGTGTTTACCCTGCCTTATTCTGGGTAGCTTGCTGGCGTTCGAAATAATCGCGCTGAAAAATGCACATGCGATAAGCGTTGTGATACGCGCCGTTTCCGAAAAATTCTTCCTTCAATTCGGCCTCGTGCTGGAATCCGCATTTCTCATACACGTGAATCGCCGCCGCATTCGACGTATCGACGATCAGGTACAGCTTGCGCATGTTCAGCACCTTGAACGCGTACTCGATCGCAAGACGCGTCGCCTGGCCCGCATAGCCGCGCCCCTGGCGTTGCGGCGCGATGATGATCTGGAATTCGCCGCGGCGATGGATGTAGTCGAGCTCGATCAGCTCGACGAGGCCGACCAGTTCGTCTTGCGCATCGACCGCGACGAAACGGCGCTCGCGCTGGTCGTGCACGTGGCGGTCGTACAGTTGTGACAGTTCCGAGAAGGTTTCGTACGGCTCCTCGAACCAGTAGCGCATGATCTTTGCGTCGTTGTTCAGCTCGTGGACGAAGCGCAGGTCCTGGCGCTCCAGGGGCCGCAGCGCGAGCGTGTTGGTATCGTTCTGGAGTTGCATGTTCATGTCCTTTTTGATGCCGGCGCACGTGCGGCAAGGCCGCATCCGGGCCTGTTTCGCACTGTAAGAAATTGAACGCGGGCGAAGTTCAGAGCCTAGAATGGGAGCAAGGGTTCCTGCCACCGCAAGGAGGCTATCGTGTTCGAGCAAGTCATACTCGGAATATTCCTCGTGCTGCCGCTCGTGATCGTCGCGGCGCTGTTTTCCGACGAACTTTGGCAGGAACATCGGCGCCAGCATCCGCGCGACGAAAACGCACCGCACATCGACTGGAAACATCCGTGGCGCCGCGTGCGACGCGGGCATTGAGTCGATTGCCGTTCATCCGCGGGGCGTGCCGGCCCGGCCGCCCTGGCATGTGAACGCGTGACGCGCGCTGTTAAGCCCCCGAATTTCGCCTCGATCCGATTCCCACTTGATCCGCTCACTCCGCGAGACGCCGCCGTGAACGACCAGCCCGCCCAACCTCCGCGTGATATTCCCAGCGAAACGATCGACCTGCAAATCGCCGACGTGCTGGCGGCCGTCCGCTACCCGGCCAACAAGGATGCGATCGTCGATGCCGCGCGCGACGCCGGCGCCAGCAACGAAGTGCTGTCGATGCTCGACGGCCTGCCCGAGCAGGACTACGCGGACGTGAATGCCGTCACCCAGTGGGTCGCCGGCAACTTCGGTCCCGGCTTCGGGGTTTGAGCGCGCACCCATAACGCGATAGGATCAGGCCGCACCGGTCGCGCAGCGGCCGGTTGCCTGTCGCCCGGCGCAAGACCGGGTGTTTCCGCCTACGTGCCCGGGGAACTCCATGGAAGGCATCCTGATCCAGCACACGACACGCCGTCAGCTCTGGTTCGGCGCCCTGACGGCGCTCGTCATCGTGCTCGCGCTCGGGATCGCCGCGCCGCACGCGAACGTCGAGCTGCCGGCCGTCGAGCCGTTCATGCCGATGTGCGCGCTCACCGTGTTCACCACCGCGAGCATCGCGGCGTTCTTTCTCGGCGCGCAGTTCACCGTGACGCGCCAGCCGGTGCTCGGCGCGCTCGGCGGCGCCTACGCGTTCACTGCGCTCGCCGTCGCATTGCAGCTGCTCACCTTTCCCGGCGTGTTCGCGCCGCACGGGCTGTTCGGCGCGCAACCGCAAAGCGCCGCGTGGATGTGGATCTTCTGGCATGCCGGCTTCCCCGGTTTCGTGATGGTCGCGCTGCTCGCGCGCGAGCGGCTGGCGCGCGCCCCGATCGGCGCGCAGCAGACACGCAGGTGGACGGTCGCGCTGATCGGCGGGCCGGCTGTCGTCGCCGGGGTGCTGTGCCTGTTTGCACTGAACGTGTCGCTGCCGCCCGCGTTTCATCCGCCGGGCGACGCGGCCGTGCTGCCCGTCAATGTCGTCGCGCTGATCGTGTGGCTGCTCAATGCGCTGGCGCTCGTGGCCGTGCTGGCCACCGGCCGGCTGCGTACGACGCTCGACCTGTGGCTCGCGATCGCGGTACTCGCGTGCCTCACCGACACGACGCTGAACCTGATGAGCACCCATCGCTTCACGGTCGGCTGGTACCTCGCGCGCGTGTTCAGCATGTTCACGCCGGGCGTGCTCGTGTGCGTGCTCGCGTGGGAAGTGACGATGCTGTACCAGCGGCTGTTCGAGGCGCACGCGACGCTGATCCGTTCGTCCGCCCGCGACGGCCTGACGGGCGCATTCAACCGCATGCACTTCAACGATCATTTCCACACGCTGTTCCTGCAGGCGCGACGGCAAGGCGAACCGCTGTCGCTGCTGATGGTCGACGTCGATCGCTTCAAGGCGTACAACGACGCGTTCGGCCACGTGAAGGGCGACGCGTGCCTGATCGCGGTCGCGAATGCGCTGGCCGGCGCGGTGCGGCGGCCAGCGGACATGGTCGCGCGTTACGGCGGCGAGGAGTTCGCGATCGTGCTGCCGAACACGGGGGCGCGTGGGGCCCGGCTGGTCGCCGAGGAAGCGCGGGAAGCGGTGCTGCGGCTCGATCTCGCGATGCCGACCGCACCCGCCGGACGCGTGAGCGTGAGCGTCGGCTGCGCGACCGTGTCGCCCGACGATCTGTCGACGCCCGATGCGTTGATCGAAGCCGCCGATGCCGCGCTGTATCGTGCGAAGGATACAGGGCGAAACAGGGTCGTCACCGCCTGAAAACGTCTGCGGTTTCAGGGATTCTTCGGAGATTTGTTACGGTCATTGTGACCGGAATAATCCGCCGTTACGGATTGCGCAGCAGGGAAACGATCGCTTACAGCCGGTGTTGCGGGCGCTCGCTATGCTGGGTTTCATATTGAACCCATGCAGGTAAACGCGATGAAGAAGACCCTTTTGCTGATTGCCGGCGTCGCCGTGCTGTTGAGCGGCTGTATCGTGGTGCCTGATGGCGGCGGGTACTACGGTGGTGGCGGCTACTACCACCATCATCATCGGGACTGGGATTGATGCAAGTGAAGGTCCGGATGGGGTTACGATTTCGGACGTTCAATTCCGAACAATTGCTCGATCACCGCTTCCAGGCCGTCGAGAGACCTAAATTCCGACTGTGATAGCGAACGCTGCCCGTCTCGAACCGCCTTCAGCCCAAGTGCATTGGCCCGCGTATGCCGCACGACACCACGGTCCTCAATGTCGGGGAGCGGATCGCCTGGAGGCCCGCCGAACCAGCGATACTCGATGGCCTTGAGATCGTGATCGACAACGATCCAGAGAACACAACCACTCGGGCATTTTCCCAGCTTCAGGTTGATGTTGACCCGGGACCGAGCACCGTCATAAAGCGATACCTTGAGCTGAATATGCCGCAGGACACTCGCGCTGCTCATGACAAGGTCGTAGCCGCTCGTATCGAACTCCGCGCGCAATACCTCGATGTCCATGACGTCTCGCAGCCAAAGCAGACGCATGACTTCCGCGATGAAGGCATGCTCGACAATGCGCTCCCTCAGCACCGAATAGGTTGCGTGCTTGGCTCGAACTTCTTGGTCGTCGCTTCCGCTCTCCGACACTCCGCCCTCTTTTCTGGTTTGTTGGTTTTTCCGCAGGACAAGTTGGCACCGAAAAGCTTTGCGGGTTCACAACCTTGTTGAAAGTGGTATGCCAGGGCTTGTCCAACCCGCGCCCACGGAAATACAGCGATTGAGAGAGAAAGTCGGCTAACTTGAGCGCCAGCTCACTTCCCAATACAAAACCTGCTAAAAATCACCCCCAGCAGATCATCAGAAGTGAACTCCCCGGTAATCGCATTGAGCTGCTCCTGCGCGAGCCGCAGTTCTTCGGCAAACAGATCGAGTGACTGCGCGCGCTGCTCCGCATGATCCGCCGCTTGGGCCAAATGCTCCTGCGCGGCCCGCAGCGCGATCAAATGCCGCTCGCGCGCAAGATAAACGCCCTCGGCCCCCGCCTGCCACCCTGCAATCCGCAGCAGCTCCGCACGCAGCATGTCGATCCCGTCGCCGCGCTTCGCGGACAGATGCACCTCGGTCAGATCGCCTTCCGCCGCCGGATGCTCGACGCACGCCGCCACACCGGTCAGATCCGTCTTGTTCAGCACGCGCACCACCGGCACGCCGCCCGGGAACCGCGCCGCGATCGTCTCGTCATCCGCCGTCATCCCGGTGCGCGAATCCAGCAGATGCAGCACGACATCCGCCCGCTCGATCTCGCTCCACGTGCGCGCGATGCCGATCCGCTCGACCTCGTCCTCGGTCTCGCGCAACCCGGCCGTATCGATGATGTGCAGCGGAATCCCTTCGACCTGGATCGTCTGCGCGACCTTGTCGCGCGTCGTGCCCGCGATCGGCGTGACGATCGCCAGCTCCGCGCCGGCCAGCGCATTCAGCAACGACGACTTGCCGACGTTCGGCTGCCCCGCCAGCACGACCGACAGCCCTTCGCGCAGCAGCGCCCCCTGCCGCGCATCACCCAGCACGTGCGCGAGCTGCGCGCGGATCTTCGCGAGCTTGCCGCGCGCGTCGGCCGCTTCCAGGAAATCGATCTCTTCTTCCGGAAAATCGAGCGTCGCCTCGACCAGCATCCGCAGCGTGATCACGTCGTCGACGAGCGCATGGATCTGCCGCGAGAACGCGCCGTCGAGCGAACGCCCGGCCGAACGCGCGGCGGCTTCGGTGCTCGCCTCGATCAGGTCGGCGACGGCCTCGGCCTGCGCGAGGTCGAGCTTGTCATTCAGGAACGCGCGCCGCGTGAATTCGCCGGGCTCCGCGAGCCGCAGCCCGAAACCGCGCCCCGCATCGAGGCAACGCTGCAGCAGCAACTGCA
The DNA here is from genome assembly GCF_020420065.1 of Burkholderia sp. AU31624. Taxonomy (NCBI): domain Bacteria; kingdom Pseudomonadati; phylum Pseudomonadota; class Betaproteobacteria; order Burkholderiales; family Burkholderiaceae; genus Burkholderia; species Burkholderia sp. AU31624. The sequence continues at coordinate 1,037,738 of NZ_JAIZRT010000003.1, forward strand.
TCACGATCGGCCCGCCGTGCCCCTGCAGCTCGAGCACGTGCTCGCCGGTGTACGAATGCGGCGCCGGGAAGTACAGCGCGATCCCGCGGTCGAGCGGCGCGCCGTGCTCGTCGAGGAACGGCACGTAGCTCGCGTGGCGCGGGGCGAGCTTCTGCCCGCACAACGCGTCGATCAGCGGCAACGCGGCCGCCTCGCCGCCGCGCCCGAACGACACGCGGACGACCCCGATGCCACCCCGGCCGGCAGCAGTGGCAATGGCGACGATCGGATCGGAATCGGTAGCGAGCATGGGAATCGAATGAATGGGATGAATCGGGTGATCAGTGAATATGGTGCGCCCGCGCAACACTTCGGGCATCGGAACGCCGGCATTGTAGCGTGCCGGCACACCCGTCACCGGCCGCCGCTCAGGATTCGGACACGCTCGAATTTATCCCACCGGGGATAAGCCAGGTATCATCCAGGCGCCATGTCGCAGCCACCATTTCGGACGAGTATGCCTGCTGGAGCGGCCTAACGCTGCGGCCCTTAATTCCAGCACCCACCTCGATCAAGACCGGGATTCGTCTGAACGAGTTATGTTTATCCTGAACGGTTGTCTGGGACACGACGGTGGAATTGCACAATCTCCCCATGCCGACATCCGAAGAAAAAGCCGCGTTCTCGGAACGCCTGAAATTCGCCCTGCGGCGCAGCCCGGAGAAGGTCACCGGTGCGACGGAGCTGGCGAACCGATTCAATCTGCGCCACCGCGGAGCGCAGCCCGTTTCGCCGCAAACCGCGCACAAATGGCTGACGGGCCGCACGATCCCAACGTCGGACAAACTCGTCACGCTCGCCGAATGGCTGCGCGTCGAAGTCCACTGGCTGCATTACGGCCCGTCGCCGAGCGTGATCGAACACCCGACGCCGCAACCGCTGCCACGCGACGAGCGCTATCCGCCGACGCCCGAGACGATCGAACTCGCGTCGAAGATCGAAGCGTTGTCGCCGCATCATCGCTACCTCGTGCAGGAACTGGTCGAGCAGTTCTACGGCGACTCGGGCGAAGCGAAGAAGGGCTGAACCCGCGCTACCGGATCCGCATGTCAAGTCCTGGAATAGGTTGACAGTATCCAGGCGCTAGAACGCCCGATGCACCGCATCGGGCGTTTTGTATTTCAGAGCCGTATGCGGTCGCTCATGGTTGTAGATGTGCACCGACTGTTCGACC